>NZ_JBITWR010000015.1:0-225125 GCF_044544025.1 Streptomyces sp. NPDC055243
CAGGGGCTCCAGCTTGGGGCCCCGACGAGGAACTGACGCACCAGCAGCAGAAATCACACACCTACTAACGGCCAACTACTGGCGCAGGACACTAGTCGGACTCCGTTAGGTCGTTCGGTTTGTGCTGATCAAGAGCATGTTGGAGGTGTGGACTCGCACGAAGTGGAGCGTATGCGGGCGGCGTTGGCGTTGTTCGTGGCGGATGTGTTCGCCTCGGTGCCGCGTAAGGACCAGCGGGCCAAGGGCGACTGTTATCTGCGGGGCCTGATGATGGACGGCCGCCGCAAGTCGGTCCAGGCCATGGCCTCGCGGCTGCCGGACGGCAATGAGCAGAACCTGCAGCAGTTCGTGAACCAGTCCACCTGGGATCCGGTGCCGGTACGCCGGCGGATCGCCGGGCGGCTGGTGCCGCAGATCGCCCCGGAAGCCTGGGTGATCGACGACGTGTCCTTCCCCAAGGACGGGAACATGTCGGTCGGGGTCGCCCCGCAGTACTGCGGGGCGCTGGGCAAGCAGGCCAATGCCAGGTCGCGGTCAGCGTGCACGCCGTCTCCGATCGCGCCTCGTGCCCGCTCAACTGGCTCCTGTTCCTGCCCCCGGAGTGGGAGCGCGACAGCTGCCGGCGCGAGAGGGCCCGGGTGCCCCAAGGCGTGGGGCACCGGGAGAAGTGGCGCCTCGCGCTGGACGCCCTGGACGAACTGGCCGGGTGGCAGCTGTCGCCGCCGCTCGTGGTGGCCGATGCCGACTACGGCCAGAACGCCGACTTCCGCGCCGCCCTGACCGCCCGGCAACACCCCTACATGGTCGCCATCCGCGGCGGCCTGACGGTCCAGCCGGATGCAGCGGTCCCCGAGACCCCGGCCTGGTCGGGCACCGGCCGCCGACCGGAATCCCGCTACCGGCAGCCACCGGTGGCGGTGGCGGACCTGGCCGCGGCCGCCGGCCGGGAAGCTTTCCAGACGGTGACCTGGCGCCAAGGCTCCCGCGGCCCGATGACCTCCCGCTTCCTGGCCCTGTTGGTCCGGCCGGCCAGAGTGCGTCCGTGCCAGATGGCCCGGGCGGCCGCGGTGGCCGCGCACGGCCGGTGGGACGGCGTGCTGCCCCGGGTGCACCTGCTGGCCGAATGGCCCGACGGTGAGGGCACCCAGACCCGCTTCTGGCTGTCCGACCTGCCCGCCGGCACACCCGTCGCCGACACAGACTTCCGGGTTGTCGCCGAACCTCCCCATGCCGCACAGCTGGGCGCGCACTCCACAAAGCGGAACAGGGATGGCCCCAAGTTCGACGGTCAGATGCTCCAACACGTCGAGCCCGAGAAGACGACCGCATCGAAATCGGGGGGCAGCTCTCAACCCCATGCAGCCCGCCGTTCAGCGCCGGAGACCCCTGAGGTTGTCGAACCCCCACAAAGACCGTGCCCAATTGCGCAGCAAGCCAGCAGCTCTCCGTTCCCTTGAATGATCTTACCTGCACCAGGGGTCAGCATTCAGGTCGGCGGTTCATCGCCGGCAGGGGCAGCTAGGTGCGTCCAACCTGCAAGCCAACCGATCTGGCGGGCAGTCAGGAAGGTCAGCATTGGGTCAGCATTAGGTCTGCCAAGCTCTGCCACAGAGGATCACACCCTGGACCGCGAAGCCCCTCTGCAGCATCCGAATTCAGGGGCTGCGCAACATCGCGGCCCCCTAGTCGCCGCCCTGAGCCAACCACCGCTCGAATCTCGAGCAGGGCAGGCATTTGCCCAGCTCAGCGTACCCGTCCCCGCGGTTTCAGCGGCACAGGCGGCAAGTCCGGCGCAGGGATCCGGTCACCGTCATAGCCTTTCACCTCGCCGAAGCGCGAGCTTTCCATCCAGTCCGAACGGGCTTGTGCGATATCCTCGTTCGACCGCCCGATGAAGTTCCACCACAACCCCATCGCAGTCCGAGCGCGAGCGACCCCCGACGCCAGGTCACGACGCGACTGCACCATGGAGAGACTGGGACGCCCCGCTCACAGTCGAGGCCCTCTAGATCCACCATCAGGTCGCCAACCAAGTCCTCAATGCCCGCCTGTGGGCCCAAGCCCGGACCAGTTACGGTCCAGTGTCAGCCCTCTACGCGTCGCCCGACCGTTCCTGCGGGTCGGGGGTCCTATAGTGCGTGTACCGCCAGCAGACGAAGAACCTGCCTGTCTGGCACCGCATCCAGCCCAGGCGGCGAACGCCGCATCACGGGCACTCTTGACGCAGGCGAAGGCTGGAGTGCCCCTCACACCGCCTGAGGCCGAGGCCAGACGCGCTGAGGCGCCGGCGTGCGGCCACAACTGCACGGTTCCTGACGGACCGGGGCGCTCCGATGCCGTGCACGAGCGTGACCTTCGCTGCCGCAAGGTCGATACTGCCGACAGCAGGGAACCCGACCAAGCCGCACCCGACCGCTTTTCCGACCTGACGAGGCGTCACCAAAGTCAGCATTAAGTCAGCGTCAGTACCGCCAGCACCCGCTCCAAGCCGCCACGGACCGCCAAGATCGAAAACGACTCCCACCCATACTGACCTGCAAAAACACAGGTCAGCGACTGACCTGTTAGGCTCCCCAGGAGGTACCCATGAAGATGCTGATCAACGTCGCGGAGACGGTCGTAGCGGACGCGCTGCGGGGCATGGCGGCCGCGCATCCCGACCTGACGATCGACGTGGAGAATCGCGTGATCGTGCGCAGGGACGCCCCCGTCGAAGGGAAGGTCGCCCTCGTCTCCGGCGGGGGGTCCGGGCACGAGCCGCTGCACGGCGGGTTCGTGGGACCGGGCATGCTGTCGGCCGCCTGTCCCGGTGAGGTGTTCACCTCACCGGTGCCCGATCAGATGGTGCGGGCCGCGGCCGCCGTGGACAGCGGGGCGGGGGTCCTGTTCGTCGTGAAGAACTACACGGGCGACGTCCTCAACTTCGACATGGCCGCCGAGCTCGCCGAGGACGAGGGCATCCAGGTCGCCAAGGTGCTCGTCAACGACGATGTGGCCGTCACCGACAGCCTCTACACGGCCGGGCGGCGCGGCACCGGCGCCACGCTCTACGTGGAGAAGATCGCGGGCGCGGCTGCCGACGAGGGCATGCCTCTGGAGCGGGTGGAGGCGATCGCGCGGCAGGTGAACGAGAACGCGCGGAGCTTCGGGGTCGCGCTGAGTGCTTGCTCCACGCCTGCCAAGGGCAGCCCGACCTTCGATCTGCCCGCCGGCGAGCTGGAGTTGGGCGTCGGGATCCACGGGGAGCCCGGACGTGAGCGGCGCCCGATGATGACGTCCAGTGAGATCGCGGACTACGCCGTGGACGTCGTGCTCCAGGATCTCAACCCCCGCAACCCGGTGCTCGTGCTCGTCAACGGCATGGGGGCCACTCCCCTCCTCGAGCTGTACGGCTTCAATGCCGAGGTCCAGCGGGTCCTGGCCGAGCGCGGTGTCGTCGTGGCGCACACGCTGGTCGGCAACTACGTGACCTCGCTGGACATGGCCGGGGCCTCCGTCACCCTGTGCCAGGTCGACGAGGAGCTGCTGCGGCTGTGGAACGCTCCGGTGCGTACCGCCGGGCTCCGCTGGGGTATCTGATCCGTATACGGACGCCCCGCCGTCACCACGTACCACTCGTGCCGCACTGCCCGACTGTTCTACCCCGCAAGGAGTTTCCGTGCTCGATGCCGCATTCTTCCGTCAGTGGCTGACCTCGGCCGCCGCCCTCGTCGACCGGGAGGCGGAGCGGCTCACCGAGCTGGACTCGCCGATCGGTGACGCCGACCACGGCAGCAACCTCCAGCGCGGGTTCGCCGCCGTGGCGGCCACGCTGGAGAAGGAGGCGCCCGCCACGCCGGGGGCCGTGCTCACCCTGGCGGGGCGGCAGTTGATCTCGACCGTGGGGGGTGCGTCGGGGCCGCTCTACGGGACGCTGCTCCGGCGTACCGGCAAGTCGCTCGGTGACGCCGCCGAGGTCGACGAGCAGCAGCTCGCCGACGCGCTGCGCACCGGCGTCGACGCGGTGAGCGCGCTCGGCGGCGCCGTGCCCGGCGACAAGACCATGCTGGACGCCCTCGTCCCGGCGGTCGACGCGCTCGCGGAGTCCTTCGGCGCGGCGCGCGACGCCGCGAACGAAGGCGCCCTCGCCACGACGCCGCTCCAGGCGCGCAAGGGGCGGGCCAGCTATCTGGGCGAGCGCAGCATCGGCCACCAGGATCCCGGGGCGACCTCGTCGGCGCTGCTCTTCGACGCGCTCGCGCAGACCGCGGAGGCCGGCCGTGAGTGACGACAAGATGGTCGGCATCGTCCTCGTCTCGCACAGCGGTGCCGTCGCGGAGTCCGTCGCCGCGCTGGCCATGGGGCTCGCGGGCGGCGGGGCGACCGCGCCCGTGGCCGCCGCGGGCGGCACCGAGGACGGCGGCCTGGGCACCAGCTCGGAGCTCATCGCCCAGGCGGCGGCGAAGGTCGACCGCGGCGCGGGCATCGCGATCCTCACCGACCTGGGCAGCGCGGTCCTGACCGTGAAGGCGCTGATCGCCGAGGGCGACGAGCTCCCGGAGGGCGCCCGCCTGGTGGACGCCCCGTTCGTGGAGGGCGCGGTCGCGGCGGTGGTGGCCGCGTCGGCGGGCGCCGATGTCGACGCGGTGGAGGCCGCGGCGGCGGAGGCGTACGACTACCGGAAGGCGTGAGGGGCAGCGGAGGGCGTGCTCTGACAGGCGGGACGGCCCGCCTGTCTCTTCAGCGATCACACCAGCTCGTGGCGCGAGGCATGGTGCGCGTCATGGCGCGTAGCGACCATCGGCGACTTCCTGCGCCGATCGTCTCAGTTCTGCCGGAGGAACTGCCGGGCCAGCGCGTCGCCTCGGGCGACCGCGGCCCGGTGGTTCTCGATCGGCGACGCCTTGGGGCCCTCGAAGACGATGTAGGTGACGCCCGCGTCGGTGCCGCCCGACCGGGGGTCGGGGCGGATGCCGAGCGACTTCGCCGCCGCGTAAGACGCCTCGCCGATGAGGTCCTTGGGGCCGGTGTCGCCGACGACGGCGTACAGGACCTTGCCCTGGTGGATCACGGCGGCCACCGAGCCGCCCGTGATGCCGTGCGCCGTGTGGCTCCAGCGGCGGCTCGCGCCCGGCACGACGACGTACGGGAGGTGCTCCGCGCTCAGCTGACGGCCGGTGGACTCCTGGAACGCGGTGGCGTCGAGGAACAGCGGGTCCGTGCGCCGGTTGCAGGCCTTGCTCCGGCGGCCGTCGCAGTCGATGTCCATGTCGGCCTTCCAGAACACCGCGCCCCGCTTGCCGCAGACGGGGATGTTCGCGCGGGCGCCGTCGTCCGTACGGTACTTGTCGCGCGAGACCTGTCTACAGCCTTCGACCTTGGCGAGCAACGCGGCGGCGGACACGGAACCTTCCTGGACGGCTGGAGCGGCCGGAGCAGCTGGAGGGCCTGAAATCCCACTGTTCTGAGGGGACTTGGGGTTCGCCGTGTCCCCCTGCGGATGCGCCGACGCGGGCAGGGACGCGGGCGAGAGCAGGACGGCTCCGGTGGCGACTGCGAGTGCCGCTGTTCTGGTGCGCACGAGAAGGGACCTTCCCTGGGAGGAAACTGACGACTGGTCGGACGAGCCGCGGCCGGTTGCCACGGCACGCGACCGGACATCCCAATCTGTCCCGACTCGTACACCTCGGCCACTGTTCGGGGTCCGGACGGTGCACGCGAACCCGGAGACGCACATGCGCACCCCTCTTGATGTGCACTCGACACCTGTGTCAAATAGGTCCGGACCAATGCCGCCCGAGCGGAAGGCACAACCGTGCGACGGACCCCCCACATGTCCACCCCCATCGCCGCCCTCCTGACCGTCACCACCTGCGCCCTCGCCGCCTGCACCCTCAGCGCCTGCGCCTGGGGCGGCGACCAGGACACGAAGGACGTGCAGCCCCCGGCCGCCCCCCGAGGCGTCACCGTCCAGGCGGGCAGCGCCACCACCGCCCACGTCATGTGGAACCAGGCCACGGACGACACCGAGGTCACCGGCTACGACGTGTACCGGGGCGCCACCAGGGTCGAGCGCGTGCCGGGCGGCAAGCACATGGTGGACGTCGTCGGCCTGAAGCCGTCCACGGCCTACACCTTCACCGTCCGCGCCCGCGACGCCGAGGGGAACGTCGGCCCGGCCAGCAAGAAGCTGACGGTGACCACGCCCGCCGCGGCCACCGCGGACCGCGAGCCGCCCTCGCGGCCCGGATCGCCGCGCGGCTCGGCCGAGGGGAGCAGGGCGGTGAAGCTGTCCTGGGACGCGTCGAAGGACGACCAGGGCGTCGCCTCGTACGAGATCTATCAGGGCACGTCGAAGATCCACAGCGTGGACGGGAGCGAGCGCGAGACCCTCGTCACCGGGTTGCGGCCGGGCACGGACTACCGCTTCACCGTCAAGGCGCTCGACGCGGCCGACAACGCGTCGCCCGCAAGCCGTGCCGTCCGCCTCACCACCGCGGCCGGCCGGGACGACGGACGGGGCACGGCGCCGACGGACTTCCGCGCGAAGACCCGCCACGCCGACGACGGGGCCTACTACATCGACCTGGCCTGGACGCCGCCGCACACCGGCGGCGCGGTGGCGGAGTATCAGATCCACCTCGACGGCAAGACCGCCACCTCGCTGGTGTTCGGCGGTACGGCGCCCCAGAAGAAGGCCACCCACAGCTTCTACGTGGGCAAGAAGGCGGGTGACACGCATCGCGTGAAGCTGCGGGCCAAGCTCCCCGACGGGACGTGGGGCGGCTACTCCCCCGAACGGACGGTCACCACCGGCTGAGGGCCCCTGCCAGTGACGCCGGGTCAGCTGTCGTCCGTCGGCCGTACGAAGGATTCCGTCACCTGCCCGGTGGCTGTCCGCATGCGGACCGGGTGGATGGCACGTTGGCTCGTCGTCAGGTAGCACGGGCGCTCCCCGACCCCCGGCGGCGCATGGGACGTACCGCCTCCCGTGCCACCGGAGGGCAGAGACTCATGCGTACCACTCAGATATTCGTCCACGCCGGCCTGACCATCGCCGCCGCTGCTGCACTTCCGCTGGCACTGACCGCTCCCACGGCGTTCGCCGCCGGGATCACGGTGACCGCCACGGGATCAACGGTGACGGTGACCACGGCGGCCTGCACCGACGGAGGCAACGCCTCGCTGATGAGCAACGGCCAGGCCAGCTTCGCCCAGGGCAGGCAAGTGGAACTGACCAACGGCAGCGCCTCCTGGCAGAACGTCAGTACCGGCACCCATACGGTGGCGGTGGTCTGCGACGACGGTTCGGCTGCCGGTTCCCAGACGGTCACCGTCGGGGCCACGCCGACCACCTCGTCCACGACGGCGCCCGCGCGCGGCGTCCGGGGCGGTCTCGGGGGCGGCAGCGAGGACTACGGCACCTACACCCTCGTCGCGGGCGGGGCCCTCGTGGCCCTGGCCGCCGCCGGTGGCGGTGCCTGGTACCTGCGCCGCCGCGGCGCGCAGCACCGGCTCTGACCCGGCGATCCCGGGATACAGAGCCACGAAGAAGACGGCTGCCGCCGGTCCGACGTGAGTCGGACCGGCGGCAGCCGTCGTTCATGTCTGCGTCAGGCGATCGGGATCAGGCCTCACGCGTCGTGTCAGTCACGTCAGGCGCGTCAGTCAGGTCAGGCGCGTCAGGCGCCCCGAGCTCCTCCAGCGTCCGCTCCAGCCACTGCGTCCAGAACGTCTCCAGGTCGATCCCGGCCCGCAGCACCACATGCCTCAGCCGGTCCTCCACCGCGTCCTTCCCCGGTGGGAAGTCCCGCTTCTCGATCTCCTCGTACTCGGCCAACTGCTGCCGGTGCAGGGCGAGATGACGGCGCAGGTCCGCCTCGATGCCGTCCGTGCCGACGACCGCCGCCGCCCGCAGGCGCAGCAGCAGCGTGTCGCGCAGCGGCTTGGGGTCCTGGCTCGCGGCCGTCCAGCGGGCCAGCTCGGCGCGGCCCGCGGGCAGGACCTCGTACTCCTTCTTCTGCCCGCGGGTGGCCTGCTGCCGCTCAAGCGCGCGAATGGCCCCCTCCCGCTCCAGCTTCCCCAGCTCGCGGTAGATCTGCTGGTGCGTGGCCGACCAGAAGTAGCCGATCGACTTGTCGAACCTGCGGGTCAGCTCGAGCCCCGACGAAGGCTTCTCTAGCAGGGCGGTGAGGATCGCGTGCGGGAGTGACATGGCGGCCATCCTAGGTACGGCGTCCGGAGCGGACGCCCGGCGTCACAGCGCGGCGGCCAGCTCCGTGCCCTGCTTGATGGCGCGCTTGGCGTCCAGCTCGGCCGCCACGTCCGCGCCCCCGATGAGGTGCGCGCTGTGCCCGGCGGCGAGCAGCTCCTCGTACAGGTCGCGGCGCGGGTCCTGGCCGGAGCAGAGGACGACCGTGTCGACGGGGATGACCGTGGACTGTCCGTCGACCGTGACATGCAGGCCCGCGTCGTCGATGAGGTCGTAGCTGGCGCCCGCCACCATCGTGACGCCGCGGTGGCGCAGCTCGGTGCGGTGGATCCAGCCGGTGGTCTTGCCGAGGCCCTGGCCGACCTTGGACGTCTTGCGCTGCAGGAGGTGGACCTGGCGCGGCGGGGTGGGCCGGTCGGGTGCGGTCAGGCCGCCGCGGTCCTTGTAGTCCATGTCGACGCCCCACTGCCGGAAGTACGTCGCCGGGTCCAGGCTCGCCTTCTCGCCGCCGTCGGTCAGGAACTCGGCGACGTCGAAGCCGATGCCGCCCGCGCCGATGATCGCGACCCGCTCCCCCACGTGCACGCGGTCGCGCAGCACGTCGAGGTAGCCGACCACGCTGGGGTGGTCGATGCCGGGGATCTCGGGGGTGCGGGGCGTAACGCCGGTGGCGACGACCACATCGTCGTACGCGGCCTTCGCCAGCTCCTCCGCGGTGGCGCGGGTGTTCAACCGGACGTCCACGCCGTGCCGTTCGAGCTGGTGGCGGTAGTAGCGCAGGGTCTCGTCGAACTCTTCCTTGCCCGGGACCTTGCGGGCGACGTTGAGCTGGCCGCCGATCTCGGACGCCGCGTCGATGAGCGTGACGGCGTGACCGCGCTCGGCCGCCGACACCGCGAAGGCCAGCCCGGCGGGGCCCGCGCCGACGACCGCGACGCGCTTCTTGTGACGGGTGGGCGTAAGGACGAGCTCGGTCTCGTGGCAGGCGCGCGGGTTCACCAGGCAGGAGGTGATCTGGAGGTTGAAGGTGTGGTCCAGGCAGGCCTGGTTGCAGCCGATGCAGGTGTTGATGGCGTCGGGCTGCTCGGCCCGCGCCTTGGCGACGAAGTCCGGGTCGGCGAGCAGCGGGCGGGCCAGCGAGACCATGTCGGCGGCGCCGTCGGCGAGCAACTGCTCGGCGATCTCGGGGGTGTTGATGCGGTTGGTGGTGACGAGCGGCACGGAGACCTCGCCCATGACCTTCTTCGTGACGAAGGTGTACGCGCCGCGCGGCACGGACGTCGCGATGGTGGGGATGCGTGCCTCGTGCCAGCCGATGCCGGTGTTGATGATCGTGGCGCCCGCGGCCTCGATCTCCTTGGCGAGGTGGACGACCTCTTCGAGGGTCGAGCCGCCGGGGACCAGGTCCAGCATGGAGAGGCGGTAGATGATGATGAAGTCCGCGCCGACGCGCTCGCGTATGCGCCGGACGATCTCGACGGGGAAGCGGATGCGGTTCTCGTAGGCGCCGCCCCAGCGGTCCTCGCGCTGGTTGGTGGGGGCCGCGATGAACTCGTTGATCAAGTAGCCCTCGGAGCCCATGACCTCGACACCGTCGTAGCCCGCGAGCTTGGCGAGCTCGGCGGCGCGCACGAAGTCCTCGACTGTCTGCTCGACCTCGTCGTCCGTGAGGGCGCGCGGCACGAAGGGACTGATCGGCGCCTTGATCGCGCTCGGCGCGACCAGGCCCTCGTGGTAGGCGTAGCGCCCGAAGTGCAGGATCTGCATGGCGATCTTGCCGCCCGCCGCGTGCACGGCGGCCGTGACGCCCGCGTGCTCGTGCGCCTCCGCCTCGGTGGTCAGCTTGGCGCCGCCGTCCCAGGGGCGGCCCAGCTCGTTCGGGGCGATGCCGCCGGTGACGATGAGACCGACACCGCCGCGCGCACGGGTCGCGTAGAACTCCGCCATCCGCTCGAAACCGTTCGGCGCCTCTTCCAGGCCCACGTGCATGGATCCCATCAGGACCCGGTTGGGCAGGGTGGTGAAGCCCAGGTCGAGCGGGTTCAGCAGGTTCGGGTAGCGGCTCATGCGGGCCCTCCGGCGTACGGGTGTGTCGTCAGGACAGTTCTAGAGGACGCCGACCCCTTGTGCAACTAGTTGCATAAAGACGTGGCGGGCGCCACTTCGACGCTGCGCTCCCCCCAAGTGACCGTTTTGCCTGTTTCGCCGGAAGATTCGCAGTGCGCAACAGGGGATTGACCATTCAACGAACCGCTCCTAGAGTCCTCGCACCCCCGCAGGTATATCGATTAACCGCCCTGGTTGGAGACATCCCGCTGTGCGCTCAACGATGAGTCGGCGCGGCTTCCTCGCCGCAGGTTCAGGCCTGGCCGCCGCCACCACCCTGCCCGCCCTCGCCGGCTGTTCCACGCTGGCCTCGGCGGATTCCGATCCCGACACGCTCGTGGTGCACAGCCAGCTTGGCACCACCGCGCCGGGCTCACCCACGTACCTGTCCGCCCTGAACACCTTCCGGGACGAGAACCCCGGCCTGAAGGTGAAGAACCTCGTGAACGGCGACGACCTCGCGCAGGTCTACGAGACCTCGCGGCTTGCCCGCAAGGAACCGGACGTCGTCATGGTGAACCTCTACGACAAGACGCTGGCCTGGACCGACGTCGGGGCGACCGTCGACGTCAAGGGGTACATGGACGACTGGGGGCTGCGCGAGCGCGTCCTGCCCGTCGCCCTCGACGCCTGGACCGACGGCAAGGGACGCCTTCGCGCCTTCCCGTACTTCGCCACCAACTGGCCCGTCGCCTACAACACCGCACTGCTCGACAAGGCCGGGGTCGACGCCGTCCCCACCACCGGCGACCAGCTGATCGCCGCCGCCCGCAGGCTCCGCGCCAAGGGGATCGCCCCGGTGACCGTCGGCGGCAACGACTGGACGGGCCAGAAGCTCCTCGCCCAGATCATCCAGACGTTCCTCTCCCCCGGCGAGGCGCGAAAGGTGTTCACGAGCGGCGACTTCAGCGGCAGCCGGGGCGCCCGCGAGGGCATCGAGTACTTCGCCGCCCTGCGCGACGCGGGCGTCTTCGCCGACAAGGCGCAGGGCCTGACCTCCGACACGATGACGACGCAGTTCAACACCGAGGCCGCCGCCGTCCAGTCCGCGATGTCATCGGCCCTGGCCAAGGTCCCGGAGAAGGTCGCCCGGCACACCGAGGTCGGCGGCTGGCCGCTCGCGCCGGACGCCGCGCACGCCAAGCCGACGATCCTGCGGACGTACACCCTCATCGGCTTCTGGATCAGCCCGAACGGCACGAAGAAGCTGGACGCGGTCGAGAAGTTCCTGCGCTTCATGTACCGCCCGGACACCGTGTCCCGCTTCATCAAGGAGAGCGGGCGCGACATGGCCCTGCGCTCCGACACCCTCAGCACGGACTTCCCGCTCGTCGCCGCGGCGCAGAAGCTCGGCACCGACGTAAGCCAGGCCCTGCTGCCCGACATCTACGTCCCGCCGGCCGCGACGCAGCCGCTGATCACCGCGACCAGTACGGCGTTCACCCGCGGCACCAGCCCCGCCAGGGTGCGCTCCGTGCTCGAAGCCGCGTACCGCACCGCATGAGCCGCCCGCCCGAGCCGCCCGAGCCTTCTGGGAGTCACCCGAGATGACGACGCCGACGATGTCGACGAACGTGCCGCCGGGCGGGACCGAGGTCCGCCCCGCACCCTCCAAGCCACCCGTCCGCAAGCGCCGCCAGGAAGGCGGCACGATCCTCGCCGTCCCGGCCCTGGTCTGGTACCTGGTCTTCATGGTCGGCCCGATGGTCGCGATCTTCGTGATCGCGGCACTGCACTGGCCGGGCATGCTCCAGCCCGTCTCGTTCGCCGGGCTCGACAACGTCCGTACGGTCTTCGACGACCCGGTGTTCTGGGACGCCGTACGCAACACGGCGGTCCAGCTCGCCGTCGCGCTGCCGATCATGATCGTGTGCGCGTACATGCTGGGCTACTACGTGGCGCAGAAGCCGCCGGGCCACAAGGTCCTGCGCTACCTCCTCTTCATCCCCGGCCTGATCTCCACCCCGGCCAAGGCGATGGTGTTCTACGCGGCGCTCTCCCCCGACGGCCTGGTCAACGGGGCGCTGAAGTCGGTGGGCCTCGGCTCGGTGACCGACGCCTGGCTCGCCTCTCCCTCGACGGCGCTCGCCTGTCTGATCGTGCTCGACATCTGGGGCGGCATCGGCTTCACCGCCGTCCTGTTCGCCGCGCGGCTCGGCAGTGTGCCCGAGGAGATCGGCGAGGCGGCGCAGCTGGACGGCGCCGGGCACTGGCGGACGATGTGGGGCGTGCACTTCCCGGTCATCCGCGAGTACGTGGGCGTGGTGACGATGCTCCAGTTCCTCTGGACGTTCTTCGGCTCGGCCCAGCACGTCCTGCTGCTCACGCAGGGCGGTCCCGGCAGCTCGTCGACGACGCTCTCCTTCCTCGTCTACCAGAAGGCGTTCATCGCGGCCGACCTCGGCTACAGCCAGACCGTCGGCGTGATCCTCTTCCTGGTCGGCCTCGCCGGTCTGCTCACCATCCGCCGCGCGTTCCGCCAGAACTACTGACGCCGCACGACCCCCGATCGGAGCCGGTCACCTTGAGAACCCTGAAACACGGAAAGTCCTGGCTGCCCGCGCACATCCTGGCGTGGGCGTACGCGGCACTGCTCGTCGTCCCCCTCTACTACCTGCTCGCGTCCGCCTTCAAGACGAACGACCAGATCTTCGCGAGCCCCTTCTCCCTTCCCACCTCGCTGTCGTTCGGCAACTTCGGCACGGCCTTCGAGAGCGCCGATCTGGGCCTCGCGGTCGTCAACTCGGCCCTGGTGACGGCCTTCTCGCTCGCGCTGACGCTGGCGCTCGCGATCCCCGCGGCGTTCGCGATCGCCCGCGCGACGGGCCGGATGGGGGCCTTCGTGGAGAAGGTCTTCTCGCTGGGCTTCCTCATCCCGACGTTCGCCGCGCTCTTCCCTACGTTCCTGCTGGCCGCGGCGACGGGCCTGTTCCACACGCGCCTGTTCATGGTGCTCTTCCTGCCCGCCACCGCGATGCCGCTGTCCGTGGTCATCCTGGTGCAGTTCATGCGGACCATCCCCAAGGAGATGGAGGAGGCGGCGCGGATGGACGGCGCCTCCACCTTCGCGGTCCTGCGCCACGTCTATACGCCGATGTGTCTGCCCGGCATCGCGACGGTGCTGCTCCTGAACTTCCTCACCTTCTGGAACGAGTACCTGTACTCGCTCGTCATCATCGGCCCCGACCCTTCCCAGCGGACCGTGCAGGTCGCCCTGCCCACTCTGAAGTCGCTGACGGGAACGGATTACGGAGTGCTGACCGCCGGTACGGTTCTGACTCTCGTACCGGTATGGGCCGTCTACACGGTGCTGCAGAAGCGGATGCAGCAGGCCCTCGTCAGTGGGGCGGTGAAGATGTGAGCGGGTCGGAAGCATCACGCAGGGACAACGGTGGCCGTCCGAACATCAAGGCGGTCGCCGCGGCGGCCGGGGTCTCCACGGCCGCCGTCTCGCAGGCCTTCAACGCCAAGGGCCGCATCTCCGAGGCCACCCGACGCCGCATCCTGGACGCCGCGGCCGACCTCGGCTGGTCGCCCAGCGCCACGGCCACCGCCCTGCGCAGCGCCCGCACGCGCACACTCGCCCTCGTCGTGCGCCGTCCCACGGACGTGCTCGGCGCGGACCCGCACTTCAGCGAGCTGATCACCGGCCTGGAGGGCGAACTGGCCCCGCGCGGCTACGGCCTGCTCCTCCACCTGGTCACGGACGTGGCCGAGGAGAGCGCGCTGTACGAACGCCTCGCCGCCGAGGGCCGCGTCGACGGCGCCGTCCTGACCGACGCCCGCGCCGACGATCCGCGCCCACCGCTCCTGCGGGGCCTTGGCCTGCCAGCCGTGCTGCTCGGCGCGCCCCACCCGGACGCGCCCGTGCCCACCGTGGGCCTGGGCAACCAGGGCGCGGGCATACACGAAGCCGTCGACCACCTCCTCGAGCTCGGTCACCGGCGCATCGCCTATGTGTCGGGGCCCGGCGAGCTGCTGCACACCGGTCTGCGCCGCACGGTCTTCGAAGAGACCCTGCTGCTCAAGGGAGTCGAGCCCGCAGCCGTCCTGAGCACCGATTTCTCCGAGGCGGCGGCCGTCGCCGCGACCGAGGAGCTGCTCGGCATGGCGGAGCGTCCCACCGCCGTCATGTACGCCAACGACTCCATGGCGGTGTGCGGCATCGGGGCGGCCCAGCGCGCCGGACTGCGCGTCCCGGACGATCTGTCCGTCGTCGGCTACGACAACCTCCCGATCGGCCGCTGGCTGCATCCGCGCCTGACGACCGTCGACCAGCAGGTGCAGCGGGTCGGCGCCGCCGCCGCGCGTGCGCTGCTCGCGCAGTGCGGCGAGGACGTGCCGCCCGTGGCGCTCGACGACCGGCCACGGCTCGTGGTCCGCGAGTCGACGGGGCCCGCGGGCTGACGGCCGTCCCCTTCCGCGTACTTCTCCACCTTCGTACGGAAAGACCTGAGTACCCCCATGCGACGCCACAGTGCCCAGCTCACCCACGACTCCGCCGTCCTGCCCTGGATCGGCGCCAACTTCTGGTCCCGCACCGGCGGTCCGCTGATGTGGCGGAACTACGACCCGAAAACGGTCCGCGAGGAACTGACCGTGCTGCGTGAGCACGGCCTGACGATGACCCGCTCGTTCTTCTACTGGCCGGACTTCCACCCCGAACCGCACCGCGTCGACGAGGAGCTGTGCGAGCGCTTTTGTGACTTCCTGGACGCGCACACCGAGATGGGGATGGGCACGGTGCCCACCTTCATCGTCGGTCACATGTCCGGCGAGAACTGGGACCCGGCGTGGCGCGGGGGCCGCGACCTCTACGAGGACGTGTGGCTGGTCGGCCGCCAGGCGTGGTTCGTGTCGCAGATGACGCGCCGCTTCAAGGACCACGCGGCGGTCACCGGCTGGCTCATCACCAACGAGATGCCGGGCTACGGCCGCATCTACCAGGTGGACCCGCCGTCCAGCGATGTCGTCACCGCCTGGGCGCAGTTCATGTGTGACGCGGTGCGCGCGGCGGGCGGCACGCAGCCCGTGTCGCTGGGCGACGGCGCGTGGGGCATCGAGGTGACCGGCCGCGACAACGGCTTCTCACTGCGGGACACGGCCGAGTACGTCGACTTCGTGGGCCCGCACGTGTACCGCTCCGACACGGACCGGGTCCGTCAGCACTACCGCGCCGCGTTCGAGTGCGAGCTGGCCGCGGTCACCGAACAGCCGGTAATCCTGGAGGAGTTCGGGCTCTCGACGGACACCGTGTCGGCGCGGAACGCGGGCATCTACTACCGCCAGACGCTCCACAACTCCCTGCTGGGCGGCGCGACCGGCTGGATAGCCTGGAACAACACCGACTACGACGACCTGTGGGACCAGTCGCCCTACGACCACCACCCCTTCGAGATGCACTTCGGCATCACGGACGGCACGGGCGCACCGAAGACTCCACTGGTCGAACTCGCCGCTTTCTCCAAGGTGTTGGAGCAGGTGGACTTCGCTCGCTGCCACCGTTCGGACGCCGACGCGGCGCTCGTCGTGCCCGCGTTCCTGGAGCGCGGCTACCCCTACAGCCGCCCTGCCGACCGCCCCCTGATCTTCACGTCCCTCCATCAGGGGTACGTCGCCGCGCGCGGGGCCGATCTCCCGGTGGGCCTCACGCGGGAGGCGGACGGGATGCCCGGGGACGCGTCCCTGTATCTCCTGCCGTCCACCCGGCAGTTGACGACCCGCACGCGGCGCGAGCTGGAGCGGCGGGCCCGCGAGGGCGCCACCGTCTACCTGTCGTTCTGCTCCGGCGAGCACCCCGGCACGCGCGGCCCGTGGTTCGACGACCTGGACGGCCTCTTCGGCGTCGAGCTCCAGCTCACCTACGGGGTGGCCGAACCCATCGAGGACGACGTCCTGGAGCTGACCTTCACCGAGGAGTTCGGCGGCATCGCGGCGGGTCAGACCCTGCGCTTCCCGGTCGCGGGCAACGAGGACAGCCGCGCCTATCTGCCGGTCGTGCCGGTGGGCGCGCGCGTCGTGGCGAAGGACGCGCACGGCCGTCCCGCGCTCCTGGTGAACGAGACGGGGAGCGGCCGTACGGTCCTGGCGACCTATCCGCTGGAGCACATGGCCGCGCGCACGGCCCGCGTCAACCCGGAGCAGACACACCGGCTGTACGCGGCGCTGGCCCAACTGGCGGGTGTGCGGCGGCCGGTGACGGTCGACAGCCCGTACGTCTCGGCGGATGCCCTGGTGCACGAGGACGGACGGCGGTTCGTGTGGCTGGTCAGCCAGGCCGACGAGGAGCTGACGGTACGTCCCGCGGTCGACGGTTCGCTGCACGACCTGGAGACGGGTGAGGCGGTGGAGGAGGTGCGGCTCGTCCCGTTCGGCGTGCGCGTCCTCGAACAGCGATGAGCGCGATCGGCCCGATGAGCACGCCGCTGTACCAGGAAGCCGGCGCTCCGGTCGCCGACCGGGTCCGCGATCTGCTCGCGCGGATGACGCTCACCGAGAAGGTGGGCCAGGTCAACCAGCGGATGTACGGCTGGGACGCGTACGAGCGGACGCCCGAGGGCCACCGCCTGACGGACGCCTTCCGTGCCGAGGTCGCCGCGTTCGACGGGATGGGCGCGCTGTACGGACTCCAGCGCGCCGACCCCTGGTCGGGCGTGACCTTCGCGGACGGCATCACCGCGGCGGACGCGGCACGCGTCGCCGACTCGGTGCAGCGGCACGTCATGTCGAGCACACGGCTCGGCATTCCGGTCCTGATGGTCGAGGAGGTGCCGCACGGCCACCAGGCCCTGGACGGCACGGTCCTTCCGGTGAATCTCGCGGTCGGCGCGACCTGGGACCCGGAGCTGTACGAGGCCGCCGCGGCGGGCGCGGCCTGCGAGCTGCGCGCCCGGGGCGGCCATGTGGCTCTCGTCTCGGCGCTCGACCTGGTCCGCGATCCGCGCTGGGGACGCGCGGAGGAGTGCTTCGGCGAGGACCCGTATCTGGCGGCACGCTTCACCGAGGCGCTGGTGCGGGGCATGCAGGGCGGCGATGCCGTGTTCGCCCCGGACCGGGCGGCGGTGGTGCTCAAGCACTTCGCCGGGCAGGGCGCGACGATCGGCGGCCGCAATAGCGCGGCCACGGAGCTCGGCCCGCGCGAACTCCACGAGATCCACCTGGTGGCGGCGCGGGCGGGGGTCCGCGCCGGAGCGGCGGGCGTCATGGCCGCGTACAACGAGTACGACGGTCTGCCGTGCGCGGCCGGCCGCGAGCTGCTCACCGGTCTCCTGCGCGAGCGCTGGGGGTTCACGGGTCTGGTGATGGCCGACGGCTGCGCCCTGGACCGCCTCGTGCGTCTCGCGGGGGACCCGGTGGCGGCGGGCGCGCTGGCGCTGGACGCGGGCACGGATCTGAGCCTGTGGGACGGCTGCTTCCCGCGTCTCGCGGAGGCGGTGGAGCGTGGTCTGGTCTCCGAGCACGCCCTGGACGCGGCGGTCGCCCGCGTCCTGACACTGAAGTTCCGCCTGGGGCTCTTCGAGCGGCCCTACGTCGACGAGGACCGTGACCGCGCGGCACCGCAGGCCGGGTTGAGCGAGCGCCTGGCCCGCGAGTCCGTCGTCCTGCTGAGCCATGACGGGACGACTCTCCCCCTGGCGCATCCCTCCCGCATCGCCGTCATCGGCCCCAACGCCGACTCGCTCCCCCAGCAGCTCGGCGACTACACCGCGCCGCAGCGCCCCGGCACCGGGCTCACCGTCCTCGACGGCATCAGGGCGGTGGCGCCGCCGGGCACCGAGGTGACGTACGCGCGGGGCTGTGAGCTGGTGGGCGACGACCGCGGCGGGATCGCGGACGCGGTGGCACTGGCCGCCGGCGCCGATGTCGCCGTGCTCGTGCTCGGCGGGTCCAGCGCGCGGGAGGCCGACACCCGCTTCGACAGCAACGGGGCCGCCGTCGTGGCCTCCGGCGCTCCGGCGGGCATGACGTGCGGCGAAGGGGTCGACCTGGCCGGACTGGGTCTTCCGGGTGGGCAGTTGGCGCTCCTGGATGCCGTGTCCGCCACCGGCACCCCCGTCGTCGCGGTCCTCGTCCAGGGGCGGCCGCATGCCGTTCCGGAGCTGTCCGGGCGGGCCCGTGCCGTGCTCTCGGCCTGGTATCCGGGGCCGTGGGGAGGGCGGGCGATCGCCGAGGTGCTCTTCGGGCGCGCGGAGCCCGTGGGGCGGCTGCCGGTCTCCGTGCCGCGCTCGGCGGCGCAGCTGCCGGTGTTCTACAACGCCAAGGATCACGGCTACCGGGGTTACGTGGACCAGCCCGCCACCGCGCTGTACGCCTTCGGCCACGGCCTGTCGTACACGACCGTCGAGTACGGGGAGCCCCGGCTCTCCCGCTCAAAGGCTCCGGTCGGCGATCCGGCGCTCACCTGCACGGTCACCGTGACGAACACGGGTGCGCGTGCCGTGCGCGAGACGGTGCAGCTCTATGTGCGCCGACTCGCGGGCTCCAGCTCCTGGCCGCGCGTCCGTGAGCTGCGCGGCTTCGCCCGCATCGCGTTGGCTCCGGGCGAGAGCGCCGAGGTCGTCTTCGTCGTCGAGGCGGACACCCTGGCCTCGCTGGACCGCGCTCTGGAGTACGTCGTGGAACCGGGCGAGCTTCTGCTGGAGACCGGGCCCTCATCCGACCGCACGAGCGGCGCCCTCCTGACCCTGACCCGCTCATGAGCGCCGCGTCCGAATCCCGCCAGCCGCACACGCGTGCAGCCCGCAGACTTAGGGGTGTCACCGGGAAGTACGGGTGTCACCGGGAAAGAGGGAGCAACTGATGACCAAGGTCACGGCCAAGGCCGTCTACACCACCGTCGCGAGCCCGCTGGGCGAGCTGCTGCTGGTCGGCGAGGAGTCGGCCACCGCGCCGGGCGGCACCGCGCTGGCCTCGCTGTCCCTGCCGGGGCAGAAGGGCGGCGCGGTCGTCCAGGACGGGTGGGTGCGCGACGACGAGGCCTTCGCCGTGATCGCCGGGCAGCTGCGCTCGTACTTCGCCGGGACGCTGACGCACTTCGACGTCGAGTACGTGAGTGGCGTCGGCACCGACTTCCAGGAGCGGGTCTGGCACGCCCTCGACTCCCTCCCGTACGGCACGACCACCACGTACGGGAAGCTCGCCGAACAGCTGGGCCTCTCGCGCGTCGCGGTCCGCGCCCTGGGCACGGCGATCGGGCGCAATCCGCTGCTGGTCGTGCGCCCCTGCCACCGGGTCATCGGCGCCGACGGCTCACTGACGGGGTACGCGGGCGGCCTTGAGGCCAAGCAGCGGCTCCTGGACCTGGAGTCCGCGTGAATCTGTAGTCACCGTCCGCCGCGGTGACCCAGGCGCTCCGAGAGATCGCCCGCCCCCTTGGCCGCCAGCTCGGCCAGTTCCTGTTCGCGCTGCTCGCTCCAGCGGATCATCGGCACGGAGATGGAGAGCGCCGCCACGACGTGGCCCGCGCTGTCGCGGACCGGGGCGGCCACGCAGCTCACGTCCGGGTTGGACTCGCGGTGTTCGGCCGCCACCCCGCGCTCCCGGATCTCGCCGAGCGCGGCGAGCAGCGCGTCCTGCTCGGTGATGCTGTTCTGGGTCATCGCCACCAGCTCCCTGCCCGCAAGGCGGGTTTCGAGCTCGTCCTGGGGCAGTGAGGCCAGCAGCATCTTGCCGACCGACGTGCAGTGCGCGGGCAGTTTGCGGCCCGCCGCGGAGACCATGCGCACGGCGTGCGTGGAGTCCACCTTGGCGATGTAGATGACGTCCGTGTCCTCGAGGACCGCCACGTGGACGGTCTCGTCGCAGGTCTCGGCGACCTCACGGGCCACCTGCTGGCCCTCGGCGGCCAGGTCGAGCTGCTCCGCGTACCGGCTGCCGAGCTGGTAGGCGCGTACGCCGAGGCGGTAGCGGCCCGTCTGGTCCGGGATCTGGACAAGGTACGAGCGGGCGGCAAGGGTGGTGAGCAGTTCGTGCACGGTGGTGCGCGGCAGCTGGAGTCTGCGGGTGACCTCGGGGGCGGACAGCGTGCCGTCGCCCTCCAGGAACAGCTCCAGTATGTCCAGCGCCCTGGTCACCGCTGGAACCAGTCGTCCCATGGTCGGCCTCCCACCCCGTGCGTCCGAAAGCTTCGTCCGAAACTTCGGTCAACGATCGATATGACGAACACAGGCTAGACACAGCGGCGTTCGGCGCGCAACGGCCTGAGGGGCACACCTGTGGACCCGATACCGATCCGAGGCCTGTCCAAGACCGTTTCGCTCGACCCATTGACACCCTGCCGCCTGCGTGAATACGGTCACGCCAACATTTCGAACGTGTGACGAAATACCGAACAACCAAGGGGCAACTGCCTTGCGTATTACGGGAATCAGCACGCACGTGGTGGGAACGCCGTGGCGCAATCTCACCTACGTCCAGGTCCACACCGACGAAGGCCTCACCGGCGTCGGCGAGACCCGCATGCTCGGCCGCACCGACGCGCTGCTCGGCTACCTCGGCGAGGCGGCGGCCAACCACATCGTGGGATCCGATCCGTTCGCGGTCGAGGATCTCGTGCGGAGGATGAAGTACGGCGACTACGGCCGGGCCGGCGAGATCGTCATGTCGGGCATCGCCTGCGTGGAGATGGCCTGCTGGGACATCAAGGGCAAGGCCCTCGGCGTACCGGTCTGGCAGCTTCTCGGCGGGAAGGTGACCGACAAGGTCAAGGCGTACGCCAACGGCTGGTACACCACCGAGCGCACTCCGGAGGCGTACCACAAGGCCGCCACGGCCGTGGTCGAGCGGGGCTACCGCGCCCTGAAGATCGACCCGTTCGGGACCGGCCACTTCGAGCTCGACCAGGCGGGCACGTCCTACGCGGTCTCGCTGATCGAGGCGGTGCGGGACGCGATCGGCCCGGACGCCGAGCTGATGCTGGAGATGCACGGGCGGTTCAGCCCGTCCACGGCGGTGCGCCTGGCCAAGGACATGGCGCCGTTCCGGCCCGCGTGGCTGGAGGAGCCGGTGCCGCCGGAGAACCTCAAGGCGCTTGAGAAGGTCGCCGCCAAGGTGGACATGCCCATCGCCACCGGTGAGCGCATCCACGACCGGATCGAGTTCCGCGAGCTGTTCGAGTCGCAGGCCGCCGACATCATCCAGCCGGACCTCGGCCACATCGGCGGCATCCTGGAGACCCGCAAGCTGGCCGCGACCGCGGAGACGCACTACACGCTGATCGCCCCGCACAATGTGGGCGGCTCGGTGCTGACCGCGGCCTCGCTGCAACTGGCCGCCTGCACGCCCAACTTCAAGATCCTGGAGCACTTCAACGACTTCGCGGACGCGGAGATCAAGAAGGTGGTCAAGGGCGCTCCGCAGGTGGTCGACGGCTACTTCGAGGTGTCGCACGCGCCGGGTCTGGGCGTCGAGCTCGACACGGACGCGGCGGCCGAGTTCCCGCAGCAGCAGGCGCGGTTCGACCTGTGGGCCGAGGGCTGGGAGAAGCGCGCCCCCAAGGCGGCCGCGAAGTGAGCGGCGACTCACGCGCGATCGTGATCGACCGGCCGGGCTCGCACCGGCTCACGGCCGGGGCCCGCCCCGAGCCGGGCCCGGGCGAGGTCCTGGTGCGCGTCGCCGCCGCCGGGATCTGCATGAGCGACCGCGAGGTGTACGACGGGCACCGGGACGCCGCCTATGTGCGCTATCCCGTGACCCCCGGGCACGAGTGGTCCGGCACCGTCGAGGCCGTCGGCGACGGCGTCGACCCGGCGCTCGTCGGGCGGAAGACCGTCGCCGAGGGGTTCCGTGCCTGCGGCACCTGCGAGCGCTGCCGGTGCGGCGAGACGAGTCTGTGCGGCGGCGGATACGCGGAGACCGGGTTCACCGAGCCCGGCGCCTTCGCCGACCACGTGGCCGTACCCGCCCGGCTCCTGCACCTGCTTCACCCGGACGCGGACCTGGCAGCCGCCGCCCTGCTCGAACCCGCCGCGGTGATCGCCGGAGCGGTGCGGACGGGACGACCGCGGCCCGGCGAGCGGATCGCGGTGGTCGGCGCGGGCACCCTGGGGATGCTCGCGGTGCAGTTGCTCGCCGCCTCGTCGCCCGGCGAACTCGTCGTGATCGACCCGCGGGCCGAGCGTGGCCTGCGGGCGCTGGAGTTCGGGGCGAGCGAGAGCCTGACGCCCGCCGAGGCGCAGGCGTACCACGGCCGCTTCGATCTGGTCGTGGAGACCGCGGGGGCGCCGAGCACGGCCGCCGACTCGTGTCTGCTCGCGCGCAGGGGCGGCCGGGTGGTCCTCACCGGCATGTTCACGCCCGGCGCGGTCGGCATCGATCCGGTGCATCTCTCGCTGAGCCAGCTGGAGGTGCGCAGTGTCTTCGGCGCGCCGTCCTCGGCCTGGTCGGACGCGGTGCGCGCCTTCGGGCTCGGCCTGCTCGACCCGGCGCCGCTCATCACGCACGAGTTCCCGCTGGAACGCTTCGGCGAGGCCGTCGCGCTGGTCGGCGGCGGCGACCCGAAGACCGGGAAGGTGCTCCTGCGTCCCTGAGATGCGCCCCTGAGACGTACGGCGGTGCGCGGTGTCAGCGCCCCGCATACCCCCGTACCGCCGTACACCCACCGAACCGACCAACGTACGAAATATCGAACACCGCGTCATTCACAGCGTATGGGAGTCCCGTGACCAGCCCGTCAGCACCCCGCCGTCCCGGCGTCGACGCCCTCGCCCGCATCGGGCACCCCGTCCCCGCCATCGACCCGGCCGACGCGTCCCCGCACGCGTTCCCCGACGGTGGCACCTGGCGCACCGAGATCCCTTCCGTGGAAGGTCCCGAAGCGCTCGCCGTCGTGCTCAAGGAGAGCTCGCGGCTCGACGTGCCGATCCACCGCATCAGCCAGGGCAGCGGCATCTGGATGCTCTCCGACGACGAGATCACCGAGATGGTGGAGGCCTGCGCCGAACGGGACATCGAGCTCTGCCTGTTCACCGGGCCGCGCGGCACCTGGGACATCGGCGCCGCGACCCGCACCGACTCCGGCGGCGGCGGCCTGCGCTCGCGCGGCCATGACGCGCTCGCCGGCTGCGTCGAGGACGCCGTGCGCGCCACCGAGTTGGGGGTGCGCTGCCTGCTCGTCGCCGACGAGGGCGTGCTGTGGACGCTGCACCGGCTGCGGGTGGCCGGCGTGCTGCCCGCCGACACCACGTTCAAGGTCTCCGCCCTGATCGGACCGGTCAACCCGGCCTCGTACGCGGTCTACGAGCGGCTCGGCGCCGACTCCCTCAACATCCCCTCCGACCTCACCCTCGACCACCTCACGGAGATCCGCCGGGCAAGCCGCGCCCCGGTGGACCTCTACGTCGAGGCGCCCGACGACCTCGGCGGCTACGTCCGGATGTACGAGGCGGCCGAGCTGATCCGGCGCGGCGCCCCGATCTACCTCAAGTTCGGCCTGAGCAAGTCCCCCGGCATCTACCCCTACGGTGCCCAGCTGCGCGACCACACCCTGGCCACCGCCCGCGAGCGGGTCCGCCGCGGCCGTCTCGCCCTCGATCTGCTCGCACGGCACGGCGCGGACGGCGGAATGTCGCCGCTCGGCTCCCGCATGCCCGGCGAGCTCCAGCGCTTCCCCGTCCCGGAAGGGGACTGACCCATGACCACCCGCACATCGAGAAAAGCGCGTCTCACCGCCGCCGTGGCCACCGCCGTGCTGCTCGGCTCGCTGACCGCCTGCGGCCAGGAGGCCGTCGGCGGCAGCCGCTACAAGCCGGACGAGGGCAAGGGCAGCACCATCGGCCTCGCGATGCCCACCAAGGCCTCCGAGCGGTGGATAGCCGACGGCAACAACATGGCCAAGCAGTTCCAGAAGGCCGGGTACAAGACCGATCTCCAGTACGGGGACGACAAGGTCGAGAACCAGATAGCCCAGCTGGAGAACATGATCACCAAGGGGCGCAGCCTCCTGGTGGTCGCCGCCATCGACGGCTCGGCGCTCACCGAGGTCCTGCAGCGCGCGCACGACGCGGGCATCCCCGTGATCTCGTACGACCGCCTCATCCTCGGCACGGAACACGTCGACTACTACGCCTCGTTCGACAACGAGCGCGTGGGCCGCCTCGAAGCCCAGTACATCGTCAAGAAGCTGAAGCTGGGCGAGCCGGAGAAGGGCGGCGACCCGAAGAACATCGAGCTGTTCGCGGGTTCGCCGGACGACAACAACACCAAGTACTTCTGGAACGGCGCCATGAAGGTGCTCGAGCCGTACTTCAAGAGCGGCCAGCTCACCGTCCGCAGCAAGCAGACGAAGATGAACCAGGCCACCACACTGCGCTGGGACGGCGGCACCGCGCAGAAGCGCATGGACGACCTGATCAGCAAGAACTACGGCTCCGCGAAGGTCGACGCGGTCCTCTCACCGTACGACGGCATCTCGATCGGCATCATCTCCGCGCTGAAGAGCGCCGGCTACGGCTCCAAGAGCCAGCCGCTGCCGGTGATCACCGGGCAGGACGCGGAGCTCGCGTCGGTGAAGTCCATCATCCGCGGCGAGCAGACGCAGACGGTGTTCAAGGACACCCGCAAGCTGGCCGCGCAGACGGTGTCCATGGGCGACGCGGTCCTGAACGACAAGAAGCCGAAGGTCAACAACACCAAGGACTACAACAACGGCAAGAAGACCGTGCCGTCCTTCCTCCTCGACCCGGTCAGCATCGACAAGTCCAACACCCAACTCCTCGTGGACGAGGGCTACTTCAAGGCAGGTCAGCTCTCATGAGCGGGCCCGTACTGGAGATGCGCGGCATCACCAAGACGTTCCCCGGCGTCAAGGCGCTCTCCGACGTGAACCTGACCGTGGGCGCCGGGGAGATCCACGCGATCTGCGGCGAGAACGGCGCGGGCAAGTCGACGCTGATGAAGGTCCTCAGCGGCGTCCACGAGCACGGCAGTTACGACGGCGAGATCCACTTCGAGGGCGAGCGGATGGCCTTCAAGGACATCCGCGCCAGCGAGAAGCACGGCATCGTGATCATCCATCAGGAGCTGGCGCTCGTCCCCTATCTGTCCATCGCGGAGAACATCTTCCTGGGCAACGAACAGAGCACCCGGGGCTTCATCGACTGGAACGACACGCTGCGCAGGGCGAGCGCGCTGCTCAAGCGGGTCGGTCTGAGCGAGAAGCCGCAGACTCCGGTGGCCGACATCGGCGTGGGCAAGCAGCAGCTGGTGGAGATCGCCAAGGCCCTGTCCAAGGAGGTGAAGCTGCTCATCCTGGACGAGCCGACGGCCGCCCTGAACGACGAGGACAGCGCCAAGCTCCTCGACCTCATCCTGGAGCTGCGCGAGCAGGGCATCGCCTGCATCATCATCTCCCACAAGCTCAACGAGATCCGGGCCATCACCGACTCGGTGACGATCCTGCGCGACGGGCGGACCATCGAGACCCTGACGGTCCGTGAGACCCCGACCTCCGAGCCGCAGGTGGCCGAGGACCGCATCATCCGCGGCATGGTCGGCCGCGACCTCGACCACCGCTTCCCCGACCGCACGCCGTACGAGGGACAGGACGCGGGCTCCCTCGCCCTCTCCGTCGAGGGCTGGACGGTGCGGCATCCGGTGGACCACCAGCGCAAGGTCGTCGACGACGTGTCGCTGACCGTGCGGCGCGGCGAGATCGTCGGCATCGCGGGCCTGATGGGCGCGGGCCGCACGGAGCTCGCGATGTCCGTCTTCGGGCGTTCCTACGGTCAGTACGTCGCCGGAACGGTGGCCGTCGGCGGGCGCGAGGTCGTGACGAGGAACGTGCCCGCGGCGGTCGACGCCGGGATCGCGTACGTCACCGAGGACCGCAAGCAGTACGGCCTGAACCTCATCGACAACATCAACCGCAACATCTCCCTGGCCTCGCTCTCGGGCATGCGGCGCAAGGACGGCTTCGTCGACGAGCACCACGAGCGCTCCGTCTCCGAGCGCTACCGCAAGTCGATGAACATCAAGGCCCCCACCGTCTTCGAGCAGGTGGGACGGCTCTCCGGCGGCAATCAGCAGAAGGTCGTCCTGAGCAAGTGGATCCACGCCGACCCCGAGGTGCTGATCCTCGACGAGCCGACACGCGGCATCGACATCGGCGCCAAGTTCGAGATCTACACCGTCATCGACAAGCTGGCGGCCGCGGGCAAGGCAGTGCTCTTCATCTCCTCCGAACTGCCCGAGCTGCTCGGGATGTGCGACCGGATCTACACGATGGCCGAGGGCAGGCTGACCGGTGAGGTCGACCGCGCGGACGCCACCCAGGAACTCCTGATGCGCCACATGACCAAGAACAGAAGCTGAGGCATCCGCGATGACCACCACGACCACGCCACCACGTGACACCCCGTCCACGCCGCCCGCCAAGGAGTCCACGCGTGATCTGCTGCTGCAGAGCGTGCGCTCCAACATGCGCCAGTACGGCATGCTCGTCGCCCTGGCCTTCATCGTCATCCTGTTCCAGATCTGGACCGACGGCACGCTGCTCCTGCCGAACAACGTCTCGAACCTGATCCAGCAGAACGGCTACATCCTCATCCTGGCCATCGGCATGATGATCGTCATCATCGCCGGTCACATCGACCTGTCCGTCGGCTCCCTCGTCGCCTTCGTCGGCGCCATGTCGGCGGTGATGATGGTCAAACACGACATGCCCTGGGTGCTCGCCCTCGTCCTGTCGCTCCTGATCGGCGCGGTCGCCGGAGCCTGGCAGGGCTTCTTCATCGCGTACGTCGGCATCCCGTCGTTCATCGTGACCCTGGCCGGCATGCTGCTCTTCCGCGGTCTCACGCAGATCGTCCTGGAGGGCCAGTCGCTCTCGCCGTTCCCCGAGGGCTTCCAGAACATCGCCAAGGGGTTCATCCCCGAGATGGGCCCGTACACGCAGTACCACAACCCGACGCTCGTGCTCGGCCTGGTGACGGTCGCCTTCCTGCTGTTCCGCGAATGGCGCAGCCGCAAGCAGCAGTTGGCCTACGACCTCGACGTGACGCCCACGGGCCTGTGGGCGGCCAAGCTGGTGGCGATCACCGCCGCCGTCGTCGCCTTCACGCTGACCCTCGCGAGCTTCCACGGCGTCCCCGTCGTCCTGCTCATCATGTGCGGCCTGCTCATCGCCCTCGGCTATGTGATGCGCAACGCGGTCGTCGGACGCCACATCTACGCGCTCGGCGGGAACAAGGCGGCGGCGAAGCTGTCCGGCGTCAAGGACAAGCGCGTCACCTTCCTGATCTTCGTCAACATGGGCGTGCTCGCCGCACTCGCGGGCTGTGTGTACGCGGCGCGCCTGAACGCGGGCACTCCGCAGGCGGGCCTGAACTTCGAACTCGAGGCGATCGCCGCCTCGTTCATCGGCGGCGCGTCGATGAGCGGCGGCGTCGGCACGGTGATGGGCGCCGTGATCGGCGGCCTGGTGCTCGGCGTCCTCAACAACGGCATGTCCCTGGTCAACATCGGCACCGACTACCAGCAGGTCATCAAGGGCCTGGTGCTGCTGGCCGCGGTCGGCTTCGACGTCTGGAACAAGCGCAAGGTCGGCCGTTAGGCGGCCGCAGGAAGCGAATGCTGAATCCGCGGGCCGGTGGGGGCTGTTCGCGCAGTTCCCCGCGCCTCTTACGGGGCCCGGCCGTCCCTCTCCACAACTCTTCTGTTTGGAGTCGCACATGGAAACGACCAGACGTACCGTCCTGGCCACGACCGCCGCCGCGGGGCTCACCGCCGCCGTCGCGGGCACCTCGTACGCCTCGGCGGGCCACGCGCCGGCCAAGGAACTCTTCGGCAAGCTGGCCGACGGCACCAAGGTGTACCGCTGGTCGCTGGCGAACGGCGGCACCCGCATGAAGGTGCTCTCGTACGGCGGCATCGTGCAGTCCCTCGAACTGCCCGACCGGCACGGCCGGTACACGAACGTCTCCCTCGGCTACGACACCGTCCAGGAGTACGTCGCCGGAACCACCTTCTTCGGCGCGACGATCGGCCGCTACGGCAACCGCATCGCCAAGGGCCGCTTCACCCTGGACGGCAAGACCCACCAGCTCTCCGTGAACGACGGCGAGAACAGCCTGCACGGCGGGGCCAAGGGCTTCGACACGCGGGTGTGGGACGTCGAGCCGTTCAAGGACTCCTCCGGTGTCGGCCTGCGGCTGCACTACACGAGCGTCGACGGCGAGATGGGCTACCCCGGCACGCTGCGGGTGACCGTCACGTACACCCTCACCGCACGCGGCGACTGGCGCATCGACTACGCGGCCACCACGGACAAGGCCACCGTGGTGAACCTGACGAACCACACCTACTACAACCTCGCGGGCGAGGGCAGCGGCGACATCCTGGACCATGAACTGACCCTGGCCGCCGCCCGGTTCACGCCCACCGACGCCGGTCTGATCCCGACGGGCGAGCTGGCGAGGGTGGCGGGCACGCCCTTCGACTTCCGGCGCGCCAAGACGGTCGGCGAGGACATCCGCGTCTCCCACGAGCAGCTGGTGACCGCCAAGGGCTTCGACCACAACTGGGTCCTGGACAAGGGCATCACGCGCCGCCCCGAGCACTTCGCGACGCTGCGGGACCCGGGGTCCGGGCGCGCGATGAAGATCGCCACGACGGAGCCGGGCGTGCAGTTCTACTCCGGGAACTTCCTGGACGGCACCCTCACCGGGCCCTCGGGGCGGACCTACCGGCAGGGCGACGGTCTGTGCCTGGAGACCCAGCACTTCCCGGACTCCCCCAACCAGCCGAAGTTCCCCTCGACGGTGCTGCGGCCCGGCGAGACCTACCGGTCCAGCACGGTGCACAGCTTCTCGGCAGGCTGAGCCGTGCCCGCGAGAATTCTGATCCCGTTCCTCGCCCTGATGGCCGGTCTGCTCGCGACTCCCGCGCACGCGGAGCCAACCCAAGCCAAGCAGAAGTACGCGGGCTATCTCTTCAGCTACTTCACCGGTGAGGGCTCCGCGGACGGCGAGCAGATCCGCATGGCGCTCAGCCGGGGCAACGACCCCACGCGCTACCAGGAGTTGAACGGCGGAGAACCGGTGCTCACCTCGCAGCTCGGCACCAAGGGGCTGCGCGACCCGTTCATCATCCGCTCGCCGAAGGGCGACAAGTTCTATCAGATCGCCACCGACCTGCGGATGTACGGCGGGAGCGGCGGCAGCTGGGACCAGGTCCAGCGCACCGGCAGCAAGTCGATCATGGTGTGGGAGTCCACGGACCTGGTCCACTGGACCGACCAGCGCCTGGTGAAGGTCGCCCCGGACACGGCGGGCAACACCTGGGCACCGGAGGCCTATTACGACGAGCGGCAGAAGGCGTACGTCGTCTTCTGGGCGTCCAAGGTCTACGGCGCCGACGACCCGGACCACACCGGATCGACGTACAACAAGATGCTGTACGCCACGACGAAGGACTTCCGCACCTTCAGCGAGCCCAAGGTCTGGAACGACCCCGGCTACTCGGTGATCGACTCGACGGTGGTCAAGGACGGCGGCGCCTACTACCGCTTCACCAAGGACGAGCGGGACCCGGCGTCGGGCACCCCCTGCTCGAAGTTCATCACCGCGGAGAAGTCGAAGCGGCTGACGGACACCTCGTACGACTTCGTGGCGGACTGCATCGGGAAGGGCGTGATCGACCGGGGCGAGGGGCCCGCGGTGTTCCGGGCCAACACCGGTGACAAGTGGTACATGCTCATCGACGAGTTCGGCGGGCGCGGCTATGTCCTCTTCGAGACGACGGACCTCGCGTCGGACACGTGGAGCGAGACGAAGAACGCCGCTCTGCCGGCCGGAGCCCGGCACGGCACGGTCCTGCCGGTGACCCAAGCCGAGTACGACCGGCTGCTCGGCAGCTGAACACACGGGGCAGCGATGCGGCGCGGCCATCGTCGGCCGTGCCGCATCGCTGTGTCCGCTACTTGTAGCTGATGTCCGATGCGGTGAACTTGCAGTACTTGCCGTCGGGGCCCGTGCCCGTCTTCGGCGGCTCGGCACCGGTGTTGTTGCCGGTGAAGCGGTCGCAGGTGGCGATCTTCCTGCCGCTGTCGCCGTGGATGCGGATGTTGCGCAGCGCGGCCGTGTCGCCGTAGTTGGTGTTGATGCCGACGATCGACTTGCCGGGGGCGGTGATGTCGACGTCGTTCACGATGATGTTGCGCTGGTACTGCTTGGAGCAGTTGCCGCAGGCGCGCACCAGCTTGCCGAAGTCGGAGACCTGGAACTTCGTCACGACCAGCTTGCCCGCGCCGTTGAACTGGAAGACCTTGTCGTCGGCCTTCTTCGCGCCACCGCCGTAGACGGTGTACGTCGAGCCCGCCGAGGTCCCCTTGAACGTGGCCGCGTCCTCGCCCACGTCCTCCCACCACACGTTCTGGATGGTGCAGCTGCCCGCGCAGTGCACGCCGTCCGCGGCCGGGGAGCCGAGGATCACGTTCTTGAGGACCGCGCCGTCCTTCAGCTTGAAGATCGGGTCCTGGCCCTCGTCCTGGCCGTCGCCGCCCAGGTCGCCGGTGCCGTAGTGGCGCTTGAGGCCGCCGTCGTAGGTGCCGGAGACCTCGATGGTCTTGGACGTCGGCTTCTCGCCCTTGGCCTCGGGCCAGGCGGTGGCCGCCCCCGCGCTCGACATCATGGTGCTGGTGACGAGGGCCGCGCCGGTCATGCCGAGCGCGGCGATGCCGCCGACGACGGCACGGCGCTTGGTGAGACCTCGGCGATGACGGACGCGCTTGTTCGCTCGTGGGGTCATGTTCCCGAATCATTCCTTCGCTGGTGAACGGCTTACACGTCCTTGTCGCCGCCGCCCGCCGAAGGGTTGCCGCCCGGATTCGACCAATCCGCCACCGTGCGGACCGTGAAGGCGCGGTCGGTGCCTTCCGCGGTGACCCGGACCTCGGCGCCGACCCGCTCCGCGCGGAAGACGGCCGCGGGCCGGCCGTCCAGGTCGGGCACGGTGACCTCCTTGCCGTCCTGCGTGTCCGGCGCGACAAGCAGCGTGAGGTCCTGGAGCCAGTCGCCGTCGGCGCGCTGGTCGTCGGCGCCCAGCGGGAGCAGCGCGCCGGGCCGGACGTACAGGGGAAGGCTGTCGAAGCCGTGGGTCTCGCGCCGCCAGGCGGGGCCCTGGACGCTCTCGCCGGTCAGCAGGTGGGTCCAGGTGCCTTCGGGTACGTAGAACTCGACGTCCCCCTCGGGGGTGAAGACGGGGGCGACGAGGAGGTCCGGGCCGAGCATGTACTGGCGGTCCAGGGTGCGGCAGGCGGCGTCGTCCGGGAACTCCAGGAGCATGGGCCGCATGACGGGGACGCCGGTGCGGTGGGCCTCGACGGCGGCTCCGTACAGATACGGCATGAGGCGGTGCTTGAGCAGCGTGAACGTGCGTGCCACGTCCACCGCCTCCTCGCCGAACGCCCACGGCACCCGGTAGGAGACGTTGCCGTGCAGGCGGCTGTGCGAGGAGAGCAGGCCGAAGGCGAGCCAGCGTTTGAAGACCGCGGGGTCCGGGGTGCCCTCGAAGCCGCCGATGTCGTGGCTCCAGAAGCCGAAGCCGGACAGCGAGAGGGAGAGGCCGCCGCGCAGGGACTCGGCCATGGCGCCGAGCGAGGCGAAGCAGTCGCCGCCCCAGTGCACCGGGAACTGCTGGCCGCCCGCGGTCGCCGAGCGGGCGAAGAGGACCGCCTGGCCGGGGCCGCGTTCCTTCTCCAGGAGTTCGAAGACCGTGCTGTTGTAGAGCTGCGCGTAGTAGTTGTGCATGCGCTCGGGGTCCGAGCCGTCGTGCCAGACCACGTCGGTGGGGACGCGTTCGCCGAAGTCGGTCTTGAAGCAGTCGACGCCCTGGTCGAGCAGGGTGCGCAGCCGGTCCGCGTACCACGCGCGGGCGGCCGGGTTCGTGAAGTCCACGAGCGCCATGCCGGGCTGCCACAGGTCCCACTGCCAGATGTCGCCGTTCGGCCGCCGGACCAGGTACCCCTGGGCGGCGGCCTCGGCGAAGAGGTCGGACTTCTGCGCGATGTAGGGGTTGATCCACGCGCTGACCTTCAGGCCGCGCTCGCGGAGCCTGCGCAGCATGCCTTCCGGGTCGGGGAAGACCTCCGGGTCCCAGCGGAAGTCGGTCCACTGGTACTCGCGCATCCAGAAGCAGTCGAAGTGGAAGACGCCGAGCGGGATGTCGCGCTCGGCCATGCCGTCGACGAAGGCGGTGACGGTCTCCTCGTCGTAGGGCGTGCAGAAGGAGGTCGTCAGCCACAGGCCGAACGACCAGGCGGGCGGCAGGGCGGGGCGGCCGGTCAGCGCGGTGTAGCGGCGCAGCACGTCCTTGGGGGTGGGGCCCGCGATGACGTAGTACTCGATCGACTGGTCCTCGACGCTGAACTGGACCTGGCCGACGGACTCGGAGCCGATCTCGTAGGAGACCTTGCCGGGGTGGTTGACGAAGACGCCGTAGCCGCGCGAGGAGAGGTGGAAGGGGATGTTCTTGTAGGCCTGCTCGCTGCTGGTGCCGCCGTCGGCCTGCCAGATCTCGACGTTCTGGCCGTTCTTGACGTACGGCGTGAAGCGTTCGCCGAGGCCGTAGATGTGCTCGCCCACGCCCAGGGCGAGTTGGCCGATCATGTGGTGGCTGCCGTCGGGCGCGGTGGCGAAGCCGGTGCCTCTGCGCTCGACGGCCGTCAGGCGCTGTCCGTCGGCGTCCAGGAATTCCAGGCCCCAGGGCTTGTCGGTGTCCAGGCGCACGGCGAGGGGGCCGCTGGTGAGTTCGGTGACGGTACCTTCGCGCTTGAGGATGCCCGCGCCCTCCGTGCCGTTCAGGGCGAAATCCGGTCCGTGCGCGGCCTTTCCCGCGTGGTGCGTGGCCCGGACGCCGATCACGCCGTCGGCGGGCGAGAAGCACTCGACGGTGACGAGCGGTGTGTTGAGGGTGTCGCCGCGCTCGCGGACCCGGTGGACGGCGGCGTACGCCGTGAACCGGCCCTCGCCTTCGCGCACGTCGCGCACGTCGGTCGCGTACGAGGCGCGCACCCCGTCGCGCATCAGCCAGAAGCCGTCGGTGAACTTCATGCGGTCTCCCTCGGCTGGGCGGTGGCGGTGAAGGTGAGCCGTGCGAGCCGCAGGGGGCCGCGCAGCCGCACGCGCAGATCGCGGACTCCGGCGGCGGTGAAGCCGGAGGTGCGCAGGGTGTAGTCGTAGGCGCCGCCGGTCGCCGGGACGGTGACGGTGGTGGCGGTGCTGCCCGAGATCAGGTCGACGGCTCCGGAGCCCGAGGCCTCGACCGAGACGCCGCAGACCCCGTCGCCGAAGTCGCAGGCCCGGAAGAGCAGTTCACCCGTGCCGTCGTCCAGCGGGCGCACGGCGTCGCCGGTCGTCCTGGTGCGGTCGACGATCTCGGTGCCGTCCTGTTCGTCGTAGCCGGTCGCCGCCAGGCCGGCCTCCCGCACCGGCCTGGCGGCGACCGGGTCGCCCTCGATGTCGACGGTCGCCGCGAGTCTGATGTCGCCGCTGGATGCGCCGGCGAGCATCTCGTAGGCGCCCGGCGCCAGGGCCCAGCGGTCGTGCCGAACGTCCCAGAACGCCAGCTCGGACAGCGGCAGTCGGAACTCCAGGCGGCGCGCGGCCCCGGCCGCGAGGTGGACGCGGCGGTGCGCGGCGAGCTGCCGGTGGGGCAGGGCGAGGGCCTCGGCCTGGTCCCGTGGCGCCCGAGTGTAGAGCTGGGCCACCTCGTCGGCGGCGACGGGTCCGGTGTTGGTGACGGTGAACGCGACCCGGAGCGTCTGCCCTTCGCGTGCGGTCACCAGGTCCTCGTACGCGAAGGAGGAGTAGCCCAGGCCGTGCCCGAAGGGGTAGAGCGGGGTGCCGTCGAAGTAGAGGTAGGTCTGCCGGGAGCCGATGACGTCGTAGTCGAGCAGATCGGGCAGGTCGGTGTCGGCGGCGTACCAGGTCTGCGGCAGGCGTCCCGCCGGGGAGACGTCGCCCGCCAGAATCCGGGCGAGCGCGGTGCCCGCGGCCTGGCCGCCATGCGCGGTCCACAGCAGTGCGGGCAGCTGGGCGTGGGCGTCGGCGACCGCGTACGGGTAGGCGGAGACCAGGGCGAGCGCGGTGCGGGGGTTGGCGGCGCGGGCCGCGCGCCACAGCCGCTCCTGGTGGGGCGGCAGGGCGAGCGTCGTGCGGTCCTGGGTCTCGCGGCCGTTGATGTGGGGGTCGTTGCCCGCGACGACGATCACGGCGTCGGCATCGGCGGCGACGCGGGCCACGGCGTCCTCGCCGCGCTCCAGCCACTCGACGGTGACGACCTGCCGCTCCTCGGCAACCTTCACGCCGTCGGCGGCGACAGAGACGTACCCACCCGTCCCTGTGTGCTCGATGAGGTACCCGTCCCCGTGCCCGACCAGCGCGAACGTCTCCTGCACGACCCAGCCGCCGGGCTGGTCCGCGGACGCGCGCACGTACCCGTCGTCGGCGACCGAGAGGTAGCGGCCGTCGGGGGCGCGCAGCGTCCACGCGCCGCATCCCCAGTCGACGAGGGCGAACTCGGTCGGCTCGGGGCCGCAGGACAGCGGCGCCAGGTCGGTACGGCCGGTGAGCAGGGCCGGGTCCAGGGCGGCCTCGGCCCCGTGAGCCTGGCCGTGCTCTTTGGAGTCGGGGGACTCGGAGGACTCGGGCACCCGGAGCCAGCCCGCCGCGCACTTCAGACGTACCCGGTCCGCGCCTTCGGCGAAGGTGACGCGGTCGGCGCCGAAGCGCTCGCGCAGTCCGTCGAGTGGGGTGCTGCGGCGGATCAGGGTGCCGCTGTACCAGTCGGTCATGCACGCGTCGGCGAGGAGTCCGACGACGGCGATCCGGGTGCCTTCGGGCAGCGGGAGCAGGCCGTCGTTCTTGAGCAGGACGACGGCCTGCTCGGCGGCCTCCTGGGCGAGGGCGCGGTGTCCCGGTGTGTCGAAGGCGTGCGTCGCCGGGTCGGCGTACGGCCCCTGACCGGGGTCGAACTCGCCGAGCCGGAAGCGGACGGACAGGTGACGGCGTGCCGCCGTGTCGATGTCCGTCTCGCTCAACAGGCCCTGGTCCAGGGCGCGTTGGATGCGGGCGGTGACGATCGAGGCGTCCGTGCCGTGGTCGGTGAAGCTGTCCACGCCCGCGACGAGGGCCGCCGCGGTGGCCTCCTCGTGGGTGTCGAAGTACTTCTCGGAGTCGACGAGGTTGCTGGGCGCTCCCGCGTCGGAGCAGACCAGCAGCTCCTGGTCGGTCCAGGTGCGCAGATGCTCGCGCAGGTGGGGCGAGACGTGGTTGGGGCGACCGTTGACCAGGTTGTACGCGGGCATCACCCCGGCCACGGCGCCCGCCTCGACGGCCGCGCGGAAGGCCCGCAGGTCGTACTCGTGCAGGACGCGGGGGCGCACGGAGGCGGACGACGTGTCCCTGTCCGTCTCGTTGTTGTGGGCCAGCCAGTGCTTGAGCACGGGGGCGGTGCGCCAGTGCTCCGGGTGGTCGCCGCGCAGGCCCCGGGTGTAGGCGACGGCGATGGCGGAGGTGAGGCGGGGGTCTTCCGAGTAGCCCTCCTCGTTCCTGCCCCACAGCGGGTGGCGGAGCAGATTGACCGTGGGGGCCCAGAGGTTGAGGCCGACGCGGTCGTCCCGGGTGCGCATGGCGCGGGCCTCGGTGGCGACGACTTCGCCGATCCTGCGCACGAGGTCGTCGTTCCAGGTCGCGCCGAGGCCGACCGCCTGCGGGAAGACGGTGGCGGGGCCCATCCAGGCGACGCCGTGCAGGGCTTCTTGTCCGGTGCGGAACGCGGCGACGCCGAGCCGTTCGACGGCGGGCGCGAACTGGTGCAGGAGCGCGATGCGTTCGCCGATGGTCAGCCGGGACAGCAGATCGTCCACGCGCTGGTCCAGGGGCAGTTCGGGGTCATGGAAGGGCAGCTGTTCCGGTGCGCGGAGCGGCGGCGGGCTTGCGGTCACGTGCGGATCCCCTTGGCGAGCGGTGGGCACGGAGGAGGCGACTCGGTCTCGTACGTCGTCACGTACTTCTACTCCATCTTCGAAGCGCTTCGATGCTCCGTGCCGCTCGGGGGTCATGTCAAGACGGAAAGAGCAGGACGCCCGGGATCTCGTGCTACTGGGCGGATTCCCGGAACTCCGGTGCACCTGAGAGGAATTCAGGACCGAGTCTTGTTACGGCCCAAGCCTTCACTTAACCTCGCAGCAACATCGAAGCGCTTCGAAAGCCGACCGGCGGTGACCGCCGTGTGTCCGGGCACGCGCCACGAAGGGTTGACGCAATGACGCCGAACTCCCTCTCCACCAGCTCTCGTTCGAGCCGGAGAACCTTCCTCGCCCACTCCGGCCTCGCCGCGCTCGTCGTGGCCGGCGGAGCTCCACTGCTCACGGCCTGCGGGGGCAGCGGGTCGAAGAACGAGGGCACCACCACGGGCAAGAAGCTCAAGGACCTGCTCCCCGCGTACGCCGCCTCGGACCTGGCAAGCCCGGACATCCCCGCCAAGAACGGCTCGGCGGCCGGCTTCACCAAGGCCCTGCCCGCGGATCAGCTGAAGGTGTCGGTGCCGAAGCGGCTCGGCAAGGGCGGCGAGTTCACCGTCATGGCCCCGATCTGGGGGAACGTGCCCAAGCAGGGCAATCCCTACTGGGCGGCGATGGACAAGGCCGCGGGCGTCCGCGTCAAGTGGCAGAACCAGCAGGGCGACACGTACGGCCAGAAGCTGGGCGCGGTCCTCGCCTCCAGCGGCGTCCCGGACGCGGTGGTCGTGCCCGGCTGGGAGCTGACCGGCAAGATACCGAGCGCGATCGCCAACAAGTTCGCCGATCTCGGCCCCTACTTGAGCGGCGACAAGGTCAAGGAGTACCCGAACCTCGCCGCGATCCCCACCGGCGCCTGGCAGCGCTCCATCTTCGGCGGCAAGCTGCGCGGCCTGCCGATGCCCTCCGCCACCACGCCGAACATCGCGCCGTTCTACCGCACCGACCTCTTCGAGAAGGAGGGGCTCGAGGCACCCACCAGCGCCCAGGAGTTCTACGACCTGTGCAAACAGCTCAACGCCCCCAAGAGCAAGGTGTGGGCGTGCGGCGACATGAGCTGGGCGGCCTGGAACATCTTCGGGGTGCTGCCGGAGAAGCCGTACTACTGGAAGCTCGTCGACGGAAAGCTCGTCAACCGCTACGAGACCGACGAGTATCTGGAAGCCCTGGAGTGGTCGCGCAAGCTCTACTCGGCGGGCTTCGTTCACCCCGACGCGAAGGCCGAGACCGGCAGCATCGGCGACCTGTGCGCGGCGGGCAAGGTCTGGATGTACTGCCAGGACCTGTCCGACTGGTACGGCAAGGCGGCCGTGCAGCGCGTGGACAACAAGAAGTTCCGCATGGAGGCGTTCGACTACTTCGCCGCCGACGGCGGTGCGCCCACGCTGTACGCGCGCCCGCCGGCCGACATCTGGACGTTCATCAGCGAGAAGGCCGACGAGAAGACCGTCCGCGACATCCTCGCCCTCGCCAACTACACGGCCGCGCCCTACGGTTCCAAGGAGCAGCGGCTGCGCATGTACGGCGTCGAGGGTGTCCACCACACGTTCGAGGACGGCGTCCTCACCAAGAACGGCAAGGGCAACAACGAGGTCTTCTCGACGTACGAGTACCTCGCGTCGCCCGCACCCTTCGTGGCCTACCCCGATCTGCCGGACGTCACCGAAGGCATGGTCGAGTGGCAGCAGCGCCAGGGCGCACACACGAAGAAGCCGCTCTTCCACGGCATGATGATCATCGAGCCGACCCGGTACACCGAGCTGAACGCCGAGTTCGAGGACCTGGAGAAGGACATCGTGCGCGGCCGCAAGAAGGTCGCCGACATGCAGCAGGCGGCTTCGGACTGGAAGTCGGGCGGCGGCGACAAGCTGCGCGACTGGTACAAGAAGCTGCTTGACGAGACCGGCGACGCGGCGTCCTGACATGGCCCAGAGCACGACTCACGCGCGCGAGAGCGCCCCCACCGAGCGGGCGCCCGCCCCTCCCGCCGAAGCCGCGCCCCTTAAGAAGAAGTCAGCCGCCCGCGTCCCGCTGCGGCACCGGCTGCGCCGCGACCGCGTGCTGCTCCTCATGGTGCTGCCCGCGCTGCTGCTCCTGCTCGTCTTCAACTACGTACCGCTGATCGGCAACGTCGTCGCCTTCCAGGACTACGACCCCTACATCGCCGACAACGCGTTCCAGGCGATGACGCAGAGCCCCTGGATCGGCGTCGAGCACTTCCGGCACATGGCCGAGGACCGGCTGTTCTGGCAGGCGGTCAGGAACACCCTGGCGATCTTCGCGATCCAGCTGACGCTGTTCTTCCCGCTGCCGATCGCGCTCGCGCTGTTCATCAACAGCTTCGTGCGGCCCCGGGTGCGGGCGGTCGCCCAGGCGATCCTCTACCTGCCGCACTTCTTCTCCTGGGTCCTGGTCATCACGGTCTTCCAGCAGATGTTCGGCGGGGCGGGCCTGGTCGCGCAGGTCCTGCGGGACCACGGGCACGAGGGCTTCGACCTGATGACCGACCCGGGCCTCTTCAAGTTCCTGGTCACCTTCGAGATGGTCTGGAAGGACGCGGGCTGGGGCGTCATCGTCTTCCTCGCCGCGCTGGCCGCGGTCAGCCCGGACCTGTACGAGGCGTCGGCGATGGACGGCGCGAACCGCTGGCGGCGCATGTGGCACATCCAGCTGCCCGCACTGCGCCCGGTGGTGGCGCTGCTCCTGGTCCTCCAGGTGGGCAACGCGCTCACGGTCGGTTTCGAGCAGATCCTGCTGCAGCGCACCGCCGTGGGTCCTACGGCCTCCGAGGTCCTGGACACCTATGTGTGGAACACCGGCCTGGACAACGGCAACTTCGGCTACGGCGCCGCCATCGGCATCGTCAAGGGCGTCTTCGGGCTCCTGATGGTGCTCGGGGCCAACAAGGCCGCCCACCTCATGGGCGAGCAGGGGGTGTACAAACGGTGAGCGCGCTGAACTTCGGCATCAAGCCCGGCAGCAGGACAGGTCTGCGACCGGTGTGGGAGGAGCCCCCGACCCGGGCCGGCCTCGCCACCAAGGGCGTGACGCTGACCCTGGTGTGCCTCGCGGTGCTCTTCCCGGTGTGGGTGGTGGTCGTCACCAGCCTCTCCTCGGTGAAGACGATCACCGCGACGGGCGGCCTGGTGGTGATCCCCCGGGGCGTCACCTTCGTGCACTACACGGAGCTGCTCGGCGGCGGTCAGGTGTCACGGGCCGCCCTGGTCAGCGTGGGCGTCACGGTCGTCGGCACGCTGTTCAGCATGGTGGTCTCCGTCCTGTGCGCGTACGGCCTCTCGCGCCCGGGATCGGTCCTGCACCGCCCGATCCTGCTGGTGATCGTCGCCACGATGTTCTTCGGCGCCGGGCTCATCCCCACGTATCTGGTGGTGCAGGGCATCGGCCTCACCGACACCTATCTGTCGCTGATCCTGCCCAGCGCCCTGAACGTCTTCAACATCCTCGTCCTGCGGGCGTTCTTCATGGGCACGGCGCAGGAGCTGATCGAGAGCGCCCGCATCGACGGGGCCGGGGACCTGCTCATCCTGTGGCGGATCGTCATGCCCCTGTCCCGCGCGGTGATCGCGGTCATCACCCTGTTCTACGCGGTGGGCTACTGGAGCGCGTGGTTCAACGCGTCGATCTACCTCAGCGACCCGGACATGATGCCGCTGCAGAACGTGATGCAGCAGCTGGTGATCAAGCAGCAGCGGCCGACGGGCCTGGCCCAGGCGATCAACACGGGGCATCTGTCGCCGCTGGCCATCCAGATGGCCGTGATGGTCCTGGCGCTCCTGCCGGTCGCCGTCCTCTCGCCGTTCGTACAGCGGCATTTCAAGCAGGGCATGCTCACCGGCGCAGTGAAGGGCTGATCCCACCGATGCCTTCCCTCGACGACACCACCCGCGGCCGGATCCTGTTCGGCGGCGACTACAACCCCGAGCAGTGGCCCGAGGAGGTCTGGCTCGACGACGTACGCCTGATGCGCGAGGCCTCGGTCAACTCCGTCACCCTCGGGGTCTTCTCCTGGGCGCGGCTCGAACCCCGGCCCGGGGCGCGGGATTTCGAGTGGCTGGACCGGCTGATGGACCTGCTGCACGCGAACGGCATCGGTGTCGTCCTGGCGACGCCGACCTCCGCTCCCCCGCCGTGGCTGGGCCGCCTGCATCCCGAGACGCTGCCACGGGACGAGAACGGGCAGGTGGAGTGGTGGGGCTCGCGCCAGCACTTCGCGCACGCAAGCGCCGTCTACCGCAGGTTCGCCGCCGCCATCACCGCGGACCTGGCGGCGCGGTACGCGCACCACCCCGCGCTCACCATGTGGCACATCAACAACGAGTACTGCACCTACGACTGGGGCGACGAGGCGGCGGTCGCGTTCCGCCGCTGGCTCCGGGCGAAGTACCCCTCGATCGGTGCACTCAACTCGGCCTGGGGAAGCGCCTTCTGGGGCCAGAGTTACGACAGCTGGGCGGAGATCCTGCCGCCGCGCCGCGCCCACTACCTGAAGAGCCCCGCCCAGGTCCTCGACTTCAAGCGCTTCACGTCCGACTCCCTGCTCGAATGCTTCCGCGCCGAGCGGGACATCGTCCGCGCCCACACCCCGCACCTGCCGGTCACCACCAACTTCATGCCGCTGTGGTCAGGGCTGGACGCGTGGAAGTGGGCCGGGCAGGAGGACGTCGTCTCCGTCGACCTCTATCCCGACCCCAGGGACCCGCTCGGCGCCCAACAGGGCGCGCTGGTGCAGGACATGACGCGCTCTCAGGCGGGCGGCGGACCGTGGATGCTGATGGAACAGGCGGCGGGCCCGGTCAACTGGCGCGGGGTGAACCATCCCAAGCCGCGCGGCCTGAACCGCCTCTGGTCCTGGCAGGCGGTGGCGCGCGGCGCGGACGCCGTCTGCTACTTCCAGTGGCGCCAGTCCCGGCAGGGCGCGGAGAAATTCCACTCCGGGATGGTCGGCCACGCGGGCGAGCACGGCCGCACGTTCCAGGAGATCACCGAGCTGGGCGCCGAACTCGCCGCGGTCGGCCCCACGGTGGCCGGCACGCGCGTCACTGCCGATGTGGCCGTCCTGCACGACTGGGACTCCTGGTGGGCGAGCCAGCAGGAGGGCCGCCCCTCCACCCTGGTCGACCACGCGGAGGTGCTCGGCGCCTGGCACCGCGCGCTGTGGGAGGCGAACACAGCCGTCGACTTCGCCCACCCCGAGCACGACCTGAGCCCCTACCGGCTGGTCGTCGTCCCGCACCTCTATCTCCTGACCGACACCGCGATCGACAACCTCCTGTCGTACGTGCACGACGGAGGCACCCTCGTCTGCGGCTTCCTCACCGGCGTGGCCGACACCGACGACCGGGTGCGGCCCGGCGGCATGGACGCCCGCCTGCGCGCCCTGTGCGGCATCCGCACCGTGCACGAGTGGTGGCCCCTGGAGGCCCAGGAGCACGTGGACTGCGGGGAGTTCACCGGCACGCTCTGGTCGGAGGAACTGCTGGCCGACGACAGTGCCGAGACGGTCGCCGCCTACCGGGGCGGCGAGCTCGACGGCCTGCCGGCGGTGCTGCGCCACGGGCGTGCCTGGTACCTGTCCACGCTGCCCGACCCCGAGGCCCTGCGCGACCTGCTCGCGCGTGTGGCCGCCGAAGCAGGCGTACGGCCCCCGCTCGCAGGCCTCCCCCGCGCGGTGGAGGCCGTACGCCGCGGCGATCTCCTGTTCCTCCTGCACCACGGCCGCGAACAGGTGACCGTGCCCCTGCCCGGCAGCCACCTCGATCTGCTGACCGGCAAGACCGTCGAGGGCGCCGTCGTCCTCGACCGCCACGGCGTGGCCGTGCTGCGCCACGCCCCCGAAAACGACCGCGGGCCCGCCCCGGGCCCTCGGCGCTCCTCCCCCCACCCTGGAGACGACACATGACACGACACCCCCGCCGCACCCTCACCCGCCTGCTGCTCGCCCCCGCCCTGGTGGCGGGCGCGGCCCTCGGGCTCGCGTCGGCCCCCGCCCAGGCCGCCGTCTGGAACTCCTGCGACCAGTGGGGCAACACGAGCCTGGGCGGCTACACCCTCTACAACAACATCTGGGGCTCGGGCGCGGGCAGCCAGTGCATAGCGGCGGACTCCGGCACCAGGTGGAGCGTCCACGCCGACCACCCCAACACCAGCGGCATCAAGTCCTACCCCAACTCCAAGAAGGTCATCGGCAAGCCGGTCGACTCACTCTCCTCGCTGAAGAGCTCGTACAACGTCAAGGTCCCGTCGGCAGGCGACTACAACTCCTCGTACGACATCTGGGACACCGACTACGACTACGAGATCATGCTCTGGGTCAACTACAACGGGAACGTCGGCCCGCTCGGCACCGCCCAGGGCACCGTCAGCCTCGGCGGCCACACCTGGGCGGTCTACAAGGGCACCAACGGCGCCAACGAGGTCTTCTCCTTCCTGCGCACCTCCGACTCCTCGTCCGGGACCGTCGACATCCTGCCGATCCTCAAGTGGATCAAGAACACCAAGGGCTGGATGGGCAACGAGACCATCGGTGACGTGCAGTTCGGCTACGAGATCAGCGGCTCGGCCGGCGGACTCGACTTCACCACCAACTCCCTTACGGTGTCGGGCGGCTAGCCGGGGAGCTCGTCGCCGACCAGGGCGAGGTTCTGGATGGCGGCGAGTCCGAACAGCGCGGTCTCGTTGGTGTTGATCCGCAGGTTCTCGTAACCGGGCTCCAGGACGGCGGGGCCCTCCACGTCCGTCCTCGCCCAGCTCATCGCCTTCGTGTAGCCGTCGCTGTCGTGGAACTTCCGCCAGGCGCGCGTCGCGAGCTTGCCGTCCTTCAACTGGGCGGCTGCGTAAGCGTCCTGGCGGGAGTGCCCCTGGAAGAGCAGCAGGCTGCCGAAGTCCTTGCCGTAGCGCTCCCTCTGCTCGGCCTTGGTGGCGTTGAAGTAGCGGCAGTAGTCCAGCCACGCCTCCTTGAACTCCGGCTGGTCGACGAGGTCGATGAGCTCGGCGCACATCTCTACCAGGCCGAACATCGCGGAGAGGTGGGAGACGTTCACGGCGGGCTCCGCGGCCACGGCGAACTTGCCGGTGTCGAGGTCGTAGAGCCCGCTGCCCTGGACGAAGCCGTTGGGCTGGGCGGCGATGGTCTCCATGGTGGAGCGCAGGCGCGCCTCGGCCTTCGCCGCCTTGGGTCCGCCGCGCTCCCACTCCGTGAGCCAGGCCGCCGCGAGACCGCTCCAGTCGGTGCCGAAGCCGATGGACAGGGCGTTGCGGTCGGGCTCGTACGGCTCGGTGCGGATCTTGCGCAGCGGGTCGAGGACGAGGAATGTCTCGTCGGAGTCGACCAGGGCGTGCATCAGGTCGCCGACGCGTTCGTCGGCGGTGAGGAAGTAGTAGGGGCGGCGGTAGACGGCCGTGGAGATGCGCTGCTGCTTGGCGCTGTCCGCGAAGTGCTGCACGCCGTGCCGGGTGCCGAGGCCCGCCCACTCACCCAGGTGGTAGGCGTCGACTTCGCCGGTGTGGCGGGTCATGGCCTCGGCGAAGCGGAAGATGTCGGCGCGGCCCGAGCGCAGGTAGGCGTACCAGAGCCACAGGTCGGGCGAGAGCTCGGAGTTGTCCCAGGCGTAGCCGCCGACGTCGTACCGCCACTGGTGCCGGTCCTCGTCGTAGGTGTGCATGATGTCGCCGTAGTCCCAGAAGCCGTACCAGCGGCGCTGTTCGGCCTGGTCCTTGTAGTAGGTGAAGAGGAAGTCGAGGTGGTCCTCGATCGTCGCCCTGGCGGGCGTGGAGCGGTCGACGGGTGAGAAGAGGCCGCCGAAGACTCCGGTCTTCGTCACGTGCTCGGGCGCGGCGGCCAGCTGGGGCGGGGTGCGGACGGCGGCGGCCTGGTCGACGAGGGTGGCGGCGGAGGGGGTCGCGGCGTTCGCCCAGAACATCAGCTCGCTGGTGCGGGCGATGCCGTAGGGGGTGCCGAAGCCCGGTTCGTAGTCCTCGTAGGTGATGTTGAGGCCTTCGAGCTGCTCGGGGAACGTGTCCTGGCCCATGCCGTCGTGGTACGTGCGCAGGTCCATCGGCTGGGCCTCGGGCGACCAGAGCCAGAGCGTGACCTCGGCCGTGTCACCGGCGGCGCCCCGGATGTCCAGCTGGGCGGGGTGCTTCTCCCAGAAGTCCCGCAGCCCGAAGGAGAAGCCGCCGCCGACCCCGCCGACATACCCGAACCCGCTCGCCCGACCGCCGCCTCCGGCCGTGATCCAGGTGTGCCCCGGCTTGGTGCGCTTGCGCAGGGTGAAGCCGTCTGCGGAGAGCTGGGCGAGGGTGTAGTCGCCCCAGGTGGGGATGTACTGGAGGCGGCTGGTGACGCGCTGGTCCCAGGTGGCCGGGTCCGGCAGCTTCTCGCCCTTGACCTGGGCGGCGCGGATCGCGGCGCCGGGGTCGCGGCGCAGGCCGGTGACGCCCTTGACCGCCTCGGTAAGGAATCCCTTGCCCTCGCCGGCGACGCGGATGTGGCGGTCGTACGCCGCGTCGCGCATCGGCACGCTGAAGCGGACGCCCAGGCCGCGGATGAAGTCCTTCTCGGCGTCGCCGTCGTACGTGATGGTGTGCACCATGCGGAAGGAGTCGGCGCCCGCGTAGAAGTACAGGCGCACGCTGAAGGGCAGCCAGCTGCGGCTGCCCTTGCGGTGCTTGCCGTCGATGCGGACCACGGCACGCACCGGACCGTCCTGCTCGGCCTTCGCGCCGCTGATCTCGCCGTCGAACCGCTCCCACTTGGCGTTGCCGCGGTCACCGTCGTCGAGGTCCCCTTGGCGCAGCAGGACGAGCCGCCCGTCGGTGGCGATCTTCACGCCGTCGCGGGTGACGGACTGGACGAGTCGCTCGCCGTCCTTGGCGATGACGGCCTTGATGACGCCGGTGTCGACGGTGATGGCCCCGCGGGTCTCGGTGACGCCGACCTTCGCGCCCTTTCCGGGGGCTGCGGGGCTCCCGGCGCTGAGGCGGAACGTGTCGGCGCCCGCGGCCTCCGGTCCCACCGCGTGCGCCGTCCACTTGACCGAGCCGTCGGGCCACCGGGCGGTGGTCCAGGTCTGTACGGGGACGTCCTTGCCGTCGGCGGTGGCGAGGGCGAACTTCTGCCCGGCGGGGTGGGCGCCCTTGGGCCACGGGACACCGAAGGTGGAGCCCGGCGCGGCGCCGAGCCCGCCCTTCTCCAGCCAGCCGACGGTGACGGGGCCGTCGGCCGCCGCCGCGCGGGGAGCCGCCTGGGCGTCGCCACGGCCGAGCGCCCAGCTGAACTGCGCGGCGGCACCGGCCACGGCGGCGGCCTTGAGCAGGGACCTGCGGGGGATCGGGGACATGGTGATCCTCTCTTTATGCGTGGGCATGACAGGCGGAGATGTGCAGGTGGGGCCGGAGGTGTGGGGGTGGGGTCGCAGCCCGGACGGGCGAGCAGGTGCGCGGGCAGCGGGTGTCCGGTCGTGCCGGTGCGCGCGGGTGTGCTGGCTCGTGCGGGCGAACGGTGTGCGGGCGCGGCCCGCCTAGCCGCGCCGCGCGCGTCAGCCCGCCGTGCCGCGCCGTTCGACGGCAAGGGTGGCCGCCGCGACCATCCCCAGGGCGGGGGCCGCGAGCGGCAGGGCGAACCAGGCGGACGCCGCGACCACGGCGAATCCGCACACGATCACCAGCGAACCAGCGGGATCGCGCAGTGTGCGGCGCACCGCCCCGGTCAGGAGCGCGCGCCACGACTTCCCGGGAGCCCAGTTCGCGGCGGCCCGCAGCCCGGCGACGACCAGGACGAACAGGGCGACGACCCCGACCGCCCCGACGAACGTGCCGCCGGGAAGACCCGCCCGTACGAACGCGATGTCGGCCAGGAGCAGGGCAAGGGCCGCCCATCCCGCGAGACCCACCAGCCAGCCGCGCCGCGCCGCCGCGCGCAGATCGGCGGTGAACTCCCGCCACCCGGAGGTCTCGTGGGCCAGATGCCGGTCCAGGTGGCGGGTCCCCGCAGCGAAGGCGGCGGGCAGCGTGACCAGGGGCAGGGCGGCGAGCGCGATCCACACCCCGGTCAGCAGGCACTCGGCGAAGGCGCCGAAACGGTCCATGAAGACGGACTTCGGCTTCCCCCGCACGCTGTCACTCACCGCGCCTCAGCCCTTCAGGCCCGACGTGGCCATACCGTCGATCAGGTAGCGCTGGAAGGCCAGGAAGAACGCGAGGACGGGCAGCAGGGCGACGAGGGACATGGCGATCATGCCGCCGTAGTTGGCCAGGCCCTCCTGGTCGACGAACATCTTCAGGCCCAGCGAGACGGTGTACTTCGAGGGGTCGTTGAGATAGATCAGCGGCCCCATGAAGTCGTTCCAGGAGTTGATGAAGGTGAAGATCGCGCTGGTGATCAGGGCCGGGCGGCACAGGGGCAGCACGATCGACCAGTAGATGCGCAGATGCCCGCAGCCGTCGAGCCGCGCCGCCTCGTCCAGTTCCTTGGGCAGGTTCCGCATGAACTGCACCATCAGGAAGACGAAGAAGGCGTCCACCGCCAGGTACTTGCCGAGCAGCAGCGGCGTATAGGTGTTGATCAGGCCCATCTTCTGGAACAGCACATACTGCGGGATCAGGAGCACGTGGTACGGAAGGAGCAGGGTGCCGATCATCAGCGCGAAGAGCAGATTGCGCCCGGCGAACCTGATGCGCGCGAAGGCGTAGGCCGCCAGCGAGCAGGAGATGAGCACTCCCACCACCGAACCGATCGCCAGGAAAAGGGAGTTGGAGAAGAAGGTGGAGATGGGGATGTCGGCGATGCCGTCGGCGAGGCCGGAGTAGTTCGCGACGATGGGATCGGTCGGGAACAGGTCCAGGCTGCCGACGATCTCCTCGTTCGGCTTGAACGAGCCGCCGATCGCCCAGATCACGGGATAGAGGACCACGGCCAGGACCGCCAGGGAGCCGATGTGCCAGCCCAGCGAACCGGCCCCTCGACGGCGGCGGGCGGACCTGTGGGCCTGAAGACCACGAGACGCACTGCTCAACGGGATCCCTCCTCGTAGTGCACCCAGCGCTTCTGGGACCAGAACAGGACCGCCGTCACCAGGGCCACCGCGAGCAGCAGCATCCAGGCCATGGCCGAGGCGAGGCCCATCCGGCTGTTCTCGAAGCCCTGGACGTAGAGGTAGCAGGTGTAGACGAGCGAGCCGTCCGCCGGGCCGCAGGCGTTGCCGCCCGCGCCGCCGCCGACGATGTACGCCGACGCGAAGATCTGGAAGGAGTGGATGGTCTCCAGGAGGACGTTGAAGAAGAGGACCGGGGAGATCATCGGCAGCGTGATGTTCCAGAACCGCCGCCAGGTGCCCGCGCCGTCCACCTCCGCCGCCTCGTACAGCTCGCGCGGCACCTGTTTGAGGCCGGCCAGGAAGATGACCATCGGGGCGCCGAACTGCCAGACGGTGAGCGCCACCAGGCTGTAGATGATCCACTGCGGGTCGCCGGTCCAGCCGCCCACGTCCATGCCGAAGATCGCCCGCTGCGTACGGTCGACGATGGCGTCGTCCGAGAAGATCGCCTTCCAGACCACGGCGATCGAGACGCTGGCGCCGATCAGGGACGGTGCGTAGAACGCGGCCCGGTAGAAGGCCTGTCCGCGCCGCTTCTGGTTGAGGAGGAGCGCCACGCCGAGGGCCGCGGCCAGCTTGAGCGGGGTGCCGACGATCACGTACCAGAGCGTCACCTCCACCGACTTGCGCCAGCGCGGATCGCCGAACATCTCGGTGAAGTTGTCCAGGCCGACCCACTTGGGGGCGTCGAACAGGTTGTAGTCGGTGAAGGCGAAGTAGAGCGAGGCGACCATGGGCCCCGCGGTCAGGAGCAGGAAGCCCGCCAGCCAGGGGGACATGAAGAGGAACCCGGCGATGTTCTCGCCCCGCCGTCGCCGCCGCGCGGCCGCGGGGAGGCGAGTACCGCGCGGCGGCTTCGGCTTCTGGGCCGCGGCCGGGGCCGCGGGGGTCCGCAGGGACGTCATCGTGCCGCCCATCAGGAACCGAGCGCGGTCTTGCACTCGGTGAAGAACTGCTTCACCGCTTCGTCCACCGACCGCTCCCCCATGGCCAGCTCCTCGGCGATCCGCAGGAACGCCGCCTCGCAGACGTCCGCGCCCGCCGGGTGCGGTGTGATGGGCTCCAGGACATCGGTCTCGACGAGCTGCTCCTCGTACGCGGCGATCTCCTTGTTGACCGCGGCGATGACCTCGTCCTTCTCCTCGGCGGGCTTGTACGCCTCGTACTGCGCGGTCGTCGTGGGCACCCCGCGGTCGTATCCCATGATCTTGGCGACCTCGGGGTCGTGCACCATGAAGTCGATGAACTGGGCGACTTCCTTGGGGTGTTGGGTGCGCTTGGAGCCGCTGAGCATCAGCGAGCCGAGGTACTGGCCGGTCTTCTTGCCGTCGGTGGTCGGCAGCGGCGCGAGGCCGTACTCGCTCTTGCCCTCGGCGGTATAGCGGACGGTGAAGTTGTCCCAGGTGAACTCGCAGGCGGCGATCTCGGCGGCCACGGCCGACTTGGGCTTGATCTGGGCGACCTTCTTCGGGTCGGCGTAGATGCCCGACTTCACCCCGGCATACCCCTTGGTCCACCACTCCTTGAGGTCGGCCTCGTCGAAGCCCAGGCCCTTCTCGGTGAAGAAGGCCTTGCCGCGCTGGCGCAGATAGGGGTCGTAGAGGTACATGACGCCGTAGAGCCCGCTGTCGCCGGACCTGCCCTGCTTGTGGATCTTCTCCATCGCGGCGTGGTAGTCGTCCCAGGTCCAGCCCATCTTCGGGGTGACCCCGGCCTTCTCGAAGACCGGCTTGTCGATCACCAGGGCCATGGAGTTGCTGCCGACCGGGACGCCCAGCAGCTTGCCGTCGACCTCGCCGAACTTCTCCAGGCCCGCGCGGAATCCGTCCATGCGGAGGTTGCCCGCCTCGGCCTGTGCGTTCAGGTCGAGCAGCACGCCCCGCTGGTCGTACTTGCGCAGGAAGCCGATCGCGTTCTGGAAGACGTCGGGCGGATTGCCGCCGGACGCCTGGGTGTTGAACTTCTTCCAGAAGTCCAGGTAGGGCTGGAAGTCCGTCTTCACCTTGATCTTCGGGTACTTCTTCTCGAAGAGCTCGATGGTGCGGTTGATCCGTTTGGCGCGGTCGTCGGAGCCCCACCACGCGTACCGGATGGTGACGGTCCCGTCCCCCGACCCGCTCCCGCCGCCGCAGCCCGCCGCGGTCAGTCCGAGGGCCGCCAACGAGCCGCCGGCCAGTTTCAACAGGCCGCGCCTGTCAACTTCCCCATTCATCGGCACAGTTCGCCCTCCGCCGGTTCGCGATTGAATCGTTTTAGGTAAGCGCTTGCCGGGACAAGGTAGGGAGCTGGGGTGAGTACGTCAACGGTTCGGACAGGAACTGTCGAAGCGCTTCGAGCACGCGCACCCCGACTCCGACATCACGCGCACCCCAACTCCGATATCTCGAACGAGTTTTCCTGCGCGAAACGTTGACGCGGGCCGGTCGGCGCCCTAGCTTCATCGCGTCGTACTTCGTACGTCATATATGAGACGCGATACGCGATGGCTGCACCACAGCTCCACGACGGCTGCACGACGACTGAGAGCATCGATGAACTTTGCGCCCCACCCCATCCCCTCGCGCACGCAGTACGTGCTCGAGGCGGTCAAGCACCGTATCCTCACCGGGCAGTTGGCGCCCGGCCAGCCCCTCGTGGAGACCGAGCTCGCCGCCCAGTTCGCGGTCTCCAAGACGCCCGTACGGGAGGCGTTGAAGACGCTCGCCGGGACCGGCCTGGTCGTCATGAGCCAGTACAAGGGCGCCACCGTGCGCACGGTGGACGCGGCCATGGCGCAGGAGGTCTACGACGTCCGCCTGCTGCTGGAACCGGAGGCGCTACGGCGCACCGTCCGCTCCGGCGCCCTCCTGGAGGAGGCGCGCGAGGCCCTGGAGAGGGCGGACACCGCGGCCGACGCGGCCGAACGCTCCCTGGCCAACCGGGAGTTCCACCGCGCGCTCTACGTCCCGTGCGGCAATCCGCTGCTGTCCCGCATGCTCGACGACGTGCGCGACCAGGCGGCCCTGGTCTCCGCGGTCGCCTGGGCGACCCTGCCCTCCTGGGAGCGGGAGGCCGCCGAGCACCGGGAGATCCTGCGGCTCGCGCTCGCGGGGGAAGCCGACGCGGCGGCGCGCGGACTCCACGACCACATCGCCTCGTTCGTGCGGCGGGCGTTCCCGGAGGGGGAGCTTTCATGACCGGACCCAGCCACCACGACCTCTCTTTCGACGCCCTGCGTTCGGCCCTCGCCGACGTCGTCGCGATCCCGGTGACCCCGTTCGCCGACGACGGCTCCGTGCAGCGGGACACCTACCGCGCCCTGGTGCGCCGCCTCACCGACAGCGGCGTGCGCACCCTGACCCCGAACGGCAACACAGGCGAGTTCTACGCCCTGGACCCCGACGAGCGGCGCCTGGTCACCGAGTTGACCATGGAGGAGGCGGGCACGAGCGGCGCCGTCGTCCTGGTGGGCGTCGGCCATGACGTGCCGACCGCGATCGCCGCGGCCCGGCACGCTCGGGACGCGGGCGCACACATGGTGATGGTCCATCAGCCGGTGCATCCGTACGTGTCCCAGGACGGCTGGGTCGACTACCACCGCGCCGTCGCCGACGCCGTGCCCGAGCTGGGCGTCGTCCCGTACATCCGCAACCCCCGGCTCGACGGTCGACGCCTCGCCGACCTGGGCGAGTTGTGCCCCAATGTGATCGGCGCGAAGTACGCGACGCCGGACGCCGCCGCGTTCGCCGCGTTCGCGCGGGACGCGGGTCTCGATCGCTTCGTGTGGGTGGCGGGGCTCGCCGAGCTGTACGCGCCCGCCTACTGGGCCGTCGGCGCCACCGGCTTCACCTCGGGCCTGGTCAACGTCGCGCCCGAGGTGTCCCTGGGCATGCTCGCGGCCCTGCGGGCGGGCGACTACCCGGCGGCCATGGACGTCTGGGAGCGCATCCGGCGCTTCGAGGAGCTGCGCGCCGCCGATCAGTCCGCGGACAACGTCACCGTCGTCAAGGAGGCCCTGGCCGCGCTCGGTCTGTGCCGCCGCGAGGTGCGCCCGCCCAGCCGGGTGCTTCCCGTCGAGCGGCGCGAGGAGATAGCGGCCCTGGTGAAGGCGTGGGCGATATGAGGCCCGACGAGCTGCGCAGCCACCAGTGGTACGGCACGGACGGGCTTCGGTCCTTCAGCCACCGGGCACGCACCCGGCAGCTCGGGTATCTGCCCGAGGAGCATCTGGGCAAGCCCGTCATCGCGGTCCTCAACACCTGGTCCGACATCAACCCCTGCCACGTCCACCTGCGCGACCGCGCCCAGGCGGTCAAGCGCGGGGTGTGGCAGGCGGGCGGCTTCCCCCTCGAATTCCCCGTCTCCACCCTCTCGGAGACCTTCCAGAAGCCGACCCCGATGCTCTACCGGAACCTCCTGGCCATGGAGACCGAGGAGCTGCTTCGGTCCTATCCGGTGGACGGCGCCGTGCTGCTCGGCGGCTGCGACAAGACGACGCCCGCCCTGCTGATGGGCGCCGCGAGCGCCGATCTGCCGGCCGTGTTCGTGCCGGCCGGGCCGATGCTGCCGGGGCACTGGCGCAACGAGGTGCTCGGCTCCGGCACCGACATGTGGAAGTACTGGGACGACAAGCGTGCCGGACTGATCGGCGACTGCGAACTGGCCGAGCTGGAGAGCGGGCTCGCCCGCTCCCCCGGCCACTGCATGACCATGGGGACCGCGTCGACGCTGACCGCCGCGGCCGAGGCGCTCGGCGTGACGATGCCCGGCGCGTCCTCCATCCCCGCGGTGGACTCCGGGCACGACCGGATGGCGGCCGCGTCCGGGATGCGGATCGTCGAACTCGTGCGCCAGGATCTGAGGTTGTCGAAGCTCCTGACCCCGGAGGCGTACGAGGACGCGGTCGCCACCGTCCTGGCGCTCGGCGGCTCCACCAACGCCGTCATCCACCTGATCGCGATGGCGGGCCGCAGCGGCGTACGCCTCACGCTCGACGACTTCGACCGGATCGCGCGGACCGTGCCGGTCCTGGCCAACCTGCGCCCCGGCGGGCAGTACCTCATGGAGGACTTCCACTTCGCGGGCGGACTCCCGGCGTTCCTGGCCCAGTTGACCGACGTCCTGCATCTTGAGCGGCCCACCGTCGCCCACGACACCCTGCGCGAGCAGCTCGCGGGCGCCGTCGTGCACAATCCCGAGGTCATCCGGCCGCGCACCGATCCGCTGGCCGACGAGGGCGGGGTGGCGGTCCTGCGCGGCAACCTCTGCCCGGACGGCGCCGTCATCAAGCACATCGCCGCCGAGCCGCACCTGCTGCGGCACACCGGCCCCGCGGTGGTCTTCGACGACTACCGGCAGATGCAGCGCACCATCAACGACCCGGCGCTCGGCATCACCGCCGACCACGTCCTCGTGCTGCGCGGCTCGGGCCCCCAGGGCGGTCCCGGCATGCCCGAGTACGGCATGCTCCCGATCCCCGATCACCTGCTCAAACAGGGGGTGCGCGACATGGTGCGGATCTCCGACGCGCGGATGAGCGGCACGTCGTACGGCACGTGTGTGCTGCACATCGCTCCCGAGTCGCATGTGGGCGGGCCGCTCGCGCTGGTCCGCACGGGAGACCTGATCACGCTGGACGTCAAGGCGCGCTCGCTCCATCTCGACGTCTCCGACGCGGAGTTGGCGCGGCGGCGGGAAGCGTGGACGCCGCCGCCCGCGCGCTACGGACGCGGCTACGGCGCGCTCTACAGCGAGCAGATCACCCAGGCCGACACCGGCTGCGACTTCGCGTTCCTGGCCCGCGAGGGCACGGTCCCCGACCCGTACGCGGGCTGAGCCCCCAGCTCATTTTTTGTACGAGATTTCGAACAACGTCTGCGAAGCGCTTCATCTCGCCGACTGTGTGCCGCCCATGAGAACGGAGAAGCAGACATGGCCTCAGCTGTGGCGAAAGCGCCACCGCAGCCACCGCCCCGGCGCCGCACGCCGGGTGCGCCCCGGCGCCGAACGGGAGCGACCCCGCGCCGCCTCCCGTATCTGCTGATCGCGCCGGCCGGACTCCTGATGGTGGGCTTCATCGCCTACCCGGTCATCAGCGTCTTCTACTACAGCCTGCGCCACTACAACCCCACCAAGCCCTGGCGCGACGGTTTCGCGGGCTTCGACAACTTCGTCACCGCGTTCACCGAGGACCCGCAGTTCTGGCAGACGCTCGGCTTCAGCCTGCAGTGGGTGGCCGTCGAGGTCGTCCTGCAACTGCTCCTGGGCCTCGGTCTCGCACTGATCGTCAACCAGACCTTCATCGGGCGCGCGATGGCCCGCGCCCTGGTCTTCTCGCCGTGGGCCGTCTCCGGCGTGCTCACCTCGACGATCTGGCTGCTGATCTTCAACTCCCAGACGGGCATCACCCGCTATCTGGCGGACATGGGGATCGGCTCGTACGGAACGTCCTGGCTCTCGGACACCAGCACCGTCTTCCCTGCCGTCGTCGTCGCCGAACTCTGGCGCGGCGTCCCCTTCTTCGCGATCCTCATCCTCGCCGACCTCCAGTCCGTCTCGAAGGACCTGTACGAGGCCGCCGAGGTGGACGGCGCGAGCCGCTTCCGGCAGTTCTTCCACATCACACTGCCGCACCTGAAGGACGCGATCATCCTCTCCACGCTGCTTCGCGCGGTCTGGGAGTTCAACAACGTCGACCTGCTCTACACCCTCACCGGCGGCGGACCCGCGGGCGAGACCACGACCCTGCCGCTGCGCATCGCGTCCATCGCCGTCGACTCGCACGACTTCGGCTACGCGTCCGCGCTGACCTCCATCGCGTTCGTGATCCTCCTCTTCTGCTCGATGGTCTATCTGCGGCTGAGCAAGTTCGGAGGTCAGGACAAGTGACGCCCACTCAGCACCTGGACAGGGACGCCGCCATGGCGGACACCACCGCACCCGCCGAGCCGTCCGGCGGCGGCCCGCGCACCCCCAAGCGGCGCCCCTGGGACGAGGCGCCCCGCTGGCAGATCTATCTCCCGCTGGGCCTCTACCTCCTGTTCACCCTCATCCCGTTCTACTGGATGCTGCTCTTCGCGATCCGCCCGGCGGGCTCCACCTCGCTGCTCCCCTGGCCGATCACGTTCGAGCACTTCGACAAGGTGTGGACCGAGCGGAGCTTCGCGCTCTTCTTCCAGAACAGCCTCATCGTCGGCGTCCTGTCGATGCTGATGACGACGCTCGTCGCGCTCGCCGGGGGTTACGCCCTGGCCCGCTTCGACTTCAAGATCAAGCGCGGCTTCATGCTGGCGCTGCTGTGCTCGCAGTTCATCCCCGGCGCGCTGATGCTGGTGCCGCTCTTCCAGATCTTCGCCAACCTCCAGATGATCAACTCGCTGGGCAGCGTCATCATCGCCGAGGCCGTCTTCCAGCTGCCGCTCTCGATGATCCTGATCAGCGGGTTCATCAAGAACGTGCCGTACTCCCTGGAGGAGGCCGCCTGGGTCGACGGCTGCGGACGCTTCCGCGCCTTCTGCGCCGTCGTCCTGCCCCTGCTGCGGCCCGGCCTGATCGCGGTCGGCTCCTTCGCCTTCGTGCACAGCTGGAACCACTTCCTGTTCGCCCTGATGTTCCTCTCCAACCAGGACAAGCAGACGATCCCGGTCGGCCTCGCCACCTTGATGGGCGCCGACAGCGTCGACCTCGGCGCGCTCGCGGCCGGCGGCGTCATCGCCGCCCTGCCCGTCGTGATCGTCTTCGCCTTCATCCAGAAGTGGCTGGTCACGGGGTTCAGCGCCGGGGCGGTGAAGGGGTGAGCGCCGCACCCTTGCCCGTGGTCCTCGCCGGTGCGCGCGGGCACGGCCGATGGCATCTGGAGAACATCCGGCGCCTCCAACAGGCGGGCCGCATCAGGCTCGTGGGGATCTGCGAGCTCGAACCGCTGACCGGCAACGAGCTCGACGGACTCGGTGAGCCCGCGCAGTCCGCGGACTTCGCCGGTCTGCTCGACGCCACCGCGGCCGCCGTCGCCGTCGTCTGCACGCCCATCCCCACCCACGCGGACCTGGCCGTCGCCGCCGCGGCACGCGGGGTGCACCTGCTCCTGGAGAAGCCGCCCGCCCCTTCGTACGCCGACTTCCGGCGGATCACCGAAGCGGTGGACGCCGCGGGGGTGGCCTGCCAGGTCGGGTTCCAGTCGCTGGGCTCGCACGCCGTGCCCGCCGTGCGGGCGCTGGTCGCCGACGGGGCGATCGGTGAGCCGATGGGCGTCGGTGGGGCGGGGGCCTGGGCGCGTGACGAGGCCTACTACCGGCGCGCGCCCTGGGCGGGGCGGCGCCGCCTGGACGGCGCGGACGTCGTGGACGGGGTCCTGACCAACCCCCTCGCCCATGCCGTCGCCACCGCCCTGGCGGTCGACGGGTCCACGCGGGCCGATGACGTCGCACGGGTGGACACGGAGCTGTTCCGCGCCAACGCCATCGAGTCCGACGACACCTCGTTCGTGGGGATCACCACCGCGCGCGGCGGCCGCATCGGGGTCGCCGCCACCCTCTGCGCCGAGCGGCCCGACGAGCCGTACGTGATCGTGCACGGCACCCGGGGCCGCATCACGTTCTGGTACAAGCAGGACCGGGTGCTCGTACAGCGCGCCGGGCACGGGCCCGAGGAGGTCCTGCACGGGCGGACGGACCTCCTCGAGAACCTCGTCGACCATCTCGCGGGCCGCGCCGAGCTGCTGGTTCCGCCGGCGTCGACGGGCGCCTTCATGAAGGTCGTCGAGGCGATCCGGACGGCGCCCGATCCGCGCCCCCTGCCGGTCGAGGCCTGGCGCTCCGTGCCCGGCGACCACGAAGGCGTGCGGCGCCGGATCGTGCACGGCATCGACGGGCTCGTCGCGGCGAGCGCCGACACGCTGTGCGGCTACGCGGAGCTCGGCACGTTCTGGGCGCTGCCCGACCGGCAGCCGGACCACCGGCCCGCTCCCTCTTCGTCGTCCGCCGCCGCGCGGACCCCCACCGCCGAGACCCCACCGAGGTGACAACGCCATGAACAGAACCGCGTCCGACACCGCGCTCATGCTGCGCTGCTCGGGCCGCCCCGTCGGCCGCTACGTCGTCCACCCCTCGGCCGACGCACGGCTCGCGCCCCGCCCCTACCTCCACCCCGTCCGCACCTTCGGCGGCCTCCCCGTCACCGAGTGCGGGCCGGCCGACCACCCGCACCACCTCGGCGTGGGCGTCGCCGTGCCCGACGCGGCGGGCCGCAACTTCTGGGGCGGACGCACCTACGTACGCGACCAGGGCCCGACCGAGCTCGACAACCACGGGGAACAGCGCCACCTGGAGTTCAAGCTGCGCGACCCCGACGGCTTCGTCGAGGAGATCGGCTGGCTCGCCGGGGAGTGCGAGCTGCTGCGCGAGCGGCGCACCGTGGCGGTCACGCCGCTCACCACGTCCGCCTGGGCCCTGGACTTCACGTTCTCGCTCACCAACCCGGCCGACGCGGAGATCTCCATCGGCAGCCCCGCCACCAACGGCCGCCCCGGCGCCGCCTACGGAGGCTTCTTCTGGCGCGCCCCCAAGGAGCGGCAGGCCCCCGAGGTGTTCACCGCGGACGCCGACGGCGAGGCCGCCGTCCATGGCGCACCCGCGAACTGGCTGGCCCTCGCGGGCCAGGGCTGGACCCTGATCTTCGCCGGGGCGACGCATGAGACGCGGCGCGACCCGTGGTTCGTGCGGACCGCGCAGTACCCGGGCGTCGGCTCCTCGCTCGCCCACGAGCGGCGCCTTCCGATCGGCCCCGGCGAGACCGTCGTACGCCGGGTCGTCACCGTCGTCGCCGACGGCCGGCCGGACCGGGCCGAGGCCGCGGGGCTCGTGCGCAAGGCGGTGACCGCGTGAACGCGCCCCCGAGCGGCGGCCAGCGGACGCCGGGCGATCTCGGTGACGGGACCTATCGCAATCCCGTCCTCGCCGCCGACTGGTCCGACCCCGACGTCGTCCGGGTCGGCGACGACTTCTACCTCACCGCGTCCAGCTTCGGGCGCGCCCCCGGCCTTCCGCTGCTGCACTCCCGCGACCTGGTGAACTGGACCCTGATCGGGCATGCCCTGGACCGCCTAGAACCCGCGGAGTCGTTCGCCGCGCCGCGGCACGACTGCGGGGTGTGGGCGCCGTCGATCCGGCACCACGAGGGGCGGTTCTGGATCTTCTGGGGCGACCCCGACCACGGTGTGTTCCAGGTCAACTCCCCCGACATCCGCGGGCCTTGGAGCGCCCCGCACCTCGTCAAGGCGGGCAAGGGGCTCATCGACGCCTGCCCGCTGTGGGACGAGGAGCGCGGCGAGGCGTATCTCGTGCACGCCTGGGCCAAGTCGCGCTCCGGCGTCAAGAACCGGCTCACCGGCCATCGCATGAGTCCCGACGGGCGCGAACTCCTGGACGAGGGCGCGGTGTTGGTCGACGGCGACCAGATCCCGGGCTGGTTCACGCTGGAGGGGCCCAAGCTCTACCGCCACGACGGCTGGTTCTGGATCTTCGCACCCGCCGGCGGAGTGGAGCACGGCTGGCAGGGCGCCTTCCGTTCCCGCACCTTCCACGGGCCCTACGAGGAGCGGATCGCCTTGGAGCAGGGCGACACCGCCGTCAACGGCCCCCACCAGGGCGGCTGGGTGCGCACCCCCTCCGGCGACGACTGGTTCCTGCACTTCCAGCAGCGCGGTGCCTACGGACGGGTCGTCCACCTCCAGCCGCTGCGCTGGGGCACGGACGGCTGGCCGGTGATCGGGGACGGCGGCGCCCCCGTCGCCGTACACAAGAAGCCCGCACTGCCCTCGCAGCCCGCGTCCGCGCCCGCCACCGACGACGACTTCCCCGGCGGTCGCCACGGCCGCCAGTGGCAGTGGTCGGCCAACCCCCGTGACGGCTGGGCGACGTCGCACGCGGCGGACGGTCTGCGCCTCGCCTGCGTACGGTCCGCGGACGCCCACGACCTGCGCCGCCTGCCGCACGTCCTGACCCAGCGCCTTCCGCTCACGCCCTGCACCGTCGAGGTCGGACTGCGGCTCGACAGCACCGCGGCCGACGCCAGGGCCGGGCTCGCGGTGCTCGGCGACGCGTTCACCTGGATCGGCCTCGAACGCGGCGCCGACGGGACGGTGCGGCTCGTGCACCGGTTCGCCGAGTCCGTCGCCGAGCGGGAGCGCGACGCCGAGCATCCGCGCCCCGCCCCCGACGGCACCGCGCGGCTGCGGATCGACGTCACGGACGGCGCCCGCTGCCGCTTCTCGGCCGACACCGGCGACGGATTCCGCCCCTCGGGCCAGGTCTTCGCGGCGACGCCCTGGCGGTGGGTGGGCGCGCTGCTCGGCCTGTTCGCCACCGCACCCGCGGGGCGGAACGGCGCCGGGACGGCCCTGTTCACGCACTTCCGCGTCACGACCATCTGACCGTCCCCGTAAGCCTGTTGGGAGCCGCAATGGAGCAGCACCTGCACAGCACCGGACGCCTGAGGGCCCGCGCCCTCGCGGCGGTGGCCGCGCTGGCCGTCGTCCTGGGCCTGACGACCGTGCACGACCCGGCGCGGGCAGCCGCGGCGGCCCCGTCGCACGACCGTCTCTCCGGCACCGCGCACGGCTTCGCCTCGCTGGCCGGTGGCACCACCGGGGGCGCGGGCGGCAAGGTCGTCACCGTCACCGACCAGGCCTCGCTCGCCAAGTACGCGGGCGCCGACGAGCCCTACGTCATCCGCGTGCGGGGCACGGTGGCCGTCGAGCCGTTCGGCTCGGACATCGTGGTGGCCTCGGACAAGACCATCGTCGGCGTCGGCGGCTCGGGCGAGATCGTCCACGGTGAGCTGCACCTGAACCCCGGCACGAGCAACGTCATCATCCGCAATCTCACCATCCGCGACGCGTACGTCGAGGGTGACTGGGACGGCAAGACGCAGGACTTCGACGCGATCCAGATGGACTCCGTCGACCACGTCTGGATCGACCACAACCGGCTCACCCGCATGGGCGACGGACTGATCGACCTGCGCAAGGACAGCGAGTACGTCACGGTCTCCTACAACCGCTTCGAGAACCACAACAAGGCCTTCGGCATCGGCTGGACCGACCAGGTCAAGACGCAGGTGACCATCGACCACAACTGGTTCAGCGGCACCAAGCAGCGCAACCCGTCCGCCGACAACTGCGCCCACGCGCACCTCTACAACAACTACGTGTCGGCGCAGGTCTCCGACGGCGACCCGGTGTGGACCTACGGCAACTGGGCGCGCGGCAAGACGAAGATGGTCATCGAGAACAGCTTCTACGAGGACGTCCAGCACCCCTACCAGGCCGATGCCACGGCCGAGTTGGTGCAGCGCGGCTCGATCGTGCGGAACACGACGGGACGCCACGACGCGTGGGGCGCGGCCTTCGATCCGCGTGCGTTCTACGCCTACGACCTCGACCCGGCGGCGGCCGTGCCCCGCCTGGTGAAGAAGTTCTCCGGACCGCAGAAGGCGATCGGGACGACCCGCCCCTGACGGCCCCACGGCCCCCCCCTGACCCCACATCACCTCGCACCACCCCCGTACATCCGACGAAGAGAGCCGACCATGAACATCACCATCCGTGGAAACAGAGACAGAAGCAGAAGCCGTCGCGCGGTGGCCGCCGTCGCCTTCACCGCCGCGTTCGCGCTGACCGCCACCGCCTGTGGCGACGACGGGAGCGGGGCCGGCGGGGACAAGGGCCAGGAGGGTTCCGGGAAGGGCGAGATCACCTTCTGGGACAACAACGGCGGTGTCCGCACCGACATCTGGAAGGAGATCATCAAGGACTTCGAGGCGAAGAACCCGGACATCCACGTCAAGTACGTGCCGATCCCCGCCGAGAGCGTCCAGTCGAAGTACGACACCGCCATCCAGGGCGGCGGCCTGCCGGACGTCGGAGGGGTCGGCGCCGCCATGCTCGCCGGGATCTCCGCGCAGGACGCCCTGGAGCCGCTGGACGACCGGCTGAACCAGAGCTCCCTGGAGGGCAAGCTGAACCCGGGCATGGTCGACAGCGTCCGGGCCGCGGGCGGCGGCAGCCGGCTCTTCACGGTGCCGACGTCCGCGAGCAACGGCGTGCTGTACTACCGCACCGACCTGTTCAAGGCCGCGGGCCTCGACGCCCCCACCACCTGGGGCAAGTTCTACACGGCGGCCAAGAAGCTCACCGCCAAGGACGACAACAAGTTCGGGTACACCATTCGCGGCGGCGAGGGTTCCATCGCGCAGGCGCTCGACGCGGCGTACGGCCAGTCCGGCATCGGATCGTTCTGGGACGGCGACAGGACGACCGTCAACGATCCCAAGAACGTGGCGGCGTTGAAGAAGTATGTCGCGCTCTACAAGAACAACACCCCCGCGGCCGACGTCAACAACGACTTCAAGAAGATGAACGCCCAGTGGGACACGGGCCAGATCGGCATGCTCAGCCACAACCTCGGCTCCTACACGGACCACGTGAAGGCGCTCGGTGAGGGCAAGTTCCGCGGCCTGCCCAACCCGACGACCGACGCGGGCATCCGCGTCCAGGTCTCCAACCCCGTCGACGGGCTCGGCCTGTTCAAGTCCAGCAAGAAGAAGGCGGCCGCCTGGAAGTTCATCGAGTTCGCGGCCTCGCACGAGTCCAACAGCAAGTGGAACAAGTCGGCGGGCGCCATCCCGGCCAACACCGCGGCCTCCAAGGACGCCTGGGTGAACGAGGCCGAGCCCACGAAGCTGGCCGCCGCCGCGCTCAACGACGGCTCCCTGAAGATCGTGCAGCTGCCGTACTACCTGCCGGACTGGAACACCATCAGCAAGGCCGACAACGAGCCGAACTACCAGAAGGTCCTGCTCGGCAAGATGTCCGCGAAGGACTTCCTCGACACCCTCGCCGAGCAGCTCAACAAGGCCCAGGCCGAGTGGAAAGAACAGAACAAGTGACACCGCGCCCCTCGCACGGCGTCGGCCGACGCCGTGCGGTCGCGGCCCTCGCGAGCGTTCCGCTCGCGGTGGCCGCGGCCCCGGCGGCATTCGGCCACTCACGCAAGGCCGCTCCCGCGAGCACGCTCTACATCGCCGGGGACTCCACCGCCGCGCAGAAGTACACCGACGCGGCGCCCGAGACCGGCTGGGGCATGGCCCTCCCCTTCTTCCTGCACGACCGCGTGCGGGTCGCCAACCACGCGATGAACGGCCGGAGTTCGAAGAGCTTCGTCGACGAGGGCCGCCTCGCCGTGATCCTGAAGGCGATCAGGCCAGGCGACCGTCTGGTCGTCCAGTTCGCGCACAACGACGAGAAGAGCGCCGACCCGACGCGCTACACCGAGCCCTGGTCCACGTATCAGCGGTACTTGATGCAGTACGTCGACGGGGCGCGGTCCCGTGGCGCGCGGCCGGTGCTCGCCACCGCCGTCGAGCGCAGGAAGTTCGACGCGGGCGGCGCCGCGCTGCCCACCCACGGCGACTATCCGGCGGCGATGCGGGCCCTGGCCGAGGCCGAGGACGTGCCGCTGCTCGACGTCCAGGCCCTGTCGCTCGCCCTGTGGCGGAAGCTCGGCGTCGAGGAGACCAAGGCGTACTTCAACTGGACCGCCACCGAGCAGGACAACACGCACTTCAATCCGCCGGGCGCGATCGCCGTGGCCCGGCTGGTGGCGACCGAGCTGCTGCACGGCGGGGTGCTCGCACCGCGTGACGTGCGCCGGCTCGACGCCGCGATACCCGACTCCTGGATCACCTGGCCGGAAGGACCGTGACGATGAGGACGACGAGAACGACAAGGGTTACGAGTACTACGACGGATATGCGGACTGCGAGGGTGGCGGTCCGAAGATCCCTCACCCTGCTCGCGGGGTGCACCGCGCTGGTCGTGGCCGTCACGAGCGCCCCTGCCTCGGCCGCCGGCGCCCGTGACGTGCTGCCACCGCGCGACGGCTGGGCGTCCGCCGACGGCGGGACCACCGGCGGCGCGGGGGCCGACGCCGCGCACACCTACACGGTCACCACCTGGCAGGAGCTGCGGGCCGCGCTCGCGGACGACCCGGGCGCTCCCCGGGTCATCAAGGTCAAGGGCACGCTGAACGCCACGGCCGCGGGCTGCTCCGCGTTCGAGGCCGAGGGCTACGACTTCGAGCGGTACCTCGCCGACTACGACCCCGCCGTGTGGGGACGTGACACACCGGTCAGCGGCGTGCAGGAGGACCTGCGGGCGGCGTCGGCGACCCGGCAGGGCGCGGCCATCAAGGCGTACGTCCCGGCCGACACGACCCTCGTGGGCGTGGGCAGGAACGCCGGGATCGTCGGCGGCAGCCTGCAGATCCAGGGCGTGGACAATGTGGTCGTCCGCGATCTCACGCTGGAGAGCCCGCTGGACTGCTTCCCGCAGTGGGATCCCACGGACGGCGCCACGGGGGCCTGGAACTCCGAGTACGACAGCATGGTCGTGCACAGTTCGACGCACGTGTGGGTCGACCACAACACGTTCACCGACGGCGAGCACCCCGACAGTTCGCTGCCCACCTACTACGGCGAGATCTACCAGCAGCACGACGGCGAGCTGGACGTCGTCCGCGGCGCCGACCTGGTCACCGCATCCTGGAACGTCTTCGCCGACCACGACAAGACCCTGATGATCGGCAACAGCGACAGCGCGGGCGCCACGGACCGCGGAAAGCTGCGGGTCACCCTGCACCACAACGTCTTCCGGGACATCGTCGAGCGGGCGCCGCGCGTGCGCTTCGGGCAGGTCGACGCCTACAACAACCACTATGTGGTCCCCGCGGGCGGCTATCAGTACTCGTTCGGCATCGGCCAGGAGTCCCGGCTCGTCGCCCAGAAAAACGCGTTCACGCTCCCGGACGGGGTCAGCGCCGCGAAGATCCTCAAGAAGTGGAAGGAAGCGCCGGTCACCGCCGACGCCAACTACGTCAACGGCAGGCGCGTCGATCTCATCGCCGTCCACAACGCGGAGATCCCCGAGGAGACCCTCACGTCGGGCGCGGGCTGGACGCCGAGCCTCCGGACGCGGGTGGACGACCCCCGCAAGCTGCCGGGCCTGCTCGAACGCCGGGCGGGCGCGGGCAAGCGCCGCTGATTCCCTCTCCTCCTTCCTCTCCCCCTCTTTATCTCCCCACCTGAGCCGCACAGCGAAGGATCAGCCATGCCCTCGCACCACTTCCGCACCACCTTCGACCGGCGTACGTTGCTCACCGCGAGCGTGGGCGTCGGCGCCGCCCTGGCCCTCGGCGCCACCTCCGCCGCCCGTGCCGCCGAGCCCCGCGCCACCCGTCGGCGGCTGTACGTCGATCCGGCGGGCCGCGGCGACCACACCACCGTCCAGGCCGCAGTGAACGCCACGTCCGGCGCGGGCTGGACGCTGGTCCTCGCCCCGGGGACGTACCGCGAGACGGTGACCGTCCCCGAGACGAGTGCCGGGCTCACTCTGGTCGGCGCCAGCGGCGACCCGCGCGACACGGTGATCGTGTACGACAACGCGGCGGGCACCCCCAGACCCGACGGGTCCGGCACCTACGGCACCAGCGGCTCGGCCACCACGACCGTGCGGGCCACCGGGTTCACCGCCCGCGCCATCACATTCGCCAACGACTGGCTGCGCGCCGACCACCCCGACTTCACCGGGACCCAGGCCGTCGCCCTGAAGGTGACGGGCGACCGCTCGGCGTTCTTCCGCTGCCGCTTCCTGGGCCACCAGGACACGCTCTACGCCGACACCGCGGACCTGGGCGCCTTCGCCCGGCAGTACTTCCGTGACTGCTACGTGGAGGGCGACGTCGACTTCGTCTTCGGCCGGGCCACCGCGGTCTTCGAGCACTGCCACTTCCACACGCTCACGCGCGGCGACCTGGCATCCGCCCCGTACGGCTTCGTCTTCGCGCCGTCCACCGCCGTCGCCAACCCGCGCGGCTACCTGGTCGCCCGCAGCCGGGTGACCAGCGGCGCCCCGGACGCGTACTACAAACTGGCCCGCCCCTGGGTCCCCAGCTCGGACACGACGGCCCGCCCCATGCTGACGGTGCGCGACACCCACCTGGGACGCGGCATCGACGCGGTGACCCCGTACGCGAACATGCGCGACGCCCACCCCTGGCAGGCCCAGCGGTTCGCCGAGTACCGCAACACGGGGCCGGGCGCGACCGTCACGGTCCCGGAGAACCGTCCCCAACTCACTGGCGCCGAGGCGGCATCGGCGACCCGCGCCGCCTACTTGGCCGGCTGGACGCCACAGGGGTGACAGCCGTACGGGCCGCCGGTGACCGGACGGTCGCCGGCGGCCCGTTCACCCGTCGTCCACTGGTAGCTGATGTCCGAGGCGCCGTACTTGCAGTACGTCCCGTCGGGGCCGCTGCCGGTCTCGTCGGGCTCGTCGCCCGAGCTGTTGCCCGTGTTAGCGGATACAGGGCTTGCGGGGCCCTAGGACGTGCGCGCGAAGTCGCCGCGTACGGCTGCCTTCCGGCCCGACGCGGTCGCCTCCGCCGCGTACGTGTCCTCGCCCGCGTCCCTGCCGCCCTCGGCGTGGTTGTACTGGCCCGCGAAGACGTGCTCGCCCGCCGGGACGGTGCGGCCCGCCTTCAGGGTCCAGCGGTAGACCAGTCCACCGCCCTGCTCCCGCACGGAGACGGTGAAGTCGTCGGCGGGCAGGGAGCGCCAGTTGCCCGTGTCGGTGACGCCGCCGGTCTGCGCGACACGCAGTTCGACGGTGAGCGCGGTGAGCGGTTTCCCGGTCTTGAAGGTGAGGGTGCTCTGCGCCCAGAAGTCGTTGCTCTGCGGGTCGATGGAGCCGTCGCTCCAGAGGTAGCCGTCCTCGACGCCCTCGGCGTCCGGCGCCACGCGCTGCGTGGCGGGCGGGGGCTGGGACTTCTTCGGCGGCCGGTCCGCGCCTTGGTCCTTGCCGCCGTCCGGAGTGTCCTTGGTGGCCTTGCCCGACGGGTGCGCGGGCTCGGCCGGTGCGCTCGGCCCGGCGTTCTCGTCGCCGCCGGCCGACGCGGAAGGGCTCGGCACGGACGAGGGCGCGGGGGCGGGGGGCGTGCCCACGGTGCCGGGCGGCGGGCTCTCGCCCTGGACGACGGAGGCGACGGCGTAGCCGCCGAGTGCGAAGACACCGGCCACGGCGGCCGTGGCACCCGCGATCCGCAGCCAGGGGGCGGGCCGCGGCAGCCTGCCGCGCGAGGAGGCACCGGGATCGACGGCGTCGCGCTCCATGCCGCGCTCGATCCGGGCGAGCATCCGTTCCCGGTCGGGTCGGTGCTCGGCCGCGGCGTCGCGCAGCTGCTTGCGTACGTCGTCCATCACTGCCTCCCTCCCACGAGTTGCGACGCGGCCCGGTCGCCCAGGAGCCGTTGCAGCTCCGCCATTCCCTTGGACGTCTGGCTCTTCACCGTACCGACCGATATCCCGAGGGTGAGCGCGGTGTCCTTCTCCGACAGGTCGAAGGCGTGCCGCAGGACCACACAGGCCCGCTTACGGAACGGCAGCGTACGCAACGCCTCCTGGACGTCGACGACCGCCGGTACGTCCGGGTCGTCGACGCCCTCCGCGCGCTGCCCCCAGAACAGGGCCACGCGGCGCCGCTCGCGGACGGCGCTGCGGATGCGGCTGCGCGCCATGTTGGCGACGACACCACGGGCGTACGCTGCCGGATGCTCGGCGGCGCGCACCCGGTCCCAGCGGTGCCAGAGCGCGACCAGGGCGTCCGCCGCGAGGTCGTCCGCGGCGTCCTTCTCGCCGGTCAGCATGTGGGCGAGGCGGGCGAGTTCGGCGTAGTGCCGCTCGAAGAAGTCATGGAACTCCGCGGCGGCTGCGTCGTCGACGGCTGTCCCCACGGGTGACCTCGTTTCTGTGCTTGCGCGGCTCCGCACGCGCGCCGGTGGCCCCCGTGCCGCCAAGTGCGGTGCGCGAGCATAGCAACGTCTGTGCGAGAGATCGAACAACGTCCGGAGACCCAATCAGGTCTGAGCCAAGCGATTTGGGGCCATCCGGGCCGGTTCAGGTACTGCGGGACCGGCGCCGCGTAGGGGCCGGTGTCGCGTACGTGGCCGTAGCGCACCACCCGGCGTGGCGGGTCCGGGGGTTGGGTGATGTCGCCGGTGATCTCGGCCCAACCCGTGGGCTCGACGACGAGGTTGTGGTCGGCGCCCCGCTCGTTCTGGCCGAGAGTGGCGAAGGGTCGGTACAAGCGGCAACCTTTCGCTCGCTCCGTGGCGACTGGGTCACGGCACTGTCTCTCTCCCCGCAGGAGCTTCCATGCCCGAGCACCCGTACACCGAAAGTCACCGCCGCAGGGGCCGAAGAGGCCGGCGGGCCCGCGGCCGGGTCCTGATCACCGCCGTCGTCGCGGGCGCGCTCGCCGCCGGTGGGCTCATCGCCCTGTCGTCCACCTCGTCCGCGGCCGCCACCACCCGGCAGGCCGAGGCGCTGGACCGAGGTGTGGTCAGCGTGCACACCACCGCCGGGAACCTGGTCAGCTGGCGCTGGCTGGGCACCGATGACGACGACGTGGCCTTCAACGTCTACCGGGGCGGTACGAAGGTCAACTCGTCGCCGGTCACCGGCTCGACGAACTACTTCCACGCGGGCGCCCCCAACAGCGCCGACTACACCGTGCGCGCGGTGGTCGACGGCAGCGAGCAGGGCGACTCCGTGCACGCGGTGCAGTTCCGCGCCGGCTACAAGGACGTGCCGATCACTCCGCCCGCCGGGGGCACGACCCCGGACGGCGTGGCGTACACCTACGAGGCGAACGACGCGTCCGTGGGCGATCTCGACGGGGACGGCGCCCTGGACTTCGTCCTGAAGTGGCAGCCCACCAACGCCAAGGACAACTCCCAGTCCGGCTACACCGGCAACACCATCATCGACGGCGTCAAGCTGGACGGCACCCGGCTGTGGCGGATCGACCTGGGCAGGAACATCCGCTCGGGCGCGCACTACACGCAGTTCCAGGTGTACGACTACGACGGCGACGGCAGGGCCGAGATCGCCACCAAGACGGCGGACGGCACCAAGGACGGCGCGGGCACGGTGATCGGCAGCTCGTCCGCCGACCACCGCAACTCCAGCGGCTACGTCCTGGCCGGGCCCGAGTACCTGACCATGTTCGACGGCCGCTCCGGTGCCGCGATGGACACGGTCGACTACGTCCCGGCGCGCGGCAGTGTCGCGGGCTGGGGCGACAGCTACGGCAACCGCGTGGACCGCTTCCTCGCAGGGACCGCCTATCTCGACGGCAGCAGGCCGTCGCTGATCATGGCGCGCGGCTACTACACGCGGTCCGTCGTCGCCGCCTGGGACTGGCGGGGCGGCGCCTTCACCCGGCGCTGGACGTTCGACACCAACTCCTCGACGAACACCGGCAAGGGGTACGACGGCCAGGGCAACCACAGCCTGTCGGTCGCGGACGTCGACGACGACGGCAAGGACGAGATCGTGTACGGCGCGATGACCGTCGACGACAACGGCAGCGGCCTGTGGACGACCAAGCTCGGGCACGGCGACGCCGGGCACGTCGGCGACCTCGATCCCTCGCGCACGGGCCTGGAGTACTTCAAGGTGTCCGAGGACAGCTCCAAGCCGGGCTCCTGGATGGCCGACGCCCGCACGGGGCAGCGGCTGTGGACCACGGCGTCCGGCTCGGACAACGGCCGTGGCGTGTCCGCCGACATCTACGCCGGTTCGGCCGGCGCCGAATCGTGGTCCGCGGCCGACAGCACCCTGCGCTCGCCGTCGGGTGCCTCGGTCGGCCGCGAGCCCTCCAGCATCAACTTCGTGAACTGGTGGGACGGCGACACCACCCGCGAACTCCTGGACGGCACCCGGATCGACAAGTACGGCACGGGCGGCGAGACGCGCCTTGTGACCGGGACGTCCGTGGCGTCCAACAACGGCACGAAGGCGACCCCCGCCCTGTCCGGCGACATCCTCGGCGACTGGCGCGAGGAGGTCGTGTGGCGCACGGCGGACAACAAGGCGCTGCGGATCTACTCCACTCCGCACGAGACGAGCACGAAGATCACCACGCTGCTCCACGACACCCAGTACCGCACGGCGCTCGCCTGGCAAAATACCGCCTACAACCAGCCGCCGCACCCGAGCTTCTTCATCGGCAACGGCATGGCGAAGGCGCCGCGTCCGACGATTTCCACTCCCTGAGGGGTGCGGGTCCACTTCGCGTACAGCAAGGTCGCGGAGCCCAGTAGTGGCTGACGCAGGCGCCGTTGTGGCTCTTCGGGACCTCGGTCAGCCCTTCGCGGGGCCGGGGCCCGAGCTGGCCCGCACCGTCAACTCCGGTGTGAGCAGGGCGACTTCGTCGACGTCCTGTCCGCGCAGCTTGGCGACGACGCGCTCCACGGCCTGGCGCCCCATCTCCTGTGCGGGGATGGCCACGGAGGTGAGGCGGACCGAGGCCTGGGTGGCGACCTGGTCGGGGCAGATGGCGATGACGGAGACGTCCTCCGGGATGGCGCGGCCCTGCTGGCGCAGGAGGCTCAGGAGGGGTTCCACGGCGGACTCGTTCTGCACGACGAAGCCCGTGGTGCCGGGGCGTTCGTCGGAGATCCGGGCCAGGGTCGCGGCCAGCGCGTCGTACGTCCCCTCGCAGGGCCGGTGCAGCACCCGCACGCCCAGTTCCCGGGCCCGCGCGCGCAGCCCGTCCAGAGTCCGCTCGGCGAACCCCGTGTGCCGCTCGTACACGGCGGGCGCCTCGCCGATCACGGCGATCTCCCGGTGGCCGAGCCCGGCGAGGTGCTCGACGCACTGGGCGCCGGTCGCCACGAAGTCGAGGTCGACGCAGGTCAGGCCCGTGGGGTCGGCGGGGAGGCCGATCAGGACGGCGGGCCGGTCGGTCTCGCGGATCAGCGGAAGGCGCTCGTCGTGCAGCTCCACGTCCATCAGGATCATCGCGTCGGCGAGCGCGCTGCCCTCGATGCGGCGGACCACGTCGGGGCCCTCCTCGCCGGTCAGGAGCAGGACGTCGTACCCGTGGGTGCGGGCGGTCGTGGCGACGGCGATGGCTATCTCCATCATCACCGGCACGTACATGTCGGTGCGCAGCGGCACCATCAGCGCGATGATGTTGGACTTGCTGCTGGCCAGGGCGCGTGCTCCGGCGTTCGGGTGGTAGCCCAGCTCGCGGATGGACTGTTCGACGCGGTCCTTGGTGGAGGCGGAGATGGACCGCTTGCCGCTGAGTACGTAGCTCACCGTGCTGGCCGATACTCCGGCGTGGTGGGCGACCTCGGCGAGGGTGACCATTCAGCTCTCCTGGGGAGGTCGTGAGGCGGTGGCGAAGCGCTTCGACTGGGGCCACCTCGACCCTAGAGGGACACCTGTGTACTGTCCATAGGTGTGTCGAAGCGCTTCGACTGACCTGGTCAGTCAGGGGAGTTGAAGTCCCCGTACACAATGCCACGCCCGTTCGTGGACACGTACACCCGCCCGTAGATCCGTGGATCGCCGGTGATGGCCGCGCCGGTCCAGCCCCACTGGTGGGCGTCGTCGTTGAGGCGCACCCAGGTCTTGCCGGCGTTCGTGGAGCGGAAGATGCCGCGCACGCCGTCGATCTTCGCGCTGGTGTAGAGCGTCTGGTGGCGGGAGCCGGGAGCGGCCTTGCCGAAGCCGATCGTGTCGGCCTCCTGGACGCCCTGGACACGGGTGAAGCTCGCGCCGGAGTCCGTCGAGTGCCACAGGCCGTACGTCCCGCCGGTCTTTCCGCCCGCGAGCCAGATGTCTCCCGCCTTGCCCGGTACGGCCTTGAAGCGCACCGGGCCCTCGGCGGGGAGCCCGCCTGCCGCCTTCGCCGTGAAGGTCGCCCCGCCGTCCTTACTGACGTAGAACGTCCCGGACTTGAAGCCGTAGAACGTCTTCGGGTGGGCCCGGTCGGACTCGACGACCGCGCCCTGCGGGATGCCGGTGGACGCCGTCCACGAGGCACCCCGGTCGCCGCTGGTGTGCACGCCCGTGCCGTCCGGGCTCCACACGAAGCGGCTGCCGTCGGCGGACGCGGCGACCGTGCCGCCGCCGGAGACCCCCGAAGGCTCCTTGCCCGCAGCCCAGTTGGCGCCGTTGTCACTGGAGAAGGCGATGCGCGGCCCACTGTCGAGCTGGCCGACGCGCACCACCGTGTCCGGGCGGGACTCGGCGTAGTCGAGGCTGGTCGTGGAGGTGAAGTTGGGCCCGGTGTACATCAGCGGCGGCACCTTGGTGACGTCCGTGTGGCGGAAGCCTCCGATGTCGCCGAGCGCGCTGAGCAGGGGCGCACCGGAGGGCGGCGCCGCGATGTCGTTGACGGCCGTCTCCTCCAGCCCCTTCACCATCGGGGTGATGGTGAACTTGCCGCCGCTGTCCCACTGCTGGAGGTTCCTGGTGCCGTAGACGGTGGCTCCGGTGCCATACATCATGCGATCGGAGTCGAAGGGGTCGATCTCCAGGGCCTCGGTCATCCAGCCCAGCTTCGGGCTCTGTTCGGGCGGCGACGGGTTCGCGCCCCACGACAGCCACGGCACGGAGGAGATGTCCATGGTGTAGCGGTTGGTGCGCTCGGGGTAGGCCCCGTAGCTCCAGGCGCCGGTCCAGCTTCCGCCGCTGTCGGTGGAGCGGAAGATCTGGGTGTCGGGGAACCAGGAGCTGTAGCCGGTGACCATGACGGTGCCCGGGTGCTGCCGGTCGACGGTCAGGCCGCTGTAGCCGTAGTAGGTGTCGGAGTCGGTGGCGGGGCTGATGTTCTTCCACGCGCCGGTGCCCGTCGCGTACCGCCACACCTGGCCCTTGCCGCCGTCGTAGGGGCCGCCCTTGTCGCTGTAGGCGAGATAGAGGTAGCCGTTCTCCGCGTCGAGCACGCCCTTGTGGGCGAGGTAGCCGGTGGGCTGGTCCGCGATGCGTGACCAGGTGGCGCCCGCGTCGGTCGAGCGGTAGACGGCGTTCTCCTTGTCGGCGACGCCCACGTAGACGGTCTTGGTGGGCGATCCCGAGGTGCCCGTCGACTCGTCGAACGTGACCCAGGCGATGCCCTGGTTGTCGGAGGCGTAGCCGGTGGAGTCCCCCGGGTCCTGCCGGTAGTTCCCGGGGTTGGGGAAGGCGGCCACCTCCGACCAGGTGGCGCCGGAGTCGGTGGAGCGCCACAGGCCGTGGCCGCTGGGCGCCCCGAGGTACAGCACGCGGTTGTCGTGCGGGTCGACGGCGAGGCGTTCGCCCATGCCGCGGCCCGGCATGTTGCCGCCGAGCTTGAAGGGCAGGTCGGCCTTCTTCCACGTCTCGCCCCGGTCGGCCGAGCGCAGGACGGCGCCCTTGCCCGGGTCCCAGTCGTTGGTGTACGTCCCCACCGCGGCGTACACCTTGTCCGGTTCGGCGGTGTCGGATGCGATGCTGACGACGCCGGTGTGGCCCCAGTCGTCCCAGCCCACCGAGTCGAGCAGCGGGGTCCAGCTCCGGGACGACTCCTGCCAGCGGTAGGCGCCGCCGATGTCGGTGCGGGCGTACGCGAGGTCCTTCTCGGCGCGGTTGAAGACGATGCCGGGCACGAAGCCGCCGCCGTCGATGCGGACGTTCTTCCAGGTGTACGCGGCGGCCTTCTGCCGGGTGTCGTCGGCCCCGGAGGAGGGTGCGGCCACCAGCAGCAGCCCGGGGATGAGGCAGAGGGCGCCGAGCAGCTTCCCGCCGCGCTTCGTGCGGCCGCTCACTCGGACCCCGTCCCCGGTTCGAGGAGCTCGGCGTACGCGCCCATGGCGAGCGCGATGTCGGCCTGCGCCCAGAAGCGGTGGTAGGTGAACTGCGGCGCCGCTCCCCCGGCGAGATACGCCTCGACCTTCGGCCAGTCGGGGTCGTCGCGGTAGAAGGAGCGGATGGAGGTGAAGTCGGAGGCGGAGTTGATGGAGTCGCCGCCTGGCATGGTGCCGCTCCAGCCGCCCGGCACGTACACGTCGTCGTCGAAGCGGTTGTAGTCGGCGCGGGTCTCGGGCACGGCGATGCCCAGCGGGTCCCGGTGGTGCTGCCACATGCCGTCCAGGAGCGCCTTGGCCGTGGTGGCGGCCGCGGTGTGGCCGGTGGCGGCCGCGTAGTACGTGAGGGTCTTGGCGTAGGCGGCGGCCACGCCCACGTCGTTGGTGCGGTCGACGACCGAGACGTGCAGTCCGGTGTTGGCGCCGGGGCTCGACGGGTTCCAGGTGTCGGGGGCTCCGGACCACTTCAGGGTCGAGGGGAAGGTGTAGGTGCCGTCGGCAGCGATCTTCGTCTCGGAGAGCGCCCACGTCACCCACTTGTCCATGACCGTCTTGGCGGCGGGGTCGTCGGTCTCGTGGAGGTACTCGGCGACCCGCTCCATCGACCAGGCCTGGAAGCCGAACCACTGGTTGGAGGGCGGGTCGTGGTAGACGGGCTTCTCGTCGTAGGCCATGCCGTAGAAGGTGGGGGTGCCGGCCGGGGGCTTCGCGTAGCGGCCCTGCCAGCTGTTGGTGGCGCCGCCCGCGATGGCGCCCTCGGCGGACTGCAGCCAGCGGTAGAACTCGATCTGCCGGGTCAGGCTCTTGGTCCAGTCCGCCTTGCCCGAGGCCGACTTGGGGGCGAGCGGGGCGTAGGAGCTGAGGGCGAAGGCGGCCAGGGGGTTCTGGTAGCCGCCGTGGCTGTGACTGGAGCCGATGCGCCAGGCCCAGCCCGCGGAGGTGTTGGTGGCGCCGCCCCAGGCGTAGTACCAGGACAGCAGGTAGTGCGAGCTGTTCTTGCCGCTGCCGGGGGCGCAGCCGGACGGGTCGGTGCAGTCGCCGATGGTCTTGAAGTACTTGTCGAACAGGGCGTAGCGCAGGTAGTCGCCCATCTTGGCCGCCTTGGCGACCGTCGCCGCGACGTCGGCCTGCTTGCCCTGGGCGGAGGCCCAGACGTGGGCCCAGTAGGCGGCCTGCACGGCGCGGGCGTCGGCGTCGGGGGCGTTGGTGTACTTCCACTGCTTGGCGTACGAGGCGTCGCCGGTGAACAGGTCGAGGTAGCCGTTCGGGCCGCCGTGCTCGAACTCGTCGCGGGTGGGGTGCGGGACGGTCTCCCAGACCGACTCCTGGGAGCCGCGCTGGAAGGTGTTGATGTAGACGGGGCCCGCGGCGTCGCCGCCGTAGCCGTAGACGTTGTCGACGTCCTGGAGCCAGTGCATGCCGTAGATGTCGTCGGTGTCGTAGGCGCTCTTCAGCTCGGCGGCGATCGGGTCGGCGCCGGCCTGGACCGCGGGGTCGAGGCGGGCGGGGTACTGCGCGGGCGTGTCGTGTTCGGGGGCGTACGTGGCTGGTTTCGCCGCATTGTAGAAACTGTTCGTCGGCTGGTCGGCATGGGTGGGGATCATGAATTTCTCCATGGTTTCCCAGGCAGCGTTGAAACGTGTCCAGTCGCCGCTGACCTTGCCGTACATCGCTTGCAGCCAGAGCAGATAGCTGTATGCCTCGGATGTCGTCTCGTGCCCGTGGTCGGGGGCTTCGACAATGAGGGTTTCGACGGAGTGGTACGGAATACCCTCCGGCGAGAAATAGCCGTTCGCGGAATCGGTGATCTTCGCGTAGAGGTCGAGGAAGCGCTGCTCGTACTCGGTGGCCGCCGGGGCGGCATGAGCGGTGTGACCTGCGGGGTTGAGGGCCACGATGACGGGGGCCAGGGCGGCTCCGGCGCCGAGCGCGAGCAGGTTGCGGCGGCTGATTTCCGGTCTGGGGTGCGGCCCTGAGCGGGGAGGGCGGGGGGAATCGGGGAATGCGGCCATGCGGGGATGTCTCCTGACGGCTCGATGGGGGGCGAGCTCCGCTTGGGGAGCGTGGGGAACCAGTGGGAGCGCTCCCAAAATTCAGCTGGACGGGCCCGATGTCAAGAGCCAGCACACGAAAGGGAGTTGTCGAATGAATTCGACAGCGGAGATCCGGGGAATCCGAGAAGCCCGCCAACCTTTCTGTTCTCGGCGGCGACTTCCTGCTAGCTTCCACGGCACCAGTGGGAGCGATTCCGGTTCGATCCGAGGAGCCGCTCATCCCCCGTCCCCCCTCACGTCTGTTCCGCATCCTGGCCGTGTCCGATGCCGACCGCGGGCGCGCCCGCGGTCGGCGTCGACACGGGCTGACCGGCACCGGCCCCAGGCGGCAACCTTTCCGTGGGCGAGCGGCGACTACGCGTCGCACCGCCCCCGTCCGACGCCCTCCGGGACGGAGAGCGTCGGACGGGGACATCCGCAGTCCCCCACCACCCGAGGAGACCGGAGTGAGCCGCACCCCCAGCCGCACCCCCAGCCGCACCCCCAGCCCCGCCTCACGCACTTTCCGGCGCAGAGCCCTCGTCGCGCTGCCCGCCGCCGCCCTGCTCGCCCTCATCCCGAGCAGCGCCACCGCCTACCCCAACCCCGGCCAGGTCACCGGCGACATCGTCGTGCACGACCCGACGCTGGCCCGCACCTCGTCGGGCAAGTACCTGCTCTACTCGACCGGCGACGGCCTGCAGCTGCGTACCTCCACCGACCGCGTCGCCTTCGGCCGCAACGGCTCCGCCTTCCCCACCCGGCCGGGCTGGTGGAGCAACTACAACTCCACCGGGGACGTCTGGGCGCCCGACATCTCGTACCACGGCGGCAAGTACCTGATGTACTACTCCGTCTCCTCGTTCGGCTCGAACAAGTCGGCCATCGGCCTCGCCGCGTCCACCACGGGCGAGCCCGGCTCCTGGACCGACTACGGCGCCGTGTACACCTCGACCACCTCCAGCGACTACAACGCCATCGACCCGAACCTCTTCGTCGACGACGACGGCAAGTGGTGGCTGTCCTTCGGCTCCTGGTGGACCGGCATCAAGATGATCCGGGTCGACCCCGCCACCGGCAAGCAGCACGCGGGCGACACCGCCCGGCGGTCCCTCGCATCGCGCCCCACCGGCACCAAGGCCGTCGAAGCGCCCTACATCGTCAAACGGGGCGGCTACTACTACCTGTTCGCCTCGTACGACACGTGCTGCGCGGGCACCAGCTCCACGTACAAGATCAAGGTGGGCCGCTCCTCCAGCGTCACCGGGCCCTACGTCGACAAGAACGGCGTCGGCATGATGAACAACGGCGGCACTCCGGTCCAGGAGACCCACGGCCGCTACATAGGCCCCGGCGGCCAGTCGATCCTGAAGGACACCGACGGCGACCTGCTCGTCTACCACTACTACGACGGCCAGGACAACGGCACCCCCAAGCTCGGCGTCAACCTCCTGAACTGGAGCTCCGGATGGCCCGTCGCCTACTGACCCTGCTGGCGGCCCTGTTCCTGGGCATCGCGGTGGCGCAGTCCGCGCCCGCCGCCGAGGGCCGCCCGTACACCAACCCGGTCAAGGCCCAGAAGGGAGCCGACCCCTGGATCTCCTACCACGCGGGCAACTACTACCTGGTGACGACGAGTTGGACCCACGTCATCACGATGCGCAAGTCGCCCACCCTGGCCGGGCTCGCCACCGCGCCCAGCGTGCAGGTGTGGGACGGCAAGACGGACAGCGCCGCGCGCTGCTGCAACATCTGGGCGCCGGAGCTGCACTTCTCCGGCGGCCGCTGGTACCTCTACTACACGGCGGGCCAGGACAGCTCCGAGTTCGGCTCGCAGCGCCTGCACGTCCTGGAGAGCAGTGGCTCCGACCCCCAGGGGCCCTACCACTACAAGAACCGGCTGCAGCACTCCTCGCAGAGCGGCTGGCTGATCGACGGCAGTGTCATGACCGTCGGCGGCAAGCTCTACCTGCTGGCCAGCGCCTGGCAGGGCAGCAACCAGAACGTGCTGATCGCGCCCATGTCCAACCCGTACACGGTCAGCGGCGCCTTCACCACCATCGCGTCGCCGACCCACGCCTGGGAGAAGGCGGGCTCGAACGTCAACGAAGGCCCCGAGGTGCTCCAGCGCGGCGGCAGAACGTTCGTGATCTTCTCGGCGAGCGGCTGCATGACCCCCGACTACAAGCTGGGGCAGCTCGAACTCACCGGCGCCGACCCGCTCGCCACCTCCTCCTGGACCAAGAAGTCCACGCCCGTCTTCCAGCGCGACGACGCGGCGGGCGTGTACGGCCCCGGCCACAACGGCTTCTTCAAGTCGCCGGACGGGACCGAGGACTGGATCGTCTACCACGCCAACGACTCCGCGTCCGACGGCTGCGACAACGGCCGGACGACACGGGCGCAGAAGTTCACCTGGAACGCCGACGGCACCCCGGCCTTCGGCAAACCGGCCGCCCTCGGGGCCACCCGTGCGGGACCCGCGGGCGAGAGCGCGGCCACCCCGGCGGCGTACACCCTCACCAATCGCAGCAGCGGGAAGTGCCTTGAGGTGGCGGGGAGTTCGACCGCCGACGGCGCCAACGTCCGGCAGTGGAGCTGCAACGGCGGCAGCAACCAGAAGTGGCGTATCGAGGACCGCGGCGACGACACCAGCCGCCTGGTGAACGTGGCGAGCGGCAAGGTGCTCGACACCGCCGACTGCTCCGCCGCCGACGGCGCCGATCTGCGCCAGTGGTCATGGCTGGACAACACCTGCCAGAGGTTCCGCCTCGTCACCACCGAAGCGGGCTGGGTGCGCCTGACCAATCAGGCCACCGGCAAGGTCGCCGACGTCGCCGACTGCTCGGCGGCGGACGGAGCCGACGTACGCCAGTGGTCCTGGCTGAATAACGGCTGCCAGCAGTGGCAGGTGAAGCCGGCCTGACCCTCTGCTCTAGCCCAGCCGGATCACGTTCCATGACAGCGGCTCCAGGACGGCGTGCAACGTGCCGTCCTGGAGTGCCGTCCCGCTCACGCCGTGCGGGGTGACGCGCTCGGGCTCCGCGAGGGTGTTGCGGGCGTCCGGGTCGCCGTCGGCGAGGGCGCTGTGCTCGACGACGGTCGTCAACTCAAGGCCGTGAAGGGCGACTTCGAGCGGAAGCGGCTCACTCTGGCTGCGGTTGACCGCGAAGACGGTGACCGTGCCGTCCTGTGCGCGCACGGCCGTCGCGTGCAGCAGGGGCACCTCGCCGAACTTCTTCGTCGCGTGCGCGGGTGAGTCCACGCGTACATCGAGGACCTGGCCGCGGCCGTGCCGCGAGGCCTGCGCGAAGGGGAAGAAGGTGGTCTGGCGCCAGGCCGGGCCGCCCGGTTCGGTCAGGATCGGCGCGATGACGTTGACCAGCTGGGCCAGGCACGCGACGGCCACCCGGTCGGCGTGCCGCAGCAGGGCGATCAGGAGCGAGCCGACGACGACCGCGTCGGTGACGGTGTAGTTGTCCTCCAGGAGGCGCGGCACCTCGGGCCAGTCGCGCAGGCTCTCCTCGACCTCGGGATGCGGCCGGGACTGGTACCAGACGTTCCATTCGTCGAAGGACAGGTTGATCTTCTTCTTCGACTTCAGGCGGGCGCCCACGTGGTCGCAGGTGGCGACGACGTTGTCGATGAAGGACTCCATGTCGACGGCGGAGGCGAGGAACGAGTCCCGGTCGCCGTCGGTCTCCTCGTAGTAGGCGTGCAGGGAGATGTGGTCGACGAGGTCGTAGGTCTCGGCCAGGACCGTGGCCTCCCACGCGGCGAAGGTCTCCATGGACTGGCCGGAGCTGCCGCAGGCGACCAGCTCGACGTCCGGGTCGATCTGGCGCATCGCGCGGGCGGTCTCGGCGGCCAGGCGACCGTACTCCTCCGCGGTCTTGTGGCCGGTCTGCCAGGGCCCGTCCATCTCGTTGCCCAGGCACCACAGGCGGATGCCGAAGGGGTTCTTGTCCCCGTGCGCGGCGCGCAGGTCGGAAAGGGCGGTGCCCGAGGGGTGGTTGGCGTACTCCTGGAGTTCCAGGGCCTCTTCGACGCCGCGCGTGCCGAGGTTCACCGCCATCATCGGTTCGGCCTGCGGGCCGATCTTGCGCAGGAAGGCGATGTACTCGGAGAGCCCGAAGCGGTTGGTCTCCGTGGAGTGCCAGGCCAGGTCCAGGCGGCGCGGCCGGTCGTCGGCGGGCCCGACGGAGTCCTCCCACTTGTACCCCGAGACGAAGTTCCCGCCGGGGTAGCGCACGGCCGTCACGCCGAGTTCGCGGATCAGGTTGAGCACGTCGGTGCGCAGCCCGTCCTCGTCGGCCGAGGGGTGGCCCGGTTCGTGGATGCCGGTGTAGACGCAGCGGCCGAGATGCTCGACGAAGGAGCCGAAGAGCCGGGGGTCGACGTCGCCGACGGCGAAGGCGGGGTCGAGCGTGAAGCGGGCGGAACGAGTCATGATCCCCTCAACTTGGTTCGATATACCGGACGTTGAACGAATTCTCGGACAGACCGTAGGACGGGCACCGCCTGGGGTCAATGGGTTCGACGCGTCCGTGGAGGCGGTGCGTCACGCCTGGGCGTCGGGCATCCGCATCAGGCGCCGGACGTTGTGGTGGTGGATCCGGTCGCGTGCGGTGTCCGTGAGGTCGAGCGCGTCGATGACGCGAATCGTCTCGCGGATGTACAGGGGCCCTCCCTCGGGGTCGAAGGGGCAGTCGGTGCCGAACAGGGCGTGGTCCGCACCGAAGAAGTCCAGACCGCACCGGGTGCCGATGGCCGAGGCCGGATCGCGTTCATGGAGGGGCCACCGGGGATGACCGTCACCCGGCTGCGCAGGGAAGGCTTCCTCACCCGCATGCGCGACGCAGGCCTCGGCAGGAGCGCGCAGCTTCGACCACGAGGCCGGGCACACCGCGGCCCTGCGGCTCATCGCACGCCGGCCGCTGCCCGACGCCGTCCTCGCCGCCAACGACGAGGTCGCCGTTCGGCGCGCTCGGCGCCCTGCGTCAGGCGGGCATCGACGTGCCGGGCGAGATCTCCGTCGCCGGCATCAACGACCTGAGAACCGCCCGGCACGTCGGCCTGACCACGGTGAGCCTCCCGCTGTACGAGATGGGCTCCATGGCCGCCCGCCACATCATCGAGTCCGCGCCGGGTTCCACCGGCGACGGCGGGGCGACCACCGTCCTCAGCCATCGGCTCGTCCCCCGGGAGACCACCGCCCGGCGCCCGGCGGAGCGGTAGGCCCCCGGAGGGCGAGGGCCCGCTACTGCCCCGCCAGGCCGGTGTGGGCCACCCCGCTGACGATCTGGCGCTGGAAGAAGACGAAGACGACGACCAGCGGCAGGCCCGCCATCAGGCCGCCCGCCATGAGCTGCGCCCACTGGATGCCGTAGGAGTTCATGACGGTCGCGATGCCGTTGGGCATGGTCATCAGGTCGGGGTTGTTGGTCACCATGTAGGGCCACAGGAAGTTGTTCCACGACGCGATGAACGTGAAGATCCCGACGGCCGAGAGCGAGGGCCGGGACAGCGGCAGGACGATGGTGAAGAAGACCCGCCAGCGCCCGGCGCCGTCGATGTAGGCGGCCTCCTCCAGCTCGTGCGGGATCGACTGGAAGAACTTGTAGAGGATGTAGACCATCGCGGCGGGCGCGCACTGCGGCAGGATCATGCCCCAGTAGGTGTCGACCATCCCCATGGACTGGACGGTCGTGAAGAGCGGCACGCCGAGCACGGCGGGCGAGACCATCAGGCCCGCCATCACCAGGCCGAGGAGCGCGTTCTTGCCCCGGAACTCGGTGCGTGCGAAGCCGTAGCCGGCGAGCGCGCTGACGAACACCACGACGGAGGTGACGCAGACCGAGACGATCACCGAGTTCACGAACCAGTTGGTGATGTTTCCGGTCTCGAAGAGCGCCTTCCACGCCTGGCCCGTCCACACCTCGGGCACCCAGTGGGTGGGCACTTCGACGGCCTCGGTCTCCGACTTGAGGGAGGTGAACAGGGCCCACAGCAGCGGCGTCGTCCACAGGGCGGAGACGGCGACCCCGAGCGCGGTGAGCACGATCTGGCTCGGGGTCCACTTCTTGCGGCCGCCTGTGCGGCCGTTCTTCCGTACGACGGGCTTGTTCACGGCGGTGGCGCTCATCGCACGCCCTCCTCACGCTTGCGCAGGAGCCACATCCGGCCGAGGGCGACGGCCGCGATGAGCACGAAGAAGATGATGGAGATCGCGGAGGCGTAGCCCACGCGGTAGGCGGTGAAGCCCTCTTCGAGGGTGTACTGGACGAAGGTGCGGGTGCTTTCCTCCGGGCCGGGACCGAAGTCCTGCATCACCACGGCCTGGTCGAAGACCTGGAGCGAGGCGAGGATCTGCAGCGTGATCACCAGGCCGGTGATGTTGCGCAGCATCGGCAGGGTGATGTGCACCATCCGCTGCCAGCCGCCCGCGCCGTCCAGTTCGGCGGCCTCGTACAGATGCTTCGGGATGTTCTGCAGGGCCGCGAGGAAGAGCAGGAAACTGAAGCCGACCGTCCACCACAGGGTGGTGATCACGACGGCGAGCAGGGCGGTGGACTTCTGGGTGAGCCAGGGCGTGTCGAGGCCGAAGACGTGGTTGATCATGCCGGTGCCCGGGTTGAACAGCCACTGCCACAGGTTTCCGGCGACCGTCGACGGCAGCAGGAAGGGCGCGAAGAAGCACAGCCGCCACAGCCACTTGGCGCGCTCGATGTGGTGGGCGAGCATCGCCAGGAGGAACGCGAGGACGACGATGCAGGGCACCACGAGCAGGGTGAAGTAGGCGCTGTGGCCCAGGGAGTCCCACAGGAGGGGGCTGTCGAGGGCCTCGCGGTAGTTGTCCAGGCCCACGAAGCGTTCGCCCGTGCCGGAGATGTTGGCGTCGGTGAAGCTCAGCCACAGGCCGCGGCCGATCGGGAACAGCACGAACAGGGCGAACAGCGTCAGGAACGGGGCGACGAACCAGCCGCCGTGCTGGAGGCGGCGGGTCAGCCGGTCGCGGAGCGAATCGGTGTCCGCCGCCGGGGCGGTCCGTACGGCGGGCGGTGCGACCGCGGTGTCGACGGCGCTCACGCGGCGGACCCTCCCTCGGTCGCGGACCGGCCTTCCATCGGATTCTTCATGGCGACCAGCTTTTCGAGTACGTCCTTCATGCGGCGGGCCGTGGCATCGGGCTTGGCGGAGCCGACGTTGGAGGAGGCGATGACGGGTCCGATGCGCTGGGCCAGGAGTCCGGTGGATCCGGCGAACCAGGCGGGCGGCTCGACGGCCATGTGCTCCATGGCCGAGACGTACTCGGACTGCGGCGCGAGTGCCACGTACTTCTTGTCGTCCAGGGTCGGCAGGTAGGCGGGGATGTGGCCGCCGCGCGCCCAGGCCGTGGCGTTCTTGACGACGTACGCGGCCAGTTGGTGCGCGCCCTCGTTGGTGGCGCCGCCTCGCTGGGCCTGGTGGGGCAGGACAAAGCAGTGCGACTCGGTGTGGGTGGCCGGTCTGCCGAAGACGGGTGGCAGCGGGGTCGCGCCGTACTTCAGCTCGGCGCCGCTGAAGACGGGCACCGACCAGTTGCCCTCCCAGGTGAAGGCGGAGCCGTTGACGAAGGACTCGCCGTCGGCGACGCCGATGGCGGTGGAGTAGCCGTCGGTCAGGTGCTGCCGCAGGAACTCCAGGACCTGGGTGGCCTTGTCGGTGTCGAGGGTGACGCCCTGGCCGTCGGTGCTGAGGCAGGTGCCGCCGAGCTGGGTGTAGAAGGAGAGGAAGAACCACCAGGAGAAGTTCGGTTCGTCGGCCTTGATGCCGATGGTGTGGACGTCTCCCTTGACGGCCTTCTTCGCGGCCTTGAGCCCCTTGAACCACTCCTCGGGCGAGGTGACCTGCGCCAGGTCGCCGTCCGCGTCGAGCAGTCCGGCCTTCTCGCACACGTCGCGGCGGTAGAAGCAGAGCTGGGCATGGATGTCGAGGGGCAGGCCGTAGAGCTTGCCGTCGACCACGGCGCGCTTCCACAGCACCGGGTCGAAGTCCGCCTCGCGCACCCCGTACTCGGCGAGCAGCCGCACGTCCCAGGGGTCGAGCAGCTGTCCGGGAGCGAAGCCGGGAATGCGGCCCAGGTGCATCACGGCGAGGTCCGGGGCGCGGTTCCCGGAGGCCGCCATGGCGAGCTTGGTGTAGTACGGATTGCCCCACTGGAGGGTCGAGTCCTTGACGTCGACCCGGGGGTTCGCGGCGCGGAAGGCGTCCAGCATCGCGATCATGTTGGCGCCGTCGCCGCCGGAGAACAGATTCCAGTAGCGGACCCGGACGTCCGCGTCCGAAGCGATCGCGGAGGCGCTGCGGTTCGTGGAGGCGAGTCCGAAGCTGCCCGTGACGGCGAGCGCTCCGATTCCGCCGAGCACACCTCGTCGGCTCGGGAGGGGTGGTGACATTGCGGCTCACTTCTGTTCGATATTTCGAATGCTGCTCGCAACTTCGAACGGGACCGTAAGGTCGAACGCGGGGCGCGTCAACGGTTCGAACAGAGCCGGGGGTGAAGTCCCAGGAATTTCCCGGAAGTTGTTCGAGATCACGAACCCCGGGACGCACCTCGGCCACTTCCTGCGCAATGCGTTGACGCGCCGCTCCCCGCTACCTAAGTTGCCGTTCGACCACCTGATCAGCGTTCGAAATACCGCACACAGACTGGGGTTTACGCATGGCACGCAGACGCTGGAGACTCGGGCTCACCCTGGGAGCCCTGCTCGCCGGAACGCTCGCCGCGGGACCCACCGCCGCGGCCGAACCCACCGACTACACCATCGACGTCGACCCGACCCGCACCGGCGCGAAGATCGACGACTCCATGTACGGCGTCTTCTACGAGGACATCAACCGCGCGGCGGACGGCGGCCTGTACGCCGAGCTCGTGCAGAACCGCTCGTTCGAGTACTCCACCGCCGACAACGCCTCCTACAAGCCGCTGACCTCGTGGGACACGTCCGGCTCCGCCGAGGTGGTGAACGACGACGGCCGCCTGAACGCCCGCAACCGCACCTACCTCTCCCTGGGCGGCGGTTCATCGGTCACCAACTCCGGCTACAACACCGGCCTCGCGGTCACCAAGGGCAAGCGCTACGACTTCTCGGTGTGGGCCCGCACCGGCGCCGGCGAGCACGCGCCGCTGACGCTCGCCCTGCGCGACGCCTCCGGCGAGCTCGCCCCGGCCCGCCGCGTCACCGCGCGCGGCGGCTGGGCGAAGTACAAGGCACCCCCGCCACGTCCGGGCCCATCACCGGCGCCGTCGGCCTGTCCACCTGGGCGACCAGCGCCGCGTACGACGACGTGAAGGTCACCGGCGAGGACGGCCGGACCCTCCTGTCCGACGACTTCTCCGGCGGTGACGGCCGGTGGAGCAAGGCCTCGGACAAGGGCACGTGGGCGGTGCGGGACGGCGCGTACGTCCAGTCCGACGAGGCCGCCGAGAACACCCTGGTCACGGCGGGCGACAAGGGCTGGCAGAACTACGACCTGAACGTGCGGGCCACCAAGAAGGCGGGCAAGGAGGGCTTCATGGTCGCCTTCGGGGTCAAGGACACCGGCAACCACTACTGGTGGAACCTCGGCGGCTGGAACAACACCCAGTCGGCGGTCGAGAAGACCGTCGACGGCGCGAAGCAGACCATGGTCCAGGACACGACGACCATCGAGACGGGCCGCAGCTACGACCTGCGCGTGGAGGTGCGCGGGCGCCAGGTGACGCTCTTCCTCGACGGCAAGAAGTGGGGTTCCTTCACCGACGACAAGCCCGCGGAGCCGTTCCGCCAGGTCGTCACCCGCGACAAGGCCAGCGGTGACCTCATCGTCAAGGTCGTCAACGCGCAGGGGTCCGCTGCGCGCACCGAGGTGGGTCTCGGCTCGGGCACGAAGGTGGGGCGGACCGCGAAGGTGACCACGCTCGCCGCCGACCCGGCCGCGGAGAACACGAAGGAGGCGACGCCGGTCAGGCCGGTGGCCTCGACGTTCAAGGGGGTGTCCGACTCCTTCTCGTACACCTTCCCGGCGAACTCGATCACCTTCATGAGGATCAAGACTGACTGACGGCATCGGGAGACGGCACCGGGAGGCCGTCTGAAGAAGATCCTTCCGCGCGGCAACCTTTCCGGCGCGCGGCGGGGACAAGGGGGTGCGGCTGCTGCCCGGAGGTCATGGGGTTCCCGGGCGGCAGCCGCACCACATTCCCGAGGAAAGGAACCACTGCTGTGAGCAGCGGCACCGGACGCCACCGCAGGACCCGCACGATCACCCTCGCCGCCGCCGTCGCCGTGGCGGCGGGCGCGGGCGGCGCCTACCTGGGCCTGGCTCCGGGCGACGCCGACGCCGCGAGCGGCACCGTGGTCGTGTCCACCTCCGCGGCGCTGGAGTCCGCGGTGGCCGGCGCTTCGGCAGGCACCACGATCCAGGTGCGCGGCGGCACGTACTACCCGGCCAAGACCTTGAAGTCGACCGCGGACGGCAGCGCGTCCGCACGCATCACGCTTGCCGCGTACGGCACCGAGAAGGTGAAGATCGACGGTTCGAAGCTAGCCGAGGGCTCCTGGCTCGCCGGGATCTACGGCGACCACTGGACCGTGCAGAATCTCACGTTCCGGAACTCCCCCGCCCAGGGCGTCGTCGTCACCTCGTCCGTCGGCGGGGTCTTCAAGAACCTGGTCACCGCCGACAACGGCGACTCGGGGTTCACGCTGCGCGGCGACGGCACGAGCGGCAACCTGGTGCAGAACCTCGACAGCCACGGCAACTACGACGCCGCCACGCACGGCCAGAACGCCGACGGCCTGGCCGTGAAGTTCGGCTCGGGCGCGGGCAACAAGATCACCGGGGCGCGTCTGTTCAACAACGCCGACGACGGCATGGACCTGTGGCAGTACGCCTCCCCCGTCACCGTCGAGCACTCCTGGGCCTTCGGCAACGGCAAGAACCGCTGGAACGACTCCGCCTGGGAGGGCAACGGCAACGGCTTCAAGCTGGGCGGCGGCGGCGCGAGCGCCGCGCACCTGGTGAACAACAACGCGGCCTGGGACAACACGCTGCACGGCTTCACGGAGAACTCCAACCCCGGCGCGATCAACCTCAACCGCAACACCGCGTACGCCAACAAGGAGAGCGGCTTCTACTTCGCCACCGGCACGGCCCGCCTGGCCCGCAATCTCGCCGTCGCCAACGGCACCGGCCTGGCCGAACGAGGCTCCGGCACGGTCTCGGCAGCCAACAACTGGGACAGTGGTGTGGCGACCCCCGCCTTCCGCTCCACGGACGCCACCACGGCCTACGGGGCCCGCCGGACGGGCGGAGCGCTGCCCTCGACGGCGTTCTTGACGACGGGAAGCACCGCCATCGGCTCGGCCATGGACTGAATGCCGAGGCATCATGCCTGGTCAAAAGGGTCGTAGCAGGCTCTTTGGGGGGTTCGGTTGGCGGGTGGGGACAGGGCAATGACAGGATGAGGACCATGACAATCAAGGCTTATTTCGACATCACCATCGACGGCAAGCCCGAAGGCCGCATCACGTTCAACCTCTTCGACGACGTCGTGCCGAAGACCGTGGAGAACTTCCGCGCGCTCGCCACCGGCGAGCAGGGCTTCGGTTACGCCGGTTCGAAGTTCCACCGCGTGATCCCGGACTTCATGCTCCAGGGCGGCGACTTCACCGCCGGCAACGGCACGGGCGGCAAGAGCATCTACGGCGCGAAGTTCCCCGACGAGAACTTCCAGCTCAAGCACACCAAGCCCGGCCAGCTGTCGATGGCCAACGCCGGCCCGAACTCGAACGGCTCGCAGTTCTTCATCACCACGATCGCCACGACCTGGCTCGACGGCAAGCACGTCGTGTTCGGTGAGGTCGCGGACGAGGAGAGCCTGGCCCTCGTCAAGAAGATCGAGAGCTTCGGCTCGCAGTCCGGCGCCACCAAGGCCGAGGTCGCCATCGCCGCCTCCGGCACCCTCTAGTACCTGGCGTAGCTGGCACGAGCCCCCGCCGCACTGGGCGGGGGCTCACCCATGCCTGGTCCGATCTAGCGTGGTTCGATTTATCCCACCCTGCACCACTTCATCCCGGCGGCGAGCTCGCGCGGGGCGGCTCCCCCTGCGGGTCTGGATTCCGGGAAGTGGACGGGTACCAGTCCACTGCCGACCGGTACCAACCGGGTCCAGCCGGGGGACTGAGGCTGTTGCGCAGATCACCCGCACCTCCCGCACCACCGGTTGAGCGCACCCTCATCCGCGTCCGTATGTACGGGAGACACCCCTCCCCCATCCGGAGTGCACCCATGGCAGACGCGGGCAACGTCACCGCTCTCTTCCGCGCGTCGACCGCGCACAGTCCCTCGTACTCCGCGCTGAACAGGGCGGCGGCGGACAGCGGACGGCCGCTCGTCGACTTCTGCATCCCGTGCAATCCGTACTTCCCCACCCCCGAGATGTACGAGGAGCTGAGCGGACGGCTGCGGGACATCCTCACGTACTACCCGAGCGGCGCGGACACCATCGCGGCCGAGCTCAGCGCCGTGCTCGGGCTCAACCCGCAGACGGTGGTGATGGGCAACGGCTCGACCGAACTCATCACCTGGATCGACCACTTGCTGGTGCGCGACGCCCTGGCCGTGCCCGTGCCGACGTTCGGGCGGTGGACCGACCAGTCGATGGAGACCGGCAAGCGGGTGGACATGTTCCTGCTCCCGGAGGCCGACGGCTTCGTGCTCGATCCGGCGGCCTACCTCGACTTCGTACGCGCCCGCGGCTCCCGCACCGCCGTCATCTGCAATCCCAACAACCCGGACGGCGGTCTGCTGCCGCGCCGCTCCGTGCTCGCGCTGATCGACGCGCTACAGGATCTCGACCTGGTCGTCGTCGACGAGTCCTTCCTGGAATTCGCCGATGCCGGACCGGAGTTGAGCGTGGCCGACGAGGCGGTCCTGCGCCCCAATGTCATCGTGCTGCGCAGCCTCGGCAAGAACTTCGGGCTGCACGGCGTGCGCTTCGGCTACCTCGTCGCCAATCCGGGCCTGGCCGGAAGGGTGCGCGCCGCGCTGCCCAAGTGGAACCTCAACTCCTTCGCGGAAACAGTGGTGTTCATGCTGAAGCAGCACCGCGCCGCCTACGACCTGAGCCTGCGCCAGGTGCGCCGAGACCGGCAGGAGATGATCTGGCACCTCGGCCGGCTCCCCGGCCTCACCAGCTATCCCTCGCAGGGCAACTTCGTTTACGTACGGCTGCCCGACGGCATCGACGGCGTGGTCCTGCGGGACCGGCTGCTCACGGAGCACGGCATCCTCGTCCGCGAGTGCGGCAACAAGATCGGCAGCTCCAGCCGCTTCCTGCGCCTGGTCGTGCGTCCGCCGGTCGACGTGGAGCACCTGGTGAGCGGCCTTCAGCAGGTGCTGTACGCGACCGGGGACGCCGGACTCCTGCCGGTCCCCTACGGCACGGGGAACTCCGCGGTGGACCGTCTTGTGATGCGGGCCTGAGTCACCGGCGTGACCCGGGTCACCGGTGCGTGAAGCCGCTCATCGCCTCGGTGGGCACGCCGTCGTAGTCGAAGAGCGCCTGGTTCTCCCAGGCGTTGCCCGTCGAGGGGTCCGTCGGGTCCCAGCCGTTGCCGTCCACTGCGGTCCAGGCGGCGTCCCACCAGAAGACGCCCAGGCCGCGGCCGGACGGGACCGCCTCGACGACGCTCTGGATGTCGCGGAACCACGCCGCTTGGCCCGCCTCGGTCGCGGGGTAGCCGCCGACGAGTTCCCCGGCCTTGTCGATGACGTCCTCCCAGTCGTCGTCGCTGCCCAGGCGGAAGGGGTAGGCCGTCTCGGCGACGTAGAGCGGCTTGGCGTAGCGCGCCGCCAGGTCGTCGAGATTGGCCTGCAGGTCGGAGAGGGCGCCGTGCCAGTAGCCGTAGAAGGACAGGCCGATGACGTCGAAGGGCACCTTTCGGGAGACCGCGTTGTCGAACCAGTCGCGGTAGAGGGCGTTGTCGCCGCCGTTGGCGAGGTGGAGGGCGACCTGCGTGCTCGACGAGACGGCCTTGGCAGCCGCGGCTCCCGCCGTCAACAGACCGGCGAGCTGCGCCCAGTTGGAGGTCGAGCCGGTGGGCCAGAGCATGCCTCCGTTCAGCTCGTTGCCGATCTGCACCATGTCGGCGGTGGTGCCCTGCGCCTTGAGGGCGCTGAGGACGTCGTAGGTGTGGTCGTGGACGTCGGTCTTCAACTGGGCGTAGGAGTGTCCCGCCCAGGCCGACGGGATGGTCTGGGCGCCCGGGTCGGTCCAGGTGTCGGAGTAGTGGAAGTCGACGAGGAGCTTCATGCCCCGTGCCTTGACGCGCTTGGCGACGGCAAGGACGCGGGCCTTGTCGCAGTAGCCGTCGGCCGGGTCGACCCACACGCGCAGGCGGGCGTAGTTCATCCCGGCGGACCTGAGCACGGCGAGCGCGTCGGCCGTGGCACCGGAGGCGGTGCGGTAGACGCCGCCGAAGTCCTCGCTCTTCTTGAGCGAGGAGATGTCGGCGCCCTTGATGGGCAGGCCGGTCGATCCCGGGGTGAGGGTGATGTCGTCGAAGTTCGCCCAGTTCCCCGCGTTCGCGTCGGAGTACAGGCGCACGGTGCACGCGTTGCCGGTGACCGTGACGGAGGTGACCAGGCGGATCCACGCGCCGTTCGGGGTGGGCGGCAGGTCGGTGCGCTGTTCGGCGGAGCCGCTCTTGAGGGCCAGGTAGGCCGCGTTCTGCCCGCCGCTGGAGCGGACCCAGGCGGTGAGCGTGTACCTGCCGTTGGCGAGGCCGGTGAGGTATTGGTACGTCTCGACCTTGTACGCCGAGGCCGACCAGTGCGCCAGGCGCCGGCCGCCGGTGCGGCCGCCCGCCTCGGCGAAGGAGGCGGCGGAGGTGCCGTAGGTGCTCCAGCCGGTGGTGCCGCTCTCGAAGCCGCCGTTGGTGAGGGTGGCCGCGGCGCTCGCGGACCGGGCGGGCAGCGCCATGACGGCGGCGCCACCGAGCGCGGCGGCCAGGACGGCTCTGCGGGTGGCGCGTGCGCCGCGTGCCCCGGTTGGGCCAAGCGCCCCGGTCGAGTCAGGTGCCCCGGCTGAGCCGCGCGCCCCGCTTGAACCGGGTGTCGTTCCGTTTCCGTACATCGTCGATGTCCCTTCGACTTCGCGGTACTTGGGGTGGGGGCAGGGGGGTGGTGGCGCCGCGCGCGAAGGTCCCGGCGCGGCGCCACCGGGCCGGGTGGGGTCCCCCACGGACCCGCCCGGCGTCTGGGGGGCGTCAGCCGTCGAGGCGGACGACCCGTACGGCGCCCGCGGGCACCGCGAGGCGACCGGCCGCGCGCTCGCCGGTGAGGAGCTCGGTGCCGTGGGCGTCGAGCGGCACCTTGGCGTCGGACGCGGTGTGGTTGACGGCGAAGACGTAGGTGCCGGTGTCGCCGTGCCGGGTCACCACCTCGACGTCACGCGGGAGTTCGGGCCGCTCGGTGACGCCCGCGTCGGCGCAGGCGTCCGCGAGCAGGGTGTCGAGGTCGCGGGCGGTCAGGCGCGTGGAGACGTACCAGGCGGTGCCCTCGCCCAGTCGGTTGCGGGTGACGGCGGGGTGCCCGGCGGTCAGGCCGTCCGCGTACGTCCACACCGTCTCGGCGCCGCGCGGCACGACGAACTCCGTCCACACGTCCCCGGTGAGTGCGGCGCCGCCGGGTCCTGTGATGCGCACCGAATCGCCGTCGAGCAGCGGCGAGAACTCCTCGACGGTCAGGCCGAGCACGTCGCGCAGGGCGCCGGGGCAGGGCCCGGGGTGCACGGCGTCGTGCTCGTCGACGATGCCGGAGAAGTAGGAGACGAGGAGGGTGCCGCCCTGCGCCACGTACCCCTTGAGGTTGAGCGCGGCGGCCTCCGTCGCCAGGTACAGCGCGGGCACCACCACCAGGGGATAGGCCGACAGGTCGGCCTCGGGGTGGGCGAAGTCGACGGTGAGGTGGCGGTCGTACAGGGCCTCGTAGAACGTGTCGGCACGCTCGCGCGCGTCGTGGTCCTCGCTGGGCCGCCACTGCAGGGACTGCGCCCACCAGGAGTGCCAGTCCCACAGCATCGCCACGTCGGCGACGGTCCGCGTACCCTTCAGGGGCGCCAGCTCGCCGACGGACCGGCCCAGTTCGACGACCTCGCGCCAGACGCGGGAGTCCGTTCCGGAGTGCGGCAGCATCGCCGAGTGGAACTTCTCCGCGCCGCGCCGCGACTGGCGCCACTGGAAGAACATCGCGCCCTCGGAGCCGCGCGCCACGTGGGCCAGGGAGTTGCGGGCCATCTGTCCCGGCGCCTTCGCGGGGTTGCGGGGCTGCCAGTTGACGCCGGACGTGGAGTGTTCCAGGAGCAGCCAGGGGGCGCCGCCCGCGACGGAGCGGGTGAGGTCGGCGGCCATGGCGAGGTTGACGTGGGTGCGGCGGCCGTCGGTGATCAGGTAGTGGTCGTTGGTGACGAGGTCGACCTCGCGGCCCCAGGCCCAGTAGTCCAGGGAGTCACACTGGCTGAGCGCGGTCATGAAGTTGGTGGTGACGGGGGCGCCGGGAGCCAGGCGGTGCAGGATGTCGCGTTCGCGCACGAAGTTCTCGCGCAGGGTGGCGTCGGCGAACCGGCGGTAGTCCAAGGCCTGGGCGGGGTTGCCGACCGTGGGGGTGGCGCGCGGCGGTTCGATCTCCTCGAAGGAACCGTAGCGCTGCCCCCAGAAGGCCGTGCCCCAGGCCTCGTTGACCGCCTCCACGCTCCCGTACGTGGTCCGGAGCCAGCTCCGGAAGTGCGTGGCACAGGAGGCGCAGTAGCAGGCGGAGACCGGCACGCCGTACTCGTTGTGGACGTGCCACATGGCGAGCGCCGGGTGCTCGGCGTACCGGCGGGCGAGCTGCTCGGTGATGGCTGCGGACGCCTCGCGGTAGGCGGCGTTGCTGTGGCAGATGGCGCCGCGTGAGCCGAATTCGTGGCGCACGCCCTCGGCGGTGACCGGCAGCGCTTCGGGGTGCGCGCGGTAGAACCAGGCGGGCGGCGCCACCGTCGGGGTGCCCAGGTCGGCGCGGATGCCGTTCTCGTGCAGGAGGTCGAGCACCCGGTCGAGCCAGCCGAAGTCGTAGGCACCGGGCGACGGTTCGAGCAGGGCCCAGGAGAAGATCCCGACGCTCACCATCGTGACGCCGGCCTCGCGCATCAGGGCCATGTCCTCGCGCCAGACGGATTCCGGCCACTGCTCGGGGTTGTAGTCCCCACCGAAGGCGAGCCCGGGCAGGCCCGTGGGGGTGGTCTCCGGCATGGATCTCTCCCGAGTCATCGATCAGTTGGGTCATCAATTGGGAACGTGCACACACACTTTCGCGGTTCTGAGTTCAACATAACCGCACAGCAACAACCATTGACAAGTGTCCTGGATGTTTCTCTACTGTGAACGCTCACAGATGCGTGGCAGGCCGCTCGTCGCAGCAGGCACAGCCACCCGGTAAGGGGAGACCATCCATGCCGTTCACGAAGCACCGCCGCTTCTACGCCACTTCGCTCGCCCTGACCCTCGGCGCCGCGGCCCTCACCGCCTGCGGCTCGTCGGACGACGGGAGCGGGCAGGAGTCGGGCCCCGCCTCCCTGACGTACTGGGCCTGGACGCCCGGCATGGACAACGTCGTCGATCTGTGGAACGAGGGCCCGGGCAAGAAGGAACAGATCCAGGTCACGGTCAAGAAGCAGGCGTCCGGCGACACCCTCGTCACCAAGATCCTCACCGCCCACAAGGCCAAGAAGGCCCCCGACCTGGTCCAGGCCGAGTATCAAGCGCTTCCGACCCTGGTCAGCAATGACGCGCTCGCCGACATATCCGGTGAAGTGGGCGAGGTGAAGGGCGAGTTCCCCGAGGGCGTCTGGCAGCAGACGACGCTCGGCTCGGACGCGGTGTACGCCGTGCCGCAGGACTCGGGGCCGATGATGTTCTACTACCGCGCCGACCTGTTCAAGAAGTACGACCTCAAGGTCCCCACCACCTGGGACGAGTTCGCCGGGACCGCCCGCGCGCTCAAGAAGAAGGCCCCCGGCAAGGACCTCACCACGTTCTCCGCCAACGACTCCGGGCTCTTCGCGGGCCTCGCCCAGCAGGCCGGCGCCAAGTGGTGGACCACCCGGGGCGAGAAGTGGAAGGTCGGCATCGACGACGCGCCCACGCGTAAGGTCGCCGACTTCTGGGGCGGCCTCGTCAAGGAGGGCGCCATCGACAACCAGCCGATGTACACCCCCGCCTGGAACAAGGCCCTGAACACCGGCAAGCAGATCGCCTGGGTCAGCGCCGTCTGGGCACCCGGCACCCTCACCACCGCCGCGCCCGACACCAAGGGCAAGTGGGCCATGGCGCCGCTGCCGCAGTGGTCCAAGGGCGACAACACCACCGGCAGCTGGGGCGGCTCCTCGACCGCCGTCACCACCGACAGCGGCCACAAGACGGCCGCCGCCAAGTTCGCCGCCTGGCTGAACACCGACCCGAAGGCCCTGGACGCGCTCGCGAAGGAAGGCGGCATCTACCCTGCCGCCACCGCCGCCCAGACCAGCGGCGCCTTCACCGAGCCCCCGGCCTTCTTCGCAGGACAGAAGGACTTCTACCCGCAGGCCGCCGAGATCGCCAAGACCGCGGCTCCCGGCGCCTGGGGCCCGAACGTGAACGTCGCGTACACCTCGTTCAAGGACGCCTTCGGCTCGGCCGCCAAGAGCAGGTCCGGCTTCGGCGACGCCCTGGACACCATGCAGGACACCACCGTGGCCGACCTGAAGAAGCAGGGCTTCGGAGTCGCGCCGTGACCTCCGCACGCCCCCGCCGCAGGACGTCGTACGGGGACAAGTACGGGGTCAAGAGCGCCCCGTACGCGTTCCTGCTCCCCGCCACCCTGCTCTTCGCGCTCTTCTTCGCGCTGCCCATCGGCTACGCCCTCTGGCTCAGCCTGCACAAGGTCGAGGTGAAGGGCCTGGGCCTGGGCAAGGACGCCCGGCGCGAGGTGTGGGCCGGGATCGGCAACTACACCGACGCGCTGACCGACTCCGAACTCCTGCACGGAACGCTGCGCGTGCTCGGGTACGGCGCCATCGTCATCCCCGTGATGCTCGGCCTGGCCCTGCTCTTCGCCCTGCTCCTGGACACCGAGCGCGTACGCCTCACGCCCTTCACGCGCCTCGCGATCTTCCTGCCGTACGCCGTGCCCGGGGTCATCGCCGCGCTCCTGTGGGGCTTCCTCTACCTCCAGGACGTCAGCCCCTTCTTCTACGTCCTCGACAAGCTGGGCCTGCCTCAACCCGATCTCCTGGACGGCGGCCCGCTCTATCTGGCGCTCTCCAACATCGCGGTCTGGGGCGGCACCGGCTTCAACATGATCGTCATCTACACCTCGCTGCGGGCCATCCCGGCCGAGGTCCACGAGGCGGCGAAGCTGGACGGCTGCTCACAGCTGCAGATCGCGCTGCGCATCAAGATCCCGATGGTGGCGCCCTCGCTGGTGCTCACCTTCTTCTTCTCGATCATCGCGACGCTCCAGGTGTTCAGCGAGCCCACCACTCTCAAGCCGCTCACCAACTCCGTCTCCACCACCTGGAGTCCGCTGATGAAGGTGTACCAGGACGCCTTCGGCAAGGGCGACATCAACTCGGCCGCCGCCACCGCCGTCATCATCGCGGTCGCCACGCTCGTCCTGTCCTTCGGGTTCCTGCGCGCCGCGAACTCCCGTACGAAGAAGGAGGCGGCCCGATGAGTTCGCTCGCCGTCCGCAAGGCCGCGCCCGCCGCGGGCACCACCCCCGGCACCGCGCAGGGCCCGCCCGCACCCCGCCGGATCGCCGTCCTGCCCACCGCCGTGCTGCTGCTCGGCGCCCTGTACTGCCTGCTGCCCGTGCTCTGGGTGGTGATCGCCTCCACCAAGTCGGGCAGCGAGCTGTTCTCCACCTTCACGTTCTGGCCCGGCAGCGGCTTCACCGACAACGTCACGGACCTGTCCGCCTACCGCGAGGGCATCTACTGGCAGTGGATGGGCAACTCCGCGCTCTACGCGGGGCTCGGCGCACTCCTGTCCACGGCCGTCTCCGCCATCAGCGGCTACGCCCTCGCGATCTACCGCTTCCGCGGCCGCGAGACCGTCTTCAACGTCCTCATGGCGGGCGTCCTGATGCCCCCGGTGATCCTGGCCGTCCCGCAGTACCTCCTGCTCGCGAAGGCCGACCTCACCGATTCCTACGCCTCGGTCCTGATGCCGCTGATCCTCTCCCCCTACGGCGTCTACCTCGCCCGGATCTACGCCGCTTCGGCCGTGCCCGGCGATGTCGTCGAGGCGGGGCGGATGGACGGCGCGAGCGAGTGGCGGATCTTCACGCGGATCGCGCTGCCGATGATGGTGCCCGGCCTGGTGACGGTGTTCCTCTTCCAGTTCGTGGCGGTGTGGAACAACTTCCTGCTCCCCTACATCATGCTCAGCGACGACGAGAAGTTCCCCATCACGCTCGGCCTGTTCACGCTCCTGGAACAGGGCTCCAACACCCCCGCGCTCTATACCCTCGTGATCACCGGCGCCCTGCTGGCCGTCGTACCGCTCATCGCCCTCTTCTTGGTCATCCAGCGCTTCTGGAGCCTCGACCTGCTGTCCGGAGCCGTAAAGTCGTGACCATGCACGCAACGGGGGGCAGGCGCAGGCCGCCGACGATCCATGACGTGGCCCGCGAGGCCGGCGTCTCGCGCGGCACCGTGTCCCGCGTCCTCAACGGCGGCCACTACGTGAGCCCGTCCGCCCAGGAGGCCGTCAACGCGGCCATCCGCAAGACCGGTTACGTCGTCAACCGGCACGCCCGCTCATTGATCACCGGCCGTTCCGACTCGGTGGGCTTCCTGCTGACCGAACCGCAGGAGCGCTTCTTCGAGGACCCCAACTTCAATGTGCTGCTGCGGGGTTGCACACAGGCGCTCGCCGCGCACGACATCCCGCTGCTCCTGATGCTGGCCGGCACCCCGGACGAGCGGCGCCGCATCACGCGCTACATCACCGCGGGCCACGTCGACGGGGTGCTCCTGGTCTCCAGCCACTCCGGCGACCCCGTCGCGGACGAGCTGCGGGAGGCCGGGGTCCCGCTGGTGGCGTGCGGGAAGCCTATCGGGCAGGCCTCGAAGGTGAGCTATGTCGCCGCGGACGACCGGGACGGCGCCCGCGACATGGTGCGCCATCTCCTCTCCCTGGGGCGGCGGCGCATCGGCACGGTGAGCGGGCCGCTGGACACCCCCGGCGGCGTGGACCGGCTCGCGGGCTACCGGGAGATCCTCGCCGAGGAGGGCATCGCGGCCGACGAGCGGCTCATCGTGTCCGGCGACTACAGCCGGGCGGGCGGCGAGGCCGCCGCCACCCGGCTCCTGGAGCGGGCGCCCGACCTGGACGCCGTGTTCGTCGCGTCGGACCTCATGGCGCAGGGCGTCCTCACCGCCCTGCACCGCGCGGACCGCCGCGTCCCGCAGGACATCGCGGTCGGCGGCTTCGACGACTCGCCCGCCGCCCTGACCGCCCGCCCCGAGCTGACGACGGTCCGCCAGCCGTGGGACCGCATCAGCGCCGAGATGGTGCGGGTGCTGCTGGCCCAGATAGGCGGCGAGGACCCGGCCGCCGTGATCTTGCCGACGGAGCTCGTGATCCGCGGATCGGCCTGACGTACGAGGACGAGGCTGCCGGGGTGCCTTCCCGCAGCCGCGAGGGAGGGACCCGAACATGACTGACGCCTTGGCCACCGGCCGGGACGGTGCCGTGACCAACTGGGCCGGGAACATCACCTTCTCGGCCCGTGAGCTGCACCGGCCCACCTCCGAGGCCGCCCTGCGGGCCCTGGTCGCGGGCAGCCGCCAGGTCCGGGTGCTGGGCAGCGGCCACTCCTTCAACCGGATCGCCGACGTGGACGGCGACGGCACGGACACCGCCCTGCTCTCGCTCGCCGCCCTGGAGCCGTCCATCGACGTGGACACCACGGCGCGCACGGTGCGTGTGTCGGGCGGGGTGCGGTACGCCGAGCTCGCGCGGCACGTCGCCTCGTACGGGCTCGCGCTGCCCAACATGGCCTCGCTGCCCCACATCTCGGTGGCCGGATCGGTCGCCACCGGGACGCACGGTTCGGGCAACGCCAATCAGTCCCTCGCGGAGGCCGTGCGCGCGGTGGAGCTGGTGACCGCCGACGGGGAGACGTGCGTACTGAGCCGTGGCGACGACGGGTTCGACGGCGCGGTGGTCTCGCTCGGCGCGCTCGGGGTGGTCCTGGCCCTGACCCTCGACCTGGAGCCGGACTACGCGGTGAGCCAGCACGTCTTCGGCGAACTCGCCCTGGTGGACGTCGACTTCGAAGCGGTCTCGTCGGCGGCGTACAGCGTGAGCCTGTTCACCGACTGGCGCGGGCCGCGCTTCGACCAGGTGTGGCTCAAGCAGCGCGGCGATGCCGCCGTCGGCTTCCCCTGGGCGGTACCCGTGGGCGAGGCCCGGCACCCGGTGCCGGGCATGCCCGCCGTCAACTGCACCGAGCAGCTGGGCGTTCCGGGGCCGTGGCACGAGCGACTGCCGCATTTCCGGGCCGAGTTCACGCCGAGCAGCGGGGCGGAGCTCCAGTCGGAGTATCTGCTGCCGCGCGAGCACGCCCTGGCCGCGCTGCACGCTCTGGACGCCCTCAGGGGCGAGGTGGCGCCCGTGCTCCAGGTGTGCGAGGTGCGCACCGTCGCCGCCGACATCCAGTGGCTGAGCCCCGCCCACGGCCGGGACACCGTGGCGTTCCACTTCACGTGGGTGCCGGATGCGGCGGCCGTGCTCCCGGTGGTCGCGCTCGTCGAGGAGTGTCTGGCGCCGTTCGCTCCCCGGCCGCACTGGGGCAAGGTGTTCGCCGCCGACCCCGCCGAGCTGGGCGCCCGCTATCCGCACGCGGCCGATTTCGCGACCCTGGCCCAACGCCTCGACCCGCGAGGGAAGTTCCGCAATGCCTTCGTGCACTCTTTCGTGCGTCCCTTTCTCCGGTGACCCGGCTCCATGACGGCCCACGGCAGGCCACGGCAGCTCTACGGCGGCTCACGGCCACTCCGGGCCATCCTCGGAGTTCCGGCGTAAAATTGTAATAAATCCGGCGATTCGGCCAGCCGTGGCAGAGCGCCTGCCCGCCGCTCCCGGGCCGAAGGATGGGGAGCGAGATGACCGCGCAGACACGTGACCTCGACCCGGTGCGACAGGAGCGGTTCGCGGAGCGGATGGTCGAGGTGCTCAATGACTCCTGCCTGGGATATCTGTGCAGCCTGGGTCACCGAACGAGGCTGTTCGACGTGCTGTCCGGCATGCCGCCGGCCACCAGCGAGCGGATCGCCGAGGCCGCCGGTCTGAATGAGCGCTACGTACGGGAGTGGCTCGGCGGGATGACCGTGGGCGGCGTCGTCGAGTACGCCCCGGAAAACCGCACGTACTGGCTGCCGCCCGAGCATGCCGCCTCCCTCGCCCGGGCCGCCGGGCCCGACAACATGGCCGCCTTCTTGCAGGACCTCGCCCTGTTGGGCAACGTCGAGGATCAGGTCCTCGAGTCGTTCCACAAGGGGGGCGGCGTGCCGTACTCGTCCTATCCGCGCTTCCAGGAGCTCCAGGCCGAGGAGACCGCGCGGGTGTACGACGCCGCCTTGGTGGACGGCATCATCCCGGTGGCACCCGGCCTCTCGGAGCGGCTGCGTGGAGGCATCGACGTGCTGGACGTCGGCACCGGGCAGGGGCATGCGGTGATCGTCCTGGCCCAGGCGTTCCCCGCAAGCCGCTTCCGTGGCGTGGACATGTCCGAGACCGGCATCGCGGCGGCTCGCGACGAGGCCGCGCGGCTGGGCCTTGCAAACGTCCGGTTCGACGTGGCGGACTCGGCCGAATTGACCGGCTCCTACGACCTGATCACCGCCTTCGACGTGATCCATGACCTGGCCCGCCCGGCGCGCACTCTGTCGGCGATCACCGGCGCCCTGCGCGACGACGGGGTGTTCCTGATGGGGGACATCGCGGCATCGAGCAAGCTGGAGGAGAACCTCGGCCATCCGCTGGGCCCCGCCCTTTACACCTTCTCGGTCTTCTACTGCATGACCGTCTCCCTGGGCGAGGGCGGCGCCGGCCTCGGCACGGTGTGGGGCAGGCAGACCGCCCTGCGCATGCTGGCCGAGGCCGGATTCGGCGACGTCGAGGTCCATCAGGTGGAGGGCGACATCCTCAACGTCTACTACGTGGCACGGCGGAGCCACTGATGTCCGCGTCGGCGACGGGGATGCCGAAGTCCGGGGTGCCGTCCGCGTTCCAGCCGAGCTTCTGGATGCGGGTGTGGCGGTTGGGGTCGTGCAGGGGGTCGCCGACGATGTCCTTGTACTGGCGGGCGTGGTAGACGAGGACGTCGGTGCGGCCGTCCTCGGCGACGGTGAAGCAGTTGTGGCCCGGGCCGTACTGCTTGGTCGTGTCGTTGCTGGTGAAGACGGGGGTCGGCGACTTGGACCAGGACGCGGGGTCCATGAGGTCGCTGCGGGCGCCGGCCGTGAGCAGCCCCAGGCAGTAGTTGAAGTCGGTGGCGGAGGCCGAGTAGGAGAGGAAGACGCGGCCGTTGCGCTGGATGACGGAGGGCCCTTCGTTGACCTTGAAGCCGATGCACTCCCAGTCGTACTCGGGTGTGGTCAGGCGTATCTGAGGCCCTGTCAGGGTCCAGGGGTTGGCCATGCGCGAGAGGAAGACACCGGTGTTGTTGTCCATGCCGGGTTCGTACTGCGCCCAGGACAGGTAACGGCTGCCGCGGTGCGTGAAGGTGGTGGCGTCGAGGGAGAAGGTGTCCCAGGCCGTGGTGAGCTGCCCCTTCTCGGTCCAACTCCCCTTGAAGGGGTTGGCGTTGGTGTTCTCCAGGACCCAGATGCGGATCTTCCACACGTCGTCGGCGGGTGCCGCGGCGAAGTAGATGTACCACTTGCCGTTGATGTGGTGGAGTTCCGGCGCCCAGATGTGCGAGGCCATGTCGCCGCTGGTGTGCCGCCGCCAGATGACGGACTCGTCCGCCCGGGTCAGGCCGCGCAGGGTGCGGGAGCGGCGCAGGATGATGCGGTCGTACTCGGGGGAGGTCGCGGTGAAGTAGTAGTGGCCGTCGGTGTGGCGGGTGATGTGCGGGTCGGCGCGCTGCTCGACGAGCGGGTTGCGGTAGGCGGCGGCCCGGGACGCGGCGTGGGCGGGTGCCTGGGCGTGGGCGGGTGCCTGGGAGAGCGCCGTCGGTGCGGCGGCAAGGGCTCCGGCGGCCAGCGTTCCTCGCAACACGGTTCTGCGGCTGGGTACTTCACTGTGGCTCATGCGGCTCCGTAAGGATCAGGCGGCCGGGGTCGACCGGTTCGGGTCTACGGGAGGGACTTCTCCGTGGCGGCGTGCGCCTCGGAGAGCGGTACGGCTGGAGGCGGCGGGGGCGGTGCGCTCAGGGCGCGTCGCAGCAGGGGGACGGCGAGCAGGCCCAGGACCGCGACCGCGAGCAGGAACAGCAGGCCGGTCAGCGCGCTGCCGGTGGAGTCGACGACCGCCGCGATGCCCAGCGGACCGAACCCGCCGCCGAGGTTGCCCACGGCGTTGACCGCCGCGATGCCCGCGGCGGCCGCGGCTCCGGTCAAGAAGCGCGGGATCAGCGCCCAGAAGGCGGGCTGCGCCGCGTATCCGCCGACGGCGGCCGCGCACAGGCCGAGCATCTGCACGACGGGCGAGCCGAAGAGCGCGGTGACGGTGAACCCGGCGACGGTCAGGCCGAGCATCGCCGCCGTCCAGAGATAGGGGGTGTCGCGGCGGGCCACCAGGCGGGGTACGACGACGAGTCCGGCGGCGACACAGACGTACGGAACGGCGGAGACGAAGCCGATCTCGGTGCTCGTCAGGTCGCCGAAGCCGTCGATGATCGTGGGCAGCCAGAAGGACAGGCCGTAGGTGGACAGCGGGAAGGCGAGGAAGAACACGGCGGCGGTCAGGACGCGGCGGTCGCGCAGGACCGCGAGGGCGTGCCGCGGCTGCTCGCCCGCTTCCGCCCGGTCGGCGGCCAGGGCGTCGGTGAGCCACTGGCGTTCATCGGCGTCGAGCCAGCGGGCCTGCCCCGGTCCCGCGGGCAGCCGGGCGAGGACGACCGGGGCGATGAGCACGGCGGGGACGCCGGTGGCCAGGAACACCCACTGCCAGCCGGTCAGGCCCCAGGTCCCGTCGAGGTCCATCAGGACTCCCATGAGCGGGTTGCCGACGATGAACGAGACGGGCGCGGCGAGCATGAACGCGCCGATGGCGCGGCCCCGGTGGCTGCCGGGGAACCAGCGGGAGAGGTAGTAGAGCACGCCGGGGAAGAACCCGGCCTCGGCGGCGCCGAGCGCGAAGCGGGCCAGGTAGAACTGCCAGGTGCTCTGCACGAGGACCGTGGCGATGGTGACCAGGCCCCAGGTCAGCAGGATGCGTGCGATCCAGCGGTGCGCGCCGACGCGGTGCAGCATGAGGTTGCTGGGCACCTCGAAGATCGCGTACGCGGTGAAGAAGAAGACCTGGCCGAGGGTGAACGCCGTGGCGCTGACGCCCAGTTCGGCCTGGAGCTCCAGTTTCGCGAAGCCGACGTTCGAGCGGTCGATGTAGGCGATCACATATAGCAGACCGAGAAACGGCAGCAGCCGCCACGCGGTCTTCTTGAGCACTGTGCGCTCCATGGTGCGAGCGTCCCCTCACGCCGACGTTCGTGATTTCGAACGCCATCTGATACTCCGAACGCCGAAACGGTAAGGGGGTGTTGGGGCAAGGTCAACGGTTGCGACGAGAAACGCCCGGAGGGCCGTTACGCGTCCCCTCCGAGCGCCTCCGAGCACGCCGTGATGTACGCGCTCACCAGCGGGCGGCGGTCCTCGCCCACGCGCCAGGCCAGCGCGAACCGGCTGGGCGCGATGCCGCGGACCGGGCGCGTGACGACGCCGCCGAGCGTGATCAGGGGTGCGTTGCCCGCGGCCACCAGGCAGACGCCGCGGCCGTCCACCAGCGCCTCGTACGTCTCGTCGGTACTGGCGATCTCCGCGCCGATACGGGGCGGGCGGCCCGCGCGAGCGTCCAGGGCGAGCCAGTAGTCCCGCAGCGCGCCCGCGGCCTCGGGCAGGGCGAGGAAGGGTTCGTCGAGGAGATCGGCGAAGTCGACCTCGTCCCGGTCCGCGAGGCGGTGCGTGCCGGGCAGGGCGACATGGCGCGGCTCCTCGGCCACCACCACCCACGCGTAGCGCTCCAGGTCGGGCAGCGGCAGCCAGACGAAGGCCACGTCCGCCGCGCCGTCCGCGAGACCCGCGCTCGGGTCCTGCCAACTCACCTGCCGCAGCCGGATGGTGGCGGACGGATGGGCCTCGCTGAAGCGGGACCGCACCGCGGGCAACAGGCCGCCGCGAGCCGGTCGTGTACTCATGCCCACACAGAGCGTGGCCCGCTCCTCGATCTTCGCCCGCTCCACCGCCTCGACCGCCAACTGCCATCCCGCAAGCACCTGTTGGGCGCGCGGCAGGAGCGCCGCACCCACGGCGGTGAGCCGCACCCCGCGCTGGTCCCGCACGAACAGCTCGGCACCCAGCTGCCGCTCCAGCGCCCGTATCTGCTTGCTCAGCGCGGGCTGCGAGACGAAGAGCCGCTCGGCGGCCCGCGTGAAGTGCAACTCCCGCGCCACCGCGACGAAGTAGCGCAGGTCCCTGCTGTGTACGTCTCTGCCGTGAAGGTCCATAACCATCAGCTATCACGTCAGGTCTTGGACGGGCCAGCGACTTCCGCCCGAGGATGATCCACGTAGCCGGGAACGGGTGAACCGGCCCGCAGGGCAAGAGAGTTCGTGATGACGAAGGTATGGCTCGTGACGGGTGCGACCAGCGGCTTCGGCCGGGCGATCACCGAGGCGGCCGTCGCCGCGGGCGGCGTGGTCGTGGCCACCGCCCGCGACGCGGCCTCCCTGGACGACCTGGTCACCGCCCACCCCGACCAGGTCGAGGCCCTCACCCTGGACGTGACCGACACGGCCGGCATCGAGGCCGCCGTGCGCGACGTCGCCGACCGGCACGGCCGCGTCGACGTACTGGTGAACAACGCGGGCCGCAGCCACGTCGGCGCCCTGGAGGAGGACTCGGACGCCGATTTGCGCGCCCTGTTCGACGTGCACGTCTTCGGCCCGGCGGCGCTGACCCGCGCCGTGCTTCCGCACATGCGGGCGCGGCGCTCGGGGGCGATCGTGCAGATGAGCAGCATGGGCGGGCAGATGTCCTTCGCGGGATTCTCCGCGTACAGCGGCACGAAGTTCGCCCTGGAGGGCATGTCGGAGGCGCTGGCGGCCGAGGTGGCGCCGCTCGGCATCAAGGTCCTGGTCGTGGAGCCCGGCGCGTTCCGCACCAGTCTGTTCGGCAACACCAGCGCCAGCCCCGTCGAGATACCCGACTACGCCGCGACGGCGGGCGCCACCCGCGCGATGGTCGCGGGCGGCGACGGCGAGCAGCCCGGCGACCCGGCGAAGGCCGCCGCCGCGATCATCGCCGCGCTCGACGCCGACGAGACTCCGCTGCGCCTGCCGCTGGGCGAGGACGCCGTGGACGCGGTCGTCGGGCACCTCGACACGGTCCGCGCGGAGATCGCCGCGTGGGAGAAGGTCACGCGGGCGACGGCCTTCGACGCCTGAGACGGCGCCACCGGGCGCCAGCGGGTGTCATGACTGTCGTGGGTGTCAGCGGTCGCGCTTGACCGCCCGCAGCACCACGAACTTGGGGTCGCCGGCGACGACCTTGGCGTTGCCGAAGAGCTTCTGCAGCTTCACGTGGTAGCCGAGGTGGCGGTTGCCGACGACCCACAGCTCGCCGCCGGGGCGCAGCGCGGCGCGTGCGCTGTTGAACATCCGCCAGGCGGTCGCGCCGGAGGTGGCCTGATGGCTGTGGAAGGGCGGGTTGTTCAGGACGAGGTCCACCGACCCCGCGGGTGCGGCCGACAGCGCGTCGCCCGCGATGAACTGCGCCCGCGTGGAGTCGGCGGCGTTCGCCCGGAAGGTGGCCTTTGCCGAGGCGACGGCGGGATACGACTCGTCGATGAAGGTGACCGTGGCCTCGGGGTCGGCGACGGCGGCGGCCGTGCCCAGCACGCCGTTGCCGCAGCCCAGGTCCACGATGTGCGCGGCGCCCGTGCCGGTCGGCAGGTGGCGCAGCAGGAAGCGGGTGCCGATGTCGAGGCGGTCGGCGCAGAACACGCCCGCGTGGTTGACGACGGTCAGCCCGGAGCCCACGCCGGAGTCGGCGTCCAGGACGTAGCTGCGCGGCCAGGGGCTGGGGCCCGCGTCGCGCTGCGGATCGGGCGTGCTGAAGATGAGCCGCGCCTTCTGCCGGGCCAGCGACGTCTTCGTAGGACCGATGATCCGCTCGAACAGGTCGAGCGTCGAGGTGTGGATCTCGGTGACCATGCCGGTGCCGATGACGACCGTGCCCGCGTGCAGGGCGGGTGCCAGGCGGTGCAGCTGGTCCTCCAGGAGCGCGAGGCTCTTGGGTACGCGGACCAGGAGGACGTCGATCCGGCCGGGCGGGGCGTCGCCGGTGGTCGAGAGCGTCACCGCGTCCGGTGCGAACCCGGCGCGTGCCACGTTGGCCCGCGTCGCCTCGCGCGCGAGGAACGAGTCGGTGATCAGCGTCGGCGCGTGCTGGGCGAGCGCGGTGGTCAGCGCGCCCCAGCGGTCGCCGACGACGGCCACGGTGCCGGAGAGGTCGACGGGCTTGGCCGCGTCCCGCGCCTCGCCCGCGGGCTCGCTCTCGCCCGCGAGATGCCGCAGGAGGTAGGCGTCGGCGGCGGACCAGGCGCGCAGCGGGTCGCGTCGGTCCTCGGGAAATCGTGTGAGGTCGTACGCGCCCCATGACGTGCTCAGCTGGTTCATCGTGCCTTCAGGCTATCGGAGTGGCGCGCACACGATCTTCGCGGACGCCTGATCCTGCCGGGGCGGAGCGAGACCGCTGCGCCGAATAGCGGCCCTTGTAGTGCGAAAGCGGCCCGTTCTCCTTACCGTCCTTTCGTGGAGCACCCGCGCATCCCATCCCCGAGGAGCCGTCATGCCGGAGCTGTTCATCGGCGGAACATGGACCACTGCCGCGGACGGGCAGGTACGGGAGATCCGCTGCCCCGCGGACAACACCCTGGTCGCCACCGTCGACGAAGCCGGGCCCAAGGACGCGGCGGCGGCGATCGCCGCCGCGCGTGAGGCCTTCGACCGCGGACCGTGGCCCGCCACCCCGGCGGCCGAGCGCGGCAGGCTGCTGCTGCGCGTGGCCGACCTCCTCGAACGCGACAAGGACGCGCTCGCCCGCGCCGAATCCCTGGACACCGGGAAGCGGCTCGTGGAGAGCGAGTACGACATGGACGACATCGCCAACTGCTTCCGCTACTTCGGCAACCTGACGGCGTCGGGCGGCACCGACCGCATCGTCGACGCGGGCAGCACGGAAGTGGACAGCCGGGTGGTGCACGAGCCGGTCGGGGTCTGCGCGCTGATCACTCCGTGGAACTATCCGCTGCTGCAGACCGCATGGAAGGTCGCCCCGGCGCTCGGCGCGGGCAACACCTTCGTCCTCAAGCCCAGCGAGCTGACCCCGCACACCGCGATCATCCTGATGCGGCTGCTCACCGAGGCCGGGCTGCCTGCCGGGGCCGCCAACCTGATCCTGGGCGCGGGCCCCACCGCGGGCGCCCCGCTGAGCGAGGATCCGCGGGTCGACCTGGTGTCGTTCACCGGCGGTCTCGTCACCGGGCGGCGCATCATGGCCGCCGCGGCCCCCACGGTGAAGAAGGTCGCCCTGGAACTGGGCGGCAAGAATCCGAACATCGTCTTCGCCGACGCCGACTTCGAGGCGGCGGTCGACTACGCCCTGATGGCGATCTTCCTGCACTCGGGCCAGGTCTGTTCGGCCGGGGCGCGCCTGCTCGTCGAGGACTCGCTGCACGACCGGTTCGTCGACGAGGTGGTCGAGCGCGCGCGGCAGATCCGCCTCGGCGGGCCCTTCGACCTCAACGCCCGCACGGGTCCGCTGATCTCCGCCGCGCACCGCGAGAAGGTCGAGGCGTACGTGGCGGCCGGCATCGCCGAGGGCGCGGTGCTGCGCTGCGGCGGCGCGCGCCCCGACGATCCGGCGCTGAAGGACGGCTACTACTACCCGCCGACCGTGCTCGACGAGTGCACCCCGGGCATGTCCGTGGTCACCGACGAGTCCTTCGGCCCGGTGCTCACCGTCGAGCGGTTCCGCGACGAGGAGGAGGCGGTCGCGCTCGCCAACGACACCGTCTACGGACTCGCGGGCGCCGTCTGGTCGCAGGACACCCCCAAGGCGCAGCGCGTGGCGGCCCGGATGCGCGCCGGAACCGTGTGGATCAACGATTTCCATCCCTACGTCCCGCAGGCGGAGTGGGGCGGCATGAAGCAGTCCGGCTTCGGCCGCGAACTGGGGCCCGCGGGTCTGGCCGAGTACCAAGAGCCCAAGCACATCTGGCGCAACCTCGCACCGACCCCGCAGAGGTGGTTCGCATGAGCACGGAAACCGGCCCAGGACCGGACCCCGCCGTCCCGGAGAGGACGCAGGGCCAGCACGACGACGACGCGCTCGGCGAGCTCGGCTACCGCCCGGAACTCAAGCGGACCCTGGGCAACTTCCACACCTTCGCGGCCGGGATCAGCTACATCTCGATCCTGACCGGCACCTTCCAGCTGTTCTACTTCGGCGTCAGCTTCGGCGGCCCCGCCTACTGGTGGTCCTGGCCGATGGTCTTCGCCGGTCAGCTGATGGTGGCCCTGTGCTTCTGCGAGCTGGCCGCCCGCTATCCGGTCGCCGGTTCGGTCTACAACTGGGCCAAGAGTATGGGCGGCCCGCACGTGGGGTGGCTCGGCGGCTGGATGATGATGACGGCCACCATGGTGTCGCTGTCGGCGGTGGCGCTGGCCTACCAGATCACGCTGCCGCAGATCTCCGACTGGTTCCAGTTCGTGGGTGACGGCACCGGCAAGAACGACGCGGCGGCCAACGCGGTGCTCCTGGGCGCCGTGCTCATCGCCTTCTCCACGGCGATCAACGCCTTCGGCGTCCAGCTCATGGCGCGCATCAACTCCGCCGGTGTCTTCATCGAGCTGATCGCCGCCGTCGGCCTGATCGTCTTCCTCGCGGCGCACATCACCCGCGGCCCCAGCAGCGTCCTGACCGAGACGAACGGCACGGGCGCCGGCCAGAGCCTCGGATACTTCGGCGCGTTCCTGACCGCCTCGCTGGCGTCGGCGTACGTGATGTACGGATTCGACACCGCCGCGTCGCTCGGCGAGGAGTCGCACAATCCGGGTAAGAACGCGCCCCGCGCCATCCTGCGCGCGCTCATCGCGTCCTTCTTCATCGGCGGTCTCATCCTGCTCTTCGCGCTGATGTCGGTGCCGGACCTGCAGTCCAAGGAGCTGACGACGGGCGGGCTGCAGTACGTGGTCCTCGACACGCTCGGTTCGACCATCGGCGAGATCTTCCTGTGGTGCGTGGTGGTCGCCATCACCGTCTGCGTCCTTGCCGTGCACGCCGCCAGCATCCGGCTCATGTTCGCCATGGCGCGGGACAACAACCTGCCGGCGGGCACGCACCTGGCCAAGGTGAGCCCCCGCTTCCAGACCCCCGTGGTGCCCGCCGTGCTGATCGGTGTGGTGGGTCTGGTCATCCTGGTGATCAACATCAACCAGCCGCAGATCTTCTCGGTGATCACGAGCATCGCGATCATCATGATCTACGTGGCCTATCTGCTGGTCACCGTGCCCATGCTGATCAAGCGGTTCCGCGGCCAGTGGGAGCCCAAGGAGGGCGCGTTCTCGCTGGGCAGGTTCGGCCTGCCGATCAACATCATCGCGGTGCTCTGGGGCGCGGCCATGTCCCTCAACCTGGCCTGGCCCCGCGCGGAGGTCTACAACGCGACCGGACCGCAGCACTGGTACCTGCGCTGGGGCGCGTTCCTCTTCGTCGGCATCGTCGCGCTCGGCGGCTTCGCCTACTACTGGTTCGTGCAGCGGCACAAGACGGGCGTGCTCGCCGAGCACCGCTTCGAGGCCGCCGACCCCACGCCTCCCCCGCCGCCGGCCGCCCCCTGAACCCCCTCTGATCTGGAGTCGTCATGCCCGCAGAGAGCCCTCAGTCCGAGTTCGACTACGTGGTGGTCGGCGGCGGCACGGCAGGCGCCGTCGTCGCCGCGCGGCTGACCGAGGACCCGGCCGTCAGCGTCTGCGTGCTGGAGGCCGGCCCTTCGGACGTCGGCGACGACAACATCCTCCAACTGACCAAGTGGATGGCCCTGTTGGAGTCGGGATACGACTGGGACTACCCGGTGGAGCCGCAGGAGAACGGCAACAGCTTCATGCGGCACGCCCGCGCCAAGGTGCTCGGCGGCTGCTCCTCGCACAACTCCTGCATCGCCTTCTGGGCACCGGCCGAGGACCTCGACGAGTGGGGCTCCCTGGGCTGTACGGGATGGAGCGCGGCGGACTGCTTCCCGCTCTACCAGCGCCTGGAGACCAACGACGCGCCCGGCGACCACCACGGCCGCTCGGGCCCGGTCAACATCATGAGCGTGCCGCCCAACGACCCGTGCGGATCGGCCCTGTTGGAGGCGTGTGCGGCGGCGGGCATCCCCACCACGCCGTTCAACACCGGCAAGACGGTCACGCGCGGCGCCCACTGGTTCCAGATCAACTCCCGCCCGGACGGCACCCGTTCGTCGGCCTCGGTGTCGTATCTGCACCCGATCCTGGGCAAGCGGCCCAACCTCGAGGTGCGCACCGGCCTACAGGCCAAGCAGCTGCTGTTCGACCAGGCCCGGCGCTGCACGGGCGTGGAGTACCTGGAGCCCGACACCGTGCACAGCGGCAGGGTCGCGGCGCGCCGCGAGGTGATCGTGGCCTGCGGGGCCATCGACTCACCGAAGCTGCTGATGCTCTCGGGCATCGGGCCGGCCGACCACCTGCGCGAATGCGGCGTGGACGTGCGGGTGGACTCCCCCGGAGTGGGCGCCCACCTCCAGGACCACCCCGAGGGCGTGATCATGTGGGAGGCGAAGCAGCCGATGGTGACCGCCTCCACGCAGTGGTGGGAGATCGGCATCTTCGCGGACACCGAACCGGGCCTCGACCGCCCGGACCTGATGTTCCACTACGGCTCGGTGCCCTTCGACATGAACACCTACCGGCGGGGCTATCCCACCACCGACAACGCCTTCTGCCTGACCCCGAACGTCACCCGGGCCCGCTCCATGGGCACGGTGCGGCTGCGCACCCGCGACTTCCGCGACAAGCCGAAGGTCGACCCGCGCTACTTCACGCACGAGCACGACATCCGCGTGATGACGTACGGCCTGCGCCTGGCCCGCGAGATCGCCGCCCAGGCCCCGATGGCCGCCTGGGCGGGCGCGGAACTGGCCCCCGGCCCGGACGCCACGACCGACGACGAGCTCTTCGCCTACATCCGCCAGACCCACAACACCGTCTACCACCCGGCGGGCACGGTCCGCATGGGCGCGACGAGCGACACGGACTCCCCCCTCGACCCCGACCTGCGCGTCAAGGGCGTCACGGGCCTGCGCGTCGCCGACGCGTCGGTGATGCCGTTCCTGCCCGCCGTCAACCCGTGCATCACCACGATGATGATCGGCGAGAAGTGCGCCGACATGATCAAGTCGGGCTGAGCTCTACTCCACGTCGATGCCGTAGTCCTGAACGAGTTCCTCCAGGCCGCCCTTGTAGCCCTTGCCACCGAGGACGAACCCCCAGTCCCCGCTGGACCTCAGGCGGAAGGACCCGAGCACCAGGGCGGTTTCGAGCGGGCGGCCGTCAGAGACCTCAAGCCGCCCCAGCTCGGACATCGCCGGATCGAGCAGCCGGATGCAGGCATCCGTGAAGCCGGAGAGATCCGCGTCCGGGTTGACCTCCGGATCGATGGCCGCCACCAGCACGAACCGGTCGGCCCCAGTGGGCAGGTTGTCGAAGGAGACACAGATCGCGGCCTTGTCCGGCGCCGTGGCGGGAAGGACACGCACTGAGCCGTCAGGGGTCTGTGCGTTGTTGTAGAAGACGAAGTGATCGTCGCTGAGGACGCGATTGCCGTGGCAGACGAGTGCACACACGTCCAGGGCGACGTGTCCGGACCACGACATGCCCAGGACGTTGTAGTCGTCGGGCAGCCGGGTGTTCGGATCCGGCGAAGACGGCTGCGCCGAGTTCTGACGGGCTCCCTCACCCAATCGTCCGCGCAGCCCATGACGATGCAGCAGGTCGACGAGTTCCGAGCCCGAGATGAGCTCCAGCGGCTTGCCGTTGGCGAAGGTGTGCGAGCCAGGGCCGAACCCTGACGTCGTCACCAGAACCCCCTTGTTGGCGCCGGCGCCCTGCGCGGTCCCGTACAGGTCACGCACAGCGGTGGGCGGAACCGTGTTGCGATAGCGCTTCACCTGTACGACGATCTTGCCGCCTCGGATGGGTGTCGGATCCAGCGCGTCGACATCGACACCGCCGTCATTCGAGCGCTGGGTCGTCACCGCCTGCATCCCCATGGCCCGGAAGAGATCGGCCACGAGATGCTCGAATTCCACCGGATCCATGGCGTACAGGTCCGGCTCCTCGTCACCGCCGTGGGCGACCACGCGGTTCCCGACTTCTTGCGGCCGCCGGCTCGGCCGCACCGGTGCGAGTTGGTCCGGCCTGGTCGAGATCTGCCCTCGCAGAGCACCGGACAGACAACTGCCCGCATCCACCTGCGCCAAGTGCAGGTCACGGAACGCAGAGCGAGAGGCCATGACAGTCGCTAGGAAAATATGCCCCGGGCGGCCCGTCGTGGGGTCATGCCCGTCGACGAACCCGTTCAGGGCCACCGACTCCAGCGCTCCCTGCTCGTCTGCGGTGAAGAGCTCGTGCAGGACAAGCAGCATGCACTGCGCGAGAACCTCCCGGTACAGGCTGCGGCGCTGGCTCTCCGACCGAGCCGTCTCCTTGTCCTGATCGGTCCCGAACATGTACCGAACGGACTTGACCTCAGGGACGATGCTGTAGGCGGGCAGCTCCCAATCGAGCACCAGTTGTCGGGCGGCGGGATCGTAGGCTGCCTCTACCTGCCGCGGGAAACCCTCTGGCCACGCCGTCGAGGCGTAGAGGGCCGCGGAGAAGTACTCGACCACGGAATCGGGATCCCGGCGCCTTACCCCTTCGGACACGGCTACGACGCCGGCGTTGTGCGTACGAACCTCAGCCAGCTGAGCATCGGCCCACTGCTGGTACTCACGCTGATACGAGGCCAGTTGCTGTCGGCGGCGCGTCTCCGCTGCCTGGGCAGCCTGCAAGTCCCGCTCGAAACGCGCCCGCGCCTCAGCCTGCGCATGAGCTCGGCGGCTCGCGGTCCAACCACCCTGGGCTTGATACTGCTGGGCGTCAGGCATGGGCACGGCCTGGGCCAACGGTCCTGGGGCGAAGGGCTGGACTTCCTCCGCCCGCATGAGCGAGGACGCCCTGAAAGCAGGGGCCGCGCAGCCCGAAGCAAGAAGGCCCTGTAAGGACGCCACCTCCGCGTCCAGTTCCTCCGTGCGACGCAGCGCCTCGGCCTGCCTGTACTCGCGGTGACTCTGGGCAGCCCGACGCTGGTAGGCCCGCGCTTGCTGAGCCGCTTGCCTGCGCTGCCGGGCCTCGGCTTCCGACTGACGCTGCTGCTGCCGCTGCACCTCGGCCCACATGCCCACAAGACCACTAGAACGACGACTCATTTGCTGCAGGCCCCCCAGGACGTTGGCAGCCGGGAAAGCACTTCGGTTGTCCCCACAACCAAATGTGATGAGAAGACTCTAGCCAGCTACGACCGTCACGCATATCCATTCGTCAAAGGCTGGCCGCATGAGCCAAATCTGCAGGTCAACTGATCGAAGGGCGAAGACTTTCCCGTATGCCGGACCTTCAGGAGCGGTCGAACCAGGAGGGCTGTTCCTCCGCCATGGCCTGCTTGATCCGGAAGAGGCCGAACTCGTGCAGGTCGGGCAGTTGGTCCAGGGCGAACCAGCCCACTTCGAGTGACTCGTCGTCGTTGACGCGGGCCTCGCCGCCGACGGCGCGGCAGCGCAGGGTGATGTCCATGAACTGGCAGGTGTCGCCGTTGGGGTACGTCACCGGTTCCAGGGCCTCGACCAGCACGATGCGCTCGGGCACGCAGTGCACCGCGGTCTCCTCGTACACCTCGCGCACGGCGCAGGCGGCGGGCTGCTCCCCCGGGTCCGGGATGCCGCCGATGACCGACCACTTGCCGTTGTCGGAGCGCCGTCCCAGGAGCACTCTGCCCTCGTCGTCGAAGACGATGGCGGTGACCCCGGGGAGCCACAACAGCTGGTGGCCGGCGTCGGCCCGGATCGTGCGGATGAAGTCAGGAGTAGCCATGCCGTCGACCCTAACGGGCGCGCCTGGCCCGTACGGCGCCCGTCGCCGCCCAGCCCAGGCCGCCGACGGCGATGAGCACGATGAGGCCTTCGGGCAGGGTGCCGGACCGGGTGGCCGGGGTCTGCGAGGAGCGCAGCGGCACCTCCTCGACGAGTGAGTCGGCGGTGAACCACTTCGTCTTCCGGGAGACCCGGCCGTCCGGCATGATGATCGCGCTGACGCCGCTGGTCACCGGGACGGTGACGGTGCGGCTGTGCTCGACGGCACGGATGCGCGACATGGCCAGCTGCTGGTAGGTCATTTCGCTGCGGTCGAACGTAGCGTTGTTGCTGGGCACCGAGATCAGCTGCGCGCCGTGGGTGACGGTGTCGCGCACGGCCCAGTCGAAGGCGGCTTCGTAGCAGGTGGCCAGGCCCACCTTCGTGCCCGCCATGGTGAAGACGCCGGGCTTCGTGCCGCGGCTGAAGTCCTGGCGCACCATGCCGACGTCGCTGCTGAAGAAGCCCACGACGTCGCGCAGCGGGATGTACTCGCCGAAGGGCTGGATCTGCCGCTTGTCGTAGGTGTCCGTGGGGCCCTTCTTCGGGTCCCACAGGATCTGCTCGTTGAAGAGCCTGCCGTCCTTGGACTCGACGACTCCGCCCACCGAGATGGGGGCGCCGACCGCCTTGACCGCGCGCTCGATCGCCTCGCGGGCGTCGGGGTTGGTGAACGGGTCGATGTCGGAGGAGTTCTCCGGCCACAGGACGAAGTCCGGCTGCTTCGCCTTGCCCGCCTTCACCCGGTCCGCGAGCCGCTCGGTCTCGCGCACATGGTGGTCGAGCACGGCGCGGCGCTGGGCGTTGAACTCCAGGCCCGCCTGCGGGACGTTGCCCTGGATGGCCGCGACGGTCGCGGTGCCGTCCTCGGCGTCGTCGCTGACCAGCGGACGCGCGGCGAAGGCGCCGGCGACCGGGACGAGCACGCTGAGCAGGGCCGCTGCCGCGGCGCCCCGGCGTACGGAGCCGGTACCGCGTGCGGCAAGGGCCTGGCGGACGATCTCGTAGAGGCCGAAGCCGCACAGGACCACCGCGAAGCCGAGCACCGGGGTGCCGCCGAGTGCGGCCAGCGGCAGGAAGACGCCGTCCGCCTGCCCGAAGGCGATCTTGCCCCAGGGGAACCCGCTGAACGGCACGCGCGCGCGTGCCGCCTCGCCGGCGATCCAGAGGGCGGCCGCCCAGAGCGGATAGCCGGGCAGCCGGGAGACGGCGGCGATGCCCGCTCCGACGAGGGCGACGAACATCGCCTCGATGGCGGCGAGCGCCAGCCAGGGTACGGGCCCGACCTCCACGCCGGTCCACACCAGCAGCGGCAGCAGGAAGCCGAGGCCGAAGAGGTAGCCGAGCCCGAGGCCCGCCTTCCAGCCGCGGCCGTGCAGGCACCAGGCGAACACCGCGAAGGCCGGCAGGGCCAGCCACCACAAGGTGCGTGGCGGAAAACTGACGTACAGCAGCACTCCGGAGAGTGCCGCCGCGGCGGCCGGGACGAGCGCGCGCAGAAGGCGGGCCGTGCGCGAGACGGGCGCGGGCTGCGGCCCGAGCTGCTCCGACTCGTCTACGGGGGTGGTGGTGGCGGTCACTCGGGGAGTGTACGGCGCGTCACTTGGACACGGACAGGACGGTCGTGCCCGGCCGCTTCGACCGCCGGCCGGTCCCCTGGCAGGTGTTTTCGTCCACGCGATTGACGGATCGTTCCTGCGCAACATGTCCACATCTCACCGTCCCAGCGACTACGGTGTGCCCGAGTCCCTGACCTGCGGCGGATCCAGCCACAGCGTTCGGGGCCCGTCACACAGCGGGGGGCGGCGGGGTGGGGACAGCGGGGATGGCCGCGACGGCGGAGCCACCGGGGGCGTACGAACGGCGCAGCGCGTCCGACGCGACGGGCTGCGCGCTGCTCGGCGTGTGCGCGGCCTGGACCTTGATCAGCGCCGGGGTGCACGGCGGTCAGCCCGAGGGCGTGCTCCTCGCGGTGCTCGCCGTGGCCGCCGGGTACGCGGGCGGGCGGATATCGGGCGCGCTCCTTCCGGTCGCCGCGCCCTGTGCCGGTGCGCTGGCAGGGATCGGCCTCGCGGCGGCGGCCCCGCACCTGTCACCGGGCCCCATGAGCACGGCGCCGCTCGGTCACACGGGCGCCGCGGCCGCGCTGCTGATCCTGGCCTCGGGTGCGGCCTGCTGCGCGGCGTGGGCGGCGCGCGGGCCCGCGACGCGGCTGGTGATGCGGCTGCTCGCGGTGGGCATCGTGGTGGCCGCCGTGGTGCTCGGCTCGATGGCCGGTGTCATCGCGTGCACCGGAATCCTGCTCTGTTCGCTGGCGACCGCGCTGATGCGCCGCCGCGTGCTCGGCCTCGCCGGCCTCGCCCTGGCGACGGCCGTGGTGGCCGGTCTGACCTGGGCTGTCGCCGATGACGTACTCCCGGAGGGGCTGAGCGCCTCCCTGGAGGGCCAGCTCGACGGGCACCGGGTGGAGCTGTGGCACGACGCGCTCGCGCTGGCGGGCCAGGAACCGGCGCTCGGGGTGGGTCCGGGCCGGTTCGCCGACTCCAGTCCCACGGTGACCGAGCATCTGCTGACGGACGGCAGGCCCCATTCGGCGCCGTTGCAGCAGGCGGCCGAGCAGGGTCTGGTGGGCGTGGTCCTGCTCGCGGCGGTGTTCTGCTGGCTGCTGTACGCGCTGTACCGCTCGCCGCGCTCGACCCAGGTCGTCCTGTCGGCGGGCGCGGCCCTGACGGCACTGGCCGCCGTGGCCTCGGTCGGCAACGCGCTGAGCGTCACGGCGGTGACGACGGGCGCGGGCTACCTCGCGGGCATCGCCACGGCGCGACCGCTGGGCGACGAACCGGCGCAGGTCAGGCCGCCGGGCTCCCCGCCACGCCCAGCCGCTCACGGATGATCCGTACGGCTGCTTCGGCGTCGTCGACGGTGACCGTGAACGTGCGGCCGTCGCCCAGGCTGAGCACCAGGCCCTCGCCGCGTCTGACGACGACGGCGGTGCCGATGTCGGGCCGTGAGCGATAGCCCCAGCCGCCCCACTGCCGGGGACAGACGACCTGTGCGAAGTCGGCGCCCACCACGTGGGAGAGAAGGATGCGGCGGCGCGGCAGCCCCATGTGGCCGCAGCGCACTTCCAGGGAGTCCTTGTCGACCTTCACGGCGACGTGGACGAAGGCGAGGGTGCCGAACAGGATCAGCAGACCCGCGGCGATGCACCCCACCACGGACATGGCCAGGGCCGCGATCCCGGACGTCCACATGTTGTCGACGGCCAGTTCGATGCCCAGGGCCAGGCAGAGGGCACCGGCGAGCGCCAGCAGCCACTGCACGCGGTTGGTCGCGCTACCGGTCCAGACTTCCGGCGGGGCGTCGGCTGTGTTGCCCCGCTCGCCGTGAGTGTGGTCCCTCATGGCTCCGAGACTACTCACGTTCCGGTGGGAAGGCACCGCATCGCGGAGCGTTACCGCCAGGGGTGGACGGGCGACGCCGTTCTGTACGCGGGCTTCGCGGGCGCCCGGTCGCGGGCCCTGCATGCCTCCGTACGGGGACGTACGGGGGCTCAGTGCGCGGGGCTGACCGCCGCGAGCAGCCGGCCTTCGGCGTACGTGTGCGCGGCGACCGGCAGCTCGGAGGGCCGCCCGCTCAGGATGACCGTCAGGCCGCCCCGGGTCCCGGTGTCCGGGCCGGGAAGCTCTCCTGTCCTGCGCAGCGCCTGGGCGGCAACCGCTCCGGCGGAGCCGTGCAGGACCAGGGGCGGCAGGCCGGGCTGCTGGAGGGCCGCGCGGATGCGCTCGCCGACCAGCTCGTAATGGGTGCAGCCCAGGACGACGGCCGTTACATCACGCGGGGTCAGGGCCGCGGCGGCGGCGACCGCCTTGTCGATGGCCGCCTCGTCGGCGTGCTGCACGGCGTCCGCGAGGCCTGGGCAGGGCACCTCGGTGACGGCGACACCGCCGGCGAACTCCTCGATGAGGCCGCGCTGGTAGGGGCTTCCGGTGGTGGCGGGGGTGGCCCAGATGGCGATGGGTCCGCCGCCCGCCGCGGCCGGCTTGATCGCCGGTACGGTCCCGATGACGGGCAGATCCGGCTCGAACCGGGCGCGCAGTGCGGGCAGCGCGGACACGGACGAGGTGTTGCAGGCGACGATCAGCGCCTGGGGGTGGTGCGCGGCGGCCGCCTCCGCGATGGCCAGCGAGCGCTGCGTGACGTCCTCGGCGGAGCGCGGTCCCCAGGGCAGTCCGTCGGGGTCCGAGGAGAGGACGAGATCGGCGTCCGGCCGCAGACGGCGTACCGCCACCGCGGCGGGAAGCAGGCCGATACCGGAGTCAATGAGCGCGATCTTCACCCGGTCACCATAGTCGATGGGCCTGCGACGCCCGGTGGCCTGGGGCAGACTTCGTCGGATGAGCGCCGTTGTGTGGACCGCCGCCGCATCGCTTGCCGCCTGGCTGTGGCTGCTGTTGGGCCAGGGCTTCTTCTGGCGCACGGACCTGCGGCTGCCTGCGCGCCGCGAACCGGACACCTGGCCCTCGGTGTGCGTCGTCGTCCCCGCGCGTGACGAGGCCGCCGTACTGCCCGAGAGCCTGCCCTCGCTGCTCGCCCAGGACTATCCGGGGCAGGCCGAGATCTTCCTTGTCGACGACGGGAGTTCGGACGGCACCGGCGCGCTGGCCCGCGCGCTGGCCGACCGGCACGGCGGCCTGCCGCTGACCGTCGGGTCACCGGGTGAGCCGCCGCCGGGCTGGACCGGCAAGCTCTGGGCCGTGCGGCACGGCATCGGCCTGGCACGCGCGCGTGCGCCTCGATATCTCCTCCTGACCGACGCGGACATCGCCCATGAGCCGGACAGCCTGCGGGAGTTGGTCGCGGCGGCGGAGACGGCCGGATTCGACCTCGTCTCGCAGATGGCGCGGCTGCGTGTGGCGAGCATGTGGGAGCGGCTGGTCGTCCCGGCGTTCGTGTACTTCTTCGCGCAGCTGTATCCCTTCCGCTGGATCGCCGAGAAGGGCTCGCGCACGGCCGCCGCCGCGGGCGGCTGTGTCCTGGTGAGCACGGTGGCCGCCGAGCGCGCGGGCATCCCCGACTCCATCCGGCACGCGGTGATCGACGACGTGACGCTGGCCAGGGCGGTGAAGCGCTCGGGCGGCCGGATCTGGCTGGGGCTCGCGGAGCGCGTGGACAGCGTGCGCCCCTACCCCGGGCTCGGCGACCTGTGGCGGATGGTCTCGCGCAGCGCCTATGCCCAGCTGCGGCACAACCCGCTGGTCCTGCTCGGTACGGTCCTGGGGCTCGCCCTGATCTATCTGGTGCCGCCGGTCGCGCTCTTCGCCGGCCTGGCCGCCGGCCGCACGGGGCTCGCCCTGCTCGGTGGGATCGCGTGGCTCGTGATGACGGGGACGTACATCCCGATGCTGCGCTACTACCGGCAGACGCTCTGGCTCGCTCCCCTGCTGCCGTTCACCGCGTTCCTCTACCTCCTGATGACGGTGGATTCGGCGGTGCAGCACTACCGGGGGCGCGGAGCCGCGTGGAAGGGGCGGACCTACGCCCGCCCCGATCCCACTCCCGACCGGCACTGATCACCGGCGAAGGCGGCTACTTCCTGCCGGGCGTCCAGTTCATGCCCCAGCCGTACGCGTAGTCGATGGTGCGCTGCGGGCTCACGCCGCGCTCGGGCACCAGGTAGCGGGCCTCGCGCTGGACGAAGAGGTCGCCGTTGTTGTTCGTGAGCAGCGCGAGCGCGCACACGGTCGAGGGCACCGTGCACTCGTCGAGCGAGAAGTCGATGGAGGCGCCGTGCTGCGGCTGCAGGGTCACGGTGGCGTTCAGGTCGGCGAAGCTGCGCGCGCCTTCGTAGATCGTCACGAAGATGACGATGCGCTTGAAGTCCTTGATGTGGTTGAGGTTGACCGTGAGGTTCTCGCCGCTGGCCACGGCGCCGGTGCGGTCGTCGCCGTCGAGCAGCAGGTACGGCGGCTGGTCCAGCGCTCCGAAGGCGTTGCCGAGCGCCTGGACGACGCCCTTGCGGCCGTCGGCCAGTTCGTAGAGGGCGCACAGGTCCAGGTCGAGGTCCGCGTGCATCGCCACGGCCCGGCCGAGCTTGCTGGCCCAGCCCTTGAACTGCTTGCGCACCTCCCAGTTGAGGTTCACGCGCATTGCGCCCGATGTGCCGCCCTGCTTCTTCAGCGAGACGGACGGCGCGTCCTTGGTGAGCGTGACCTTGGTCAGGCGCACGGGCTGGGCGGCGGCGGGCGCGGCTGCGGGCACCTGGGCGGGCGGCGGCGGGGCCTGGACGGGGGCCGCGGGGGTCACCGGGGCCGCGGGAGGCCGCACGGCGGCCGGGGCGGGCTGCGGCGCCTGCTGCGGCTCGTCCACCGAGATCCCGTAGTCCGTGGCCAGGCCCTCGAGTCCGCTGCTGTAGCCCTGCCCGACGGCGCGGAACTTCCAGGCGCCCTGGCGGCGGTAGAGCTCGCCGAGGACGAACGCCGTCTCCACGGTCGCGTCCTCGCTGTCGTAGCGGGCGATCTCGGCACCGCTGGCCGCGTCGACGACGCGGATGAACAGACCGGGGATCTGTCCGAAAGTGCCGCCGTCGGTCGATGCGGCGAGCACCACGGTCTCGATGGCGGGCTCCACGCGCGCGAAGTCCACCACGAGCGCGTCGATCACCCGCCCGCCCTCGGTCTTCTTGCCCTCGTGGCGCACTCCGCCCGAGGAGTGGACCGCCTGGTTGTAGAAGACGAAGTCGTCGTCCGAGCGGACCTTCCCGGAAGCGGCGAGCAGCAGCGCCGACGCGTCGGCGTCCGGTGCCCCGGTTCCTGAAGTCCACCCCAACTCGACGCGCACGGCAGGTGCCGGCACAGGAACATTCGATCCCTTAGGCATTGTCATGTCCGCCCCCATCGCAAGTCACATCGTACGTCGCCACGTCCGGCCAGGCCGCCGTCCCGTTCATGACCAACCTATTACCCGGACCCCGGGCAGGCCCATGTCCACCGCCGACACCCTGTCGCACGGCCTTCCCGTCAACCGTGCGTCAACCGCCGGTAACCCGTACGGAGCTTGGCTTTTACACGATCCCTACGCCCGAGTGCGACCGATTTTTCCTAAGTTCGCTCGCATTGGGGATGCGGAGTCACTACCGACACGTAAAACAACCCTCTTATCGGTCTCCCCAACCAGCACATCAAGGGCTTAACTTATGTGTCATGACCTCCCCCCGCTCCACCTATGGCGGCGGTTACTATTCCGCGCCGTCCTTCCCGGACACTCCGATCTACGACTCCCTTGTCGCCGAGCGGGGTACTCCTCAGATCGCCCCGATCCGGGTCCCCTCCGCGTACGACACGGGCAGTCACCTGCCCGCGCTCCCGGTAGCAGCCCTGCCCGCTCTGCCGGCGGCCCCGTCCCACCACAACCCCGCGTACGGCTACACCCAGCAGCCCGCGCCGCTGCAACAGGCGCCCGCGCCGTACATCCCGCAGCAGCCTTCGGCGCCGCGCGGATACCCGGGCCCGCAGCAACAGCAACAGCGTCCCCCGGCCGGAACGGGCTACGAGGCCATGCGCCCCGCGGCACCCCGCCCCGCCCCGGCGACGTACGAGGACCCGTACAACCGCCCCTACCGCGGCTACTGATTCGCCCGCATGCGCCCCTGTCAGTGGCTGCTGGCAGGATGACCGCATGCCGAATCCAGCGCTGCACTCGATCCACTACTACCCGCTCAAGGCGGTCGGGGGACACGCTCCGCGTGAGGCCGTCGTCGAGCCCTGGGGACTCGCGGGTGACCGGCGGTGGATGCTGGTGGACAGCGATGGACGGATCATCACGCAACGGCCGCATCCGAGGCTGGCGTTGGCCGCCGCCGAGCTCCTGCCCGGCGGCGGCATACGCACGTCCGCGCCCGGCCGGGAGCCGCTGACGGTCGCCGTGCCGCCCTCCGGCGAGACCGTCACGGTGGAGATCTGGAAGGACAAGGTCGAGGCGGTGCCCGCCGACGCGGCGGCGCACGCCTGGTTCAGCGCCTACCTGGAGACCGACGTCCGGCTCGTCCACCTCGACGACCCCGCGACCCGGCGCCCCATCGACCCCGCGTACGCCGAGGACGGCGAGACCGTCTCCTTCGCCGACGGCTATCCGCTGCTGCTGACCACGCTCTCCTCCCTGGACGCCCTGAACTCGCTCATCGCGCAGGGCGACCACTCCGACGAGGGGCCGCTGCCCATGAACCGTTTCCGGCCGAATGTGGTCGTGGACGGCACCGCGCCCTGGGCCGAGGACGAATGGTCGCGCGTCGCGATCGGCGACGTCACCTTCCGGGTCGCCAAGAAGTGCGGCCGCTGCGTCGTGACCACCACCGACCAGCGCAGCGCGGAGCGCGGCAAGGAGCCGCTGCGCACGCTCGCCAGGCACCGCCGCTTCGGCGACCAGCTGGTCTTCGGCCAGAATCTGGTGCCGGAGTCGACCGGTTCGGTGCGGATCGGCGACCCGTTCACCGTCCTCGATTGAAGGTCTTCGGGGTGGGGAACTCGAAGGCGGGGCACGGTCGTTGAGCGTGGACGAGAAGGGTGATTTCCCTCTCTCTTCTTCCCGTCGACGCGTGGGCCGTGCCGTTCGTGGTTAAGACGGACGCGGAAGGGGGTGCAGGACTGTGCGAGCACTCGTCGGGCTCTGGCGCTGGCGGCACAATCCGCTGCGCCGCAAGACCGACCTCGTCGAGGCCTGGGTGGCCTGCGCGGCCGTGCTGCTCATCGCCGTCGCCGCCCCGCTGGCCGGTTTCGCTGTCGGCAATCTCTCGCGGGACGCCTTGTTGCAGTCGGTGCGGGAGCAGCGCGAGGTGCGGCACGAAGTGACCGGCACGGTGGTCAAGAAGGTCTCCAGGCCCCCCGTCGACCCCGATCCCGAGACGGCGTCCGCTCGCGACCGGCACAGCCGCGTGCTCGCCGAATGGACGGCGCCCGACGGCACGGCGCACTCCGGCACGGTCCTCGCCGACCTCCGCTCCCCCGACCCGGGCGACCGCTTCCGGCTCTGGACCGATGTGCGGGGCCAGGTGGTCGGCCGCCCGCTGGACGGCGCGACCGCGAGCACGCATGCGGCGCTCGCCGGATTCGGCGCCGCGGCGGCGGTCGCCGGACTGGTCGAGGGGGCCAGGCGGCTCGTCGTCTGGCGCATCGTCCAGCGGCGCTACGACCGCTGGGACCAGGCCTGGGACAAGGCCGGACCGGACTGGGGACGCACCGGCACCGGCTCCTGAGGGAGCAATGCCGGCGTCCGAGGCCGGTGAGAGACCGGCGATGACCAGGTGAGAGCCTGGCGATCGGGTCAACTCGCCCTCGCCGCGCGCGCTACGGTGGACCGGCCGAACTCTTCGGCACCTTGCGCGAGGGTCGTGAGGTCCCGCGTACGACAAGGTGGGGGCAGAGCAACTCCATGGCACAGGGCACGGTCCAGGTGACGCACACCGGCACCTCGCGATGGCGGCGCCGCACGGGTGAGTACGCATCGCTCGCTGCCGCCTTGGAGGCCGCGAGCGACGGCGACGTCCTCACCATCGCCCCCGGCACCTACCGCGAGAACCTCGTCGTCCAGCGGGCGGTGACGCTGCGCGGCCCCGAGGGCTCACCCGGCTCCGTGCGCATCGCGCCCTCGGACGGGGTGCCGCTCACCGTCCGGTCCTCCGCCGTGGTGCAGGACCTCCATGTCGAGGGGCAGGACTCGGCGGCGCCCGCGCTGCTCGTCGAGGACGGCGCGCCCGAACTCATCGACGTACGCGTGGTGACGCGGTCCGCGAGCGGCATCGAGGTGCGCGGCGGCGCGCGCCCGACGGTGCGGCGCTGCACGGTCGACAACCCCGGCGGCATCGGCATCGCCGTGCTCGACGGCGGGGGCGGTGTCTTCGAGGAGTGCGAGGTCGTGTCGGCCGGGCAGTCGGGCGTCGCCGTGCGCGGCGGCGCGCATCCGCGTCTGGAGCGCTGCCGGGTGCATCACGCGTCCGGCGCGGGGCTCTCGGTGACCGGTGAGCACTCGGGGCTCGAGGCGATCGGCTGCGAGGTGTACGAGGTCAAGGGCTCGGGCGTGCAGATCACCGGGCGTGCGGTGGCGCATCTGACGGACTGCGACGTGCACCGCACGACCTCGGACGGCGTCACGCTCGACACGGACGCGGTGCTCACGCTCGCCGACTGCCGCATCCACGACATCCCGGAGAACGCGATCGACCTGCGGTCCCGCTCGGTGCTCACCCTGACGCGGTCCACCGTGCGGCAGTTCGGGCGCAACGGCCTTTCGGTGTGGGACCCGGGCACGCGCGTGGACGCCAATCAGTGCGAGATCCACGACAGCACGGGCGACTACCCCGCGGTGTGGGTCAGCGACGGGGCGACGGTCGTCCTGGAGTCCTGCCGGGTGCACGACGTGCCGGACGCGCTGTTCGTCCTGGACCGCGGCTCGCGCGCCGACGTCGTCGACAGCGATCTCTCCCAGGTGCGCAACACGGCGGTGTCCGTGAGCGACGGCGCGACGGCCCAGCTGGACGACTGCCGCATCCGCGAGGCGGCCACCGGCGCGTGGTTCCGCGACCACGGCAGCGGCGGCACCCTGGCCAACTGCACGGTCGACGGCGTGCAGACGGGCGTCATCGTCACCAAGGGCGCCGACCCCACCATCGAGCGCTGCACGGTCACTTCGCCCGCGGAGGCGGGCTTCTACGTCTCGGCGGGCGGCCGGGGCAGCCTGCACGGCTGCCGGGTGACCGACAGCGGCGGCTACGGCTTCCACGTCATCGACGGATGCCGTACGACGCTGAAGAAGTGCCGTACGGAGCGGTGCGCGCGCGGCGGCTTCGAGTTCGCCGAGGACGGGCCGCTCGTCGAGGACTGCACCAGCGACGAGAGCGGCGGCGTGCGGACCGCGGCGTCCGCGGCGCCGGAGTCCGCCCCACAGACGGCCACGCAGTCCGTGGGGCTGCTCGGCACGGTCCCCGGGCAGCGCCCCACGGACCCGGCGGCCGAGAAGAGCACGGCCCCCGCGGCGCCGTCCCGCTCGTCGAAGGACGTGCTCGGCGAGCTCGACAAGCTGGTCGGCCTGGACAGCGTCAAGCGCGAGGTGCGCGCCCTCACCGACATGATCGAGGTCGGTCGGCGCAGGCAGCTGGCGGGGCTCAAGGCCGCATCCGCGCGCCGCCATCTGGTGTTCACCGGCTCCCCCGGCACCGGAAAGACGACCGTGGCGCGGCTCTACGGCGAGATCCTGGCCTCGCTCGGCGTCCTGCAGAGCGGGCACCTGGTCGAGGTGTCGCGCGTCGACCTGGTGGGCGAGCACATCGGGTCGACGGCGATCCGCACCCAGGAGGCGTTCGACCGGGCGCGCGGCGGTGTGCTGTTCATCGACGAGGCGTACGCCCTCTCGCCCGAGGACTCCGGGCGCGACTTCGGCCGGGAGGCCATCGACACGCTGGTGAAGCTGATGGAGGACCACCGCGAGGCGGTGGTGGTGATCGTCGCGGGCTACACGGCGGAGATGAAGCGTTTCCTTTCCGTCAACCCCGGGGTGGCCTCGCGCTTCTCACGCACCATCACCTTCGGCGACTACGCCCCCGAGGAGCTGCTGCACATCGTCGAGCAGCAGGCCGAGGAGCACGAGTACCGCCTGGACACCGGGACGGGCGAGGCCCTCCTGAAGTACTTCACGGCACTTCCGAAGGGCCCCGCGTTCGGCAACGGCCGCACCGCGCGCCAGACGTTCGAGGCGATGGTGGAGCGGCACGCGGGGCGCGTGGCCCAGTTCGCCGAGCCGAGCACGGACGATCTCACCCTGCTGTATCCGGAGGATCTGCCGGAGCTGCCGTGACCGTTGCAACGGGCTCCGGCGGCTCGGCGGCCTGCGGCCGCGGGGCGGGCACGGCGGGCTTGAGCCGGGCGAGCAGCCGGGCGCGCTCCTCGGCGAAGGCCGGGTCGGCCTGGTAGTCCCCGTGGCCCAGGATCGGCGCGGGCAGCGGGTGTTCGTGCGTGCGTCCGTAGACCAGGGGGTCCCTGAGGGCGTCGCGGTCCACCTGCGGTCCGTCGCCGTCGGGCAGGACGCGCACGGGACCGCCGATCGGGTCGGTGGTGCGGTGCAGGTTGCGCCAGCAGTCGACCTCGCGGTGCAGCGAGCTGAGGGCGGCCGGGCCGAAGTGGGCGGGGAACCAGCGGCCGTAGAGGCGCTCCAGGGGTGAGCCGTAGGTGAGCAGGGCGACCCGCTTGCGGACGGAGGGCCACAGTTGCCAGGCGGCCGCGGCGGCCAGGACGCTGCCCTGCGAGTGGCCGGAGATGACGAGCCTGCCGCCGGTGGCGCGCGTCGCGCGGGTCCAGGTGTGCATGCGCCAGGTGAGGTCGGGGACGGCGCGCTCGGCGTAGCAGGGCGGCGCGAAGGGGTGGGCGGCGCGGGGCCAGAACGTGCCGACGTCCCACAGGATGCCGATGGTGCGCCGTGCGGACGCGTCGCGGTAGGCGCGCCGGCCCCAGGTCACGAACAGTATGAAGCCGAAGCCGATCAGCCAGGAGCCGAGCGCCTGGGAGGTCTCGGCGGCTCCTTCGAAGAAGAGGGGCAGTCCTTGCGCGGCCTTGCTGGGCACCTCCTCGCTCGCCCAGGCGCCGGCGAGCGCCCCCGCTCCGAGCAGCAGCGTCACCGCCGAGGTGATGCCCACCAGGAGCGGGGCGCGGTCGGTGAGGGCGGCACGCGCGCGCGTGCCCGCGATGCGGCGGCTGCGGGCCGCGTCCTCCGGCTCGCCCGGGTACTCGCCGGGGATGGTCGCCCGGTCGCGGCGTGCCCGCCGCCAGGTGCGCACGCCCAGCCAGCCGCAGAGCGCCGCGACGACCACGAGGAGGGGCGGGATCACGGAAGCCTGCCAGGTCAGCAGCACCGGCGGGCCGTCGATGGTACCGCCGGAGCCGGGCTCCCCCGCGCCGTCGAGCCAGTCGGCCACGCGCTGGGCGCCGCCGCCGGACATCACGCCGCCCAGCGCGCAGGCCAGCATGGCGACGGCGGGTCCCGCGAAGCCCCGCAGGGCGGTGCGGGGGTCGGGAGCCGTGCGGTAGAGCGCGCGGGCGACCACCGCGAGGGCGATGACCAGGAGACCCTGGACCAGGACGATGCCGCCGAAGGTCAGGTTGCCCGGCAGCCTGCCTTCGGAGGTCCAGCCGGGGCGTGACCACCCGGCGTACAGGAGGGTCAGGACGAGCAGGGTGAGCGCGGCCAGGGGCAGTCGGCGGATCAGTTTCTCGTCGAGGTGGAAGTCGAGCTTGTTCTCGCTGCGGCCCCTGCGCCAGACCACCAGGACGATGAAGGCCCCGCCCAGGACGAGCGTCACCTCCAGGAGCCAGCCGAGGGCGTCGAGCACTGCGGGTCCGCCGGGGCGCCGGTCGTGGCGCGCGGCCGACGTGCCGACCGCGGCGGCCACCGTGAGGAAGCCCGCGGCCGTGTGCGCGGCGCGCAGCCGGGCCACCAGGCGGCGCCCGTACCAGAAGCCGGGCCTGCCGAGGGCAGTGCGCCCGGCCTCCTCCTCCGGGTCGGACTGGTGGGGCAGCGGTGTCTGGGACTCGTACGCGCTCCAGGTGCGCTGGGACAGGTACCAGAGCAGCCCGGTGAGCGCGGCGGGCACCAGGGCGGCGAGCGCGAGGCGGCGTCCCGGCTGGCTCCACCAGCCGCCGTGCCCGGAGGCGTCGGGTGCCAGGAAGCCGAGCCAGGAGCGTTCGGCGGCGCACTCGGGGGTGCCCGCGCACTGCCAGGCCGTCAGGTCGATGGCGACCTCGCAGGCTGCGGCGACGAGCAGGACGGTGAGGGTGAGTCCGGTCAGCCGCACCAGCAGGCCGTACGTACGGACCGTCTTCTTCCTGCGGCGCGAGGTGGGGCGCATCCAGTGCGCGAGGTTGACCACCATGAAGGGCAGCAGCAGGAGCCACAGCGCCCGCGAGCCGTTTCCCGAGGTCAGGTTGCACCAGACGTACGCCTCGGGGACCGGCTTGCCGCGGTAGTCGTCCGGGCGCTTCTCGGCGTCGGCGTCCTCGGTGCGGCGGAAGACCGCCGCCGTCTCGTCGCCGGAGACGCGGACGGTCCGCGGATCGCCCAGCATCTCCTCGGGTGTCGTGCCCCCCACTCCGTGGACGAGGAGTTCGAGAGCCGTCTCTTCTCTGTGATCAGCTGCCACCGTGCCGCTTCCCCCGAATGTGCGCTTGGTCAGGCAGACAGGATCTCCGCTCAGGGCCCCGTCCACACCTCCCGTCACGTAATCTCCCCGTTCCGAGGGTGTGCACGGTCTCGGGCGGTGGGCCGTCTGTCGGTGGCGCATGCGAGGATGAGGCAGCGCATTTGACGGGTGTGACGGGTGTGACGAGGCAGAAGGGCCGGGACGGTCGTGAGTGAGAATCAGAACCTCCTCGCGGAGCAGCGCCGTGCCTTGATCCTCGACGAGGTGCGCCGCCGGGGCGGGGTCCGGGTCAACGAACTGACCCGCAAGCTGGGTGTGTCGGACATGACCGTCCGCCGCGATCTCGATGCCCTCGCCCGCCAGGGTGTCCTGGAGAAGGTGCACGGCGGCGCCGTGCCGGTGGTCGAGGCGAGCACGCACGAGCCGGGCTTCGAGGCCAAGTCGGGCCTGGAGCTGAACGCCAAGGAGGACATCGCGCGCACCGCGGCCTCCCTGGTGGCGCCGGGCACAGCCATCGCGCTCTCCGGCGGCACGACGACGTACGCACTGGCCCACCATCTCCTGGACGTGCCGGACCTGACGGTGGTGACGAACTCGGTGCGGGTGGCGGATGTGTTCCACTCCGCGCAGCGCACCTCCGGCCAGCGTCAGGGCGCGGCCACCGTGGTCCTCACGGGCGGCGTGCGCACCCCCTCGGACTCGCTGGTGGGTCCGGTGGCCGACCAGGCGATCGGCGCGCTCCACTTCGACGTGCTCTTCCTGGGAGTGCACGGCATATCGGCGGAGGCCGGCCTGTCCACGCCCAATCTCGCGGAGGCGGAGACCAACCGGCGTCTGGTGCAGTCGGCGCGGCGGGTCATCGTGGTCGCCGACCACACCAAGTGGGGCACGGTGGGCCTCAGTTCGTTCGCCACCCTGGAGCAGGTCGACACGCTCGTGACGGATGCCGGGCTGCCCGCGGAGGCGCGGGTGGAGATCTCCGAGCATCTGCGGCGCCTGGTGGTCACGGGCGAGTCCGGGGAGCCGGGGGTCGACGGGCAGGGTGAGGGCGGCGAGGGTGCCGAGAGCGGCGGCCGGGCGGAGAACGCCGGGAGCACCGCAGACATCTGACGGTCCGACAGCTATGGTGACGGTGGCCGGTCAACCACCCGATTCCGCTGGGGGCTGAGTTCGATGGCACGCCGACTGAGGCCCGTGGGGCTCGAGTTCGTCGAGTCCGCTCCGTTGCGTCTGGTCTTCGCCCGCGAGGTGAGCGCGTCCCCGGAGGCGGTGTACCGCGCCCTGGCCGACGACACGGCCGGCTGGCCCGAGTGGTTCACCGCGGTCACGCTGTGCCGCCCCACCGACGGCGGCAAGGGCCGCGAGGTGCGGCTCAAGGGCGGCACGCGCTTCCGGGAGACGATCATGGCGGCCGACCCGGCGCAGCGGTACGCCTACCGCGCCGACGAGACGAACGCCCCGGGCCTGCGCGCCCTCCTCGAGGAGTGGCGGCTGACCCCGGCCGGGACCGGCACCCGCCTGCAGTGGACGTTCGCCGCGGACGGCGCCGCCCCCTTCCGCTTCACCCTCAGGCTCGGCAGGGCGGGCATGGGCCGGGCCTTCCGCGACGCCGTCACGTCCCTGGACCGGCGTCTGACCGCGGCCAACGCCTGAGCCCCGGGCCGGGGGCGGGGCCGCCTAGGTCCAGGTGCCGTTGGCGAGCAGCGACTTGATGGCAGTCTCGTACGGCGTGATGTCCAGGCCCTGCTCGGCCAGCCACGCGTCCGAGTAGTACTTGTCCAGATAGCGGTCGCCCGGGTCGCACAGGAGCGTGACGACGCTGCCGGTGCGGCCCGCGGCCACCATCTCGGCGACGATCTTCAAGGAGCTCCAGAGCCCGGTGCCCGTGGAGCCGCCCGCCTTGCGGCCGATCGCCTGCTCCAGGGCCCGCACGGCGGCGACGCTGGCCGCGTCCGGCACCTTCATCATGCGGTCGATCGCGCCGGGCACGAAGCTCGGCTCCATCCGGGGCCTGCCGATGCCCTCGATGCGCGAGCCGCAGTCGCTGGTGGCGTCCGGGTCGTGGTGGGTCCAGCCGTCGAAGAAACAGGAGTTCTCGGGGTCGGCGACACAGAGCCGGGTGTCGTGCTGCATGTAGTGGACGTAGCGGGCGATGGTCGCCGATGTGCCGCCGGTGCCCGCCGTGGCGACGATCCACGCCGGCTCCGGATAGCGCTCCAACTTCATCTGCTGGTAGATCGATTCGGCGATGTTGTTGTTGCCTCGCCAGTCCGTGGCCCGTTCCGCGTAGGTGAACTGGTCCATGTAGTGGCCGCCGGTCTCGACGGCGAGGGCGGCCGACTCGGCGTACATCGTGCGCGAGTCGTCCACGAAGTGGCACTGGCCGCCGTGGAACTCGATCAGACGGCACTTCTCGGCGCTGGTCGTGCGGGGCATCACCGCGATGAACGGCACCCCGATCAGCTTCGCGAAGTACGCCTCGGAGACGGCTGTCGACCCGCTGGAGGCCTCGATGACCGGCCGTCCTGGCCGGATCCAGCCGTTGCACAGGCCGTAGAGGAAGAGCGAGCGGGCCAGACGGTGCTTGAGGCTGCCGGTCGGATGGGTCGACTCGTCCTTGAGATACAGGTCGATGCCCCACTGCTCCGGCAGCGGGAAGCGCAGCAGGTGCGTGTCGGCCGAACGGTTGGCATCCGCCTGCACCTTGCGTACGGCTTCTTTGAGCCACGCGCGGTACTCCGCGTCGCTGCGGTCCACGTCGAGCGTGGTCATCGGCTCATCGGCTTGATCCTGCTGTGTGGTGCTCACCGCGCGGCTCCTTGGCGTCAACCTGGCCGCGCTCCGAGCGGGCCGGACGCCTCGATCATAGGCACCTTCCGCACGCTTCTCACCTGCATAAACACACCTTTGAGCACCTCAAAGGCACACCTGGCGCAGTCGACTGACACAGCGGCACGGCACACTGGAGAGGTGACGTCGTCCACTTATGACCACGTCTTCATACGCACTGGTGCTCGACGCCGGGTGCGTGCAGACTGCACCGCACGGGACGGCGGTCTCGTACCGAACGACCCACCGAATCGCTCAAGGGGGCGGAACGTCATGGCGGAGCCGGATTTCACGGCTACAGGCGTGCGTATCGGACGACGGCTGCGCTCCCTCACCCGGGCGGGTCAAATCCGTATCACCGACGGCCGGTTCGAGCTGCTGACCAGTTATGGCCGGGAGATCGACAGCGCACCGGTCCAGACGGTGCGGGCCGGAAAGCCGTGGTTCTCCGCCGACGACCGGGCCCTCGCCGAACTGAACGGCACGCGCTACCGCCTCACGCTCGCCGATCACGATCCGGCGCCCGGCAAGGCAGGACCGCCGACGGTACGCAAGTTCATCGACGCGGTGAGCAGGGCCAAAGGCCGCAGGGCACGCGCCTGAGGAGCCCGTCGCGCTCCCGGCGCCAGGGTGCGAGTTGCACGCCCGCACCCCCTGAGTCACTCTGGTGTCACATCACTCTGGGTTCACCGGCGATGACGCTGCGAACCAGCCCGCCGGCCGCGAACAGCAGCCGGCAGACCCCGCGGCCGCTGCTGGATCCGAACGTCGCCTTCTTCCGGACGCAATTCGGGGAGTCGCAGCCGTGATCAGCCAGCCAAGCAGGTATTGCACGGTGGAGCTTCAGGCTCTGCCGTCGCGGATCGGCCAGGTCCGCAGAATCGTATCCGCGCAGTTGCGCTACTGGCATCTCGATCCGTTGATAGACCAGGCCGCGCTCGGTGTGACCGAGCTCCTGACCAACGTGCACCGGCATGCACAGCCGGACAAGGTGTGCACCGTGGAGATCGAGCTGCTGCTCGACCGTCTCACGGTCTCCGTGCACGACCACGACCCGCGCCTTCCCGAGGTGCACGACGCGGAACCGTTCGAGACCTGCGGACGCGGGCTCGCCATGGTCGCCGCGGTCAGCGAGAGCTGGGGGGTACGCCCCCACGGTGACACGGGCAAGGTCGTCTGGTTCACCCTCCCGGCCCCTACGTCCGCCGTAGCACTGCCGCCCAGGTATCCGGCGTACGGCGCGGCCACGGCCGGCCCCTTCGCCGACCTGGGTGCCGGGCCGCGGTCCCTCGCCGACGGGCACACGCCCGGTCATGCTCCCGCCCGGTCGGCCGTTGTCGGCTGACCGGGCGGTGACACGCTCCGCCGCGCGGGCGTCCTACGTCACTCGGTGGCGATGGCACGCAGCACGTCCAGGCGTGCGGCCCGCCGTGCCGGACGCAGACCCGCGAGGGCTCCCGCCGCCAGGCCCACCAGGACGACCACCGCCCATTGCACCGGCGGCACCGCGAACGCGAAGGCACTGCTCGTCGCGCCGTCCGAGGCCTTGACGAGCACCCAGCCGAGGAAGCCGCCGAGCGCCAGGCCACCGGCCGTGCCGAAGGCGGCGACGAGGACGGACTCCCAGCGGACCATGGCCCGCAGTTGCGCCCTGGTCTGCCCCACGGCACGCAACAGGCCCAGCTCACGGGTCCGTTCGTGGACGGCGAGGGTCAGCGTGTTGGCGATGCCGAGCAGGGCGATCAGGACGGCGAGCGCCAGCAGGGCGTAGACCAGGGTGAGCATCATGTCGATGCCGCCCGCCGCGGACTGCGCGTACTCGCCACGGGTCTGCACATCCGGATTGCCGTACTCCTGGGCGGTCTCGGAGACCGCGGCCTTGCCGTCGTCCGCGCTCACGCCGTCCTTGAACGTGACGGACACGAGGCTGTCGGCGTCCTGCATGCGGTGCGGCGCCCAGGCCTCGCGGGTGATGACGTAGTCCCCCGCGAGTTCCGACCGGCCGAACAGCGCGCGCACGGTGAAGGTCTCCTTCTTGCCGTCGGCGAAGGCCAGTTCGGTCGTGGAGCCGACCTTCAGGTCCTGCTTCTCGGCCTCCTCGCGGGTGATCGCGATGCCGTTGGTGCCCAGGCCGTCGAGTGATCCGTCGACCTTCCCGAGGTCGAAGGACTTGGCGAAGGGGCCCGGGTCGGTGACGGTCAGGGCGCGCCCCTCCCCGTCGACCTCTGCCGCGCCCTTGCCCAGGCCGACCGCGGTGGCGACCTCGGGCCGCTCGGCGAGCGCGGGGGCCAGCTTGGGACTCAGGCCGCTGCCGCCCGCGCCGAAGCCGGGGGTGCTGATGGCCAGGTCGCCGGCGAAGGAGCGGTTCACCGTCTGGTCCATGGTCGCCTTCAGCGAGGCGCCGAAGACCGTGAAGAGCGAGACGACGGCGACCCCGATCATCAGGGCGCTCGCGGTGGCGGCGGTCCGCTTGGGGCTGCGCAGGGCGTTGCGCCGGGCGAGCCCGCCCGTGACGCCGCGCAGCCGGTCAAGGGGCCCGCCGAGAATACGTACCGCCCGCGAGGACGCGACGGGTCCCAGCACCACGAACGCGGCGAGCGCGAGGACCGCCCCGGCCCCCGCCAGCCACACGGACGGGCTGACCAGGACACCGGTCAGCGAGAGAGCGACGGCGGCGAGTACGAGGACCGCGCCTGCGACGGCACGCCCTCGCGAGGCCCCCGAGTGGTCGACCGCGGTCTCGCGCAGCGCGGCCAGGGGTGCGGTGCGCCCGGCGCGGACGGCGGGCAGCAGGGCGGAGCCCAGGCAGACCACGATGCCGACGGCCAGCGGCAGCAGCATCGACAGGGCACTGATCACCAAGTCGCCCTCGGGGAAAGGGAATCCGATGGCCGGGAACAGCGCCTGGAGCCCGGCCGCCACCCCGATGCCGCCCGCGAGGCCCACGGCGGACGCCGCCACGGCGACCACGCTCGCCTCGGCCAGGGTGGCGGCGGTGACCTGCCGGCGCGAGGCGCCCAGGGCGCGCAGCAGGGCGTTCTCACGGGTGCGCTGGGCGACGACGATCGCGAAGGTGTTGTGGATGCTGAAGGTCGCCACGAGCAGGGCGATGCCGGAGAAGACGAGCAGGAAACTCGTGAAGAGCGAGAGGAACTGACCGGAGATGTTGTCGGTGTTCTCCGCCGCCGACGCTTCTCCGGTGATGGCCTCAACTCCCTTGGGCAGTACGGGACCCAGCGCGTCGACGAGTTCCTGCTCGCTCACGCCGGGCCCGGCCCGCACCTGGATGGTCGCGGCCTCGCCGGGCTTGGGCGTCAGGTACTTCTCCGCATCGGCCTGCGTCATGCCGGTGAAGGTGGTCTGCGCCATGCCGTCCTCGCCGCCGAACGTCGCCAGGCCCACGACGGTCACCTGGACGGGGTCGGGGGTGCGCAGCGTGGTCGTGTCGCCGATCTTCAGGTCGCCGGATTCGGCGGCGCCCCGGTTGACGACGACCTCGCCGGACCTGGCGGGGGCGCGGCCTTCGGCCAGCTGGTAGGCGTTCAGCTCCTTGTCGTCGATCCAGTTGCCCGCGAGGGTGGGCGGGCCTTCGCCGCCGATGGGCTCCTTGTCCTTGCCCAGGAGCTGGCCCGCGCCCTGGATGGCGGGCGCGGCGGCGGCGACGCCGTCGGTCTGCTCGATCTTCTCGACGAGCGAGGTCTTGACCGGCTTCCGGGTGCCCTGGCTGTCGTCGGGGGTGGTGATGGTGTCGGCGCCGCGGACGACGGCGTCGGTGCCGCTCGTCGCGTTGCCGAACATCGTGTCGAAGCTGCCGCGGAGGGTGTCGCCCATGACGAGCGTGCCCGCCAGGAAGGCGACACCGAGCATGACCGCGAGGAACGTACCCGCGAAGCGCCGCTTGTGGCCGCGCAGCGAGGAGAGGCTGATGCGCGCGGACGCGCTCAGGGAACTCATGACGGTGCTCCCTTGGTGCCGGGTGTGGCCGATTTGGTGTCGGGCGCGGCCGCGTCGGTACCGGGCGCGGCCTTCGTGTCGAAGGCCTTGAGCCGGTCGAGGACCTTGTCGGCGGTCGGGTCCGCCATCCGGTCCACGAGACGGCCGTCGGCCAGGAAGACGACCTCGTCGGCGTGGGCGGCGGCCACCGGGTCGTGGGTGACCATGACGACGGTGCGGTCCATCTGCCGCACCGCGCGGCCCAGGAGGCGCAGGACCTCCTCGCCGGAGCGGGAGTCGAGGTTGCCGGTCGGCTCGTCGGCGAAGACGACGTCGGGCCGGCCCGCGAACGCCCGTGCCACGGCGACCCGTTGCTGCTGTCCGCCGGAGAGTTCGGCGGGCCGGTGGTGGAGCCGGTCGCGCAGCCCCACCACGTCGATGAGGGCGTCGGTCCACTCCGCCGACTCGGCGTCGCCGCGCTTGCCTGCGAGGTCCATCGGGAGCGTGATGTTCTCGGCGACGGTCAGCGTCGGCACCAGGTTGAAGGCCTGGAAGACGAAGCCGATGCGGTCACGGCGCAGCAGCGTCAGGCGCCGGTCGTCGAGCGCGCCCAGCTCGGTGTCGCCGATGTGGGCGGACCCCGAGGTGAGGGTGTCGAGGCCCGCGGCGCAGTGCATCAGGGTGGACTTGCCCGAGCCCGACGGGCCCATGATCGCGGTGAAGCGTCCGGCCGGAAAGCCGACGCTCACCCCGTCAAGGGCCCGTACGGCGGTGTCGCCACTGCCGTAGACCTTGACGGCCTCGGTGACACGGGCGGCGTCGATGGTGGCGGTGCCGCTTCGGTGTCCGGTCGCGGTGGTCATGCCGCACCGCCCTTGGAGGTGCGCCCGAACTCCTCGTTCAGGACGGAGAGACGCCGCCAGTACTCGTCCTCGTCGATCTCGCCGGCGGCGAAGCGCCGGCCGAGCACGGCGATGGGCGACTTCTCGTCGATGCGTACGGTGCCATCGGCGCCGCCGTCCCGCTGCCACGGTGCGCGGCGGCCCCGCCACACGGTGCGGCGCAGGAGTGTGATGCCGCCGATGACGACGGCCGCCCAGATGAGCGGGAAGAACAGGATCCACGGGCCGGGCCCGCCATCGAAGTGAGCCAGGGTGTTCATGGTGTCCATCTCCTCGGAAGCGATGTCTGCGATGCCTTGTGCGGCGTCGTGTGCGATGTAGCGAGGTGCGATGTAGCGAGGTGCGATGTATCGAGACTCGCGCTGCGAGGGGGTCCGAGTCGTCGTACGGCCAGCGGCCGTGCGTGTACCACCGCGGGAGTACGTGGGGGGGGCGGGGCTGCTTCCGGCGGGGGCGGGGAGAGCGGGTGTGTGGGTGGCCGCCTTTCGGGGAGGGTGGCCGGCGCTTCGGGCGGCTGGCGCTTCAGGTGGCTGGCGCGTCAGGTGGCTGTACCTACTGGTACGTACGGGATGCGCCAGGGGCAATCAGGCCTCCGCAGCCGCCACCTGGACCTCTGTACCTACTAGTATGTACAGTGCGTTCATGAGCACCCCGGAGCGTCTGATCGAGTCCACCCGCGAGCTGCTGTGGGAGCGCGGCTACGTCGGCACGAGCCCCAAGGCGATCCAGCAGCACTCGGGCGCCGGGCAGGGCAGCATGTACCACCACTTCGCCGGCGGTAAGCCCGACCTCGCGCTGGCCGCGATCCGGCGCACGGCCAAGGAGATGCGCGCCACGGCCGAGGGCGTCCTGGGCGGCACCGGCTCGGCGTACGAACGCATCGAGGCGTATCTGCTGCGCGAGCGCGACGTGTTGCGCGGCTGCCCGGTCGGGCGGCTGACGATGGACCCGGACGTCATCGCGAGCGACGAACTGCGCGCGCCCGTCACCGAGACGCTCGACTGGCTGCGGAACCGGATCACCGGGATCGTCGAAGAGGGCCAGGAGCGGGGCGAGTTCGCGGCCACGCTCGATGCGCGGGCGATCGCGGCGACGGTCGTCGCGACGGTCCAGGGCGGCTACGTGCTGGCTCGCGCCTCGGGGTCACCCGCGGCCTTCGACACCGGCGTACGAGGCTTGCTCGCCCTCCTGTTCACCGCCACCACCCCTTCCTCGTAAAGGACTCCACCGACCGTCCCTCGTAAGGGACTTGAAGAGCACAGACGTAAAGGACCTGAAGAGCCGTGCACATCACCCGCAACCGCCCCGACAGTCAGGCGGGCCCCGCCGAGAACTTCACCGGCACGGTGTGGCTGGACGAGATCGCCGCGCCACCGTCCCCCTCCCGGCTGCGCATGTTCAACGTCCGCTTCGCCCCCGGAGCGCACACCGCCTGGCACCGCCATCCGCACGGCCAGGTCCTGCACGTCCTGGAGGGCGAGGGGCTGGTGCAGCGCAAGGGCGGTGAGCCGGAGACGATCCGCGCGGGCGACACCGTGTGGATCGAGCCGGACGAATGGCACTGGCACGGCGCCGCGCCCCGCACCTTCATGACACATCTGGCGGTCGTCGAGGCAACGGACGACGGCACGACCACGCACTGGGACGCGCACGTGGGCGCGGACGAGTATCCGGCGACCGCGAACGCATACCCGGCAGCCTGATCCCGAGGAGAAGCGAACCACCATGCACGCGATGCAGTACGAGATCACGCTCCCGGCCGGCTACGACATGGGCATCATCCGCAACCGAGTGGCGACCAAAGGCCACTTGCTGGACGACTACCCGGGCCTCGGTGCCAAGGCGTACCTGATGCGTGAGCGCGGCGTCGACGACTCCCCCGTGAACCAGTACGCGCCCTTTTACCTCTGGAACACCCCCGAGGGCATGAACTCCTTCCTCTGGGGCCCCGGATTCCAGGGCATCGTCGACGACTTCGGGCGCCCGGAGGTGCAGCATTGGACTGGGCTCGCGTACGCGGAGGGGTCAGAGAGGGCGGAGGGGGCGATGACGAGTGCGTGCGCGAAGGCCGCGATACGGCGCCGCTCTCCTATCCCCGCGGGCACGCACCTGGGCGGCTTGGCGTCGGAACTGGCCGCTGAGACACTGCGGTTGGCCGACGAGCCAGGCTTGATCTACGCTACGGCGGCCATCGACCCGCGAACCTGGGAGATGCTGCGCTTCTCCGTCTGGGACCACGCATCACCCAAGGGACAGGGCGATGTGTTCCAGGTGCTGCATCTGTCGGCACCGGAACGGCACCTGCTCCCCGAGGGTCAGCAGTGGTGAACGCGGTCCGCACGGTCCTCGGAGACATCACCCCGGCGGAGCTCGGCATCTGCGACGCCCACGACCATCTTTTCCTGACGAGCCCTCAACTACCGGGCCAAGAGCTGGACTCAGTCGCGTCCGCCGCCCGGGAGCTCGCGGCTTACCGAGCAGCGGGCGGCGAGAGCCTGATCCAGTGGACTCCGCACGGGATGGGGCGCCGGGCGGGGGACCTGCCCGAGCTGTCAAGAACGTCCGGCGTACGAATCGTCGCGGCAACAGGCCTCCATCAATCACAGCACTACACGCCGGAGTCGCTGGCCCGCCTGCGCGCGGAAGGTCTCGCGGACGTCTTCCTGCGGGAGCTGACCCAGGGCATCGCCGACACCGGTGTACGGGCGGGGCTGATCAAAGTCGCGGGCGGCTTCCACGGCCTGGACGCGCACGCCCGCTGGACGATGGAAGCAGCGGCCGAGGCGCACCGCGGGACGGGCGCCCCCATCGCCGTCCACCTGGAGCTGGGCACGGGTGCACTGGACGTACTCGACCTGCTGTGCGGCGAGTTGGGCGTGCCGCCCGACCGCCTGATCCTCGGCCACCTGAACCGCTCCCCCGACCTCGCGATCCACCACCAGGCAGCCGCGGCCGGCGCGTACCTCGCCTTCGACGGCCCGTCCCGCGCCAACCACGCCACGGACTGGCGCATGCCGGAAGCCGTCCAGACCCTGACCGAGGCAGGCTTCGCCGATCAGCTGCTCCTGGGCGGCGACACGACAACGGCCGGGGCGCGCGCGGTGAACGGCGGTCCCGGGATGCCGTATCTGCTGCGCAGGGTGCGACCTGGGCTCGAACTCGCCGTGGGAGAAGTGGTTGTCGAGCGGATGCTGACCCGGAATCCGGGGCGGGCGTTCGCGGCGAAGTGGGCGTAGGGGGCGGCTACCCACGTCCCGCCGCGTGCACGGGCTTGATGACTCACGTCAGGCCGTGCTCACAGACTCTTCCGAGCCACGGACCGCAGACCACAGGCCCCACCCCAGACAGCTCGCGCGGAGGCTTGTGCTCCTCAGAGAAGGCTCTCGTCGCGAACGACCCAGCCTGCACCCAACTCCCGCCGCAGAGTCCCCAATGCGGCCTGCGCCTGCTGCTTGAAGAGCTGCTGCTCCTCATCGGACCACGGTGACGGATTCGGCGGATAGTCCCAGTCGATCGACGACTGGTACCACTTGGAGAGCCTGGCCAACTCGGCCCGTATCTCCGGACTGATCGGCAGCCGATCCAACTCGCAGGGGTAGCCATACGAACTGTCCATGTCCTCCGGCCACAACGGGGTGTCTACGCCGATCTCGAAGAAGAATCGCAGGTAGTGGATCATGCGGCATCCTCTCAGGGGCGGCAGACTCGGTGCGGACCCGCCCTATCGCCATCACCTCGGAGGTCGGCGTTACCAGTAAATCCAACTAAGGGGTAACCCCGCCTCCGCGTATTGCACTGCCCGTTCCAAAACAGGTAGCGTACCGACCATGGCCCGACCGCGAACCTTCGACGAGGAACGGGCCCTGGACGCGGCGATGCACGCCTTCTGGGCGAATGGTTACGAGGCCACCTCGACCCAGGACCTGTGCGACGCCACCGGCCTGGGCCGCAGCAGCATCTACAACACCTTCAGCAGCAAGCACGAGCTGTTCCAGCGAGCCCTGGCCCGCTACATCGACTCCATGACCTCCACCCAGATCAAGATCCTGGAGGACACCGAGCGCACGCCGATGGAGCGCCTTCGTGCCCTGCTCACCCGCATCGTCGACTCCGAGTTCGAGTGCCGCGCGAGCGGGGACGGAAGCGGGAACAGTGACGGCGACGGCAGCGAAGACGGGGGCAGGGGCGGAGGCGCGGACGGACACAGCATCGGTTGCCTGACCGTCAATACGACCGTGGAGCTCGCCGGGCGTGACCCCGAGGCCGCCGAGTTGCTTGCGCGCGACCTCTCGGTGCGACTTGCCGCCATCAGTGCCGTCGTCCGTGCGGGGCAGAGCGGCGGCGACATCAGCTCGACGCGGGACGCGGGCGACCTGGCCCGCTTCCTGAACGCCGTCATCGGCGGCATGCGGATCTCCGCCCAGGGTGGGGCCGATCGCGCCACCCTGACCGCGATCGGCGAGACGGCGCTGGACGCGTTGAACCACTGACCCGCGAACCCCACTGACCCACGGGCCCCACCGGCTCCACCGGCCCCGCAGCCCTGCCGATCCGCACGCTCAACACCTCACCCCAGCCCTTGCGCCCCACCGCACGCCCCCACGCCCGCGCACCCGCACGCCCTAGTTTTGCACCGCTCAGTACACAACCCGCCACCCCCTCACCACCCCACCCCCGACAGGAGCCCCCATGCCCCGCGCCGTCTACCTCCTGGCCCTCGGCATCTTCGCCATGGTGACCAGTGAGTTCGTGGTCGCCGGTCTGATGCCGCAGATGGCCGACGGACTCGACGCCACGATTCCGGAGATCGGCTACCTGATCACCGCCTTCGCCGCAGCGATGGCCTTCGGCGGGCCCTTCCTCACCGTCGCGTTGCTGAAGATGCGTCAGAAGTCGGCCCTGATGGTCCTGTTCGGCATCTTCCTGGCAGGCAACGTCCTCGCCGCCCTCGCCCCGGACTACCGCACCATGCTGGTGGCCCGCGTCATCACCGGCACCGCGTCGCAGGCCTTCTTCGGCGTCTCCATCTCCCTGTGCGCACAGCTCACCCGGCCCGAAGTGCGGGGCAGGGCCATCGCGGTGGCCCTCAACGGGCTGATGCTGGGCACGCTCCTCGGACTGCCGCTGTCCACCGTCATCGGCGAACACCTGGGCTGGCGGGCCGCGTTCTGGGCCATCACCGCACTGACCGTCCTCGCCGCGCTCGCCACCCTCATCGGGGTACCGCGCGTGGAGCGCGCCGACGACGGGGGCGGTGACCTGCGTCAGGAACTGGGCGCCTTCCGCAACCCCCGGCTCTGGCTGACCCTCACCACCAGCACCTTCGTCATCGGCGCCACGTTCTCCGCGTTCAGCTACCTCAACCCGATCCTCACCGAGATCACCGGCTTCTCCACCGGCACCGTCCCCTTGCTGCTCATCGCGTACGGAGCCGCCACCGTCATCGGCAACACCATCGTCGGCCGGTTCGCCGACAAGCACGCCGTCCCCGTCCTCCTCATCGGCCTGCTGCTGAATCTGGCCTTCCTCGCAGGGTTCGCCGTACTCGCCCAACTGAGCGTCCCCGCAGTGGCGTTGATGATGGGAATCGGACTGGTCGGCGTCACGATGAACCCGGCCCTGATGACCCGCGTCCAGCGCACGGGCAACGCCCGGCCGCTGGTCAACACCGTCCACACCTCGTTCATCACCCTCGGCATCATCATCGCGACGTCCGTCGGCGGACCCGCCATCGATACGTTCGGGCTGCGGGCGCCGCTCTGGATCGGCGCCGCACTCGCCGCGCTCGGCCTCGTCACGCTGCTGCCCGACCTGAAGCGACTGCGCGAGGGCCGAACCAGCCATGCAACAAGGGAAGTCGAGGCACAGGACACTCCCTCCCCGAAGGAGTCCGCCCGCGTCTAGCCCAGCGCCCCGAGGGGGTCGTCGAGCACCGGCTGCCAGGCCAGCTCGGCGGCCCCCACCAGGCTGTTGTGGTCCAGCGTGCAGGCCAGGATCGGTACGCCGCCGCTGCGCCCCCACAGGCTCCGGTCGGCGACGACGGCGCGCAGCCGCTCGGGGTCGGCCTCCAGGAGCGCGCGGTGCAGGCCGCCCAGGATGATGCGGTCCGGGTTGAGGATGTTCACCAGGCCCGCGAGCCCCAGGCCGAGGCGGTCGATCAACTCCTCCGTGGCCGCACGGACCGCAGGGTCGCCGCCCGCGTCACGGAGCACGTCGCGGGCCTGCTGCAGCAACCCTTCGGGGCCGGGCTCGCGGCCGGCCGCGGTGAGGAAGGCCAGCGGGTCCGTCTCGACGTCCAGGCAGCCCCGGCTGCCGCAGTGGCAGGGGCGGCCCTCGGGGTTGACGGTGAGATGGCCGACCTCGAGCGCGAGGCCCGAACTGCCCGTGTGCAGACGCCCGTCGAGGACGAGCGCGCCGCCGACCCCCCGGTGCCCGGTCGCGACGCACAGCAGGTCGCGCGCTCCGCGTCCGGCTCCGTGCCGGTGCTCGGCGAGCGCGGCGAGGTTGACGTCGTTGGCGGCGAACGCGGGCCCCGTGATGCCCGCTTCCCGTACGCAATCGGCGAAGATCTGGCGGACCTGCGAGCCGGCGGGCCACGCCAGGTGCAGCGGGTTGAGGGCGGTGCCCTCCGGCTCGGCGACGGCGGACGGCACCGCGAGGCCCGCGCCCACGCAGCGCCTTCCGGTCTCCCGCAGCAGCTGCGCGCCCGCGTCGATGACCGAGCCGAGAACCTGCGCCGGGTCGGCGTCGATCGTCTCGCAGCCGGGCGCGGTGGCGACGATCCGGCCGCCCAGCCCGACGAGCGCGGCCCGGAATCCGTCGGAGTGCACCTGCGCGGCAAGCGCCACCGGCCCGTCTTCGGCGATGGAAAGGCCGTGCGAAGGGCGGCCCTGGGAACCCGCGGGCGCACTGGGCCGCGCGTCGATCCTGATCAGGCCGAGCGCCTCCAGCTCGGCGGCGACGGCGCCCGCCGTGGCTCGGGTGACACCGAGTTCGGCGGTGAGCACGGCACGGGTCGGGGCGCGTCCGGTGTGGACGAGCTCAAGGGCGGGACCGAGCGCGCCGCGCCCGCGCTCCAGGCGCGTACGCGTGGACAGATCCGCCTCGGTGCGGGGGGCAGCCTTGCCGTTCATGAGGGCGAGTCTCCCATGATCCGTACGTCGCCCCGCCGTTCGCTCGCCATCCGCTCGTGCACCGCTCTTTCCCTGCCCTTCCCCTGCCGCCCCACGAGAACCGTCCGCTCACCGGTGACCGTCGCCTCACAGGAACTGTCTTGTACGCCACGGGTGCGCACCCCTACTCTGCTTTTGTGCCGCTACTAAACAAAACCACGTCCGCAGCGTCGCGGGCCACTCCCCCGAGCCTTTCCCGGCTCCGTGTCGCGCTCACCGTCTTCTTCGCGCTCGACGGCTTCATCTTCGCCGGATGGGTCGTCCGCATCCCCGCCATCAAGGACCAGACCGGCGCATCGGCGAGCGACCTCGGACTCGCACTGCTCGGCGTCTCGGCGGGGGCCGTCATCACCATGACGCTCACCGGACGGCTCTGCCGCCGCTTCGGCAGCCACCCGGTGACCGTGGCCTGCGGGGTCCTGCTGCCCCTGAGCATCGCGCTGCCCCCGCTGACGCACTCGGCACTGTCGCTCGGGCTCGTGCTGCTGGTGTTCGGGGCCGCGTACGGCGGGATCAACGTGGCGATGAACAGCGCCGCCGTGGACCTGGTGGCCGCCCTGCGGCGCCCGATCATGCCCAGCTTCCACGCCGCGTTCAGCCTGGGCGGCATGGTCGGCGCCGGACTCGGCGGACTGATAGCGGGCTCCCTCTCCCCCACCCGCCACCTGCTCGGCCTCACCGTCATCGGCCTGATCGTCACCGCCGTCGCAGGCCGCACCCTCCTGCGCCTCGAACCCCCGGCGCCCGCGGACACCCGGCCGGACACGGACGGCACCCCGCGCCGCCTCGACACCCGCACCCGCCGCCTGGTGATCGTCTTCGGCCTCATCGCCCTCTGCACCGCCTTCGGCGAAGGCGCGCTCGCCGACTGGGGCGCCCTCCACCTCGAACAGGACCTCAACGCCCACCCCGGCCTCGCAGCCGCCGGCTACTCCTGCTTCGCCCTCGCCATGACCATCGGCCGCCTCAGCGGAACCACCCTCCTCGAACGCCTAGGCCAGACCCCCATACTCGTCGCCGGCGGCACCACAGCAGCCATCGGCATGCTCCTCGGCGCACTCGCCCCCACGCTCTGGCTGGCCCTCCTCGGCTTCGCCGTCACCGGCCTCGGCCTCGCCAACATCTTCCCCGTAGCCGTCGAACGCGCAGGCGCCCTCGCAGGCCCCAGCGGCGTCGCCACCGCCTCCACCCTCGGCTACGGCGGCATGCTCCTCGGACCACCCGCCATCGGCTTCATGGCCGACTGGCTCACCCTCCCCAAAGCCCTCACCAGCGTCGCCGTACTCGCCGGCCTCGCCGCGCTGATCGGCTACACCACCCGCCGCTGACGCTGCCGCAAAGCGGGCGTCCACGGACGCAGGGTCTCGCCTCAGCCGGCTCGTTGAGGTGCGCCTTCAGACTCCAGACGTGCACGGTGAGGACGCCGAGTGGGTGTCCGTGGCCCGGCAGGTGCCGGACTAGGCGTCGAACCGCTTCTTGCCGACCTTCTCCGCGACCGTGGTCAGGTACTTCGCCTGCGCATCGGTGGCGTCGGGGGCGGTCCACCCTGTGAACTGCGGCCTGGCGGCCCATGGTCGTCGGTGCCGTCGTCCACCCTCGCACGGACCGGGTACGGCTCCGCTGCGGGGACTACAAACCACGCAGCGCCTCATAGAGATCGTCGTAGATGCTCCAGCAGATGACGCTGCCGTCGTCGTTCAGGCTGCCCATGTACCAGTCGTCGTCATCGAGGACCTTCACTATGCAGAGTTCACCGAACCCGAGGACGAGCGTGGGGTGAAGAAGGTCGTCAGCGGCGTCGTAATACACGACCCTTCGATCTGGGCTGAGCACCTCGGCTCGGATATCCCCGGAGACGTCCCGAATTCGTTGAAGCGTCCATCCGTCCGGCGGCTGGTGGGTTTCCATGTGGCCGATCGTCCCATGGCGAATAGCGCAGTCGGATGGCCGGGAAGCGCGGAGGTTGTCTGCGGAGTGGACACGCTGCGACATGCCCGATCGACGTTCACTGGCACAAACAGGCTGCGGGGTTGATGGGTGTTCGCCGTGAAGGCATCCCTCGGCAGTGAGTCCGAGAGGGGTTCACGGCCCGCGGCAGAGAGAGGGGGACGGCCAGGCGCCGGATGATGCGTGGATCGACCAAGCCGTGGATGTCGGCCCCCAGACCGGGCCAGTACGAGGAGGCCTTCAGCCGAAGCCGAAACGGTCGGCCATCCGGGAGGCCAGTTTCGCGCGAAGACGTGTCAGCCGCTCGATACGCTCGTCGAGTTCCGCGAGCCGCCGCATGCCCACCTCCCCGATCTCACAGTGCTCCGCTTCACCTTCATGATCATGACCGTCGGCGGCGAGCGCGCCCTCCAGCACGTGGGCGAAGCTTCTGACGTCCGCGATGGTGAGGCCCGCCTCCAGCAGTTCGCGTACGGTTCGCAGCCGCCGGACGTCCTGGGCTCCGTACTCCCGGTGACCGGACGGCGCACGCCCGGGCATGAGCAGGCCCTGCTGCTCGTAGTAGCGCAGCGCCCTCGGTGTGAGGCCAGCCGCCGCTGCCGCGTCGCCGATCCGCATGCACAGCCTTCCTGATCCGAGGTCAGAGCTTGACCAGGACAGCACCGACGTGCCGACCCTCTAGAAGCTCGCAGAGTGCCTGTGGGGCCCGGTCGATGCCCAGCAGGCTTGCGTGCGGGACGGTCAGGGTTCCGTCCCGGAGCCCTCGGCCGAACTCATCCTGCCACTGCGGGAGCGCGTCCAGATGGTCGGCCCCCGCGATCCCTCGCAGAGTGATCCCCCGCGAGACGAGGTCGAATGTGTCGATCTCGGTGAGGGTTCCGGCTCCCCCCGCCATCTGCCCCGACAGGCCTCCCACCAGGGCTATTCTCGCCTCCCTGCGGGCCAGCGCCACCGAGGCGCGCAGCTGCTCGCCGCCCACGTTGTCGAAGACCGCGTCGAGACCTTCCGGCGCGGCTTCGCGCAGTTGTTCCTCAACGGTGCCTTCGCCTTCCGTGCGCAATACGACGGCGTCGTAACCCAGTTCCTTCATCAGGTACGCGCCCTTGCGCCGTGTACTCGTACTGCCGATGAGCCGTCCGGCGCCGCGCAGTCGCGCGAACTGGCCCGCCAGCGAGCCGACACCGCCCGCCGCGCCGCTCACGAATACCGTGTCTCCCGGCCGTACGTGAGCCGCCCGTACCACTCCGAGCCAGGCGATGAATCCCTGGGAGAGATGCGCGGTCGGGTCGGGCAGCACGTCGAGGTCCAGGAGCTGTGCGTCCTCCGGGGGCAGCGCGGCGTACTCGCGCCAGCCCAGTCCGTGTTCGACGAGGTCGCCGGGGCGCAGGCCGGAGCCCGGCGGCGCGGTGACCACCTCGGCGACGGCCGGTCCCCACAGGACCGCGCCGGGAACGTATCCGGGCATCGGCAGCTCGACGTCGCCCCGCATGAGGGTGCGCATCACGGCGGTGACACTCATGAGACGGTTGCGTACGAGCAGTTGGCCAGGGGCGGGGGTGGGGACCGGCACCTCGACCACCTCGAAGTGCGCGGGGGTGAGGGTCCCTTGAGGCCGGACGGACAGACGTACCTCGCGGTGGGTGGCGCTGTTGTGACTCATGCCGCGCACGGTAGAACTTGACGTGCACGTCAAGCGCAAGCGGGCGCAGTGCAGGGGACGCGGAGAACAGCCTGGGCAGCACCTGCGAGGCGTTACACACCCGGCCCAGTTCCTCCCGGCTGCGCTGCCGGGGCCGGACACCTCGCCGTGAGCGGGACAGGTTTCGGCGTCGGCCACCGGGCCGCAAAGGCGGATGGCACAACCGGTTACAAGTGGACGGCTTCGGCGGCCGACACGGCGGGCAGGCGGCGGTCCCTGCCCTGGCGCAGGCAGACTCCGGTGCGGCTGGGCCCCCACTCACTCCGGGGGGCCGCACCAGTGCGCCCAGAGATCGCAGAGGAGAGGGTCAACTCAACAGCTACTGAGTCGACTTGAGGAGAATTTCATGCCCAGCCGCCGACGACTCACCACAGCAGTGGCCTGCGCCGTCATGCTTATCGGCTCCGCGGCCGCAGCCACGGGCGCGATCGCAGCACCGGCCCGAACCGCCGTCACGCACCCCCAGCACCAGAGCGGCCGCGGCGCCCTGCTCCACGCCCAGCACCTCTACACCCTGAAGACCCGCGAAGCCGTCGCTGCCGAGCTGACAAAGTCGGGGTTCGACGCCTCGCAGGCGCGGCACGGGGTGGATGCCTACCGCCTCACCTACCGGACGATCGACCCGCAGGGGCGCCCGACCACGGCCAGCGGCCTGCTCGTCCTGCCGCGCGGCCGTGAAGGCCGTCTGCGTGCCGTGTCCTTCGCGCATGGAACCGGCAGCCATCGCAGCGACACGCCCTCGATGCAGCGCGGCACATTCCTGACCGGCCCGCCCGTCACCTACGCCTCGGCCGGGTTCGCCGCCGTGGCGCCCGATTATCTCGGCATGGGTTCGGGGCCGGGCCTGCACCCCTGGATGCACGTCCCGTCCGAGGCGACCGCCTCCCTGGACCTGCTCCGGGCGGTCCGCGCCTTCCACCCTCTCGATCGCAAGGTCCTGGCCACCGGCTTCTCGCAGGGAGCCTCCGCCGCCCTCGGGCTCGGCCGGGCTCTACAGGCGGGCGAGGACCGGTACTTCAGGCTCGGCGCGCTCGCGCCCATCAGCGGTGCATACGACTTCGGCGGAGCCGAGCTCCCGGCACTGCTCGCGGGGGACCTGGACCAGAAGTCGAGCGTGATCTACGCGGCGTACACGTTGGTCGCCTTCAACCGCGTGCACCGCGTGTACGACCATCCCGGTGAGGTTTTCGAGGACCCCTCCGTCGAGGCGCTCTTCGACGGTGAGCACACCGGACGCCAGCTCTTCGAGGGCACACCGGACTCGCTGGACGACCTGCTCACTCCGTACGGCCTGGACCTGTTGGCCCGGCCCCGGGGCGGCCTCGCGGATGCGTTGCGGGAGACGGACAGCGTGTGCCGCGACTGGGCGCCCCGGGTGCCGGTCCGGCTGTACATGGCGGGCGGCGATGAACAGGCGACCACCGCCAATACGGCGCACTGCGCACAGTCCCTGCGGGGCAATGGGGTCGAGGCGAAGGTGGTGGACCTGGGGGCGGTCGACTACGAAGGATCGCGGCATCTGGGGTCGAACGTGCAAGGTACGGCGGACGTGCTGCGCTGGTTCCTGCGACTGGCGTAGGGAATTGCGCCGGTGGTCGATCCGGTCGTGGATGGTCGGCTGAGCTCCGGCTCTGCACCGGTGCCCTGGCTCAGCGCGGCAGCGAGGCCGGCGCGCATGGGGTTGCAACTGCGACCGTCTCGTCGCTAGGTTCCTTGCCGCTCTCCCGTGGCCTCCGGCGTTTCTACGGGCCGCCCGCTCGCTTGTTCATCGTGTCGAGTGTCGGCCAAGGAGCGCCGTCGTGCAGTGCGCGCAGGAGTTCCTCTCCGAAGCGCCTCCCGTTCGGGAACTGGTCGCCACGCTCCCAACGCCACGCGGCGACCATCGCGAGGACGAGCTGCCGGCACTCGTCCAGCAGGCCTTGGTCGACGTTCGGGTAGTGGTCGCGGACCGCCTCGGGGACATGGGCGAGGTCGAACTCGACCGGTCCGCGGCAGCACGTCTCAAGGTCGATGAACAACGGGCCCTGCGTCGTGCTGAGCACATTGCCCGGATGCGGCTCGCCGTGGAGCAGCTGCTCCACGGCGCCGCGGTCGTCGATGGCTCGTCGCAGGCCTGCCAGTCTGCCGCTGAGGAACACGCGGTCCGCGGCGGCGAGCTCCGGCGAGCGATCCGGGTCGGCGACAACTTCTTCCGCCTCCGTGATCCGGTCCGTGAACCGCGGGCTCGGCACATCGACTTTGCGCATGCCGGTGTGCAGCTGCTCCAGCGCCTTGGCGTAGTCGGCTGGTGAGGTGTGCGGGGTCACGGGCTCGTAGTAGGTCCACAGCGTCACCGCGAAGCCATCGCGCGTGTACACACGCGGCTCCACCCGAGGCTCCAAGGGACACATCGGGCATCCGGCCTCGGCGAGCCGCTGCGCGAGCTCGACCTCGAACTGTGCGACCTCTTGCCCCACGGGGGCGACCCGGGCAAAGACCTCGCACGGCGTCAGCCGCAGTGCCAGTTTGTTCGAGTTGTGGAGAACGATCGCGTCGTCGGCCGGCAGGTCGAGCGATGCGGCGACCGAAGTCGCGGCCGCGATCGCACGCGTGACGTCGGTCATCTCCACCCTGGAATCTTGGCACAGATGAGCGAGAGCGGTGCCGAGCGGCGTGGCCAGGTGGCAACCGTCGCGGCTCGGCACAGCTCGCTTCTCGATCCTGTCCGCGAGGGTCGCGGTCGGGTCCTTGTGCAGCGAGCGGAACCGGTGTCCACATGAGGCAGTGTGTCCACATGTCGGCGCTGCGGTACGCGAGTTGGCCGTGTCGGTCCGCCCTTCAACCACCTCCCGTGGCAGCTGGGCAACAAATCTGGCCATGCGTCCCCGCCGCCCAACATCTCGCCTACGCAGGGCTGTTGGACCATGGGTCCAGACCGCTGGCAGACGTTCGCAGGGCCTGTATTCGGCCCACTTTCCGGTTCCGGGAAGCCTCGGGGCCGGCTGTGTCGGGCGGCCTGGAGAACTCCCGTCGTCACAGGTCACAGGGCATGTGTTCTTCGGCAGGGACACCCGCGTGCAGTCACCGATCAGAGGGTCCAGTTACAAAGCTTGAGCACAAAATGCACACAGCCCCTCTACATACCGATTCCGATGGTCTAAATTGACCGTGCTTCAGCTGTTCGGGCACGAAGCGACCAGTAATGATCTTTAGGTCCGGCGCGACATATGGCCAGTGGTCGCGTCCCCGGCAGCGGTCGTGGGGGTGGTCATTTCTTGGGGACCGGAAGGACGTTGGGCGCGGGGAGCGCCCGAGGTCGCGACGGGTTCCGAGGCACCTCGTGGGCGGAGCCGGGTGGTCTAGTCCGGTGCCGCTGGGGTGAGTTGACCACGTAACAGTGCAATGGCCTGGATGGCGTGCACGGGAGGCTGGGGGCCTCTCAAGGGGAGGAACAGCGCGGCGCGGGGGGCGGGGGCGTCTCCCGGGGGAGAGGGACAGTGCTGGGCGATCACGCCCAACCACTGGTGACCTGTGGGGGGTTCTGTGCAGCAGGGGGAATTAGCGAGCCCGTTTCCGTCGGCGAGCGGGCGTCTGACGAACGGGGCAATCAGAGGGCCCGCTGTCGACTGGGAGCAGCGGTACCGACGTACCGTGATCACCAGCGATACCTTGACCACCGCCTTCGTAGTGGCGTCGATCGGCCTCTTCTTCGGGGCCCGGGACGCCGCCAACTGGCATGAGAAGTGGGGCATTCTCGCGTTCGGCACCGAGCTCCTCGTACTGGGAGCGCTCGCGGTCAGCCGGGCGTGGGCGCCGGACGTGCTCGGCCAGGGCGCGGAGGAATTCCGCCGGCTCGGACGTTCGCTGTTCGCGGCGGTCGTCGTCCTCGCGCTCGGCGGCATCGCCCTCACCTCGCGCAACATCAAACTCTGGATCTTCGTCGCGGTCCCCGCCATCGCGCTCGTCACCATGACCGCGCGGTATCTGCTCCGCCTCTGGCTGCACAAACAGCGGAAAGAGGGGCAGTGCCTGCGACCGGTGCTCGCTGCCGGGAGCGTGGCCACCGTGCATGACCTGATCACCCGAGCGCGCAAGTTCCCGCACCTCGGCTGGCGGGTGGAGGCGGTGTGCACGACGGACGGTCTCGGCCTCGACGGTGACCAGCTGGACGGTGTGCCGGTCGTCGGCCGACTGGAAGACGTCGCCAATCACGTCCGGCGCGACGGCTACCGTGTCGTCGCGGTCACACCGGACCCGCACTGGTCGCCTGACCGGCTCCAGCGGCTGGCCTGGAACCTCGAGGGCAGCGAGGCCGAGATGGTCGTGGCCCCCGTCCTGATGGAGGTGGCGGGACCGCGGCTGCATGTCGACGCGGTGCTCGGAATCCCGCTGCTGCGGGTCAGCATGCCGACCTTCACCGGGGGCCGCCGGGTGGTCAAAGGGGTCGTCGACCGATTGGGCGCGGCGATCCTGCTGATGGTGTTCGCGCCGCTGATGGTGCTCGTCGGGCTGCTGGTGCTGATGGACAGCCGGGGCGGTGCGGTGTACCGCCAGCGCAGAGTCGGCAAGGACGGCCGCGAGTTCACCATCTTCAAGTTCCGCACCATGGTCGTCGGGGCCGACCGGGCACGGGCCGCGCTGGCCGACCGCAACGAAGGTGCCGGTCTGTTGTTCAAGCTGCGCCGGGATCCGAGGGTGACCCGGGTGGGAGCAGTGCTGCGCCGGTACTCGCTCGACGAGCTCCCGCAGCTGTTCAACGTACTCGCCGGATCGATGTCGCTCGTCGGCCCGAGGCCTCCGCTGCCGGAGGAGTCCGCGGCGTACGGCCCCGACATCCGGCGGCGGCTCCTGGTCAAGCCAGGCCTCACCGGCCTGTGGCAGATCAGCGGGCGCAGCGACCTGCCGTGGGAGGAGGCGGTCCGCCTCGACCTGCGGTACGTGGAGGACTGGTCGCTCGCCCTGGACACAGTGATCTTGTGGAAGACCCTGCGCGCGGTGTTCTACGGGCAGGGGGCCTACTGATGCGCGGCAATCGCCGTCCGGTCGGCACGTGGACCGCAGGCCGAAAGGGCCTGCCTGGGGGGAAGAGCGGGTCATGAGAGTCAGCGTTTTCGGGCTCGGCTACGTGGGCTGTGTGTCAGCCGCGTGCCTGGCCAGCATGGGGCACGAGGTCATCGGCGTCGACGTGAACCAGGTGAAGGTAGACCTGGTCAACGACGGCAAGGCCCCGGTGGTCGAGGAGAGGATCGGCGAGCTCATCGCCGATGTCGTACGGACCGGGGCGTTACGCGCCACCGGTGACGTACGCGAGGCGATCATGGGCAGCGAGGTGTCGCTGATCTGCGTGGGCACCCCGTCGGAGCCCAACGGCAGCCTGTGCACCACGTACTTGGAGCGGGTCACCGAGCAGATCGGCGCCGCACTGGCCGAGCGGGGCGGGCGGCAGACCGTCGTGTTCCGCAGCACCATGCTCCCGGGCACCTGCCTGAACCTGCTGGTGCCGATCCTGGAGAAGCATGTCGGCGGCACCGCCGGGGTGGACTTCGGGGTCGCGGTCAATCCGGAGTTCCTGCGCGAGGGCACGAGCGTGCGGGACTTCTTCGACCCGCCCAAGACCGTCATCGGCGAGTTCGACCCGGCGAGCGGCGACGCGGTGGCGGCGCTGTACGACGGCTTGCCCGGCGAGGTGTTCCGGGTGCCGCTCCCGACGGCCGAGGCCATCAAGTACGCGGACAACGCGTTCCACGGCCTCAAGATCGGCTTCGCGAACGAGCTGGGCGCGGTGTGCCAGGCGCTCGGGGTGGACTCGCACCAGGTGATCGACGTGTTCCTTGCCGACCGCAAGCTGAACATCAGCCCCGCCTATCTGCGTCCCGGCTTCGCCTTCGGCGGCTCCTGCCTGCCCAAGGACCTGCGCAGCCTGGTCCACGCGGCGCAGCGGGCGGACGTCTCGGTGCCCATCCTGTCGCACGTGCTGCCCTCCAACTCCGACCATCTGCAGCGTGCGGTGGAGCTGGTCGAGCGCACCGGCAAGCGCCGGGTTGGCCTGTTCGGGCTGTCCTTCAAACCCGGCACCGACGATCTGCGCGAGAGCCCGCTCGTCGAGCTGGCGGAGAGACTCTTCGGCAAGGGGTACGACCTCAAGATCTACGACGCCAACGTGAGCATGTCCCGACTGCTCGGTGCGAACCGCGAGTACATCGAGACCCGGCTGCCGCACCTGGCGCAGCTGCTCGCGAACTCCGTCGACGAGGTGCTCGAACACTCCGAGGTGTGCCTGATCGGCACCAAGGATCCGGCCGTGCTTTCGGCACTGCCCCATGGCGAGGGCCCGGTGCTCGTCGACCTCATCCACCTTCCCGACGCCGACGCGCGGCGGGCCGAACCTGGGTACGTGGGCCTTGCTTGGTAACACATCGTTCGATGGAACAACCGGCGGCGACGGGACCAACCGGCGCGCGCTGATCTTGGTGGAAAACCTGTCGGTGCCCTTCGACCGGCGGGTGTGGCAAGAGTGCACGACGCTGCGCGACGCGGGCTGGACGGTGCACGTCATCTGCCCCCAGGGCACCAAGCGGGACACGGAGCCGGAGGCGGTGATCGACGGGGTGCGGATCCACCGCTACCCGTTGCGCGCCGCCACCGGCGGTCCTTCCGGCTACCTGCGGGAGTACGGATCGGCGTTGTGGCACACGGTCCGGCTCGCCCGGAAGGTCGGACCGGTCCACGTGGTCCACGCCTGCAACCCGCCCGACCTGCTGTTCCTGCCCGCGCTGTGGATGAAGCGGCGCGGCGCGCGGTTCGTCTTCGACCAGCACGACCTGGTGCCCGAGCTGTACCTCTCCCGGTTCGACCGCGGCAAGGATCTGCTCTACCGCGCCGTGTGCGCGCTGGAGCGGCGGACCTACCGGGCCGCGGACATCGTGCTCGCCACGAACGAGAGCTACCGGGACGTCGCGGTGCGCCGTGGCGGGCGGCGGCCGGAGGACGTCTTCGTGGTGCGCAGCGCGCCCCAGACCGACCGGTTCCAACCGGTGGACTCCGAGCCGGAGTTGAAGCGCGGCAAGCCTCATCTGCTGTGCTACCTCGGCGTCATGGGCCCTCAGGATGGCGTCGACTACGCCTTGCGGGCCCTGGCGAAGCTGCGCGACGATCTCGGGCGGACCGACTGGCACGCGGTGTTCGTCGGCTCCGGTGACGCCTTCGAGGCGATGGTGGAGCTGTCCCGGAAACTCGGGCTCGGTGAGCAGGTGCAGTTCACCGGGCGCATTCCGGACACCGACCTGGTGCGCTACCTGTCCACCGCGGACGTGTGCCTCTCCCCCGACCCGCGCAATCCGCTCAACGACGTGTCGACCATGAACAAGGTCCTGGAGTACATGGCCATGGGCCGGCCGATCGTCTCGTTCGACCTCCGGGAGGCGCGCGTCTCCGCCGGTGACGCCGCCGTGTACGCGCCCGCCAACGACGAGGGCGAATTCGCCAAGCTCATCGCGCTGCTGCTCGACGATCCGAAGGAGCGGGCCCGGATGGGCGAGATCGGCCAGGAGCGGATCACCGGTGAGCTCTCCTGGCGGAACTCGCAGGTGTCGCTGCTCGCCGCCTACGCCGCCGCCTGCCGTGTCCGCACTTCGAAGCGCGGCCCGGCCCGGATCGGGAGGAGGCCGGGCCGTTGAGCGACGACACGATACGCCTGGTCACCATCGGGCGGATTCTCCGTCGGCGACGGCGGCTGCTGGCCGTCCTCGTCGTGGTGGGCGCGCTCGTCGGCTACGGCACGTCGATGCTGTTCCCGCCGAGATACACGACGTCGACATCGGTCCTCCTGGCAGGGCAGTGGGAGGAGCGCGAGCTGCTGACCCAGGCGGAGATCGCGGCCAGTTCGGCCGTGGTCGACCGCGCGGCAGGCACGCTCGACTGGTCCGGCGTCAGCGACAGCGAGCTGCGGGACCAGGTGAGCGCCACGGCCGCCGACGGGAACATCATCAAGATCTCGGGTACGGCCGAGACCCCGGGGCGCGCGCAGCGGCTCTCCGACGAGGTGGCCCAGCAGTTCGTCACCTTCGCGTCGCGGATCGCGGGTGACACCACCGAGGAGCCGGAGACGGCGACGGGGCCCGAAGCGCTGCGGAAGAAGGTAGCGGAGACCAACCGCCGCATCACCGACCTGGCCAACGCGGCCGATCCGGGGCAGACCGTGGAGAGCGTACAGGCCCGTACCGAGCTGGAGAAGCTGCGCACCGCGCTGCAGGAGGCCATGCAGAAGCTGGAGGAGGCCGACCCGGCGTCCAACAAGGCCGGCATGGTCGTCATGGGGCCCGCGGCCCGGCCGACCGGCGAGGCACCGCCGACGAGGCTGCAACTCACCGTCGGCGGGGCGCTGTTGTTCCTGCTGGTCGCGGTCATCGGGCATCTCGCCGCCGCGCGGATGAGCCGTCGGCTGCGCACCGAGGCTGAGATCGCCGCGGCGCTGGGTTCGCCGCTGCTCGGCACCGTCGACGTGCCCGGCGAGCGGTCCGCGCAACGGCCCAGAGGCCCTGGCCCGTGGGCCAGGGTCCGCTGGCTGCTCGGCGCCGACACCCGGTGGGACATACCGACCCCGCAGGTGTCCGGCGACGAGGCCGCCAGGCAGATCCGCTACCGGCGGCTGTGCGCGCGCCTCCGGACCCACCTGCCCGCGCCCCGGCGCCTGTTGGTCGTCGTACCGGAGGGTGACGAGATCGCCCGCCGGGCCGCCGGGCAGCTGGTGGCCGAGGCCAAGAACGATCCGCTGCTGCGGGTGGTGGACGTCTCGGTGTCCCAGCCGATGGTGCCCGACCGCGACACCGAGTCCGGTGCCCTGGTCGTGCTCAGCGCGGGCAGCTGGACCGCGGTGGAGCTCGGCGGCATCGCCGAGGCGTGTGCGGACGGCCGGCACGAGGTCGTCGGCGTCGTCGTCGCCGGCACCGTACGGGACGGGTCGACGCGGTCGGCCGGCCATCGTGCGGACGATGCCACGCCGGCGCTCGCGGTGCGCGGCCACGCGACGGGAGGTTCGGTGTGACGACGAGTACGCCGACGGAATCGTCGGCATCCGCCCCGCTGCTGAATGTGCAGGGTCTTGTGGTGGCGGTGCGCAGACGTCGCCGCCTCTGGTGCTCGCTTGCCCTCCTGGGGCTGCTGGTCGGCGCGGCGGTGGCGGTCCTGCGGCCGCCGGCGCCCGCCGCGGTGGTCAAGGTCCTGGTCGCGCACAAGGAGGACCAGCCGAACGACACCGGGACGCTGATCCGCACCGACGTAGAGCTGCTGGGGACCACGCGGATCGCCGACCGGGCCCTGCGGTCCCTCAAGTCCTCCGAACTCCCGGAAGACTTCATGCAGGACTACCGAGGGACCGGCTTGACCAACAACCTGCTGCAGATCGATGTGACAGGGGAGAGCGACGCGGACGCGGTGGCCCGCGCCAAGGCGCTGGCGGACGCGTTCGTCGCCGACCACGTGCGGCGGATGCAGGAAGCCGCCAAGGCCGAGGCCAAGGCCCTGCGCGACCAGCGGGACCGGATGCGGGGCGAACTCGCCCAGGTCAACGAGGAGATCGGCGGCAGGTCGCCGGAGAGCGACCCGAAGGCGTCGGCGAGCATCGAGTCGCTCTTCGCCCGCAGGGCCGAACTGACCTCGCGGATCGCCGACTTCGACCAGCGCGCCGAGGAGGCCCGCATGGGCACGCCCCGGCTCGTCGCCGGGACGCAGATCGTGGACGCACCGCGCGCGGTGCAGCACTCCTTGCCCAAGACCGCTGTCACCAACGCCGCGATCGGGCTCGTCCTGGGGCTCGTCCTCGGGCTCGCGGTGGCCGCGGTCGGCACGGTGGTGGCGGACCGCCCCGTGCTGCGCCGGGACATCGCGGCGAACCTGGGCGCCTCGGTCATCGCCGAGCTGCGCCGCGCGCCCCACCGGCGGGCCGGGCCGTGGCGGCGCCGACGGACCCGGGAGGAGCGGGCACGGCTGACCGCGACCCTGGCCCGCACCGTGCGCGGCTCCGCGGAACCGGTGTCCCTGCTCGAACTGGGCTGTGCGCGCGGCACGAGCGTGATCGCCCTGGACCTCGCGAGGGCCCTGGCCGCGGAGGGGCCGGTGCTCGTCGTCGACGGGCTGCCGCGCCCGCGGCTCGCGGGGCGCGGCCAGGAGCCGGGAGACCCGGCCGTGGTCAGCTTCGAGCAGGCGGCGGCCGTGCCGCATCAGGAGCGCCGGATCGGCGTGGGCTCGGTGGCGCCCGGCGCGGCGTGGACCGACCTGCAGTACCTCGGCACCCAGACCGTGCTCGTCGTGCGGGCCGGGCACGGCAGCGCCGCCTGGCTGCACACCGTGGCGCGGCAGCTCGCGGACCTGCTCATTCCGGTGATCGGTGTGGTGCTGATCGACCCCGATCCGCGGGACCGCACGGACGGCACCCTGTGGGACGGGCTGCACACCGCGCTGCGCGGTCGGCAGAACGGGACGGGCCAGCCGCGGACGGAGCGGCCGTCATGGGCACGAGTCCCGGACATCGACCAGGAAGCGCGGTAGAACATGTGTGGCATCGCAGGCACGTACCGATGGCCGGACGGGAAGGTCGTGGCGGACCGGCTCACCGATACCCTCGCTCACCGCGGTCCGGACGGGGCGGGACGCTACAGCCACTCCGTCGGTGACGGCGACGTACAACTGGGGCACCGGCGGCTGGCCATCATCGACCTGTCCGAGACCGGCGCCCAGCCGATGGTCTCGGACGGCCTCGCCCTGACGTACAACGGCGAGCTGTACAACGCGCCCGAGCTGCGCGCCGAGTTGGCGGCCTCCGGGGTGCGCTTCCGCGGTACCTCCGACACCGAGGTGCTGCTCGAGGCCTGGCGGCGCTGGGGCACCGACTGCCTGCCCCGGCTGCGCGGCATGTTCGCGCTCGGGATCTTCGACGAGCGCACCGGTGACCTGGTGCTCGCCAGAGACCAGCTGGGCATCAAGCCGCTGTTCGTGCTCCGGCGCGGCGGGGGCCTGGTGTTCGCCTCCGAGCTCAAGGCGCTGGCCGCCGCCACCGGCGGGTCGCTTCAGGTGGACGAAGCGGCGCTGGTGGCCTCGCTGCTGTACTACTGGGTGCCGGACTCGCGCTGCGCGCTGCGCGAGGCCGAGAAGCTGCCGCCGGGCAGCTGGCTTCGAATCCGGCCCGACGGCCAGGTGCAGCGCGGCAGTTACTGGAATCTGCGGGACGTCGCCGCCGAGGGCCAGGAGCGGGCCCGCGGCGGCGAGCTGCCGGACGTGGCCGCCATCGTCGAGGAGTCGACCCGGCGCCACCTGATGTCCGACGTACCCGTGGCGACGTTCCTCTCCGGCGGTCTCGACTCCAGCTATCTGACCGCGCTCGCGGCCCGCGACCGGCCCGGGCTCTCCGCTTACACGATCGGGTTCCGTGCCGAGGACGCAAAGTTCGAGGCGATGCCCGACGACCTGCGCTATGCCCGGCAGGTGGCCGAGCAGTTCGGCGTCGACCTGCACGAGATCGAGATCGCGCCCAACGTGCTCGACCTGCTGCCGCAGATGACGCACCACCTGGACGAGCCGATCGGCGACCCCGCCGCCATCAACACGTTCCTGATCTGCGAGGCCGCCCGCGAGGCGGGGGTCAAGGTGATGCTCTCGGGGATGGGCGCCGACGAGCTGTTCGCCGGGTACCGCAAGCACCTGGCCAACCTGATCGCGCTGCGCTACCAGCGTGTCCCGCGGCCCCTGCGGCGCGGTCTGTCCCGGGCCGTGGGCCGGCTGCCGGTCGCCACGGCCCGTAGGGGCTACCGGTCGGTGCGCTTCGCCAAGCGGTTCCTGTCTTTCGCCGATCTGCCGGAGGAGACCGCGTTCCGGCGCAGCTACACCATGTACGACCAGGACGAGCTGCTCGCCCTGATCAATCCGGACCTGGCCCCGATGGTCGACGACGTACTGACCGAGCACGCGGACATCTACCAGGACAACGACCTCGACGACTTCGTCAACCGCATGTGCCTGGGCGATGCCCGGATGTTCCTGCCGGGCCTGAACCTCGCCTACACGGACCGCTCCAGCATGGCCGCGTCGACCGAGGTGCGGGTGCCCTACGTGGACGTCGAGGTGGTCAAGGCGGCGTTCGCCGTGCCCGGCGATCGCAAGATCGTCGGACGGCAGGGCAAGGCCGTCCTCAAGGAGGCGGCCACCTCGATCCTGCCCAAGGAGATCGTGTACCGGCCCAAGGGCCTGTTCAGCGCCCCGCTGCGCGCCTGGATGAGCCGGGATCTGGCACCGCTGGTGCGCGAGGTGGTCAACGACGGTGTGCTCGTCAGCTCCGGCTTCCTGCGCCGCGACGCGCTGGCGCGCATGGTCGCCGAGGACGCCGCCGGGCAGCGGGACTTCTCCAAGCATCTGTGGCATGTGCTGACCCTCGAGTACTGGTATCGCGGCGCGACCTCTGGGTCCGGCCGGAGCACTCGGTAAACGGCTTAGGAATCAGAGGAGTTCGAGTGAAGCAAGTTGTGCAGAACTACAAGAGCGGCGAGCTGGCGGTGCTCGACGTGCCGGTACCGGGGTGCAAGCCGGGCGGTGTGCTCGTGCGTACCGCCTACTCGCTGATCTCCACCGGGACCGAGCTCATGAAGGTGTCCGAGGCCGGCATGTCGATGCTGGGCAAGGCCCGCTCCCGGCCCGACCAGGTGGCCAAGGTCGTGCAGAGCGTGGCCACCAACGGGGTGCCGGCCACCTACCGCAAGGTGATGGGCAAGCTCGACTCCTACACTCCGCTCGGCTACTCGCTGTGCGGGGTGGTCGAGCAGGTCGGCGCCGGGATCGACGACGTGAAGGTCGGCGACGTCGTGGCGTGCGCCGGCAATGAGCATGCGCTGCACGCCGAGTTGAACTGGGTGCCGAAGAACCTCTACGTCCCGGTGCCGGACGGCCTCGCGCCCCGGCACGCGGCCTTCGGCACCGTCGGGTCGATCGCGATGCAGGGCGTCCGGCAAGGCGAGCCGCAGCTCGGCGAGGTGGCGCTGGTCATCGGCCTCGGGCTGATCGGGCAGTTGGTGGTGCAGCTCCTGGCCGCTTCGGGAGTACGTGTCGTGGGGGCCGACCCCGACCCGGCGCGCTGCGAACTGGCCGAGCGGCTGGGCGCGGTGGCCTGTGGCGATCCCGCCTCCTCGGCGGTGGAGGCGTCCGTCGCCGAACTCACCGACGGACACGGCGTGGACCAGGTGTACTTGGCCGCCGGTGGCGGCAGCAACCAGCCCGTCGAGCTGGCCGCCCGGCTCTGCCGGGACCGCGGCCGGGTCGTCGACATCGGCAAGTGCCGCCTGGACCTGCCGTGGAACGCGTACTACGAGAAGGAGCTGGACGTCCGCTTCTCGCGCAGTTACGGCCCCGGGCGCTACGACCCGGAGTACGAGCTCGAAGGGCGCGACTACCCGATCGGCTACGTGCGCTGGACCGAGCGCCGCAACCTGGCCTGCTTCCTCGACCTGGTCGCCCGCGGCCGCGTCGACGTGGAGCCCCTGGTCTCCCACGTCGCCGACTTCGATGACGCCGTCGAGACGTACCAGAGCCTGAAGGACGGCGACCTGAAGGCCGTGGCGGTGCTGTTCCGCTACCCCGATCACGTCGAGGAAGCGGAGGAAGGGGAAGCGCAGTCCCCGGCGGTGGCCGTGCCCGCGGTGCAGGTGCGGCCGAGTGCGGCTCGGGCCGTCACAGGGCCCGTGCGCCTTGCGTTCGTCGGCGCGGGCAACTACGCGACGTCGATGCTGCTGCCGCACCTGACCGGGCGCGACGGCGTCGAGCTGTCCACGGTCGTCACCACGACGGCGCTCTCCGCGGCCAACGCGAAGCGGAAGTTCGGCTTCGCCGAGGCGACCACCGATCTCGACGCCGTGCTCGACGACAAGTCCATCGACGCGGTGTTCGTGGTCACCCGGCACAGCTCGCACGCCGAACTGACCCGCAGGGCGCTGCTCGCCGGCAAGACGGTGTTCGTGGAGAAGCCGTTGGCGCTCACCGAGGACGAGCTTGCGGGCGTGCTCGCGGCGGTGGAGGAGTCCGGCAACGACCGGCTCCAGGTGGGCTTCAACCGCCGGTTCGCGCCGCTGCTCCAGGAGGCCAAGGGACGCTTCGGCGCCCGCACCGGTCCGGCGAGCCTGCGCTACCTGGTCAACGCGGGCCGGCTCCAGCACGGCAGCTGGTACCTGCAGCAGGGCACCGAGGGCTCGCGGTTCGCCGGTGAGGGCGGGCACTTCATCGACACGGCGAGCTGGCTGCTCGGGGCCGAACCGGTCTCGGTGTACGCGGTCGCCACGTCCGGCAACGAGGACCTTCAGGTCGTGCTGCGCTACCCGGACGGGTCCACCGCCACCATCAGCTACGTCACCACCGGCGCGGCAGGCTTCCCCAAGGAGACGGTGGACCTGATCGCGGACGGCAAGGTGCTGCGGCTCGACGACTTCGTCCGTGCCTCGGTGTTCGCGGACGGCGGGGTCGGCCGCAAGCGCTGGGTCAGCTCGCGGCTGCCCAAGGCCCGGGACAAGGGGCAGAACGCCGAGCTGGCCGCGTTCATCAAGGCCGTGCGCACGGGCGGGCCGATGCCGGTGCCGCTGGAGTCGCTCGTCGCCACCACGGCGGCCACCCTCGCCGTGCAGACCGGCCTGGCCGGCGGCGCGCCGGTGACGTTGGCGAGGGCGCGATGACGTTGAGCGCGGGATGGTACCTGCGGCGATTATCCCGGATGGGGCCGCGGGAGGTCGGCGGCCGGGTGGGCGACGCGGTGCGCAGGCGGCGGTGGCGCTCGGCGCCGCCGGACTGCCCGGACGTGACCGACGCCCGGTTCAGTGCGGTGCTGCCCGCCGGGACGGCGGCCGCGGTGCCGCCGGACGCCGCGAAGCGTCTCGTCGCCGAGGCGGACCGGCTGATGGCCGGGCACGCCGAGTTCTTCGGGGTGGTCCGCGACGACCTGGTGAACCCGGACTGGTGGTACGACCCGAAGACCGGGCGGCGGGCTCCGTGGGGCTACGCCTTCGACGTGCCGTACCGCAACGAGGAGGCGGTCGGCGACATCAAGCAGATCTGGGAGCCGTCCCGGCACCAGTACCTGACGGTGCTCGCCGCCGCCTACGCGATCACCGGGAACGAGCGGTACGCCGAGCGCGTGGCCGAGCACCTGCGGCTGTGGTGGGCGGCCAACGCGCCGCTGCGCGGCGTGCATTGGATCAGCGGCATCGAGCTGGGAATCCGGCTGCTCTCCTGGGTGTGGATCCGCCGGCTGCTCGACGGCTGGCCGGGCGCCGCCGATCTCTTCGAGGACAACCCGGTGGCGCGGAACCAGATCTGGCACCACCAGCGCTGGCTGGCCGCCTTCCCCAGCCGGGGGTCATCGGCGAACAACCACGTCATCGCCGAGGCCGCCGGGCAGTTCGCCGCGGCCTGCGCGTTCGGCTGGTTCCCCTCGTCGGCGCGTTGGCGAGCCGACGCGCTGCGGTCCCTTGAGCGGCATCTGCGCGCCAACACCTTCGGCTCGGGCCTCAACCGCGAGCTGGCCACCGAGTACCACGGCCTCGTGCTCGAGCTCGGCCTGGCCGCGCTGGCCGAGGCGGATGCCTCCGGCGTGCCGGTCCCCCCGTCGGTGCGCCTGGTGCTGCTGCGGATGACCGACGCGCTCGCGGCCGTGGTGGACGGGCGGCTGCGGCCGCCGCGCCAGGGGGACGCGGACGACGGGCACGGACTGATCGTGGACGGCGCGGGCACCGACCGCTGGGGCTCGCTCCTCGCCACCGGGGACGCCGTGTTCGGACGGCTCGCCTGGTGGCCGGAGGTGACCGGCACCGATGTGCGCACCCCGCTCCTTGCCGCGCTCATCAAGCCGTACGCGCAAAGGGGAACGGGACCGGCCGTGTCCCGCCCGGCCGACCGCCCGGCGCACTTCGCCGATGCGGGCATGACCATCCTGCGCGGTCCGGACGGGATCTGGTGCCGCTGCGACGGCGGTCCGCACGGGTTCCTGTCCATCGCCGCGCACGCCCACGCGGACGCGCTGTCGGTGGAGGTCCGGCACGACGGGGTCGACGTACTCGCCGACCCGGGGACGTTCTGCTACCACGGGCAGCCCGAGTGGCGGCAGTACTTCCGCTCGACGCTCGGCCACAACACGCTGGAGCTGGACGGCGCCGACCAGTCCGTCTCCGGCGGCCCGTTCCTGTGGACCGGGCACGCCCGCAGCCGCGTCCTGGTCACGGAAACCTCAGGTGAGGACGTGGCCCGCTGGTGCGCCGAGCACGACGGCTACCAGCGCTCGGTGCACCGCCGCCGGGTGGAACTGGTCTCCTCCGCCAAGGAGTTGCGGGTGATCGACGAGGTGCACGGCCCGCGCCGGGCCGTGCGCCTGGCGTTCCACCTCGGCCCGGCGATCGCCGTCGACCTGGTGGGGAACTGGGCCGTGCTCACCTGGGCCCGGGACGGCGAGGACCGCTCGGCGGTGCTCGACCTGCCCGGACAGCTGGACTGGCGGGCGCATCGCGGCGAGAGCGACCCGCCCCTCGGCTGGTACTCCCCCGGCTTCGGACGCAAGGAACCCGCCACCACGCTGATCGGCACGGGCTTCGCCGACGGCGCAAAGGGGTTCACCACCGTACTCAGGTTCTGCGACTAGGGGGCCGCGTGGGGATCAAGTGGCGGCAGTGGGCGTGGCCGGCGGCACCGGTGGCGCTGGCCCTGCTGGCGACGACCGGCTGTACGAGCTCGTCGGACGACCAAGCGAAGCCGACCGACGCACCTGCCGCGTCCGGCGCGCCGTCCACGTCCGTGGCCCGGGTGTGCGCCAAGCCCGCGGCCGGTCCCGCGAAGGCGCCCAAGGGCGCGGTGAAGGTCGACCCCGCGGTGGTCGGTGACCTGGCCGCGAAGACCAAGAGCAGCCCGCCGGACACCACGTTCTGGCTCGGCCCGGGCAAGCACCGGCTCGATCGGAACCGCTACGCCCAGGTCATCCCCAAGAAGGGGAACCGCTACCTCGGCGCGCCGGGCGCGGTGCTCGACGGCCGGAAGAAGAACCAGTACGCGTTCGGCGGCAGGGCCGACGACGTGACCATCCGCCACCTGACCGTGCAGCGGTTCGTGGCACCGCCGGACGAGGGTGTGGTCAACCACGATTCGGCCGACGGGTGGGTGATCGAGCACGCGACGGTCCAGAACAACTCCGGTGCCGGGCTGATGGCCGGGGCCCGCCAGCAGGTGCGCGCCAACTGCCTGCGCGACAACGGTCAGTACGGCATGAACGCGTACAAGGCCTCCGGCCGCATCAGCGGCCTGGTGGTCGAGGGCAACGAGATCGTGGGCAACAACACCGACGACTGGGAGCGGCGGCGCAAGGGCTGCGGCTGCACCGGAGGCATCAAGTTCTGGGCCGTCGACGGCGCCGACGTGCGCGGCAACTGGGTGCACGACAACCGCGGAACGGGGTTGTGGGCGGACACCAACAACAACGACTTCCGCATCGAGAACAACGTGCTCGAGGCCAACGACGGTGCCGCGCTGATCTACGAGACCAGCTACAACGCGGTCATCCGGAAGAACACGATCCGGCGCAACAACTGGGTCGAGGGCCGCCGGTACGCCGACCGCGGCGACAACTTCCCCTTCGCGACCATCTATCTGTCCGAGTCCGGCGGCGAACCACGGGTCCGGGCCCGCACGGACAAGATCGAGGTCTACCGGAACGTCCTGGAGAACAACTGGTCCGGGATCACCCTGTGGGAGAACGCCGACCGGTTCTGCAACAGCCCGGCCAACACCTCGTCCGGTGACTGCACGCTGCTGGTGAAGAACACCGACCGCTGCGCGCGGCCGAAGATCACCGACGCACCGCTCTACGACGACTGCCGGTGGAAGACCCAGCGGGTGGACATCCACCACAACCGCTTCCTCCTGGACACCTCCGTCGTCAAGTGCACGGTGCAGTGCGGCCGCATGGCGGTGCTCGCCAACTACGGCACCTACCCGGACTGGTCGCCGTACAAGGGCGAACGGGTCTCCGAGGCGATCACCCGCAAGCAGCACAACCGCTGGCACGACAACGTCTACCGCGGACCGTGGAGCTTCATCGCCCACGACCCGAGCGGAAAGCTCGACTTCGCGCAGTGGCAGAGCACGCCGTACAAGCAGGACGCGGGCAGCACCTTCCGCGCGCGGGACGGTGGTTGAGATGAGTACACAGCACACGGAGCACATGAACCACAAGGACCACACGTCGAAGATCGTCGGGACGGTCTGGGGGCTGCTGATCCTCAACACCCTTGGCTCCGCCGGGGCGAAGACCATCGTCCCGCTGCCCCGCTCCCTCATCCAGATGGTCACCATGGGCGCGCTGGTCGCCGCGTTCGCGCTGGCGCTCGCGGTCAATCTGCGGCTGCACATCCGGGCCAGTGCCTTCGTGTTCCTGCTCACCCTGCTGCTCGTGCCGAGCGTGATCGCCAGCGTGGGCCTGGAGTCCGGGTTCGGGGCGCTGTTCCGCTGCGGGCGGCTCGCTCTCTTCGTCGCCACGCTGTGGCTGCTCAGCCGCTGGTGGGACGGCGGCGTGACGTTCGTGCGGCACCACATCCGGATGTACTTCGTGGTGCTGGGGTCGGTGGCCGCCGGCCTGGTCATCTCACCGGGAGCGGCCCTGCCCGAGCTCTACGGCGGGCGGCTCGTCGGCGCGCTGTGGCCGCTCACCCCGCCGCAGATCGGCCAGTACGCCGCGGTGATCATCGGGCTCACCGTGCTGCTCCTCCTGGGCCGCAGGACCGACAGGACCAGCGCGGCGGTGGTCATCGTGCCCTCCCTCGTCCTGCTCGCGCTGACCCATACCCGCACGGCCACGCTCGGCCTGCTCGTCGGTCTCGCGCTGGCGATCGGCTCGCTCATCCTGACCAGTGCCGCCGCCCGCCGGTTCTTCGCCTGGACGGTGCTGTGCGCCACCGTCGCCACGGTGGCCTTCAGCACCGCCGTGCAGGCGTGGTTCCTGCGCGGGCAGAGCCAGGAGAACTTCTCCAACCTCACCGGGCGGGCCAAGGTATGGGACGCCCTGCTCGCGGCCCCGCGCACGACATCGGAGCAGCTGTTCGGCATGGGGCTCGGCGACAAGTCGTTCGGCGGGCTTCCGATCGACAACAGCTGGCTGGCCGTCTACCACGAACAGGGTCTGACCGGCGCCGCCATCGTGGCGGCGATCATCATCGTGCTGGCCGGCGTCGCGCTGCTGCGGCCGCCGTCGCTGGCGAGGGCCTGCGCGATCTTCCTGATCAGCTACTGCGCGATCGCGTCGTACACCGAGGCAGGTCTCGGCGACGCCTCGCCGTATCTGCTGCATCTGGCCGTGGCCGCCTCGCTGCTCGCGGCACCCGCCGCGGTCACGCAGCTGCCGACGCCCCCGGCCCCGCGCCGCCGTGTACCGCGCTGGGCCCGCACATCGGAGGTGACTTGAGCATGCATGTCCTCGTGGTGCACAACCGCTACGCGTCGGCGCAGCCGAGCGGTGAGAACAAGGTCGTCGACCAGGAGGCGGAGCTGCTGCGCGCGGCCGGCCACCGGGTGGAGGTGTTCGAGCGGCGCAGCGACGACATCGGTGCCCTGTCCCTGCTCGGCAAGGCCAAGGTGCCGCTGCTCGTGCCGTGGAACCCCGCGGTCCGCGCGGAGCTCGCCGCCCGCCTTCGCGCCTCGCGCCCGGACGTGGTGCACGTCCACAACGTCTTCCCGCTCCTGTCGCCCGCGGTGCTCGCCGCCTGCGCCGACGCCGGTGTGCCCGCCGTCGCCACGCTGCACAACTACAACCAGGTCTGCCCGCCCGGCACGCTCCAGCGCGACGGCCGCCCGTGCACCGAGTGCGTGGGCAGGTCGGCGCCGCTGCCCGCCGTCCGGCACGGCTGCTACCGCGGCTCGCGGCTCGCGACGGTGCCGCTCGCGGTCGGCCTGACGGTCAACCGGCGGCGGTGGTGGTCCGGCGTGGAGCGCTTCCTGTGCATCTCCGCGGCGCAGCGCGACATCCTGGTGCGCTCCGGCCTGCCGGCCGAGCGGCTGGTGGTGAAGCACAACTTCGTGCCGGAGCCGGACGCCTCCCGAGAGGGCGACGGCGAGCATCTGCTCTACCTCGGCCGGCTCGCGGAGGCCAAGGGCCTGCGGCTGCTCATGACCGCGTGGGACGAGATCACCGCACAGGGCGGTGTGGGCGTGCCGCTGGTGATCGCGGGGGCGGGGCCGCTTGAGCAGGAGGTGGCCGCCTGGGCGGCGGGCCGGGACGACGTGCGCTACGTCGGCCTGTACGACGCGGCGGAGTCCCGCAAGGCCGTGGCGCGTTCGGTCGCCGTGGTCGCGCCCTCGACGTGGCAGGAGACGTTCGGCCTGGTGGTCGTGGAGGCGATGGCGGCCGGGGTCCCGACCGTCGCCGCCGGACACGGCGCCTTCGTCGAACTCGTCGACGACGAGGTGACCGGGCTGCTGCACCGGCCGGGCGAGGCCGCCTCGCTCGCGTCCCGCATACGCCGGATCGCGGCCGATCCGGCCCGCAACCGGGAGATGGGCCAGGCGGCCCGGAGCCGTTACGAGCAGGGCTTCAGCCCGGCCGTCGGTCTTGAGCGCCTGGTGAAGGAGTACCGCACCGCGATCGCGGGTCGGTCAGCACTGGCTCGCGGCGGGGACACCCGCGCGGGCAGGGATGGGGGCAGTAGATGACACGATGCCGACTCTGCGGCTCGGCGACTCTGGCGAGCGTCGTCGACCTGGGGGCGACCCCGCCGTGTGAGAGCTTTCTCGCCGCGGACCAACTGGACACGCCGGAGCCGGCGTACCCGCTGCACCTGCGGGTGTGCACCGACTGCTGGCTGGCGCAGATCCCGCCGCTGATCACGCCGGAGGAGACGTTCAAGGAGTACGCGTACTTCTCGTCGTTCTCGACCTCCTGGGTGGAGCACGCGCGCACCTTCGTCGCCGACGCCGTACAGCGTCTTGCGCTCGGTCCCGACGCCTTCGTGGTCGAGGTCGCGAGCAACGACGGGTACCTGCTCAAGCACATGGTGGACCGGGGGATCCGCTGCCTGGGCATCGAGCCGTCGGTGAACGTCGGCGCCGCGGCACGGGAGGCGGGCGTGCCCACGCTCACGGAGTTCCTGAGCCCGGAGACCGGCGCGGCCGCCCGCGCCGAGCACGGCCCGGCCGACCTGGTCGTGGCCAACAACGTGTACGCGCACATCCCCGACGTCGTCGGCTTCACCCAGGGTCTTCGCGCCCTGGTCGCCGACGACGGCTGGGTCTCCATCGAGGTGCAGCACCTGCTGACCCTGATCGAGGAGAACCAGTACGACACGATCTACCACGAGCACTTCCAGTACTACACGGTCGCCTCCGCGGCCCGGGCGCTGGCGAGCGGCGGACTCGCCCTCGTGGACGTCGAGTTGCTGCCCACGCACGGCGGCTCCATCCGGCTGTGGGCCCGCCCCACCGAGGTGGCGGGCGAGCCGACCCAGCAGGTGGCCGACGTGCTGGACCGGGAGAAGGCCGCCGGGCTGCAGGAGCTGTCCGGGTACACCGAGTTCTCCGCCCGGGTGGCCAAGGTGCGCCGGGACCTCCTGCGGTTCCTCATCGATGCGGCCGAGCGCGGCGAGAGCGTCGTGGGCTACGGCGCCCCGGGCAAGGGCAACACCCTGCTCAACCACTGCGGCATCCGGCCCGACCTGCTCGCGTACACGGTCGACCGCAACCCCTACAAGCACGGCAGGTTCACCCCGGGCACCCGCATCCCGATCCTGCCGCCCGAGCGGATAGCCGCCGACAAGCCGGACTACGTCCTCGTCCTGCCGTGGAACCTGCGCGCCGAGCTGGTCGAGCAGCTGTCCTTCGTGCACGAGTGGGGCAGCCGCCTTGTCTTTCCCATCCCGGAACTCAGCATTGTCGAGGTCAAGTCATGAAGGTCGTCCTGTTCTGCGGCGGTTACGGACTGCGGATGCGCAGCGGAACCTCCGACGACATGCCCAAGCCGATGGCGATGGTCGGCCCGCGGCCGCTGATCTGGCATGTCATGCGCTACTACGCGTACTTCGGGCACACGGAGTTCATCCTGTGCCTGGGGTACGGGGCGCAGCACATCAAGGACTTCTTCCTCAACTACGAGGAGACGACGTCCAACGACTTCGTGCTGCGGGGCGGGCAGACCGAGCTGCTGTCCACCGACATAGCCGACTGGACGATCACGTTCGCGCAGACCGGCATCGAGTCGCCGATCGGTGAGCGGCTGCGCCGGGTGCGCCACCACCTGGACGGCGACGAGATGTTCCTCGCCAACTACGCCGACGTGCTCACCGACGCCCCGCTGCCGGAGATGATCGACCGGTTCTCCCGGCGTGACGCCGGGGCGTCGATGATGGTGGTGCCGCCCCAGTCCTCGTTCCACTGCGTGGACATGGGCGAGGACGGCCTGGTCGGGGGCATCACCCCGGTGAGCGAGCTGCCGATGTGGGAGAACGGCGGCTACTTCGTGCTCCGCCAGGAGGTCTTCGACCACATCCCGGAGAACGGGGACCTGGTCGCCGACGGCTGTGCCCAACTGGCCAAGCGGGGGCGCCTCGTGGCGCACCAGCACCGCGGCTTCTGGAAGCCGACCGACACCGTGAAGGAGCGCGCCGCGCTCGACGACGCCTACGCCCGGGGCGACCGCCCGTGGGCCGTGTGGGAGCGGGACGCCGCCGGAGCCCGGGCGTGATCCGGCTGGGGGCCGGACCCCTGGAACGGATCGTCGTGGTCGGCGCGCACTGCGACGACATCGCCATCGGCGCCGGCGGCAGCCTGCTGACGATGTGCCTGGCGCAGCCGGGCATGCGCGTCGACGCGCTGGTGCTCACCGGCGGTGGCAGCGAGCGGGAGCAGGAGGAGCAGGCCGCGCTCGCCGCGTTCTGCCCGGGCGCCGACCTGCGGCTGACCGTCCTCAAGCTGGCGGACGGCCGGCTGCCGGCGCAGTGGGAGGAGGCCAAGGCCGCCGTCGAGGAGCTGCGCGCGCAGACCGACCCTGATCTGGTGCTCGCGCCGCGCACCGATGACGCGCACCAGGATCACCGCGGCCTGGCGCGGCTGATGACCACCGCGTTCCGCGACCACCTCGTACTCGGCTACGAGATCGTCAAGTGGGACGGCGATCTCGGCCGTCCGCCCGCGTACCAGCCGCTGTCGCCGGAGATCGCCGAACGGAAGGTGCGGCTGCTGCAGGAGCACTACCCCTCGCAGCGCCACCGCCCCTGGTACGACCGCGAGGCCTTCCTCGGCCTCGCACGCATCCGCGGCATCGAATGCCACGCGCGCTACGCCGAGGCGTTCGCCGTCACCAAATTCACGCTCGACCTGGGCACTTCGAATGTCCTGGGCACTTCCAATGTGGGGGAATGAACCTTGCGCGTACTGCTGACCGGACACCAGGGCTACCTGGGCACCGTGATGGCCCCGGTCCTCACGGCCGCCGGGCACGAGGTCGTCGGTCTCGACTCCGGCCTGTTCGCCGACTGCGTCCTCGGCCCGCCGCCCGCGGACCCGCAGGGCCACCGGGTGGACCTGCGCGACGTCGCGGTCGACCACCTGACCGGGGTGGACGCCGTGATCCACCTGGCCGCGCTGTCCAACGACCCGCTGGGATCACTGGCGCCGGACCTCACCTACGACATCAACCACCACGCGTCGGTACGCCTGGCCCGGCTGGCCCGCGAGGCCGGAGTGCGGCGCTTCCTGTACGCGTCGACCTGCTCCGTCTACGGCGCCGCCGGCGGTGACGACCTGGTGACCGAGGACGCCCCGCTGCGCCCCGTGACGCCGTACGCGGAGTCCAAGGTGCGGGTGGAGGACGACCTGCACGCGCTGGCCGACGGCGACTTCAGCCCGGTGTTCATGCGCAACGCCACCGCGTTCGGCTTCTCGCCCCGGCTGCGTGCCGACATCGTGCTGAACAACCTGGTGGGCCACGCGCTCCTGTCCGGCGAGGTGTTGGTGCTCTCCGACGGCACCCCCTGGCGCCCGCTGGTGCACGCCGCCGACATCGCCCGGGCCTTCACGGCCGCGCTGACCGCGCCCCGAGAGGCGGTGCACGACCGGGCGTTCAACATCGGCAGCGAGGTCAACAACGTCACGGTCGCCGAGATCGCCGAGCAGGTCGCCGAGGCCGTGTCGGGGTCGAAGGTGAGGATCACCGGGGAGAACGGCGCCGACCCGCGCTCCTACCGGGTGGACTTCGCCCGGTTCCGCGCCGCGGTGCCCGGCTTCGACTGCGAGTGGACGGTCAAGCAGGGCGCGCTCGAACTCGCCGACGCCTACCGGACGTACGGGCTGACCCGCGAGGACTTCGAGCAGCGCTTCACCCGCCTCGCCGTGCTGCGCGCGGCGTCCGAGGCCGGCACCGTCGACGCCACCCTGCGAGGGCGCCGATGACCGCTGTCGGCGAGGAGATGCATGCTCTGGTGGAGCGGCTGTACCCGCTCTGCCGGAGCATCACCGGCGACGGTGTGCGCGCCACCCTGGACATCGTCAACGAGTACGTCCCCCTGGAGATGCACGAGGTGCCGACCGGGACGCAGGTGCTCGACTGGACGGTGCCGCAGGAGTGGAACATCCGGGACGCCTACATCGCCGATTCCGCCGGCAACCGGGTCGTCGACTTCGCCGCGTCCAGCCTGCACGTGCTGGGCTACAGCGTGCCGGTGTCGACGACCATGCCGCTGGCCGAGCTGCGTGAACACCTGCACACCCTGCCGGACCACCCGAGCTGGGTGCCCTACCGCACCAGCTACTACGAGCCGAAATGGGGATTCTGCCTGGCCCAGGAGACCCTGGACGCGCTGCCGGACGGCGACTACGAGGTGCGTGTCGACTCCACGCTCGCCGACGGCCACCTCACCTACGCCGAGCACGTCATCCCCGGCCAGGTCCCCGACGAGGTGATCGTCTCCTGCCATGTCTGCCACCCGTCGCTGGCCAACGACAACTTGGCCGGCATCGCGGTGGCGACGTTTTTGGCCCGCGCCCTGGCGCGGGAGACGCCGTACTACACCTACCGGTTCATCTACGCGCCCGGCACCATCGGGGCGATCACCTGGCTGGCCCGCAACGCGGAGCGGATCGAGCACGTCAAGCACGGCCTCGTGCTGGCCTGCGCGGGCGACTCCGGCCAGCTGACGTACAAGCAGAGCAGGCGCGCCGACGCGGAGATCGACCGGGTGATGCGGCACGTGCTCGCCGCATCCGAACGCCCGCACCGCGTCACCGAGTTCACTCCGTACGGCTACGACGAGCGGCAGTTCTGCTCCCCCGGGTTCAACCTCGGCGTGGGCTCGCTCAGCCGGACGCCGTACGCGGGCTACCCCGAGTACCACACCTCGGCGGACAACCCGGGCTTCGTCACCCCGGAGGCGATGGAGGACACGCTCGCCGTCTGCGGTGAGGCGTTCGCCGTGCTCGACCGCAACCGGCGCTACCTCAACCTCAGTCCCTACGGCGAACCACAGCTGGGACGACGGGGGTTGTACGAGTCGCTGGGCGGGCGCAGCGACGCGAAACAGGCCCAGATGGCGATGCTCTGGGTGCTCAGCCTCTCCGACGGCGAGCACAGTCTGCTCGACGTCGCCGAGCGGGCCGGGCTGCCGTTCGACACCGTCGCCACCGCGGCCGACGCCCTGCACGGCGCCGGACTGATCAAGGCGTGACGCCGATGACCGCCGAGGGGAAGAAGCGGACCGCCAAGCGGGCCATGGTCGGCCGGCTGTCCTGGGGCCTCGCCGACCAGGCGGCCTCCAGCATGACCAACTTCGCGGTGGGCATCTACGTGGCACGCTCGCTGGGCCTGGCCGCGTTCGGCGTGTTCAGCCTGGCCTGGCTGACCTACGGCGTGGTGCTCAACGTCGCCCGCGGTCTGGCCACCGACCCGCTCGTGGTGCGCTTCAGCGGCGTGCCGGCCGCGTCCTGGCGCACCGCGGCGACCCGGGCGTCGGGGGCGGCGCTCGCCGTCGGTGTCGTCCTCGGCGCGGCGTGTCTGCTGGTCGGGCTCGGCCTCGGCGGCCGGGTGGGGCCCGCGTTCGTCAGCCTCGGCGTCGTGCTGCCCGCGCTGCTGCTTCAGGACGCCTGGCGGTTCGCGTTCTTCGCCGCCGGCACCGGCCAGAAGGCGTTCGCCAACGACCTGGTGTGGGGCATCGCGCTCGTCCCGGCCATGGTCGTGGCGGCCCAGGTGGGCAGCGTGGCCGCCTTCGTGCTCGCCTGGGGCGCGTCCGCCGCGGTGGCCGCGGTGTACGGCTGCCTCCAGTCCGGCATCCGGCCCCGGCTGACCGAGGCGCGCGGATGGCTGCGCGAGCAGCGCGACCTCGGCTACCGCTATCTGGTCGAGAACGTCAGCGTCAGCGGCGCGAGCCAACTGCGGGCCTACGGGCTCGGCGTGATCGTCGGGGTCGGCGCGGTGGGCGCGGTCCGGGGCGCCGAGCTTTTGCTCGGCCCGTTCCTCGCGCTGTTGATGGGGTTGTCGCTGGTCACCGTCGCCGAGGCGGCCCGGGTGCTGCGCAAGGCCCCGCACCGCCTGGGCAGGTTCTGCCTCTTCCTCGGCGGCGGGCAGGCCGCCGCCGCGCTGCTGTGGGGCGCGGCGCTGCTCCTCATGCCGGACCGCGCCGGCGAGCTCGTGCTCGGCGACGTCTGGCACTCCGCGTCGGAGCTCATCGTGCCGGCCGCGCTCGGCGTCGCGGGCGCCGGTCTCGGTACCGGCGCGGCGGCCGGGCTTCGCGCGCTCGCCGCGGCCCGGCGCAGCCTGCGCTGCCAACTGTTCGCCTCCGCCTGCTACGTCGGCGGCGGACTCGGCGGAGCCGCCGTGGCCGGCACGGTCGGCTCGGCCTGGGGCGTCGCCGCCGCGACCGTCTGCGGCTCGGCCGTGTGGTGGCTACAGCTGCGGTCCGCCCTGCACGAGCGCCACCAGAACACCCTTCCCGAAGTGAGGACGTCATGACCGCCCAACCCCGGCTGAGCATCGGCCTGCCCGTGTACAACGGCGAGGAGTACCTCGCGGAGGCGCTCGACGCCCTGCTCGGCCAGACCTACGAGGACTTCGAACTGGTCATCTCCGACAACGCGTCGGCCGACGGGACCCAGGACATCTGCCGCCGGTACGCGGCGAAGGACTCACGCATCCGGTACATCCGGCTGACCCGCAACATCGGCGCCGCGCCCAATCACAACTACGTGTTCACCGAGTGCCGCGGCGAGCTGTTCAAGTGGGCCTCGCACGACGACCTGTACGCCCGGGACCTGCTGCGGCGCTGCGTGGACGCCCTGGACGAGCGGCCCCACGTCATCCTCGCGCACAGCGACCAGGCGGTCATCGACGAGGACGGCAAGGTGAAGGTCCCCTACGAGTACGGGCTCGCCACCGACTCGCCGCGCGCGCCCGAGCGCTTCCGCAGTCTGCTCTTCGAGCCCGGCGGCGACGACTTCTACGGGGTGATGCGGGCCGACGTGCTGCGCCGGGTGAAGCCGCACGACAGCTACCACCACGCGGACCGCACGTTCGTCGCCGAGATCACCCTGCACGGGCCCTTCCACCAGGTGCCGGAGCTGCTGTACTTCCGCCGCGACCACCCCACCCGCGCCGAGCGGGCGAACCCCTCCATGCGCTCCCGGTGCGTCAACCTGGACCCGCGCCGGGCGGGCCCGCTGCACCCGACGCCCCGGCTGCTCGCCGAGTACGTCGCGGGGTTCGCCTCGGCGATCCGGCGGGCGCCGTTGTCCTCCGCCGACCGGAGCGCGTGCTACCGCCACCTGGCCACCTGGATGACCAGCCGGGTCCGGCCGGGCTCCGGCGAGCGGGTCGAGGACCGCGCCCCGGTCGACGCGGCCCTGCATCCGGTCTCCGTCGACGCCCTCGTCGCCGGACGCGAGGGGAGGCAGGCATGACGTCCGGGGGCCGGACTCCGGTGCGCGTGGGGGTGTTCGGCCTGCTCGGCTCCGGCAACCTCGGCAACGACGGATCGCTGGAGGCCGTGCTCGGCCACCTCCGCGCCGAGCACCCGGAGGCGGCCGTGGACGCTCTGTGCGGCGGTCCCGAGGTCGTCACGGCCCGCTACCGGATTCCCGCGACGCGGCTGCACTGGTACCGCGGGGAGTACCGGACCGCGTCGCGGGCGGGCGCGATCGCGGGCAAGGGTCTGGGCAAACTCGTCGACGTCGTCCGCACCGCCGCCTGGGTGCGCCGGCACGACGTGGTGATCGTGCCGGGCATGGGCGTCCTGGAGGCGACGCTGCCGCTGCGGCCGTGGGGCTTCCCGTACTCGCTGTTCCTGCTCTGCGCGTCCGGCCGGCTGTTCGGCACTCGGGTCGCGCTGGTCAGCGTCGGCGCCGCCGAGATCGCCGACCGGCCGACCAGGGCCCTGGTGCGCTGGTCGGCGCGGCTGGCCGCCTACCGCTCGTACCGGGACGCCCTGTCCCGCGACGCGATGCGGGCGATGGGCGTGGACACCACGCGCGACGAGGTCTACCCGGACCTCGCCTTCGCCCTGCCGACCCCGTCGGCGAGCGCGCCCCCGGGCCCTGTTGCGAGCCCGACGGGCCCGGTCTGCGTCGGCGTCATGGACTTCCACGGCGGCAACGACGACCGCGCCCGGGCCGGGGAGATCCACCGGCGCTACCTCGACGGCACGACTCGGTTCGTCCGTACGCTTGTCGAGGAGGGCAGGGCGGTCCGGCTGCTCACCGGCGACGCATGCGACGCGTCGGTGGTGGCCGCGATCCTCGACGCGGTGGACTCACCACTGGTCACCTCCTCCGAGGCGGCCTCGCTCGCCGACCTGATGAAGGAGACGGCGGCCGCCGACACCGTGGTGGCCACCCGGTTCCACAACCTGATCTGCGCGCTGAAGGTCGGCACGCCGACGCTCGCCCTCAGCTACGCGGCCAAGAGCGACGCGCTCATGGAACGGATGGGCCTCGGCGCGTACTGCCACCCGGCCCGTGAGGTCGACGCCGCCCGGCTGCTCGAACAGTTCCGGGCGCTGGAGAAGCACGCGGTGGAGGTACGGCGGACGCTCGCCGAGCGGAACCGGGACGCCACCCGGCAACTCCAGCACCAGTTCACCGCCTTGACCGCGGCCCTGTTCCCGCCGACCGGCCACGACCTCGACCCCCACCACGCCCCCACCTCGCGGAAGGCCCCATGAAAGCGACCGAAGTCCCGGAGATCGACGGCGCGTACCTGTTCGAGCCGACACCGCACGCCGACGAACGCGGCTTCTTCTGCCGCACCTTCGACGCCGACGTGGTCCGCTCGGTGGGCCTCGACCCGGACACCTTCATCCAGGACAGCCTCTCCCGCTCGGTCCAGGGAGTGCTGCGCGGACTGCACCTGCGCTCCGGAGCAGGCGAGGCCAAGCTGGTGCGGTGCTCGTCCGGGAAGATCTTCGACGTCGTCGTGGACCTGCGGCCCGGCTCACCGACGTACCGCAACGTGGCCACCTTCGAGCTGTCCGGCGAGACGCAGGTGACCCTGTACATCCCGGCGGGATGCGCGCACGGTTTCCAGGCGCTGACCGGGACCGCCGACACCTCGTACCGCATCGACCGCCCGCACGATCCGGCCGAGGACGTGACGATCGCCCACGACGACCCGGAGCTCGCCATCGCGTGGCCGCTGCCGGTCACATCGATGTCCCAGCGGGACCGGGAGGCGCCGAGCCTCGCCGAGGCCCTGAAGCAGAAAGAGAGCTGAAGCCGCCGTGGACACTGCGAACACCGTGGACACCGAGGAGTTCCGCCTGCCCCGGTCCCGGCAGGCGAACGAGCGGCTGCACGCGATGATCCCCGGGGGCGCGCACACGTACGCCAAGGGCGACGACCAGTACCCCGAGGACCTGGCCCCGGTCATCAGCCACGGCCGCGGAGCCCATGTGTGGGACGTCGACGGCAACCGCTACATCGAGTACGGGTCCGGCCTGCGGTCGGTGAGCCTGGGCCACGTCCACCCCCGTGTGACCGAGGCGGCGCGGCGGGAACTGGACCGCGGCAGCAACTTCGTCCGGCCGTCCATCGTGGAGGTCCAGGCCGCGGAACGCTTCCTGGCCACGGTGCCGACCGCGGAGATGGTGAAGTTCGCGAAGAACGGCTCCGACGTCACCACCGCCGCGGTGCGCCTGGCCCGCGCCGTCACCGGGCGTCCGCGGGTGGCCGTCTGCGGCGACCATCCGTTCTTCTCCGTGGACGACTGGTTCATCGGTACGACGCCGATGTCGGCCGGTATCCCGGAGGCGACCACCGAGCTCACCGTGGCGTTCCCCTACGGGGACCTGGCGGCGACGGAGGAGCTCCTGACCCGGTACCAAGGGGAGATCGCCTGCCTGATCCTGGAACCCACAGGCCACACCGAGCCTTCCCCAAGCCCTCAACTCCGTTCGAGCAGGGAAGACCCCGCTCCCGGGTACCTCGCGGGCCTGCGCGACCTCGCCGACCGGCACGGATGCGTACTGATCTTCGACGAGATGATCACCGGTCTGCGCTGGTCAGAGGCGGGCGCCCAGGGCCTGTACGGCGTCGTCCCCGACCTCTCCACCTTCGGCAAGGCGCTGGGCAACGGATTCGCCGTCTCGGCGCTGGCCGGGCGCCGCGACCTGATGGAGTGGGGCGGGCTGCGGCACTCCGGCGACCGGGTGTTCCTGCTGTCCACCACGCACGGCGCGGAGACGCATTCGCTGGCCGCAGCGATGGCCGTGCAGACCACGTACGTCGAGGAAGGCGTGACCGCACGACTGCACGCTCTCGGCGAGCGGTTGGCCGCCGGTGTCCGCGACGCCGCGGCCAGCATGGGCGTGGCCGACCACGTCGTCGTCCGGGGCCGGGCCAGCAACCTGGTCTTCGGCACGCTCGACGAGAGGCGGCAGCCGTCTCAGCCGTACCGCACGCTGTTCCTGCGCCAGTTGCTCGCGGGCGGGGTCCTGGCGCCCTCGTTCGTGGTGAGCAGCGCGCTCGACGACACCGACATCGACCGCACCGTCGAAGTGGTGGCCCAGGCATGTGCGGTGTACCGGAAGGCGCTGGACGCCGGTGATCCCACTCCTTGGCTGGCGGGGCGACCGGTGAAGCCGGTGTTCCGCCGCCTGGCGTGACGTGACGTGACGTGACGTGACGTCAGGGATGGTCCCGCCGGGCGGCGTTGGCCGCCCGGTCGACCAGCCAGGCGGTCACCGGGATCACCGCAAGGGCGGTGCACCAGCCGCCCAGGACGTCGGTGGGGTAGTGCGCGCCCAGGGCGACCTGTGCCCACCCCATGGCGGCACCGGCGACCAGCGCCGCGGCGAGCACAAGTGACGTGCCGGCCGCCCTGCCGAGGTCGCGCCGCCTCGCCACGAACAGCGCCGCCATGAGGGCGAGCGCGGTGAGAAAGGCGGTGTGCCCGCTCGGGTAGGACAGGTTGCCGTCGCCGTGAATGGTGCGCCCCACAAGGGACTTGAGCACCGTCGTCGCCCCCACGGTCACGCAGACGCCGACCACGACGAGCACTGCGGCGCGAGGACGCCGAAGCAACAGACAGCCCGCCACGGCGAGGACGATCAGCGTCGCCGCCCCTGCGGGCTCGGCCAGGAAGTCCGTGGCCAGCGCGACGCCCCGCCACGGCGCCCGCACGCTGTCCGCCGTCGGCTGGACGAACCACCGGTCCACCGTGCCGGGCTCACTGTGCCCCGCGTACAGAACCCCGATCACGACAACCACCAACGCGGCGAGGACAGCGACCAGCCCGAGCGGGGCCCGCAGCACCGGGGGTAGCACGGCGGTCGCCGACCGACCGCGGCCGGTGGACCGGCGATAGCGATCCACGACCGGCAGACGGCGCTCCGCATCCCGACTTCCCGAGCCAGGGCGAGGACGCGCCCCGTCATCCGACCGGTGGCCAGCCATGCATCAGCGCCTTCCTGTTTCCCCTGCTCCAGGCTCGCTGCGCGGCTGGCGGTGTTTCCCACCCTAACCAACCGAAAGGGGCCGTGCGGGGCCCTCTTGTAAGCCCGGTGATCACCCAAGCCTTTCGGCCCCGGGACTCAAGTCGAGGCAGGCCTCCCGCCTGAGAGCCTCGATCCGTCGCACGGCCGCTGACAAAGCCGTGGGTACCGCGCGGTCTGCGCCGTCGCCCGCTATAACCGAACGATGATCTACCACGTGGTGACGCTCGGCGACTGGCTCGCCGATTCCGACGGGCCTTACGCGCCCGCCTCTCTCGCGGACGAGGGTTTCGTCCACTGTTCTCCTGATGAGGAGACCTCCCTGGCGGTCGCTACCGCGTTCCACAAGGACGCCGCCGGGCCGCTCATGCTGCTGCAAGTCGACGAGCACAAGCTCGGCGCGACGGTGCGGTGGGAGGCCGCGGATCCCACCCCGCCGCCGGGGGTTCCGGGCGGCACCTTGTTTCCGCACGTGTTCGGACCGATCGACCGCACCGCGGTCGAGGGGCTGCTGGAGATCGAGCGGGACCAGGAGGGACGGGCGACCCGCCTCGTCCCCCGGACGTGAGCTTGGGACGCGCCCAACTGCCCGCGAGGGCAGCGGTGTTGACGTCGGGGCGTGGCACGCCGGCTCCGCCGGCCGAAGTACCCCTGGGGTGTAGCCGGGTGAAGTACCCCCAGGGCGTAGAGGGTCGTTCACTATTGAATTAGACATAAAGCCACGTAGCGTGACATAAGACGCTAATCGCCCAATTTCGATGTAGCCTAAGGGGGGTTGAGCATCACCGAGATGGTCGTGACATCCATTAGGAGGCACCCATGCTTGCTCAGACTGTGCACTCACCCCTTCTCAGCCCCGACCCCGTGGCGCTCGGCGCCGCGATGGTGGAGCCGGAGACAGCCGTGAGTGACGCCCCCGTCTACTCACCGCAGGCCGGCGGCGCCGGTCTCCTCCTGCTCGGGCTGCTTCTCTCCCCGTCGCAGCCGAAGGAGCCGAAGGACAAGTGAGCTCCGATCGGTCCCGGACGGCGTACGCCGACTCGGCGGCCGACCTTGCTCGCCGTGCCCTCGATGCCCTGCGGGGCATCGGGGGCGCGGCCATGGTCGCCGCACACGTGGAAGACGCCGAGGACGGTGCCGCGGCGCTCGCCGCGGTCCGGGTCGTCGGCGCGGACGCCTTCGCCCCTCACCTGCTGACCGGCGTGGCCCTGCACCCACTGGACGCAGAGGCTGTGGCGCGGTCCTTCAGCGTCTTCCCGCCCCCGCAGAGCGTTCCCCAGTCGCCGCCCGCCGGGCCCGCCGAACCATGGGTGATGGCATGGCGGGACTGGGCCACCGCATCGATGCTTGCACGGTTCGCGGCGGAGGGCGAGGCGGCGAGGGCGCCCTCTCCGTATGCGGCGCAGCCGACCGAGGCGCCCCTCCTGGCGGCGCGGGCAGGGATCTCCGCCCCGATCCGCCCGGCCGAAGCTCCGTCCCCCGATACGACGCGTGATCTCGGTTGGGCCGAATGGTCGGTGCGGATGGGACAGTTGTCCTCGCTGGCCCTCCCCGGACTCGACGGACCGGTCCACACCGCGGCCCGCGGTGCGCCGCTGGCCCTCGCCCGGGGCGCCACGCGGTCGCTGCTGCGCCGCGACTACCCCACGGCGGCCCGGATCGCCCGCTGGCTCGCCCTGCTCGAGCACGAGGGCGTGGCACTGCCGCTCGACCCCGTCCCGCTCGTCGCGCACCTGCGGGTGCTCGGCAACGGACCCCGGCTCGCCCTCGACACCGCGATCGCCGGCAAACTACTCGGACTGGAGCACCCATGACGGCGTCGGCGGCGACGACCGCCCACCAGGTGAGCGCGAAGGCACTGGGCTGGCTGCACGAACACCACCACCGCGGCGCCCTGCCGAAAGGCGCGGGGACCGATGTCTCCGACCCTCCGGGCGCCTACAAGGCGCTCGGCGAACTGGCCCTCGCCTCCTCCCTGGTGCTGCGCGAGTCCGTGTCCGGTGCGAACGGGCTGCGGCTGGCCCGCGACATGATCGACCACGCCTGGGGACAGTTCGGCGAGGGCGATCTGCTCTACGCGCGCCTGCTCCGCTACCCGCTCATGACGGACTCCCTGGAGACGTACGCGCACCTCGCCCGCGGCGGCTACCGCCACGAGCCCATGCAGCAACTGCTGGGGCACGTCACGGGGTTGAGGTCGGTACGCAGCGTGGAGCACCAGCCCAACCGCGCCCTCGCCGTCGCCAACGCGACCCGCGTGACCGGCCTCGACAGCGGCGGCCGGACGGGCTCCTGGGAGGAGTTGATCCGCGCCACCTGGCTCGGGAACACTCCCGAGCCCTGGCTCATCGACTGGATCACCGGCTACAACATGACGCACACGGTCTTCCACGTGACCGACTGGGGCCGTCTGCCGGAGGGCCTTCCCGACGACATCGGCGACTATCTCGCCGCGTGGCTGCCCGCCTGGATCGACATCTGGGCCGAGGTCGGGGAGTGGGACCTGGTGGGCGAGCTGATGATCGTCGGCAGTTGCCTGAAGGAGCCCTACCTCGATCCGGGAGCCTGGGAGCTCATGGCCGGTATCCAGCACGAGGACGGTCTGGTCCCGCGGGACACCGCCGAGGTCTGCGCCGACCTCGACACGCGGTTCTCGGACCAGCAGCACACCGCGGTCGTCGCCGCGATCGCGGGGACGCTGGCGGTCTCACGCATCCTCGACCGCGACTCCCCCGCCTTCCCCGAACCTCCCGGCTCGCCCGATGATCCCGACGGCACCTCGGCCCGCCCATGACGCGGTGGGCGGCCGAGGCGGCCGGTCCGCTGCTCGACGCCCCGACCGGCGCCAGTGGCACCGTCATCGCCCTGCGGCGCGGTGCCGAGCGGGTGTTCATCGCCGAAGGGCGCAGCGCGCACCACGGGGGCGAACCGGTCGACGCCGACACCCGCTTCGAAATCGGCTCCCTCACGAAGGTTCTGACGGCCCTTCTGTTCGCGGAACTGGTCGCACGGGGCGAGGTCTCCCACGACGATCCCGTCTCCCGGTTCCTGCCGCCCGCAGCCACGCCGCGTCCCCGCGGTGCGGCCATGACCCTGCTGCACCTGGCCACCCACACGTCGGGGCTCCCCCGGCTGCCGCCGGGGCTGCTGACCGCCGGTCCCGCCCGGTTGCTGACCAACCCCTATGCCGGGTTCTCGCACCACGACCTGCTGCGCGCCGTAGGACGCACCCGGCCGCGCTTCGAGCCCGGCTCACGCCTGGCCTACTCCAACTTCGGCGTCGGCCTGCTCGGACACCTGTTGGTCCACGCCGTCGATGCCCACGACGACGCCCACGAGACGTGCGGCTACGAAGACCTCCTCGCCGCACGGGTGTTGCACCCGCTCGGCCTGCACCACACGGACTGTCGCGCCGACCTCCCCCAGGCCACCGGCCACTGGCACGGCCGCCCCCGCCCCGCCTGGCAGATCCCCGGCCTGCCCGCGGCCGGGGCCGCGCGCTCCAGCGGGCGGGACATGCTCCGGCTGCTCGACGCCCTGATCGACCCGGCCATCGCGGCGCGCCCTTCCCTGCGGGCCGGGCTTTCCGACGTGATCCGCCCCCGGCTCGTCGCGCCGCGCGGAACCCGGCGCCTCGCACTGATCTGGAACATCCAGCCGCGCCCCGGCCACGATCTCCACCACCACTCCGGCGCCACCCGCGGATTCACGTCCTTCGCCGGCTTCAGCCCGCAGACGGGCGTCGCCCTCGTCGCCCTCACCAACGCCGCCCCGACCCTGAACGGCAGGTTCATCCAGCGCGCATACGACGCACTGCGCTCACTGGCACAGGAGACCGCACGGGAAACCGATCCGGAGGCTTCCCGCGGAATCAGGTAGAGGATGCGCAGAGGCATTCCAGAGGCGTCGAGGCAGCAGCCGGACAGCCCCGAGCACACCCGGCCGCCCACCCCCTAGCCGCCCAGGAGAGGCGGCAGGAACCGCGGAGTGCGGTCCTCTATCGCCTGTGCCGCGTCGAGGATCCGCTCCTCCGCGTAGCGTCCGCCGATGAGCTGGACGCTGACCGGCAGGCCCTCGCTGAGCGTCGACGGCACCGTGATGGCGGGGAAGCCCAGGACCGGCACCGCCGTCATCGGCCACATGGCGGCGACCAGTTCGGCGGCGCGCTCGGGGCTCGCGATGTCCGCGTCCTGCTCGAACGGCAGCTCCGCGCTGACGGGCGTGAGCAGGATCCGGTGGATGCCCAGGAGGTGTTGGAGCTGAGTGATGAGGGAGGCGCGGCGCGCCCAGCCCTGGATGTACGTCTCCAGCGACGGGCCTTCGCCCCAGATGCCCGCCGCCCCGCCGAAGGAGTACTTCAGGGAGGCACGGATGTCGTCGTCGCCGACCTCGTTCACCAGCGGGAGCATCGGGCGGAAGTCCTCGTAGATCAGCAGGGCCCAGATGCGCGCGGCCTCGGCGAGCAGCGGCAGGTCGTCGAGTTCCTCGACCTCGTGCCCGGCGTCGACGAGCCGTGCGACGGCGCTGGAGACAGCCAGGTCGACACCCGGGTGGTTCTTGACCGTGCCGATGCCGCGCACCACCGTGACCTTGGCCTTCACGCCGTCCGCAAGACGGCCGGGCGCGGCTGGGATGCCGTACGGATCGCGCAGGTCAGGGGTGGTCATGACGTTCAGCGCGAGGCGGGCGTCGGCCACCGTCCTGGCCAACGGCCCCTCGACGGCGCACGCCTGCACGGTGGGCGGGAAGTCGATCTGTTTCCTGCCCGCGGGGGTGTCGGCGTAGGCCGGCGGCGTCCAGTTGGAGACCCGGCCGACGGTGGGGCGGATGCCGACCACCCCGCAGCAGGCTGCCGGGTAGCGGATCGAACCGCCGATGTCGTTGCCCTGTGCGATCGGTGTCATCCCGGCGGCGAGGCTGCTGGAGGCGCCACCGCTGGAGCCGCCGGGGGTGCGGCCGGTGTCCCAGGGGTTGAGGGTGCGGCCGTGCAGGGCGTTGGTGGAGAACCAACGGTAGGAGAAGGCGGGGGCGTTGCTCCGGCCGAGGAGGACGGCGCCGGAGTGCCTCAGGGCCGTGACGCAGGCCGCGTCCCCTTCCGCGGGGCGCCCGGCGAGGGCGGCCACGCCGTGGCTGGTGGCATAGCCCCGCTGATCCGTATTGATCTTGGTGGACACCGGTACACCGTGCAGCGGGCCGAGTTCGTCGCCCGCGGCGACGGCCCGGTCGGCGCGGCGCGCATCGGCCAGCGCCTCGTCGGGGCGGATGTCGACCAGCGCCCCGAGGCGTGGGTTGGTCTCCTCGATGCGTGCCAGGCAGGACCGCACGACCTCGGCGGACGAGATCTCGCGTCTGCGGATGGCATCGGCCAGGTCGGTGGCGGTGCGCTGCCACAGCTCGGCAGCCGGACTCCGGGTTTCCATGATCGCCTCTCGCCTCTGAAGAAGGGGGCGCCCGCACCCGGGAGTCGGCCCGGCCGTGCGGCTAGCGCGGCGGAGTACTGATGCTCCGCTCAGATGCTCTGCTCAGAAATCAAACAGCGTCATACAACGCTGTTTTTGCTGGAGCTCAGATTCATGTCCACCACCCGGCTTGTCAAGACCCGCACGACCTGACCGCCAGCCTCACCCCTGGCTTCACCTCTGACTTCACCCCTGGCTTCGCCTCTGACCTCACACCCGACCTCCGCCCCGATCTCACTCCCCGGCAGCACCCTTGGGCGCCCCGCCCTGAAGCAGCTCAACCGCCGCCAGAACAGCCCGCGTTCCGCGCTCGTCCGACCACCCCTCGGGATCCTCCAGCGTGGACAGCCAGTACCCACGGAACAGCAGATGCAGGATGTCCGCCGCCAACTCGGGGGCGGGAGTGCCCGCCGCGACGGTCACCTCCTCCAGCTCGTCCCGCTGGGCGCGCGCCACCGTCCGCACCCGATCGACTTCACGCCCGACACCGGCCCCGGCCCCGGCCCCGGCCCCGGCCCCGACAATCTCCATCAGAAGCCTGCGCATCACCTCGTCGTCGTCCGCGGTGGTGCACATCCAGCGCGCGAACGCCGCGAGGCGCTCCGCCCCTTGAGTGCCCTCCAGGACTCCCTCCAACTCGCGCCCCCACTCCTCATCCGCGTGCCGCATCGCGTTGACCATCAGGTCGGAGCGGCTCGGGACGTAGTTGGTGACCATGGCCGTCGAGCCGCCGAGCTGCTCGGCGACTGCGCGGATGGTCACGGCGCGCACGCCGCGCTCGCGGGCCACCCGGATGGTGGCGGCGGCGATCTCGTCGAGCCGCTGGGCTGTGTCTACCTCGATCGGCATGTCATCGACCTCAATACGGAGTGTTGACGCGGTGGCGTACTGCTGCAATGTTGTCATACAACAGCGTTACACAACGCTGTTGTATCTCCTCGTCCTCGCATCTCGTCCGGCTGGAGACGCCCCATGCCTTTCACCTTCGAGCGGATCGGCGCGGCGCCCCTCGCCGAGAACGCCCGGCAGTACATGGCCCGCATGCGCGACGGCGTACGACTGGCCACCGATGTCTACCTCCCCGCACACCGGCAGGGCGACGACACGGCGTTCCCGGCGGTGCTCGTGCGCCTGCCCTACGACAAGAACAGCCGCTACGTGTACTTCGACCGCATCGCGCGCCTGTTCACCGCCCGCGGCTACGCCGTGGTGGTGCAGGACGTACGCGGAAAATTCCGCTCGGGCGGCAGCACATTGCCCTTCCTGCGGGAGTCGCAGGACGGCTACGAAGCCATCGACTGGATCGTCAACCAGGCCTGGTCGGACGGCCGGGTGGGCATGTTCGGCGACTCCTACTACGGGTTCACCCAGTGGGCCGCCGTCGCCGCCCAGCACCCGGCGCTGCGGGCGATCGTGCCGCGCGTGACCGCGGCGGACTTCGCCACGATCTGGCAGCCCGAGGGGCAGAACGTGCCGGTGTGGCTGGAGGGCGTCGAGTACTTCGCCCACCACTGGGTGGACAACGACTCGTACGAGTACCGGATCGACCGCTCCGCACGGCCCGTCATCGAGCAGTACGAGGAGGCGTTCCGCGCCATCGGCGCCCGTTCCCTGTGGTTCGATCTGCTGGCGCCCCGGCAGACGGGTCTGTCGACGCAGCCGGGGCTGCACCCCTTCGACGCGCGGCCGGTTCCGGTGCTGCACTGCGTGGGGTGGTTCGACAACATCGTCACCGCGCACATGCGGGACTACATGGAACTGGCCTCACGGCCCGGCTGGGACGCCGTCCAGTACCTGTGGGCGGGCGCGGTCGACCACGAGAACTACCGTCTCGCGCAGGCGCCGATCCGTGACGAGGACGACCACAACACCAATGAGGACGCCCTCGCCCGGATGCTGCCGGACTACGCGAATCCGGCGATCGACTTCTTCGACGTGTTCCTCAAGGGCATACGTCCGGTGTCCTCGCTGTCCAAGGTGACATGGGAACTCGGTCACGGGGACTGGCGGACCTCCTCCGCCTGGCCGCCACCGGAAAGCACCGAACTGACCTACTGGCTCACCGACTTGGCTCGCGCCACCGGCCCGCTGCCGGGCGCCTTACTGGCCGACGTACCCGACGTGCCCGACGTGCCCGGCGAGCACGAGCAGGCCACGCAGTGGACCCACGACCCGGACGCCCCGGTGCCCTCCCTGGTCGAGGACTCCTTCGCCTATCTGCACAGCTACCCGGACCTCGCGCCGGTCGCCGCCCGAGACGACGTACTCGTGTTCTCGGCGCCCGTGCTCACCGAGCCCCTGGACCTGGCGGGTCCGGTCGCCGTGGATCTCCATGTCACCGGCACCGCGCCGGAGTTCGACGTCTTCGCCAAGGTCGTCGACCTCGGGCCGGACGGGCGGGTGCACCAGATCGCGCGGGGTCAGGTGGCGGTGCGCGCCGCCGATACGGCAGACGAGATCCATCTCGACCTCGGGCACACCGGCTACCGGCTGCGTCCCGGCCACCGCCTCGCGCTGCTCGTGGCCGGCAGCGACCACCCCCTGTTCCTGCCCGCTCCCGGGACCGGCGAGAACCCCTGGACCGCGCTCACCGCCAAGCCCAGCACCCAGACCCTGCACACCGGCGGCGCCTGCCCGTCCCGGCTGACCGTCACGGTCATGCCCACACCCACGCCCGCGCCCGCACCCGCACCCGGCGCCTGAACCACCCCGCGTCGCCCCCGCACGGCCCGACGCACAGCGGCACCACCCGCGCCACTCACACCACCCGCACCACCCGCACCAGTAGCTCCGATGGCAACTCCCCTCATCCGACTCCCCCGAGGAGCTCCCTCATGAAGGCTCCCAGAACCACCGCCCCGGTCGTCGGCGCCCTGTGCGTCCTGCTCACCGCGACCGCCTGTACGTCGGGCTCCGACGCCGATCCGGCTCCGCGCGCCCAGAAACTCACCATGACCACGCCCGCCGCCTCGGGCGCCCTGGACCGCGTCACGTGGAACCTGCCCATGGGTGAGCCGAGGACGCTGGATTCGGCGAAGGTCGCCGACTATTCGCCGAGCACCGTCAAGGCCAACCTCTGCGACTCGTTGCTGCGGCTTGAGCCCGACTACTCCACCTCCCCCGGCCTCGCCTCCTCCTGGAGCCGACCGGACGACACCACCCTGGTCCTCAACCTCCGCAAGGGCGTGACGTTCTGGAACGGGCACCCCATGACCGCCGACGACATCGTCAGCAGCCTGCGACGGCAGGGCGACCCCGCCACACAGAGCGTCAACGCCAGCCTCCTCACCCATGTGAAGACGATCAGCGCGACGAGCGCGCACCAGGTGACCGTCCGCTTCAAGACCCCTGACGAGATGTTCCTGAAGGCGCTCGCCACCAGCTTCGGCACCGTCAACGAAGCCGCGTACATGAAGAAGGCCGGACGCGGCTACGGCAGCGCCAAGGGCGGACTGATGTGCACGGGCCCCTTCGAGCTGACGTCGTGGAAACCCGGCGAGTCCATCACCGCCACCCGCAACGCCGACTACTGGGACACCTCGCTCCGGCCCAAGATCAAGACGCTGACCTTCAAGTTCATCACCGACGGCTCCACGCTCACCAGCGCCCTGCTCTCCGGCGAGGTCGACGGCAGCTACGAGATCAGCTCGGCGGGCGCCCGCGCCCTGCGGTCGTCCGACGTGGGCACGCTGCACCACGGCCCTTCGGCGCAGACGAACTTCATCGCCGCGATCGGCCCCGACTCACCGCTGGCGGACCACAAGATCGCCGAGGCGCTCTCCCTCGTCCTGGACCGGGACGATCTGATCAAGAACGTGTACGCGGGCGCGGCACAGCAGCTCAAGACCTTCATCCCGCCGCTGGTGTGGCAGCACGGCGAGGCCGCCGATCTCTACGCCAAGGGGCACGACGCGCTGCCCGCCGTCCCCGAGGTCGACGTGGACAAGGCCAAGAAGCTGGTGGGCCAGGCCCGCACGCACAAGCGCACGCTGACCATCGCCACGGCCGCGGGGGACCAGCAGTCGCAGCAGACCCTCACCTTCCTGCAGGCGGGCGCCGAGCGCATCGGCATCAAGATCGTCATCAAGCAGTTGCAGCCGACGCAGATGTCCGGGCTGTTCTTCGACGCCTCGCTGCGCAAGGGCCTGGACGCGACCATGGTCCTCGGGTACGTCGAGATCCCCGACCCGATCTCCTACGCCCAGCTCCTCACCGACCCCAAGTCGCTCTTCAACTGGACCAACTACCGCAATCCCAAGGTCACTTCACTGCTCGGGCAGGCGCAGGCCACCCTGCGCCCCGAGAAGTCGGCCCGGCTGTTCACCCAGGCCCAGCAGCGCTACAGCACGGATCTGCCCGTGGTGCCGCTGGCCTCCCCGCACGAGCGGCTGTTCCTCAACAAGCGGCTCAGCGGGGCCCCTTCGTCCTTCGCGTACATCAACATGCCGTGGGCGGCGCACCTCGGCGGCACCGGCAAGGGCACCTCGTGATCGCCCGCTTCGTCGCCCGGCGGGCGGCGGCCCTGCTGGTGACCCTGCTGATCGCGAGCGTTGCCATCTACGGCGCGCTGTTCCTGTCCCCCGGCGACCCGGCGACCCTGCTGGTCGGCGGCGGCAAGAAGCCAAGTCCCGCCCTGCTGGCGGAGATTCACCGCCAGTACCACCTGGACGATCCGTTCCTGGAGAGCTACTGGCGCTGGCTGACCGGCATGCTGCAGGGCGACGCGGGAGAGTCCCTCAGCTACCAGGACTCCGTCACCCACCTGTTGGGCGCGCGGATCGGCAACACCCTGTTCCTCATCGCCTACGCCGCCCTGCTCATCGTCGCCTTCGGTGTCGCGCTGGGAGCCCTGGCCGCCCTGCGCGGCAAGTGGGTCGACACGGCGGTGACGGTGCTCTCCACGACGCTCATGGCGGTGCCGGTCTTCGTCATGGCAGTGCTGCTGACGTGGGGCCTCGCCGTGCGCCTGGGCTGGTTCCCGGCCTACGGGTCCGGCGCGGGCTTCGCCGACCGCCTGGAGCACCTCACCCTGCCCGCCCTGGCGCTCGCCGCCTCGTGGCTGGCCTACGTCGCCCAGGTCTCCCGGGCCGCGATCCGCGCCGAACTGGTCTCCGAGCATGTGCAGACCGCCCGCAGCCGGGGCATCCGGGAGCGCTTCATCGTCCGCAAGCACATCCTGCGCAACGCCTCGGGGCCGATCGTCTCCGTCTCGGGGGTGGCCGTGGCGGGTCTGATCGCCGGTTCGTCGATCGTGGAGCAGGCCTTCGGCCTCAACGGCGTCGGCGCGCTCCTGATCCAGAGCGCCGCCAAGCAGGACCTGGCCGTGGTGCAGGCTCTCGCGCTGCTCACGGTGGTGGCGTTCGCCCTGATCAACACCGTCGTGGACGTGCTCAGCGCGGCACTCGACCATCGCGTTCCGCTGGGAGGAAGCCAGTGAGCACCTATCAGTTGGCCTCCGCGACCGGCGCCAGGCTTCCGCTCGGCCGTGTCCGTGCCCTCGCCCGCGGCCAGGCGGTGCCCATCGCCGCCGGAGCCGTCGTGGCGCTGGTGGTCGTCGCCGCCGTGTTCGCCCCGCTGATCGCTCCGTACGATCCCAACGCCGTCGACCCGCTCGCCGTTTCGCAGGGCAGCTCGGCGGCGCACTGGCTCGGCACGGACGACACGGGCCGCGACATCCTCTCGCGCCTCCTGTACGGCGCGCGGCCCAGTCTGCTCGCTCCGGCTCTCGTCACACTGGCCGCCGGTGTGGTCGGCACGGCGCTCGCGGTCTCCGCGGCCTGGCTCGGCGGCTGGTACGACCGGGCCGTCTCCGCTTTCCTCGACCTCGTCTTCGGCTTTCCCGGGCTGGTCCTCGCCGTGGTCGGCGCGGCGGTCTTCGGGGCGGGCCTGGACATCGCCGTCGTCACCCTCTCCATCGCCTACCTGCCGTACATCGCGCGCGTCGTGCGCGGTGCGGCCCTGCGTGAGCGCTCGCTGCCGTACATCTGCGCGCTCGGCATGCTCGGTCTGTCCGGCCGCAGGATCTGCCTGCGCCATCTGCTGCCGAATCTGCTGCCGCTGGTCCTCGTGCAGGCGACGACCTCGTTCGGCTACACGATGCTCGACGTGGCGGCGTTCTCCTTCATCGGGCTCGGCAGCCAACCGCCCACCGCCGAATGGGGGTTGATGGTGGCGAACGGCGCCCCGGGCATCATCGGCGGGCAGCCCGAACAGTCGCTGTACGCCGGTCTGGTCATCGTCGTCTTCGTCATCGCCTGCAATCTGCTCGGCGGCGGCCTGTCCCGTCGACTTCTGGGAGAGGACCGATGAAACGCACAAAGACTCCCCCGCCGAGGCCCGACGCTCCCCTGCTGGAGTTCGACGGCCTGCACATCACCCTGCCCGTCAAGGGCGAACACCGCACGGTCATCCACCGCGTGGACCTCACCGTCCCGGCGGGCAGTGCCGTGGGTCTGGTGGGCGAGTCCGGTTCGGGCAAGTCGCTCACCGCCCGTTCGGTGCTGCGGCTGCTGCCGCCCGGCGCCCGGGTGGGTGGCGAGGTCCGCTTCGAGGGCGTCTCGGTCACCGCCATGGATCCGGCCGCCCTGCGTACGCTGCGCAGCCGCGAGGTCGCGATGATCTTCCAGGACCCGCGGGCGCACATCAATCCGCTGCGCACCATCGGCGACTTCCTCACCGAGGGTCTGATCACCACGCGCGGGGAGCGTCGCGGCGCCGCCGAGGCCCGCGCGACGGACCTGCTGCGCGAGGTGGGCATCGCCGACGCGCCGCGGCGGCTGCGGCAGCGCCCGGCCGAGCTGTCCGGCGGGCTGCTGCAACGCGTGATGATCGCGGCGGCCCTGATCACGGAGCCCCGGCTGCTGCTCGCGGACGAACCGACCACCGCGCTTGACGTCACCACGCAGGCCGAGGTCATGGCCGTCATCGACGAGGCCCGGGACCGGCGAGGGCTCGCGATGCTGTTCATCACCCATGACCTGGCGCTGGCCGCGGCGGTCTGCGACAGCATCGCGGTGATGTACGCGGGCTCGGTGGTCGAGCAGGTGCCGGCCTCGCGCCTGCACGACGGGTCCCGCCACCCCTACACCCGGGCCCTGCTGGCGTCCCGGCCCGACCCTGGGGCGGGCGCACAGCCGTTGCGGGCGATCGGCGGCAGGCCGCTCTCGGCGTTCGAGGCCGGTCCCGGCTGTGCGTTCGCGCCCCGCTGTCCGGCGGCCCAGGACCTCTGCACCGCGCAGCGTCCGCTGCCGGAGCCGACCGGTGACGGCGCCGAGGACGGTCACGGCGCCAGCCCTGGCGACGGCCACGGCCACGGCCGCACGGCGGCCTGCCACTTCCCCCGCCCCGTGACCGACGGAGCACCCGGCACGGACAGGAGAGTGCGTCGTGGCTGAATCCAGCGCCCCACCCGCCCTGGAGGCGACCGGCCTGCGCAAGACCTTCGGGGACTTCGTCGCGGTCGACGGCGTCGACCTGACCCTGGCCGCCGGTGCCTCCCTGGCCGTGGTCGGCGAGTCCGGCTCGGGCAAGACCACCACCGCCCGCATGGTCGCGGGCCTCGAAGTGCCGACCGCCGGCGCCGTGCGGTGGAACGGCCGGCCCCTGCCGGGCCGTCGGGCCCGCACCGCCGTGCGCAGGAGCTTCGCCCGGGACGTCCAGATGGTCTTCCAGGACCCGTACGCCTCCCTGGACCGGCATCAACGCGTCGACGACAGCATCAGCGAGGTCCTGGCGCACCACACCGACCTGCGCGGCGGCGCGCTGGCCCGGCGCACCGCCGAACTGCTCGACCAGGTGGGACTCGCCGCACCCCAGGCACGGTCGCTGCCCCGCGCCCTGTCGGGCGGCCAGCGCCAACGTGTCGCCATCGCCCGCGCGGTGGCCGTCCGGCCCCGCGTCCTGGTGCTCGACGAGGCGGTCGCCGCGCTCGACGTGTCCGTGCAGGCCCAGATCGTCACCCTGCTGCGGGACCTGCGCGAACAGTCCGGTATCGCCTACCTGTTCATCACCCACGACCTCGGCATCGTCCAGCACATCTGCGAGGACATCGTGGTGATGCACCGCGGCCGGATCGTGGAGCGGGGCCGCACGGTCGCGGTCCTGGAACGGCCGGAGGCCGCGTACACCCGCAAGTTGATCGAATCGGTGCCCCGCAAGGGCTGGACCCCACGGCGCGCCGCCACCACCGCGTGACGCTCGCCAGACCCCCACCCACTCATCCGCTCAACCCCCCTCCCACTCAAGGAGTGCCATCCATGACCTTCACTCCCGCCCTGACCTACGCCTTCGAGATCCGCGCCCACCTCGACCAGTCCCTGCACATCGGTCACGGCGAGGGGGAGGTCACCGAGTTCACCCCGATCGTCGGCGGAACCGTGGAGGGCCCGCGGCTGCGCGGCACGGTCCTGGCGGGCGGCGGCGACTGGAGCAGTACGCGCGGCGAGATCTGCCAGCTCGACGCGCGCTACCTGATCCAGGCCGACGACGGCGCCGTCATCGACATCGTCAACCGCGGCTACTACCGCCCCGCCTCCGACAGCCCCGACCAGCACGACGACGGCCTCCAGGTCAGCCACGCCGGTCACTACTACCGCACCTCCCCCGTCTTCCGCACCGACGCCCCCGCGCACCGCTGGCTGGCCGAGACGGTCTTCGTGGGCCTGGCCCGGCCCGAGGGCGAGGACACGGTCGCCATCCGCATGTACGCCCTCAAGTAGCGGAAATCCACCCGTCATCGAGCGCACTTCATCCGGCACAATCCCCCCATGGAGATTGCCGAACACCTCGAAATTCTGGACGCCGAAGGCCAGTTGCTGGCCCGTGCCGCCGACGTGGCCGGGCCCGGCGCCAAGGTGGTCACCTGTCCCGACTGGACCGTGCGCGACCTGCTGCGGCACACGGGGGCGGTGCACCGCTGGGCCGCGGCGTACGTCGCCGAGGGGCACGACGATCGGCTGCCCCTGGAGGATCCGCCGGAGCTGGACGGCGCCGCCCTGGTCGACTGGTACCGGCAGGCGCACGGCGACCTGGTCGCCACGCTGCGGGCCGCCGCGCCGGACACGCGGTGCTGGGCGTTCCTGCCCGCTCCGTCCCCGCTCGCGTTCTGGGCGCGGCGGCAGGCGAACGAGACGGCGATCCACCGCGTGGACGCCGAGTCCGCGCGCGGCGGCGCGCCGTCGCCGATCGGCACGGAGTTCGCGGCGGACGGGATCGACGAGCTGTTGCGCGGGTTCCACGCGCGCTCGCGCAGCAGGGTGCGGACTCCGGAGCCGCGGGTGCTGCGGGTGCGGGCGACGGACGCGGACGCCGTGTGGACCGTACGCCTCTCGCAGGAGCCGCCCGCCACGGTGCAGGGCGAGGACGGCCCGGCCGACTGCGAGTTGTCGGGTCCCGCGGAGCAGCTCTACCTCGCGCTGTGGAACCGCGCGCCCATCCCGCAGGTCACCGGCGACACCGCGCTGGGCAGGCTGTGGAGCGAGACGTCGGGGGTATGAGGGCGGGGGTATGCGGGCGGGGGCATGACGGCCAGGGGCGTGAGGGTGGTCCGTTACTCGGCGGCGGTCTCCGCCAGCATCCGCCGCAGAACCGCCCGCTGCACCGGCCGTACCTCGGCGTGCAGCCGGCGTCCCTTGTCGGTGAGCACGACCCGCACTCCGCGCCGGTCCTCGCTGCACATGGCGCGCTCCACGAGGCCGTCCTTCTCCAGGCGGCCGATGAGGCGGGACAGCGCGCTCTGGCTCAGGTGCACCCGGCCCGCGATGTCCTGTACGCGATAGGCGCAGTCGCCGTCCGACGCGGCGCCCTCAAGAGCGCCCTCGGACAGGACGTCCAGAACTTCGAAGTCGCTGGCCCCGAGGCCGTGCTCACGCAGGGCGCTGTCGAGTTCGCACAGGGTGCGTGCGTGCACCGCGAGGATGTCGCGCCATTGGTCCACGAGCCCTTGCTCGGCCTTCTTCGCCGCCATGACATCGCACGGTAGCAGAAATCGCCCCTTTGTTGCATCGGAATTAAATGCACTTGCACTCAATGCATGTGCATGTACTCTGCTGCGCATGACTTCTCCGCTCACAGCTGCCTCCGCGTCCCCGGAGCGCTGGTCCCCGCGTCTGTGGGGCACTCTCCTCGTGCTCTGCGCCGCGATGTTCCTCGACGCGCTCGACGTGTCGATGGTCGGCGTCGCCCTGCCCTCCATCGGCTCCGAGCTGAACCTCTCGACCTCGACCCTCCAGTGGGTCGTCAGCGGCTACATCCTCGGCTACGGCGGCCTCCTGCTCTTGGGCGGACGCGCCGCCGACCTGCTCGGGCGGCGCCGCGTCTTCCTGATCGCGCTCGCCGTCTTCGCCCTCGCCTCACTCCTCGGCGGGTTCGTCGACTCCGGTCCGCTACTGATCGCCAGCCGCTTCATCAAGGGGCTGAGCGCCGCGTTCACCGCGCCCGCGGGCCTTTCCATCATCACCACCACGTTCGCCGAGGGCCCGGTCCGCAACCGCGCGCTCACCATCTACACCACCTGCGCCGCCACCGGCTTCTCCATGGGCCTCGTCCTGTCCGGCCTGCTCACCGAGGCCAGCTGGCGCCTGACGATGCTGCTGCCCGCCCCCATCGCCGTCATCGCGCTGATCGCCGGACTCAAGCTGATCCCGCGCAGCGCCCGCGAGAAGAACGTCGGCGGCTACGACGTGCCGGGCGCCGTCACCGGCACGGCGGCGATGCTGCTGCTCGTGTTCACCGTGGTCGAGGCCCCGGAGGCGGGCTGGGCATCGGCCCGCACCCTCCTGTCGTTCCTCGCCGCGGCCGTGCTGCTCGCCGTCTTCGTACGCATCGAGCTGCGCACCGCGAGCCCGCTGATCCGCCTCGGCGTCCTGCGCTCAGGGCCCCAACTGCGGGCGCAGATCGGCGCGATGACGTTCTTCGGCGGCTACGTCTCCTTCCAGTTCCTGGCCACCCAGTACTTCCAGACGCTGCTCGGCTGGTCCGCCCTGGAGACCGCGCTGGCCTTCCTGCCCGCGGGCGCCCTGGTCGCGCTCTCCTCCACGAAGGTCGGTTCGGTGATCGACCGGTTCGGCACGCCGCGGGTCATCGTGGCGGGCTTCGTCCTGCTCGTGGCCTCGTACACGCTGTTCCTGCGCGTCAGCCTCACCCCGTCGTACGCGTCCATGATCCTGCCCTCCATGATCCTGCTGGGCTTCGCCTGCGCCCTGGTCTTCCCCTCGCTCAACATCCAGGCCACCAACGGCGTGCACGACGACGAGCAGGGCATGGTCTCGGGCCTCCTGAACACCTCGATCCAGGTGGGCGGCGCGATCTTCCTCGCCGTCGTCACGGCCGTGATCACCGCGGCCTCCCACGGCGCCGACGCCTCGCCGCAGGCCGTGCTCGACAGCTACCGCCCCGGACTGATCGTGGTCACGGCGATCGCGGTCGCCGGACTCCTCATCACTCTCACCGGGCTGCGCACACGTCGTACGCAGGAGACGCTCCTGGTCGTGAAGTCCGTCCAGCACGAGGCCGACGAGGAGCGGGTCGCCGTCCGCGACTGATCCGAGCTGCCGCCGACATCCGTACTCCGGCGGGCAGTTCCTTGCCCGCCGGAGTCACATCCCCGACACTCGGGACATGGGGCGAAGGACTCAGGCCCAGCGGGACGCGGCCACCGTGGAGATCGGTTTCGCGCTGTTCGTCGCGACCTGCGTCGCGGGAGCCGCCTTCATGGCCGTGACCGCACCGGTCCACTTCTTCGGCGTGTCATCGCCCTCGAAGAACACGCTGAACCGGGTCGGCCTGATCGTCGCGGCCGTCCTCTTCGTCGTGTCCGTGGTGACCATCCTCGTGCGCCACCGGCGGGCGACTCAGCCCAGCCACCCCGGCCGCACCAGGCCCGACTCGTAGGCCAGGACGACCAGTTGCGCGCGGTCCCGGGCGCCCAGCTTCACCATCGTGCGGCTGACGTGCGTCTTCGCGGTCAGCGGGCTGACCACCAGACGGCGTGCGATCTCCTCGTTCGACAGGCCGATGCCGACCAGCGCCATCACCTCCCGCTCCCGCTCGGTGAGTTCGCCCAGCGGCTCGGGGCCCGACGGCTCCTTGGAGCGGGCCGCGAACTCGGCGATGAGCCGGCGCGTCACACCGGGCGAGAGCAGCGCGTCCCCGTCGACCACCGCGCGGACCGCGCGCAGCAGTTCCTCGGGCTCGGTGTCCTTGACCAGGAAGCCCGACGCGCCGGAGCGGATCGCCTCGAAGACGTACTCGTCCAGCTCGAAGGTGGTCAGCATGACCACCTTGACGTCGTTCAGATCCGGCTCGTCGGTGATCCTCCGCGTCGCGGCCAGCCCGTCGAGCAGCGGCATGCGGATGTCCATCAGGACGACGTCGGGGCGCAGTTCACGCACCAGGCGCACCGCCTCCTCGCCGTCGGCGGCCTCGCCCGCGACCTCGATGTCCCGCTGGGCGCCGAGCAGCGCTTTGAAGCCGGCCCGGACCAGCGACTGGTCGTCGGCGAGCAGTACGCGGATCACTGGTCCTCCTGAGGTGCCGTGCGGGTGGGCAGTACGGCGGTCACACGGAATCCCCCGTCCGGGCGCGGGCCCGCCTCGATCGTGCCATTGAGGGCGGCGGCGCGCTCCCGCATCCCGGCAAGGCCGTTCCCGCTGCCGCCCGCGTCCGCGCCGGTGGCGGGGCCGTCGTCGTCCACGCGCAGGGTGAGCGCCGCGGCCTCGTGACGCACGAGCACGCGCGCGTGCCGCGACCCGGAGTGCCGTACGACGTTGGTGAGGGCCTCCTGGACGATGCGGAAGGCGGCGAGGTCCACGCCGGGCGCCGGCTTCTTTCCGGCGCCCTGGGTGTCGACCTCGACGGTGAGCCCCGCGCCGGCCGCCTGCTGCACCAGCTCGGGCAGCCGGTCGAGCCCGGGGGCCGGGGCGCGGGGCGCGTCACCGGGCGTGCGCAGGGTGTCCAGGACCTGGCGGACCTCCCCCAGGGCCTCCTTGCTCGCGGCCTTGATGGTGGTCAGGGCCGTGCGGGCCTGCTCGGGATCGGAGTCGAGCAGCGCCAGGCCGACACCCGCCTGGACGTTGATCACGGAGATGCTGTGCGCCAGGACGTCGTGCAGCTCGCGCGCCATGCGCAGGCGCTCCTCGTCGGCCCGCCGCTTGGCGGCCTGCGCGCGCTCGGCCCGCTCCTTCATCCACTGCTCGCGCCGTACGCGGGCCAGTTCGGACACGGCGATGATGGCGACGACCCAGACGGCGACGACGGTTTCCTCGCCCCACGTCCGGGCGTTGTCGCCGTCCGGCGGCAGCCACTGATAGAGCCAGTGCGCGACCAGCAGATGCCCCGCCCACAGCATGCCGACGGCGCCCCAGGCCGCGCGCCGGTGCCCGGCGACGACCGCCGCGAAGCAGCCGACGGCGACGGTGATGAGGACCGGTCCGTACGCGTACCCGGCCCCGAGGTAGACGAGCGCGGTCCCGGCCGTGACGTACGCGACCGGGACCGGATGGCGGTGGCGCAGCAGGAGCGAGGCCGTGCCCGCGAGCAGGAGCAGCCGGGCGCAGAGGTCGAGGGGCTCGCGGTCGAGCTGGCCCTCGGCGGCGTACTTCGAGCCGACCTGCACGAACACGGTGATCGCCAGCGTCGTCAGCCACGGCAGCCTGCTGACGTTCCCCGACTCGTCGCGCTGGTTCCACCAGGGCGGCCCGTGCCGCCACATCGCCGGTCCGCTCCAGGGCAGGGGCGGACCGCCGCGCTTGTGTTCGCGCCGCTCATCCATGACGGCAACGCTAGACCGCTCGGTGCCCGGCGGTCGTCACCCGGCAGTGGCGATCACGCGTACTCCCGCTGGAGTACCTCGGCGGTCTTGCCACTCTCCACGCCTTCGTGCAGGCCGAGGCGCTGGTGCAGTCGGCGCAGCGGACCGGGCGCCCACCAGTTGCCGCGGCCCGCCAGCCGCATGGCCACGGCGAGCAGGACGACGCGGATGAGGGTGGCGTCCACGAGGATCGTCAGGGCGGTGCCCACGCCGAGTTCCTTGAGGAAGACGACGCCTCCGGTGGCGTACGTGCGGAACGAGAGCGCGAGAATCCCGGCCGCCGCGGTGATCAGCGGGGCGCTCTGCCGGATCCCGGTGGCCCCGCCCGCCGCGTGTCGCCGACTCGCTCGTACTCCTCCTTGATGCGCGCCAGCATGAACACCTCGTAGTCCATCGACAGGCCGCAGGCGACGCAGAACATCAGCACCGGGATGCTCGCTTCGAACTGCTGGGCCCGTTCCGGGCGTTGCGCGGCGGCGAAGAGGCGCCGCTCGGGCCGCCGAAGCAGGGCGGATACTGCGCCAGGACCCGGACCTCCTCTCGCCACGCGGACCCCGGCTCCCGCACCGGCGGCCTGACGCGACGCACCCGCCGCGGCCCGGGGCTCAGCCCTGGTCCACCAGCCCCACGCCGTGGGCGAGTTGAGTGGCCGCATAGGAGAAGAACGCCGAGCGGTCCTCGACGACGCGGTTGAACTGTCCGAACACCTCGAAGCCCACGAGCCCGAACAGCTGGGCCCACGCCGCGACCAACGCCGCGGCCACCGCGGGCGGCAGATCGGGCGCGAGGTCCGCCGCGATCCGCTCGGCCTCGGGACGCAGCCCGCCCGGCAGCGGCCGCGCGGCGACACCGCGCCCCTGGTGGGCGTCGCGCAGAATCCCGATGAGCAGCTGCCCGACACGGGCCGCGGCTTCGATCGTGGAGGAGGGCGCGCTGTAGCCGGGGACGGGCGAGCCGTAGATGAGGGCGTACTCATGGGGATGCGCGAGTGCCCAGGTCCGCACGGCCTCGCACACGGTCGTCCAGCGCCGTACCGGTTCGGCCGACGCGACCTCGGCATGCGCCTCCTCGGCAGCGGCGCCGAGGGAGTCGTAGGCGTCGATGATGAGCGCGGTCAGGAGGTCGTCGCGGCTGGGGAAGTAGCGGTAGAGGGCGGAGGACACCATGCCGAGCTCGCGGGCCACGGCGCGCAGCGAGAGCTTGGCGGCGCCGTCGGCCGCCAGCTGTCTGCGCGCCTCGTCCTTGATGGCGGCGGTGACTTCGACTCGGGCGCGGGCCCTGGCCCCGCTGGTAGCGCTACTCATACAGGCAGTGTGCCACGGGTTCGGAGCAGTGCGCTAAAACGAGATCGGCGCACTTAAGTGAGAGCGGGCGACACTTTAGAGAGCACTGCTCTTGAAATGAAGCGCCGCTCTCGTGCACACTGCTCTTAAGCGAGAGCAGTGCTCTCGGAAGCCCTCCCGACTCTGGCGGTCACCATGTCCTCGTCCTCCCCCTCGGCGTCCTCCTCCCCCACCCCCTACTACCTCAAGGGCAGCCCACTGGCCGTCCGGCTCAACAGCGTGATCGGCTGGCTGGCGCGGCGCGGCATCAGCCTGATGGGGTCGGCCGAACTCTCCGTGCGCGGCCGCAAGAGCGGGCAGATCCAGCGCATCCCGGTCAACCCGTTCACGTACGAAGGGGCCCAGTACCTGGTCTCGGCCCGTGGGCACTCGCAGTGGGTGCGCAACATGCGCGTGGCGGGCGGCGGCGAGCTGCGGGTGGGGCGCAAGGTCCGCGCGTTCACGGTCGAGGAGGTGGCGGACGCCGAGAAGCTGCCGGTGCTGCGCGGCTATCTGGAGAAGTGGGGCTGGGAGGTCAACCAGTACTTCAAGGGCGTGACCGCCAAGTCCACCGACGCGGAGATCGAGGCGGCCGCGAGCGACCACCCCGTCTTCCGCGTCACCATCACCAAGTGAGGCCGCGGACCGCGGGCCGCCCGCGGGCGGATCCCTACCGGTCGACCCTGCTCAGCGCCCGCCCTGCCATCGGGTGGTTGCGCACCAGCTCGCCGAGCGTGGTCGAGCCCCGGGTGATCCTCGCGAACGCGTTCCACGCGGGCCGGAACCCGGTGATCGCCGCGTGCAGCGCGCCCGGACGGCGCTCGAAGAGGGTGAGCATGCGCCGCCCGACGCTCATCTCGACGCCGAGGCCGGCCTTGATCGCGAAGGCGTAGTTCAGGGCCTGGCGGCGGGCGTCGACCGCGTCGTGCGCCTCGCCGATCCGTACCGCCCACTCCCCCGCGAGACGCCCCGAGCGCAGCGCGAAGGAGATGCCTTCGCGGGTCCACGGCTCGAGCAGCCCCGCCGCGTCACCGCACACCAGGACCCGGCCGCGCGAGAGCGGCGAGTCGTCGCTGCGGCAGCGCGTCAGATGGCCGGAGGAGATGCTCGGCTCGAAGCCCGCGAGCCCCAGGCGGGCGATGAAGTCCTCCAAGTACCGCTTGGTGGCCGAGCCTTCGCCGCGCGCGGAGATGACCCCGACGGTGAGAGTGTCGCCCTTGGGGAACACCCATCCGTAACTGCCGGGCATCGGACCCCAGTCGATGAGCACCCGGCCCGCCCAGTCCTCGGCGACGCTCTGCGGCACCGGGATCTCGGCCTCCAGACCGAGATCCACCTGGTCGAGCTTCACGCCGACATGTGCTCCTATGCGGCTCGCACTGCCGTCGGCACCGACGACCGCGCGGGCCAGCACCGTCTCGCCGCCCTGAAGGACCACGGCGACCGTGCGCCGGTCGGGCACGACCGAGCCGTGCTGCTCCACGCGCGCGACGGTGACGCCGGTGCGCAGCTCGGCGCCCGCCTTCTGCGCGTGCTCGACCAGTTGCTGGTCGAACTCGGGGCGGTTGATGAGCCCGAAGAGCATCTGCTTCGAGCGGCGGGTGCGGGCGAACTTGCCGTCCAGGGAGAACGTCACCGCGTGCACCCGGTCCCTGAAGGGCAGTTCGAACCCGGGCGGGAGCGCGTCACGCGAGGGACCGATGATGCCGCCGCCACACGTCTTGTACCGGGGCAGTTCGGCTTTCTCCAGGACGAGGACGCTGCGTCCCGCGACGGCTGCCGCATAGGCCGCCGACGCCCCGGCGGGCCCTGCTCCCACCACGACGACGTCCCACACGTATTGAGCGTCGTCCGCTGAGTTCTCGCTGCTCACGTTGGTCTACCGCTCCCGATCCAGCTGTTGGCCGCGCTTTCCAAGGCATCCTACGGCGGGCACTCCCGGCACCCGCCTGTGGGAGGATCACAACACCCACATACGTACAACGTCGCACCTACGAGGAGCGTGCCCATGTCGCCGAATCCGATCGCCGAGACCGTCGCCTCACTCATGCCGAAGGCGAAGGCGGAGCTCACCGAACTGGTGGCCTTCAAGTCGGTGGCGGACTTCGATCAGTTCCCCCGGAGCGAGAGCGAGGCCGCCGCCAACTGGGTGGCCGACGCGCTGCGCGCCGAGGGGTTCCAGGGCGTGGCGCTGCTCGACACCCCGGACGGCACCCAGTCGGTGTACGGAATACTGCCGGGCCCCGAGGGCGCTCCCACGGTTCTGCTGTACGCCCACTACGACGTGCAGCCGCCGCTCGACGAGGCGGCGTGGACCACCCCGCCGTTCGAGCTGACGGAGCGCGAAGGACGCTGGTACGGACGCGGCAGCGCCGACTGCAAGGGCGGCGTCCTGATGCACCTGCTCGCGCTGCGCGCCCTGAAGGCCAACGGCGGTGTCCCGGTGACCGTCAAGGTGATCGCCGAGGGCTCCGAGGAGCAGGGCACGGGTGGCCTGGAGCGGTACGCCGAGGCGCACCCCGACCTGCTGGTGGCCGACACCATCGTCATCGGCGACGCGGGCAACTTCCGCGTCGGCCTGCCGACGGTCACCACGACCCTGCGCGGCATGACCCTCGTACGCGTCCGCATCGACACCCTTGAGGGCAATCTGCACTCGGGCCAGTTCGGCGGCGCCGCCCCCGACGCGCTCGCGGCGCTGGTGCGGGTGCTCGACTCGCTGCGCGCGGAGGACGGCTCGACGACGGTCGACGGGCTCACGGGCGACGAGGTGTGGGACGGGCTTCAGTACGAAGAGGCCGCCTTCCGCAAGGACGCCAAGGTGCTCGACGGTGTGCGTCTGGTCGGCACGGGCACGGTCGCCGACCGCATCTGGGTGCGTCCCGCGGTCACGGTCATCGGCATCGACTGCCCGCCCGTGGTCGGCGCGACGCCGTCCGTGCAGGCGGCCGCGCGGGCGCTGATCAGCCTGCGGGTGCCGCCGGGCGTGGACGCGGCCGAGGCCACCAAGCTGCTGCAGGCGCACGTGGAGGCGCACACGCCGTGGGGCGCTCAGGTGTCCACCGAGCAGATCGGGCAGGGCCAGGCGTTCCGCGCGGACACCACCAGCCCGGCGTACGCGGCGATGGCTGAGGCGATGGGCGAGGCCTACCCCGGCGAGGAGATGCAGTACGCGGGGCAGGGCGGCTCGATCCCGCTGTGCAACACCCTGGCCTCGCTCTACCCGCAGGCGGAGATCCTGCTGATCGGCCTGAGCGAGCCCGAGGCGCAGATCCACGCGGTCGACGAGAGCGTGTCGCCGCAGGAGCTGGAGCGGCTGTCGGTGGCGGAGGCGCTGTTCCTGCAGAAGTACGCGGCGAGCTGAGCCCCCGAGGCTTCTTCCGCGGGGCTGTGGGCAGGGGGAGTTCCTCTGCCCACAGCTCTGCCCACCGGCGAGGCGTCGTCCGTGCCGCGGGCCGCCGTCGACGGGTACGGCGTGGACCGACCCGCCGTTCAGAGGCGGCCGACGGTCACTGAGGAGGGCCGACGGGGACTCCCGCCTCCAGGTACAGGGGGACCCCGCGCTCGCGTGCGCGCAGGGCCCAGCGCAGCCGTTCGTAGCGCACGGCGGGCAGCAGCCGGGCCGCCTCGTCCTCGGTGACGAAGCGGCAGTCGCGGAGTTCGGGGCCCGGCAGGAGCATCTGCCGGGCCTCACCGCTGTCGAGGCTGCCGCCGTCGAAGAGGAAGCGCATCCCTCCGTAGCCCGGCGGTGTGGGCGGTTCCCAGTCGACGACCAGGAGCCGCGGGGCGTGGGCGAGTTGGATGCCGGTCTCCTCGGCCACCTCGCGCATGCCCGCGCGCGCGGGCGCCTCGCCCGGTTCGACGACGCCGCCGGGGAACTCCCAACCGGCCTTGTACGTCGGGTCGACCAGCAGCACCCGGTCCCGCTCGTCGAAGAGCAGCACGCCGGCCGCGAGCGTCTCCGCGGTGGGCTCCGGGGTCTGCACGATGTCGCAGACGGACGCGGCCCCGCTGCGTACGGCGTCGGCGATGCGCTCGGCGGTCTCGCAGGGCGTGAGCGCGCCGGAGTCGATGCGCAGGGCGTCGGCGCCGAGCCAGCCCGCCAGCGCGGCGCGGTAGGGCTCGATGTGGTCGAACGACCACTGCCGCACGCGCAGCTCGCCGTCCGGCAGTTCCGGGACGGGACGAGCGGTGATGCGTTGGCGCAGGATCGTTTCATCCGGGGCCAGGACGACATGGCGTACGGCGATTCTGCGCGAGGCGAGCCCGCCGAAGATCTCGTCGCGGTAGTCCTGCCGCAGCAGGGTCATGGGCACCACGAGGACGCCACCGACCTCGGCGAGCAGCGCCGCCGCCGTGTCCACGACGAGCCGCCGCCAGATCGACAGATCCTGGAAGTCGCTCACCTCGGCGAGGCACTTGGGCGGCAGCAGGTCGGGCAGTCCGCCGCCGATGACCTCGGGGTCGAAGAGTGTGCTGTTCGGGATCAGCTCGATCAGTTCCCGTGCGGCGCTGGTCTTGCCCGCACCGAACGCGCCGTTGATCCAGACGATCACGGTTCCCCCTCTTCTGTTGGCCCCCTGTGGCTTGCCCGCAACACCCTGCCACGGAAACCAGGCCCTGATGAGGCGGCCCTCCCCCAGGCCGAAAGGCGCCCCAACATGTCAAGGGATTCACGCTCGCTTCACCCCATCGGGTGGCAGTCGCGCTGCATGAATCGTTCCCTCACCACAGGCCGGGCCCTCCCCCGCTAGCGTGATCCGCCAGGCGCCCCAGCCCCTGGTGACCTCCTGAATCCGGCTCTTTCGACGCACCCCGCTGCCGCGAGGACCCGGCCGTCGTCGACACTGGGGGGACACGTGCAACTCCGTGCACTGAACGAATTCGCCTTCGAGGACTCCGACCAGCAGCCGCGCGTGTACGGCCACAACGGCGCTGTCGTCATCGAACTGCACGGTGAGATCGACCTGTTGGCCTACCAGCGGATGGGCCCGCTGCTGGACCCGATCACCGGTGGGACCGCCAGCACCGTGGTCATCGACCTGACGCGGACCACGTTCTTCGACTGCTCCGGCGTCGCCCTGCTGGTCCGCGCACACCGTCGTACGGCGGCGAGAGGCGCCCGTCTCTCCGTGATCTGCACCCACCGCCTGACGCTGCGCATCCTGCGCCTGACGGGCCTCACTCCCATGCTGTCGCCCGTTCCCACCCTGGAGAAGGCGCTGGAGCAGGAATGAGCCCGCGACAGGGGTGAGCCCACGACAGGGGTGGCGAACTCCCGGCCGGGGTGGCGCGGGAGCGCTGCGGGGTCCGGGCAGCTCCTCCCAGCTTGCCCTGCCGACGCTGTTACCGGCAGTAGGCGCGCACGATGCATATATGCATTCCGTTCACACCCCGTGTGAACCGGGTGCGGCCCTGCGGCACTCAGCGCAGTACGGCCGCCAGCAGATCGGCGCCCAGCGCCGTCAGATCGGGCAGCTTGAGGGTGTAGCGGACGTAGCGGCCCTCCCGCCGGGCCGTGAGCAGACCCGCGCCGCGCAGGACGGCGAGGTGGCGGGAGACCTCCGGGGCCGAGAGTTCCCAGGCGTGCGCCAGCTCGCCCGTGGTGTGCGCACCGCGGGCCAGGGTGCGCAGCAGCCGCAGCCGTACCGGATGCGCGAGTGCCTCGAGGCGCAGGGTGACCGTCTCCAGCGACACCGGCTCCGAGGGACCCGGCTCGGCCACGGGGTACTGCACCACCGGCTGCCACCCCGGCGAATGGACCGCCACCAGGTGCGGGCGGCCGAAGACGCTGGGGATGAAGGTGACCCCGATGCCGCGGGCGGCGGTCGACTTGTCCTGCAGCTTGTCCACGATGACGCAGTCGCCGTCCGGTGCCAGGGTGACGGCGTCGGAGACCGATGCCAGTGCCGATCCGATGCCCTGACGCTGCAACAAGTCGTTCTTCAGGCGCAGATCGGTGGCCAACCGCTCGGCGACATCGGCCCACGCGGCGTCGAAGAAGGCCTCGGCGCACTGTTCGAGGGTGTGACGCACCCGCGCCCGTACGGCGGCCGGGTCCGCGAGCAGCCGTTCCGCGAAGGCCTCCTGCCGCGGGCCACGGGCCTGGGCCAGGTCCAGCGCACGCTCGCGGGCGGTCGCGTCGGTCAGCGGCGAGGACGCGGCGAAACGGGCCCGGTTGCTGCCGCACGTGGTGACCAGCGCGGCGGTCACATACGCCTCGTCGCCGATCCGGTCCACGTCGTCCAACTCCTCGGCAAGAGTGGGCCGGGGCCGGGCGGGGATCAGGAAGTCGGCCTGTGAGGAACGCCAGAGGAACTCCGCCTCCCGCAACCGCTCGGCCAGCTCGGGCCGCAGTCCGGACCAGACGTCACCCGCCCAGTCGGCGTACCGCGGGTGATGCCCGGGTTCGGCCAGCACGTGCAGCATCGCGGTCAGCTCGGCCAGCGGGGACGCGGCGAACCGCAGGCGCTCGGACGGCAGACCGCTGATGTCGATCCTCAACGTCATCCCCGCATCATCACCGACCGGATGACCGGCGCCGACGCCGATTGACGGGGTTCGTCAACCGACGTGGCCGATCCGGCGGCCGACCCCACCGTGGGCGCCATGCCCACCACCACCAAGATCGAGCCCCGCGCCCTCCTCCACGCCTCCGGAGGCCCGCGCTATGCCGTCGCCATAGCCGTGGACGCCCTCGGCACCGGCCTGCTGCGCCCGTTCCTGCTGCTCTACGGCGTGACGGTGCTGCGGCTTTCCGCGCCGGCCACCGGCGTCGCCATGACGGTCGGCATCGTCGTGGGTCTGGTGTGCATGCCCGCGGTGGGCCGATGGCTCGACCGGGGCGCGCGCAGCACGGTGGTGGCGGCGTCGATGCTGGTGCGGTTCCTCGGCGTGGCGCTGCTGCTCGCCACTCCTGCGGGACACGTCGGGCTGTTCGCGGCGGCGGCGCTGTTCCTCGGCATCGGCAACCAGGCATGGCCGGCCGCCCACGCGGCGCTCGTGGCCACGCTCGCCCACGGCCGGGAACGCGACACCGCGCTCGCGGCAGGCCGCGCCCTGCGCAACGCAGGCATGGGGGTGGGCGCGCTCCTGGCCACCGCTTGCCTGGCGGGCGGCACCACCGCACTGCAGGCGCTGGCAGCGGTCACCGGGGGCGCCTATCTCACGGCGGCGGCGCTGGCGTGGTCGGTGCGCCTGCGGGCGGACCCGACCGCCGCCGCGGCTGCCGCGGCCGGGGTGGCGGCTCCGACCGCCCCGGCCAAGGAGGGGGACGGCGGGCCCGCACCCCGGATGCGCGCGCTGCTCGCCGCCAACGTGGTCTACGTCTTCTGCCTCAACGTCCCCGAAATCGCGCTCCCGCTGGTCCTGGTGACCCAGTTGCACGCGTCCCCGGTGTGGTCGGCGGCCATCTTCGTGGCCAACACGGTGCTGGTGGTCACCTTGCAGGTGCCGGTCACCGTCCTGCTGTCCCGCTTCTCCCGGCAGACCGTGCTGGCGCTGGCCGGCGTGGTGCTCGCCGTGTCCTATCTCGGCTTCCTCGCGGCCACCTCCCTGGGACACGGCTGGGGCGCCCCGGCCGTCGCCGCGGTGTCCGTCGTCTGCACGATCGGCGAGATCATCTACGCCGGCAGCGCCACCGCACTTGTCACCGCCCTCGCCCCGGCCCCTGTCCTGGGGCGTACGCTCGCCCGCTTCGAACTCTCCACGGGCTTCGGCCTGGCCGTCTCCCCCACGGTCATCACCGCTCTCGCACCCCACGGCCCGACCGCGCTCTGGGGCAGCCTCGCCGCCGCGACGCTCCTGTCCACGGGCGCCGTGGCACCTCAGTTCCTTGTACGCCCGCTCCGTGGCTCCGTCGCGGCCCGGGCGGCGCGCGCCCGGTTGGGCCACCGGGTTCGGGTGTAGGCGTGGAAGTGATCGCCGGTGTGGTTCTGTTCAAGGGTGCAGTGAAGGACATCACCGGGGCTCTCGTCCCAGCACAGGCCGGGAATGTCACGCGCGTACTTCGGGGCTTTCATGCGGAGTGCTCCGTCTGCTGGAGATGATCGGTGGCCACGCCCCGACGATCTCAATCCCACTCGCCGGTGCGGGACATGACGGCCCGTGTCACGGAGCGGATCATGCGGACGGTCTCCGGTTCCACCTTGCGGGCTAATTCGGGCTCTTCACCGCCGCCCGCTCAGGTCTCCGCACCGCCATGGGCCGGGTGACGCCATCCCCCTCCCCATCCCACCCCGCACGCTCGCCGTATCGCCCGGCTCTGACCCCTCGCCCAGGACCGTTGTGGTCGGCGCCTTCGCGGACGGCCGAGGGGGTCGCTTGCAGCCGGGTGCCCGCCGGGCCTCAAGGCCGCTTCCCCGGCAGCGCGGCCGCCACCACCAGCATGCGGCGGTACTCCCCAGGCTGGTGCGGTTCGCCCACCGGGACGCCGTCCACCTCCACCCAGGCATGCGCGCGGAACGGCTCCGTGCGCACCCCTGTGCACCAGTCCGGCCAGGCACCGCTCATCCGGCACAGCAGGGCGGTGGCCACGGAGCGCTGGAGGCAGCCCTCCCCGGCGCACCGCGCGCTGACCGCGACGACCGCCTCGCGGGCGGCGAGCGCCTGCCGGGCGGTGGCGGGGGCGGCCCCGTGCCGGATCACCGAAAGGACGCGGCGGATGCGCCGCGGCTTGCACGCGACGATCAGCCGGGCGGCGGCCGTGGCGAGGAGGGCGGCGGGACGGCTGCGCAGGGGCAGGCGGCCGCGGGCGGCGGGCACCATCGGCTGGCTCATACGGGCACCACCAGCCGGGCCCCGATCAGCGCGCGCGTGATCGAGGCCGCGTCGGCGTCGGCGCGCTCGGCGGTGAGCCGGGGGTAGGCGGCGCACAACGCGCGGGCCGCGTCCGGTGGTTCGGCTCCGTCGAGGAGACCGCGCAGGACGAGTGCCGCGGTGCGGTTGAGCTGGAAGTACCGACCGGTGACTTCGTCCAGGAGCACCATGCCGTCCGCTGTGTCCGTCGCGCAGACGTCGGGTCGCAGGGTCAGACTCACGATGCTCCTTCGTTGATCACGATGTTCCTTGGTCGATCACAGTGCTTCTTGGTTGATCACGGTGCTCCTTGGTCCATCGCGGTGTTCGGCGGGGCGGGTGCGCCCGGGGCGGGCGCGGAGCCAGATCTCGCTGCCCAGGCTGGAGCTGAGGGAGCGCAGCCCCTCCGGCGTCGGGTGCACGCCGAGCAGGGACGCGCGGACCGTCTCGTCGTCGATCAGTCCGGCCCGGGCCAGCATCGAGCCGTCGAACTGCTCGACCAGGGACGCGCGGTTGTGGCGCAGCCCGACGTGGAAGTCCGTGCTGTACTCGCCCTTGGTGCTCCGCCGCAGGAGGTCGTCGGGCACGATGCCGCGCACCGCCTCGGCGAGCACCGGCTTGTACCGGCCTGGCGTGCTGCGCTCCTCCACGCGGATGGCCAGGGCCGCCTCGATCACCTGATCGTCGAGGTAGGGCGCGGCCTGCCCGAGGCCGCTGCGCGAGGTCACCTGGTCCAGCTGCCGCAGGCCGCGCCCACCGGTCCGTACACACGCGAGTGCCGTGTGCTGTCCCCGCCGGGCCGCGAGCGGCTCGGCGCTCTCGGCGGCTTCGCGGAGCAGGCTCTGCACGGCCAGGGCCGCGTCCCGCGTCGCCCACGGCGGCATGCGCAGGTCCATCCCCCACGCCGTCGAGGGGGCCCGGCGGACCAGGGCGGCCGAGGCCGGCTCGGCGGCGGTGAGGCCCCGCGCCCACGCGGACAGCCACTGGCCGTACGTCCTGCCGTCCGCGAGCTGCCGCAGCAGTGGCCCCAGCGGCCAGTGCTGGGAGGCGCGTTGGGTTCGGATGCGGGCGTACGCCGCCAGCGGATGACGTCGTACGTAGTCGTGCAGGTGGGGCGGAAATGTACTGAACAGCTCGTCCGCGCCGCCGCCCATCAGGTGCAGGCGGGACCCCCGGTCGGTCATCAGGCGGCAGAGCGAGGCGATCCTGGCGCCGTCGCGCACCCACGGTCCCGGCTCGTCGGTGGGTACGGCGTCGTCGGTGAGTGCCGTCAAGTCGCTGTACCAATGCGGCCATTGGTCGCGGGCGGGCGTGACGTGCTCGCTGTCGGGAAGGTGGGTGGCGGCGCGCTCGGCCCAGGCCGCGTCGTCGTTCTGCGGGTCCAGGCTCTGCCAGCGCAGCGTCACCAGCTTCGCTCCGGGCGGCCGGCTCCGCTCCTGCTCCCGGGCGGCCAGGAAGCACAGGCTGGTGGAGTCCATGCCGCCGGACATGTCCGCGCTCACGGTGCCCCCGCCGGCCGTGCAGGCGCCCACCGCCGCGGTCAACGCCGCCCGCACCGCGGGTACTCCCTCCTGCCACGCGCGCTGCGGCTCCGGCGGGGTCCACCACCGCCGGGTGCGGGCCCGCCCGTCCGCGTCGAGCAGCAGGCAGTCGAAGGACGGCAGGGCTCGCACGCCCTGCCACACGCAGTGGTCGTCCAGCGGGTACGGAAGCGGCGAGCCGAGCAAGTGGGCGGCCAGGACCCGTTCGTCGGGGCCCGCTCCGGTCACGGCGGCGAGCCGGTCCGACCGGTCGGCGGCCACGGACACTCCGCCAAGACGCGTGTGAAAGAGCCGCCGCACCCCGGACGCGCTCCCTCTGGCCCGGACCGAACCGTCGACGGAGGCGAGGAGGTGGAAACTCCCGGTCAGGCCCTGGGCGATCCGCTCCACGTCCCCCAGGTCCCGCAGCCGTCCCGCCCGCGCGGACAGCGCATCGGCGGTGACCGGGCAGCGCCCGATCACCGCGACGCGCCGCGCCCCTGCCACGCCCACCGTCACCAGACCGTCCGGCCAACTGCCCAGCAGCCAGGGCCGACCGGAGTGGTGCGCGACGGACGCGGTGGCCCAGGGACGCAGGAGCCGCGCCGCGGCCACGCCGGATTCACCGTCCGGGAGGATCGTGAACCACACGTCACCGCTCATGGCACGTATCACCCATCATGTGCTGTTCATGTGCTGTCGAGTTCGGGATCAGTTGGGCCGCGGTGCCAAGGAGTCAGCCGCCGAGGCGCCAAGGGGTCAGTTGGGGCCGAGGTACCACTCGTAGGGCGGGAAACCGCCCTCGTACTGCGCGCCCAGGGCCTCGCCGCGGGTCAGTTCGGCGAAGTCACCGACTTCCACCATGGCGGGTGGTTCGTAGACTTCTTCCTGCTGCATGAAGGGCCTCCCTTGCTTCTGCCGACGGCGCGGAACCCCACGCCGCTGCGGAAAATGCCCATGGCATTTCGGCGGTACGCCGGCCAGGGCGATGTCCCACCCAATGGAGTGAATTGCCTGCTGGCCGGGCGTCAGGGCCGCGCGGTCACCTCGCCTGCGGGGTCCGGGGCACTGTGCCTGCGGGGTCCGGGATGCTGTGTCGAGTGCACGTCCACAACACGAGCCCGAGACAGCTGAACGCGGCTCCCAGAGCACAGACGGCGCCCCAACCGGCCACTGCGTAGAGGGAGGTGGCGGCGATGGCGCCGGTGGCACTGCCGATCGAGTAGAAGACCATGTATCCGCCGATCAACCGGCTGCCTGCCTCCGGGTGCAGGGCGTAGATCAGCGTCTGGTTGGTGACATGGACGGCCTGCACGGCGAGGTCGAGAAGGATCACCCCGACGGCCAGGGCCCAGAGCGAGCTGCGGGTGAAGGCCAAGGGCAGCCACGAGGCGGCAAGCAGCGCGAGGGCGATGCCGGTGGTCCGCCGGGAGAGCCCGCGGTCGTTCAGTCGGCCCGCGACGGTCGCGGCCAGGGCGCCGACGACACCGATGAGGCCCAGCGCCCCGATCGCACTGTGGGACAGGAAGTACGGGGCCTCGCTGAGCGGCAGCGCGACGCTGCTCCACAGGGTGCTGAAGGCGGCGAAGATCAGCAGGCCGAACAGGGCCCGGAGCCGCAGCAGTCGCTCCCGTGCGAACAGGGTGACCGTGGAGCGCAGGAGTTGTCCGTAGCGCAGGGTGGTCGGCGGGGCGTCACCGTGATCGCCGCGGTCATTGGGGCGCGGCAGTACGCGGTAGAGGACCAGGGCGAGCAGAGCGGTGAGCGATGCCGAGGCGACGTAGACGGCCCGCCAGCCCGCGAGGTCGGCGACCAGGCCGGATGCGGTGCGGGCGAGCAGGATGCCGATGACCACGCCGCTGGTGACCAGGCCGACGACCCGCCCGCGCCCGTCGGCAGGTGCCAGCGATGCCGCGAAGGCCACCAGCGTCTGCGTGACGACCGCGAGCAGACCGACCGCGGCCATGCCCGCGAGCAGGATCGCCGCGCTATGGGCGAGTGCGACCACGGCCAGCGCCGCCACCAGGAGCAGCAACTGGGCCACGATGAGCCGCCGGCGGTCGACCACGTCGCCCAGCGGCACGAGCAGGAAGAGGCCGAGGCCATAGCCGACATGCGTGAGGGTGACCACGCTGCCGACGAGCGCCGGGCTCATCGCCAGGTCGTGCCCCATGGTCACCAGGAGCGGCTGGGAGAAATAGACGTTGGCCACCGCTGCCCCACAGGCAACGGCGAACAACATGACGACGCCACGGGACAGGACGGCCGCGGAGCCTCCCCCGCCCGGGGCCTCGGTCGGTCGTGTCACAGCCGCACAGTCGCCGGCCATCAGCGCTCCTCCACTCACTTGGTTTCAACTTGCCACTAAGAAAGGAAGGCGAAGATAACCCCTCCTGGTAGCATGTTGCAACCAGTACGGGAATGAGGAACGGGGAGACACCATGGTGACCAGGACCCGCTTCGACGACAGCGAATGCCCCGTCGCCCGGTCGGTGGACGCGATCGGCGACTGGTGGTCCCTGCTGATCGTGCGGGACGCCTTCGACGGAAGCCGACGCTTCGGGGAGTTCCAGCGCAGCCTCGGCGTGGCGAAGAACATCCTCACCGCGCGCCTGCGCAGCCTGGTCGCCGGCGGCGTCCTCGAATCCGTCCCCGCCTCGGACGGCAGCGCCTACCGCGAGTACGTACTGACCCCGAAGGGCAAGGCACTCTTCCCCGTCATCGTGGCCCTGCGGCAGTGGGGCGAACAGAACTTCTTCGCCCCCGGCGAACCGCACTCACAGTTGGTCGACCGCCGAGAGGGACAGGGTCTGCGCGAACTGGAAGTACTGTCCGCGGACGGCCGCCGCCTGAACCCCGACGACACCACCGTCCACAAGGTCACGCCCCAGTGAACTGAGCCGCAGGGCCTGCGCTTCCCGCTCGGAAGGACTTGGCGTACGCACGCGCCGGTGGGTGCCGATTCCAGCAGCCCCGCCAAAGGTCGGGGCCCATGCAGAGAACCTCACGCCTCCCACCCAGCGTCCCCACCAGGAACGGACAAGGAACAGCACAGGAACAGACAGAAGGCTCACCCCATGAAGCGCACGACACCGCACGACCGCACCGCGCCACCGACAGGCGTGAGCCCACAACGCGGTGTCACCGCCACGGCGTTCGTCGCCCTGCGGCGGCATCGGGGCACGCTGGCGAGTGCGACGGTGCGTGTCGTCGGTCTGTCCGGACTGGCCGGGCTGCTGATGACGGCCGCGATATTCGCTCTCGCCTGGCCCCTCTTCACCCACATGCGAAACGAAGTCGTCCGGTACCACCAGCTCGAGGACCCCTACCTGCACGACCACACCGACCTGACACTGGTCGCCCTCTGGACGCTCCCGCTCTTCCTGCTCCTGTTCGGCATGGGCAGCGCGGCCCTGCAGAGCGTGTGCTCCCGAGCCGTCGTCGCGGCGGAGGCCCAGGCCCCCTCCGCGACGGACGATCGGCCTCAGGGCGCGATCCGCGCGCGGCTGCGCCCGGTGCTCACCGTGTACGCGCTGCGCGGCCTGATCGTCTGGCCTCTGCCGGTGCTCGTCGCGGTCGTGGCGGACCGTCTCACCGGCCTCCATCTCGACACCGAGGACGAGGTGCTGAAACGCGGAACGTGGCCCCACACACTCGTCGAGACCTCCCCGGCGGTGGCCCTGTTCGCCGCCGTACTGCTGCGCCTGGGGCTCGCCCTCGCCCCGGCCGCCGCGGCAGCCGGCCTCGGCCCCCGCGCGGCCCTGCGCCGTTCCTGGTCTCTGGCATGGAGGCGCGCAGGAGTGGTCCGCGTCCTCGCCCTCACACTGCTGCTGGCCGCGCTCAGCGCCGGGGTGCTCCGGCTGGTGGTGCAACTCGCCCTGCCCCTGCGCCCCCTCATACGAGGCCTTCTCGAAGACGCCACGGGCAACTTCTTCGCCGCCTACTACGCAGGCATCCTCGCCCCCGTCATCGTCGGCATCCTGATCACCGCGGCCCTGACCCTGCCCATCACCTGCACCGCCTTCGCGGCCCTGTACGACCGCCTGCAGCCGCCACGTCCCACTCCCCGACGCACCGGGGACACGGCAGCATCCACCGCCTGAATCCTGCCGCCCGCCGCGGGCCGCGGCCCTGTCCGGCCTCGGACCGCGGCGAGCGAACGGCCGCTCCTCGAACCGTCTATTGGCGCTCCCGCACTTCTCCAGCGTTCCGGGCCTCTTCCGCCCTGGCTTCGAGCCAGGCCGCGATGTCGTCGGGAAACCGGGTGGTTGCGTCGTGTCTGCCGGCGTCGACCTGATTGCGGGCCCACCCGTAGGCAGCGTCAGCCTGGAGGTGGAAGAGCATGGCGTCGTCCAGGACCGCATCGGTCACCGTGGCTCTCACCATGCGAGCCCATGAGAGGTCTGCTCGCGTGAGGTCGGCTTTGTTGAAGCTCGCGCGGTTCAGAGAGCATCCCCCGAGATTGGCGTCTCGAAGTCTGGCGTTCCGGAAGCTGCTGCGGTTGAGGGATGTGCCTGCGAGTTGGCAGTCCGACAGGTCAGCACCATCGAAGATGATCGAATCCAGGTCCAGGCTGTAGAGCTGGTACCCCCTGAGGTCGGTGTTGGAAAGGTCGATCGTCTTGTACAGCAGGACGCTCAGCCCGTTCCTGGGGTTTCTGCCGATCACCGTGATCGCGGCGTGAATATCGGCTCGGTGCACTGATTGCCCCTCGCCGCCCTCGGCAGTCGTTCTGGGGGACTGGGTCCGCACGAACGCGGCCAGGACTTCGGCCACAGTCCAGTGGTCCTTCTCGCTGTCACGCATGATGCGCCCGAGGCTGTAGATGCCGCCGAGCCGTTGGGTGATGTTGTCAGAAGCCAGCAGCTTGATCGCTTCCACGTACCGGTCGGTGACTTGGCCTTCACGGGTGAGCTCCGCTTGCTCACGATCCTTTGCTCGCGTGTGCTGGAAGAGCCGTTCGGTCTGTTTATGGCTCTGGTGCGTGTACCAGAGGCCGACCCCGGCGATGGCTCCGGCGGCCACTGCGATGAACGCTGTGCGGAGCCCGGTGATGATGATGCCCGCGGACGAGTAGAGGTTGCCCTCATCGTCTTTGATGTGGCCGCCTTCGATGAGCCACGGCACCCAGATGACGGCCGCGATGAAACCGAGTGCCCCGCCACCGATGGCCGCCCACTGCCAAGGCCTGAGCTTCTGCTGGGACTCATCCATGCCGGGCATGATGTCCGTCTGCAGCCGTCGGCATGCGGTGAACCCGCTTGTTCAGAGCTGGGGTTGAGGTTCAGCTCGACGGATTCACAGGAGAGGCGCTCACGCCCTGGAGGCCCCCGAGTGGCCCCGAGGGCCCGTCGGTCCCGTCACCAGGGAGCGTACTTCGTTCTCGACATACGCTCCGCCGAGTGCTGTACTCCTGACATGACCTCAATTCGCCTTACACGCCCGACACTTGAGGTGATCAAGGTGTTGTTGGCGTCCACCTCCAACGACCCGGCCTGGGGGCTGAAGATCTGTCAGGAGGCCGAGCTCGGCTCTGGAACCGTGTACCCGATCCTCGACCGGCTGGAGAGGCAGGGGTTGGTCGCAGGTTCCGTGGAGTCGGATCCGCACCCCGGCCGTCCCGCCCGGCGGTTCTACGAGCTCACGGGTGCCGGACGCACGTGGGCCTCGTCCGCACTTGCTGAACGGGCCGCCCGGTACGGTCGCCGTCCTGGCTTCGCAGGAGGTGGCACGTAGCCATGCCTTTGGTGGCACTGATCGCCGCGGTCTTTGTGGTGGGATTCGAGCAGATCGTGCAATGGCAGTTCGGCACGCTGGCGGTCGTAGGGGTCCTCCTCCTCACCATCGGCATCAAAGCGAAGTCGGACCAACTGGCCGATCTGCGGGTTCCACGAAGGGCGATGTCGTTGGCCGCAGCGCTCGCGGGGCGTCGGCGTCCGCATCTTCGCGCGGACTGGGCAGCCGTACTCGCCGGAGATCCTGAGTCCGGGCAGACCCTGTCGAGCTGGGCTCAGCTTCGGCTGTCGTTCGGTTTCCTCGGCGCCGCGATCCGCATGCGCCTGAGTGATCTGTGCGGCCCCTTGTGGGTTCCGGTGGAGTGGCTGTTGCGGGTGGAGCGCCGCACGAACACGGCGATTGCCCTGGTGGTCGGCGCTCAGTCGGTGTACATCGTCGGGGACGGCGGTCTACCGGCTCTCGTCACGGAGATCTGGGAGCCGTGCGCCATCCTCGGCGGCGCCCTGTATGTGTTGGCGCGGTGGTTGCGCCGGATCCGCGAGATCGAGCTGGCCGCGGCCCGCACGGATGACCCGCCCGGCGAGCAGTAGCCCACTTGTACGCGACGCGTGTCCTCGCTCCGCACGTCCCGGGTGGGGCGCGGTCCTGGCTCAGGCTTCGAAGTACGCCACGGTGACGATGGTGCGTCGGATGGTCATCGTGTAGATGATGCGGACGCTGGTGCCGGATGCCCGGTACTCCCACATGATCCCGCCGTTTTCGGTGCGGGTGCGGACGAAGCCGATGGTGGGGTCGGCGGCGATGGCGGCCAGGGCGCGGTCCACGGAGATCTCTTCGGCCGGCGTGAAGCGGCCGGCCTGTGCGACGGCGGTGGGGCCGAGGACGATGCGGGCTCCGGGCCTGCTGTGCTGGGGCGCCATGGCGCCTGATTATGCCGCGTGGTCGCTGACGTCGATGCCGTGTTTGGCGTAGAGGCCGACGCGGAGGTCTTCCCAGTCAGCGGTGGGCGTGCCGCCGTCACGGACGCTCAGCCAGTAGGCGGCGAGCTCGTCGTTGCCGGATTCGCGGGCGGCGTCGATGGTCTCGTCGAGGTCGACGAGCTCCTCGGTGGTCCACGGCTGGCTGCTCATGCCGCCCTCCCAGGCTGTGGAATCACGGGTGGAATCACGGGTGGTGATTCCCGGTTGGCATTCGGATGGTAGCGCGCCGGATATCCGGGGGATGTCACTCCTGCCGTTCTGGCAGGTCAGGCGCGTCTGCGCCTGAACCAACGTCCGTGTCCGTGCCTGAATCGACGTCCGAATCGGCGCCTCGATCAACACAGCAAGTAGGAGACCCGACCCCCTCGGTGACCCGGCAGTCCCCCAGGTGGCGTCCCCCGGTTGACAGGCAGACGATGGAATGAAGGGGTCGGCTGGCGATGACGTCGGCCGTGGGTCACGCGGCGGCGACAACTGACTCCGGAACGTTGCACGGCCCGAACGGAGGAAGTCGTCATGATCGAGGTCAAGGCGGTCGAAAAGCCGGATGAGCGCCGCGATTTCCCCCGCGGCCACCTGGAAGCCGTACATCTCACCGGACTGGACTTCGCCGTGGGCAACTTCGAGCCCGGCTGGCGCTGGTCCGAGTCCGTGGCCCCGCTCGCGGGGACCGAGAGCTGCCAGATCCATCACAACGGCTATGTCGTCCAGGGGCGGATGCACATCCGCATGGACGACGGAGGCGAGGTCGAAGTCGGGCCGGGCGATGTCTTCGTGTGCTCGCCCGGACACGATGCCTGGGTGGTGGGTGAGGAACCGGTCGTGGTGTACGACTTCGCGGGTGGCATGGCACAGGAGTACGCGAAGGCGGCGCAGGGATAGCCGCGACGCATACAGGTCACTCCCGGGCTCGGGCCCGGGCGTCCAGCCCTGCTCCGCACCCGATGACCCGAACTCGACACCACACCCGATGGCCCGAACTCGCCTGCCTGCGTGAGGAATGCGTCGTACGGAATACGGCGTGAGGAATGCGGAGGCCATCCACCCTGATCAGGAGCAAGCTGACGGCAGGAGCGGCCGCGGCGAGCTCCCTCGGCCGCGGCCGACCCGCCTCGACCATGGGGCGGCAATGCGGGATCGAACACGCCTCCATGGGAGTCCGGGACCGGTGGCATCAGCGGAGATCAACCCATGCGGTTCGATGCCACCGGCTCTACGCCCGCACGTCTTCCCAGAGCGGCGCCACTGACACAAGTTGAAACGGGAACTCCCCCCTCTTGCCTTCCGGCGGGAGGGGGCTGACTGTTGTGGCCGGTGTTCTCCTCGTGGCCGTTGAAGCATCAACTCCCACGCGAGGAAGGATTCTTCAACTCGTCCTAGGCATAGCCTGGTTACGTCAGTGAGAGGGGCCCGAGGCGATGCCAACGCACTCCAAGATCCTCGTCGTCGATGACCACGAGGACACGCTGTTCGCGCTGGAAAGCGCGCTGGCCCCCCTCGGCTACGAACTGGGGCGCGCGACCAACGGTGACGACGCCCTGCGGGAGCTCCTGCGGGGCAATGTCGGTCTCGTACTGCTGGATCTGCGCATGCCGGGCGTCGGCGGCCTGGACGTCGTGCGCTACATGCACCGCCTGGATCAGACGCGGTCGATCCCCATCGTCCTGCTGACCGGCTACAGCGTGAGCCGCGAGGTGTCAGCCGCGGCGTACCTGCTCGGGGTGGCCGACGTTGTTCTCAAGCCCATCGACCCGTTGACCCTGCGCACCAAGATTCGTTATCTCTTCGAGACGTATCAGCGGCTGCAAGCGATGCAGCGGGAACTCGAGGACTTACGGGCGCAGTTGAAGGACGGGGCCGCCTTCCGCACGAACAACACCCCTCTTGACCCGCAGTGCACCTCCGACCCACCCGGCCGCCACTAGGGGCGTGTTCCGGGCTGAGTGGCAGAAAGCGGCTGAGTGGCAGAAAGGGGCGGAAAGGCGGTACTGAATCCGTCGCCCTACGTCGCTTCACCGATCTCGTGCGGCTCCGACCGGGTGGCAGTGGGGCGTCGAGGCCGTGGGATGCCGCCGCCCGCCCGTCGAAGGCCGCACACTCCAAGGGCGGCCTGCCCCCCACCGATTTCGGAGCTTCGTCATGCCCCAGTCCTCCACCGGACCGACCGAAGCGAACACCTTCCTGGCCGTATGCGGTCACACACACCTCTTCCCCGGCGCTCACTGCCGCCTGCTGGGGCTCTCCGACCCCACGGCCTTTGCGGCAGAGCCGTGGCCGATCGACGTGGAACTGCGGCTTTCCGATGACGTGGTCACCGAGGCGCAGCTGCGCGCCGACTCGATGGGCCCCGTGCTCACCGTCTCGGCCTACACCACCGGCGCGGGCACGCCGATCGGCGGCCGCACTTGGCTGATCCGGGAGTTCGCCCAGTCGGGAGACGACATCGAGGTGACGATCGGTGGTCATGCCTCGGCCTGAGCTGTGGTCCGGGGAAGCGGCAGACCGCCCGCCCTGGCGGGGGTTTCGCGGTGTCGGCGTCAGCGTCGTCGTCGCTGGATGTCGTAGATCCGCACGGTGCGCCGTTCCTGATGGACGGCCATGAGCGCGGTGACCTGGGGCCGGATGAGCCGGCGGTGGATGCCGTCGTCGACGCCCCAGGGCTCAGTGGCTGCGACCGGGTCGTGTCTTCAAAGAAGTGCACGGTCAGTACGGCGGCACAGTGGCGCCCGCTGAGTCATTGCCCTATTCGTCGATCCAGACGATCCGTGTCCTGCCGCCGTGGCCGTGGATGGTTTCGACATCGTCCATGGATGCGTAGATGGCGGTCGAGGTCGTCTCGGTCAGCCATCGCAGGGCGACGGTGCCATCGGTGAACTCGATGCCTTCGACGATGACGCCGACGCCGGAAACGCCGGTCTCATCGATGTCGCGCACCATCATGAAGCGGCGGGGATGTTGGTCGGTCATACGGGCTCCTTGGCGGGCCGTGGCGGGCTCCTTCAGTACCGCGCCCTGTCACCAGCCAAGCCCCGGCGGCCAGCAGGCAGCCCACCAGTCCGCCGACGGTGTTGAAAATGACGTCGCCGACATCGACGACCCGGCCGGCGTTCATGACGAACTGCTCTGCCTCGATGCCGGCACTCAAGGCAGAGCAGCCCACGACGATCGTGAGAGCCGATGGGCGACGGGCCGCCGCGTAGGCGAAGAGGCCGAGGGGAGTCCCGGCGGGGCGTGGGCGCGGGCTGGTCACTGGCGCGCGAGCTGGAGTCGATGACCCTGCTCGACGTGTACGAGGCAGTGGAACCCGGCCCGCTGTTCGCGATGCACCGCACCACCCCGGACCAGGGATGCGTGGTGGGTTACGGCATCCAGCCGGCGATGCAGGGCATCTACGACGGCATCGAGGAAACCCTGCGGCACGAGCTGGCCCGCGTCACGCTCGCGGACGTACTCCGGGACGTACTCGCGGCACCTCGCTAGCCACCCCGTTACGCCCCGGCATCACCAAGATCCCCATCCGCACCCACACCCGCATCCGCATCCGCATCCGCTGTCGCCACACCCCCTCACCCCTTGCTCGACCCCAACCTCAGCCCCGCGATGAAGTGCCGCTGCAGGAGCAGGAAGACCAGCACCGTGGGCAGCGCCACCAGGACCGAGCCGGCGTGCCCTGCAGATAGCGCGTGATGTTCTGCTGGAACTCGCTGTGCCACCCGGGCCGTCGCCGCGGGCCGTGAGCAGGGCCGGAAGAGTGACCGCTCCGGCTCCGGCGGCCGCACCGCACAGGACATTCCGCAGGGACATCCGATGTCCTGCCATGCTTCGAGACGTGGCAGGACCCATGAACGATGACTGCGCCATGCCCCCCTCCTCGGGGTGCAACCGAACACAACCGAACGCGAGGGTTGCGATACCACTACCAAGTGCCTTACCAGCCAAGGGTTTTGGCGTTCGGGTCCTCGAACCGTTGCGACCCTCTTCCAACAGAGTCGAACACGGCCTACCGTAAGCGCGCACCTCTGACACGTACGCAGTCCCCCAACTTCTGCGAGTACGGAGGAATGTAACGATGCGTCATACCTCACCCCTCACAACGCGTCGAAGAGTCGTCGGGTCGCTGGCCGCCGCACTGCTGTGTGCCGCAGGGCTCGCGGCGCCGGCGGCGGCCCGTGACGCGGGCGGTGCGGCCGAGAGGCCCTTCATGCCCTCCACCACCGAGCCGCAGACCGCCGAGTCGCAGACCACCAGGTCACAGGGCGCCGGGGCACAGGCCGCCGGGACACGCGCTCCCGACGCGAAGCTCCCCGACGGTCTCGCCCTCACCCCGCCCATGGGCTTCAACAACTGGAACTCCACGCATTGCAGGGCCGAGTTCGACGAGGCGATGGTCAAGGGAATCGCGGACATCTTCGTCGAGAAGGGCCTCAAGGACGCCGGCTATCAGTACGTCAATCTCGACGACTGCTGGGCACTGCCCCAGCGGGACGCCAACGGCAAACTGGTGCCCGACCCCAAGCGATTCCCCAACGGAATCAAGGCGGTTGCCGATTACGTGCACGCCAAGGGACTCAAGCTCGGCATCTACACCAGCGCCGGCACCAAGACCTGCAGCGACATCGGATTCCCCGGAGCACTCGGCCATGAGGTCAGCGACGCACGGCAGTTCGCCGACTGGGGCGTCGACTACCTCAAGTACGACAACTGCAACAACCAAGGCGTCGACGCCAAGAAGCGGTACATCGCCATGCGCGACGCGCTGAAGGCCACCGGGCGCCCCATCGTCTACAGCATCTGCGAGTGGGGAGAGAACAAGCCCTGGGAGTGGGCCGCCGACGTCGGCCATCTGTGGCGCACCACCGGCGACATCAGCGACAACTGGAGCTCGATGCTGTCGATCATGAAGCAGAACCTGCCGCTCGCCGAGCACGCGGGTCCGGGCCGCTGGAACGACCCGGACATGCTCGAGGTGGGCAATGGCGGCATGACCGGCACCGAGTACCGCACGCACTTCTCGATGTGGTCGATCATGGCAGCCCCGCTGCTCATCGGCTCCGACCTGCGCAAGGCCACCCCCGAGACCTTCGAGATCATCGGCAACAAGGAAGTCATCGCCGTCGACCAGGACCCGCTGGGCAAGCAGGGCAAGGTGCTCTCCTCCCAGGACGGCCGCTGGGTCGTCGCCAAGGAGATGAAGGACGGCAGCCGCACGGTCGCGCTCTTCAACGAGACGGGCAGCGCCCAGTCGATCGCCACGTCGGCCAAGGCCGTCGGGCTCCCGGAGGCCGACGGGTACACGCTGCGCGACCTGTGGCAGCACAAGAGCTACAACACGGCGGGCGCGATCGCGGCGACCGTCCCCGCGCACGGCACCGTGCTGCTGCGCGTCGCGGCGGACGGCAAGTGGGCCAAGAACCCTTCGGCGGTCGAACTCGGCCTGGACGGAGCGCCGTTGGTGGAGGCCGGCAAGCCGGAGAAGCTGACGTCGAAGGTCACCAATCTCGGCCGCACCCCCGCGCGGAAGGTGTCCGTCACCTTCGCCGGCCCCTCCGGCTGGCGCATCAAGGCGACCTCGCCCTCGACCGCGAGCTCCTTGCGTACGGGCACGTCGCTGCGTACGTCGTGGTCGGTGAGCGCACCGCAGGGCGCGGCCCCGGGAGCGTACGACCTGACGCTCAAGACCAGCTACCGCTCCCCCGGCGGCACCCGCGCCCAGAGCGTGCTGCCGCTGACGGCCCATGTCGTCGTGGCGCCGCCCGCGGGCAACTCGGCGGTCAGTGACCTGCCGTGGATGTCGGCGGTCAATGGCTGGGGCCCTGTCGAGAAGGACACCAGCAACGGCGAGAGCGCGGCGGGCGACGGCAATCCGCTCACCATCGGCGGGGTCGTCCACGCCAAGGGGCTCGGGGTGCACGCCGCGAGCTCCGTCGAGTACTACACCGGCGCCTCCTGCGAGAAGGTCAGCGCGAAGGTGGGCGTCGACGACGAGAAGGACCCGAAGGGAACGGTCACCTTCGAGATCTGGGCGGACGGCAAGAAGGCCGCGTCGACCGGCGTCCTCACCAACGCCGATGCGGCGAAGAGCCTTTCGGCGGACGTGCGCGGCGCCCAGATCGTGCGCCTGGTCGTCACGGACGGCGGTGACGGCAGGGACTCCGACCACGCGGACTGGGCGGAGCCGGTGCTCAGCTGCTGAATCCGGCACATCGTCAACCGCGGGCCGGGCTGGTGCACTTCAGCCCGGCCCGCACTCGGACGAACTGGCGGGCGGCAGCCCCCAGGGACGGTCAGCTGCCCACAGCGGGGTGCAGGTCCACGGCCCTGTCCTCCTGGCTGAGCGCGGCCGCCGCGGCCCCCACGAGACCCGCGTCCGTCCCCATCAAGGCCGGGCCCACGGTCAGATGGCGTACGAACGAGAGCGTGGCGTAGTCCCGCAGGGACCGGCGCAGCGGGTCGAAGAGGACGTTGCCCGCCTTCGCCACCCCGCCGCCGATCACGGCGATGTCGATCTCGACGAGCGTGGCCGTGGCGGCGATGCCCGCGGCGAGCGCCTGGGCCGCCCGCTCGAAGGAGGCGACGGCGACCGGGTCCCCGGCCCGTGCGGCGACGGCCACCGCGGCGGCGGACGTGTCGCCGTCGGCGCCCGGCCGCCAGCCGCCCTCCAGGGCGCGCCGTGCGATGTTGGGCCCGCTCGCTATGCGCTCCACGCACCCGCGCGCGCCGCACGGGCAGGGGTCGCCGTCCAGATCGACGCTGATGTGACCGATGTGACCCGCGTTGCCGGTGGGGCCGGGGTGCAGCTTGCCGCCGAGGATCAGTCCGCCGCCGACGCCGGTGGACACCACCATGCACAGCGCGTTGTCGTGGCCGCGGGCCGCGCCCTGCCAGTGCTCGGCCGCCGTCATCGCGACGCCGTCGCCGACCAGCTCGACCGGCAGTCCGCCGGTGGCCGCGCGCACCCGCTCGACCAGCGGGTAGCCGCGCCACCCGGGGACGTTGACGGGGCTGACCGTGCCCGCGGAGGCGTCCACGGGGCCCGCGCTGCCGATGCCGACCGCGCGCGCCCTGCCCCACAGCGGGGAGTGCGTGAGCTCGCCGACGACCTCTTCGACCGCCCGCATCACGGTGTCGCCGTCCTCGCGCGCGGGCGTGGGCCGCTGGGCACGCAGCAGGATCCGGCCGCGGCCGTCCACCAGGGCGCCGGCGATCTTGGTGCCGCCGATGTCGAGTGCGGCGACGAGGTCCGTGTGCATCAGTGTCAGATCTCCTGGTGAAAGGGCAGGCCGCTCCCCCGGTGAAAGGGCAGGCCGGAGAATGCGATGGACAGTCTCTCTTGCATCTGACAACGTTGTCCAGGTTCTATGCTCGACGCCACATCACTTACGCACCACTTCAGCTCACCATCGTCGACGACAGGACAGCGCACCGTGGCCGAGACCGCCAGCCGACCCGAGCGACCCGAACCCCGCTACGGCAACCGTCCGACCATGAAAGACGTCGCCGCACGCGCCGGAGTCGGCCTCAAGACGGTCTCCCGCGTCGTGAACGGCGAGGCGGGTGTCACCCCCGACACCGAGCGCCGCGTCCAGGAGGCCATCGACGCCCTGGGCTTTCGCCGCAACGACAGCGCGCGGGTGCTGCGCAAGGGCCGCACGGCCAGCATCGGCCTGGTCCTCGAAGACCTCGCCGACCCCTTCTACGGCCCGCTCAGCCGCGCCGTGGAGGAAGTGGCCCGCGCCCACGGCGCGCTGCTCATCAACGGCTCGAGCGCCGAAGACCCCGACCGCGAGCAGGAGTTGGTGCTCGCGCTGTGCGCGCGCCGGGTCGACGGCCTGGTCGTCATCCCCGCCGGTGACGACCACCGCTATCTGGAGCCGGAGATCGCCGCCGGGGTCGCCACCGTCTTCGTCGACCGCCCCGCCGGGAAGATCGACGCCGATGTCGTGCTCTCCGACAGCTTCGGCGGCGCCCGCGACGGCGTCGCCCACCTCATCGCCCACGGCCACCGCCGCATCGGCTTCATCGGCGACCAGCCGCGCATCCACACCGCCATAGAGCGCCTGCGCGGCTACCGCGCGGCCATGGAGGACGCGGGCATCCCCGTCCAGGAGGAGTGGATGTCCCTGGGCATCACCTCGCCGGACCGCGTGGGACCGGCCACCCGGGCGATGCTGAGCGGCCCCGACCCCGTCACGGCGATCTTCGCGGGCAACAACCGTGTGACGGTGACGGTCGTGCGGGTCCTCGCCGGGCACTCCCACCCCGTGGCCCTCGTCGGCTTCGACGACATCGAGCTTGCGGACCTGCTGCAGCCGGGGGTGACCGTCGTCGCCCAGGACGCGGCGCAGCTGGGCCGTACCGCCGCGGAGCGCCTGTTCCGTCAGCTGGACGGCGCCTCCGACGCCCCTGAGCGCATCGAGCTCCCGACGCGGCTGATCAAGCGCGGATCGGGCGAACTGCCGCCTGCGGGCTGACAGTTGGCGGTTGGCGGTTGGCAGTACGCCCGAAGGCACCGCTGCCCCGCTCCTGTGACGCCACTTTTCGTGGCTCACAGACTACGGGGCAGGGGTGACAGGGCGAGCCGGGAGTTACTTGCCGTGCGGCGTGAGGTCCCCGCGGCGCGGGCCGGAGAAGCTCTGCAGGCGGGCCAGCGTCAGGCCGGTGAGCCGGGTGACCTCGCCGACGTCCAGGGCGCCGCAGTCCAGGCCGCGCAGCAGGTAGCCGGCGAGCGCCTTGGCCGAGGCCGGCTCGTCCGCCACGTCGCCGCCCTCACGGTGGGCCGCGTAGGCGGACAGGCGCGCGGCGGCCTGCTCGAAGCCCTCGCGGTAGAAGGCGAACACGGCGGCGTAGCGGGTGGGGATGTGGCCGGGGTGCATGTCCCAGCCCTGGTAGTAGGCGCGGGCCAGGGCGCGGCGCGTGAGGCCGTAGTGCAGGCGCCAGGCGTCGTGGACCTTCTCGGTGGTGCCGATGGGCAGGACGTTGGTGGAGCCGTCCGAGACGCGGACGCCGGTGCCCGCAGCGGCGACCTGCATGATCGCCTTGGCGTGGTCGGCGGCCGGGTGGTCGCTGGTCTGGTAGGCGGCGCTGACGCCGAGGCAGGCGCTGTAGTCGAACGTGCCGTAGTGCAGGCCGGTGGCGCGGCCCTCGGCGGCGCCGATCATGCGGGCCACGGTGGCGGTGCCGTCGGCGGCCAGGATGGACTGACTGGTCTCGATCTGGATCTCGAAGCCGATCCGGCCCGCCTCCAGGCCACGCGCCTTCTCGAACTCCTCCAGGAGGCGCACCATCGCGGTGACCTGCTCGGGGTAGGTCACCTTGGGCAGCGTAAGGACCAGGCCGTCGGGCAGGCCGCCGGCCTCCATGAGGCCGGACAGGAAGATGTCGAGGGTGCGGATGGCGCGGTCGCGCACGTTCTCCTCGAAGCACTTCATGCGGATGCCCATGTACGGGGCGGCTGTGCCGTTCTTGTAGGCCTCGGAGATCAGGCGGGCCGCGCGGGCGGCGTCCTGGTCCTCGTCCGCACCCTTGTAGCCGTCCTCGAAGTCGATGCGCAGGTCCTCGACGGGCTCGCGCTCCAGCTTGGCGCGTACGCGGTCGTAGACCGGCGCGGCGAGGTCGTCGGCCAGACCGAGGACGGACGCGAAGGTGGCGGCGTCCGGAGCGTGCTCGTCGAGGGACTTCAGAGCCTGGTCGCCCCACGTACGAATGGTGTCGGCGCCGAAGAGCTCACCGGGGACGTACACGGTGTGGACCGGCTGGCGGGTGCCCGGGTCTCCGGGATAGCGGCGCTCCAGCTCCGCGTCCACCGGGGCGAGGGAAGCGCTGATGCCCTCGCTGACCGCGCCCGCGAGACTCGTTGCCACCTTCTCTTGCTGACCCATTCCTGCACCCTCCACACGCTCAGGACCACACACTCAGGACCACTCAGGACTGTCAGAACTTCCGCTTCACGGAATCAACAATCCGCATGCCGAAGTTATCCGGCGACCTTCCCGCTGGTCAACACCCTCTCGTCTGCCGGACCGCGTCCGTTCACCCGTGTCTCAGATCCTGCTTCCGCACTCGCCCGCCCGCACCTCATCCTGACCCTCACCCCTTGAAGGAGACCGCGTGCCGAACGACACCCGAGTTTCGCGCCGCCTGGGCCTGCAGACAGCGCTCGCCGCGGTGGCGGTGCCCTTGTTCACCACCGCACTGTCCGCCTCCCCCGCGCACGGGGTTGAGCGCGCGGGGCGCCGACTGGAGGTCATGTCGTTCAACCTCCGCTACGCGAGCACCACGCCGCCCAACACCTGGGCCGACCGGCGCCCGGTGACCCGGGAACTGCTGCGCCGCGCGCGTCCTCATGTCATCGGCACCCAAGAAGGCCTCTACCAGCAGGTGCGGGACATCGCCGAGGACCTGGGCCCGCACTACGACTGGATCGGCACCGGCCGGGCGGGCGGCAGCCGCGACGAGTTCATGAGCGTCTTCTACGACACCCGCAGACTCGCGCCGATCGCGTACGACCACTACTGGCTCTCCGACACCCCCGACGTCATCGGATCGAACACGTGGGGCGGCGGCTCCATCCGCATGGTCACCTGGGTCCGCTTCCACGACCTGCGCACGGACAGCGAGCTGTACGTCCTCAACACCCACCTGGACAACGCGAGTCAGTACGCACGCGCGCGTGCCGCGAGTTTGATTTCCGAACGGATCGCGGCCCTCGACCCGTCCCTGCCGCTCCTGGTCACCGGTGACTTCAATGTCGCGGCCCACAAGAACCCGGTCTACGACACGCTGCTGGGCGCCGGCCTCGTCGACACCTGGGACGCGGCGGCCGAGCGCAGCAAGGCGTACGCCACCTTCCACGGCTACAAGCCGCTGAAGCCCGACGGCGACCGGATCGACTGGATCCTGGCGACGCCCGCGGTGCGGGTCCACTCGGCGGCCATCAACACCTTCTCGCTGGGCGGGCAGTTCCCGAGCGACCATCTGCCGGTGCAGGCGAGTCTGACCCTGTGACGCGCCGAGGCCCTCACCCCGCGGCTGCGGGGTGAGGGCCTCGTACGTCGATGAGCTCAGCCCTTGCGGGTGTTGACCTCTTCGGTGAGCTGGGGGACGACGTCGAAGAGGTCGCCGACCACGCCGTAGTCGACCAGGTCGAAGATCGGGGCCTCGGCGTCCTTGTTGATCGCCACGATCGTCTTGGAGGTCTGCATGCCCGCCCG
>NZ_JBITWR010000016.1:0-195610 GCF_044544025.1 Streptomyces sp. NPDC055243
ACCCCCCCGTCCCTGGGCTGCTCCCGCGGGGGGGCGGGCCCCCCCCCCCCCGCCCCCCCGCCCCCCCCGGCGCCGTTTCCTCGTGCGTCAGGCGGCGTCGCTGTGCTGCTCGGCCACGGGCGCTCGATGACGTCCCCCGGGCCCTGCGCCGTGGATGAGACGAAGGTGACGTACCCGCCGGCCGGCTCTCGGCCACGCTTCCCCGTTCATCCCGTCCTCGATGCGGTCCATGGCGATCATCAGGAGTCCCATGGCCGGCAGGAGCAAAAGAGCGACAACTAACATCGGCAGCGTCCTCCTCGCGGCTTCTCTTCTCGCCTGCCCCTTGCCGGCATGCTCACGGCGACGAAGACATGGAGAGCCTGCAACGCTCCCTTCACATCTGCCGCGCGAACCTCACCCGGTCGGCTGGCAGAGGAATGACCTTTGGCCCGCGACCGGGGACCTTGGTCCCGCGTGAGGCGCCCTGGGCCGGACAGTTGTCCCAGTGCCGGACAGCAGATCAAGCGTCGGCACGTACACACACGTACACAAGGGAAGGGAACACGCTCGTGGGCATCATCGCCTGGATCCTGATCGGTCTCATCGCGGGGGCCATCGCCAAGGCCCTCACTCCTGGCAAGGACCCGGGAGGCTGCCTGGTGACGATGTTGATCGGCATCGTGGGCGGGCTGCTCGGCGGCTGGCTGGGCAAGGTGATCTTCGGCGTCCACTCGATCAACGGGTTCTTCCATCTGTCGACGTGGATCGCCGCCATCGTCGGCTCCGTGCTCGTCCTGTTCGTCTACCGCCTGGTCTCGGGGCAGCGCTCCCGCTGACCCCGGCCGCCGGTCACCGCGCGCCCCGGGGCTCGCGGTGACCGGCATTCGAATTAGCTCGCATGTTCGAATCATTGGGTACACTGGCCGCATGGCGACGCACCAGCTCCAGGGATCCCTCTTCGACCAGAGCGACGACGTGCGCCTGGGGCCCCTGAACACCATCCGCCGGACGGTTCTGGGCGACGGAGCGTGGATAGACCTCCTGCCGGGCTGGCTCAGCGGCGCCGACGTCCTGTTCGAGCGGCTGGCCGCGGACGTCCCCTGGAAGGCCGAGCGCCGGCAGATGTACGAGAGGGTCGTGGACGTGCCGCGCCTGCTCGCCTTCTACCGCGCCGGTGAACCACTCCCCCACGCCGTGCTCGACGAGGCCCGACAAGCCCTCTCCGATCACTACGCCACCGAGCTCGGCGAGGCCTTCACGACGGCCGGCCTGTGCCACTACCGCGACGGGCGCGACAGCGTGGCCTGGCACGGCGACCGCATCGGCCGGGGCGCCCGCGAGGACACGATGGTCGCCATCCTCTCCGTGGGAGCACCCCGCGACCTGCTGCTGCGCCCGCGCCACGGCGGCGAGACCGTCCGGCGCCCGCTCGGCCACGGCGACCTGATCGTGATGGGCGGCTCCTGCCAGCGCACCTGGGAACACGCCATCCCCAAGTCCACCCGCGCCGCCGGGGGACGCATCAGCATCCAGTTCCGGCCGCACGGCGTGCAGTGACCTGATGTCCCGCCCGGCGAGACACACGTAGGTCGGCGAGCCCGGCTCCGTACGCTATAGTGGATCTTGAGCCCGCAGCCGGAACTCCTGCAAGCGGGCCCTGCGTTGGTCGTCCAAGGAAAGACGCCCCGCTTCCTGCGGGGAAATGTAGGTGCAAGGCCTGCCCAGCGCTCGCGACAAGCCCCGGTCTCTCACGAGACCGGGGCTTTTTTCTGCGTTGGGAGTGGCTCTGCCCCGGGGGGCGCACCGCCCCCGACCGAGCCGACGAGATCGAGGCCGCGCCGACGCTACGGCGGCGATAGGCGGCGCGCTGTTCACCGCGGGAGCGGTCAGCATCCGGCTGCGCCACCACCAGGACGAACTGGAGCGGGCCCAGAACTGAGTCCGGACAGGTGCACGGCGGCCGACTCTGCCAGCGTGCGGACCGCCGGGTGCCAGGGACGCTCATGGGGGCCGGTCAGTACGAGCCTGCGGGACATCACCGGCTTCAGCGGCAGCAGGACCAGGTCGGACGGGAGCAGGGAGCGGGAGGCCTCGGACAGGACCGTCACGCCGATGCCCGCCTGCACCATGCCGATCAGCGTCGTCAGGTCCCGCACCCGGCGGGCAGGGGTGAAGGGCAGCCCGGCCCGCATGTGGATCGTGCGGACGCGGGCTTCGCAGTTGTCGGGCGATATCAGGAACGGGTCGTCCGCCAAGTCCCCGATGTCGACGAGCGGTTCGTCCCCCAAGGGGTGGTCCCGGGGCAGCACGGCCCGGTAGTGGTCCTCTGCCAGGTGGACGCCGGCCCCCGTGGGCGGGTCGATCAGGATGGCGGCATCCGCCACGCCGTCCGCCAGCCAGGCGGCGATCTCCGTGCTGTCGCCTTCGAAGAACCGGACGGTCAGCCGGGGTTGTTCCTCGCTCCAGTGCCGGAGCAGGTCCGGGACCAGCCCCTGGCAGATGGTCGGCGTGCAGGCCAGCCGTACGGTGCCGGTCATCGTCTCGGCGGCGTCGGCCGCGATCTCCTCCACGGACCGGGCCGCCGACAGCGCGGTGCGCGCGTGCGGCAGGATCCGCTCACCCAGCGCCGTGGTCCGCACCGGCGTGGCGCGGACCAGCAGCGGCGCCGTCAGCTCGCGTTCGAGGGAGGCCACGGCGTGCGAGACCGCGGATTGGCTCATGCTCAACTCGGCGGCGGCCGCGCTGAAGCCGCCTGCTTCGGCGACGGCGAGGAAGGCCCTCAGCTGGGCAAGGTTCACGGTCATGCGGCGGCCTCATAGAGCTATGACGTCGGTGCGTTGGATCCATCGTTCCAGGTCGGCCAGGCTTGCCCACAGCCGCCGCCTACGGCCGGCACCCACCGAACGCATCCCGAACGCGCACCGAGGAGAGCCATGCCCTACATCCGCGCCATCATCACCGACCCCGACCTCCCCACCACCACTCAGCGCACCCTGGCCGAGAGGCTCACCGCGCTCGCGGTCACGGCCCTCGGCAAGTCCGGCGCGCGCACCATCGTCCACATCGACATGGTTCCGCCCACCCGCTACTACGTCGCGGGCAAGCCACTGACCGGCGGACTCGACGCACACGTCGAGGTCAGCATCACCCTGGGCACGAACAGCGCCGAGGAAAAGGCCGCCTTCATCGCCGGAGCCAACGAACTGCTGACGAACGCCCTCGGCCCCCTCACCCGCGGCGGAGTAGCCCTGCACGAACTGCCCCCCGAGAGCTACGGCTACAACGGAGAGACCCAGTTCGCCTACTACCGCCGGACCTAGCCGCCCAGCACCGCCGGTGTCGGGCCGTCGGGGCGGACCGTGATGCTATAGGCGGCCTTCTCCGGGATGGAGTGGAAACGGGGGGTGTGGGCGGGCAGCAGGTGTTCCAGGAGGGTGGTCGATTCGCGGAGGGCGAATTGCAGGCCAAGGCAGGCCCGGGGGCCGAGGCCGAACGGGAAGTAGCTTCCCGGGTGGGTGGGGCGCCGGCCTGGGGTCGAGAAGCGCGTCGGGTCGAAGCGCCCCGGGTCGTGCCAGAGTTCGGGGTCCCGGTGGGTGAGGTAGGGGCAGACCAGTACGTCGGTGTCCGCCTCGATCTCGTACCCGGCGAGATGGTCGTCCTGCACCGCGCAGCGCGGCAGGATCCAGGCCGACGGATAGAACCGCAGCGCTTCGTGGACGAGTGCCTGGAGGGCCTGCCGGCGCTCGGGCGAGCCCTCGGGGCCCGCGGCGAGGGCCTGCTCCCGCGCCTGCGGATTCTGGTCCAGCAGGAGGTAGAGCCAGGTCAGGGTCGATGCGGTGGTCTCGTGCCCGGCGACCAGCAGGGTGACCAGCTCGTCGCGGATCAGCCGGTCGGTGTACTCGGGGCGCGTCGTGGCCGCATCGAGCAGGACGTGCAGCAGGCCCGGCCCGTCGGGTCCGGCCGCGCCGTCGCGCGCGGCGGCGATGGCCAGGCTCGACACCGCGTCGATCCTGGCCAGGTCGGCGGCGACCGCCCCCTGGGCGGCCGTGCCGTCGGCGGGCAGACTGGGCAGCGCGGCCACCACCGCGGGCACGGCGGCCAGTTCGCGCTCCGTCGCGGGCGCGAGGGGATGTCCGGTCAGGGAACGCCAGATGGTGTCCAGGGCGAAGCGCCGCATCTCGTCGCCGACGTCGAAGACCTGCCCGGAGCGTGCGTACCCGGCCCAGCGCGCCGCCGCGGTCCGGGCGGCCTCGGTGATGCGCTGCTCGTAGCGGCGCATGCCCCGGCCGGTGAACTGGGACTGCAGCAGCCGCCGTTGGCGCTGCCATGCCTCGCCCGTCGCGGCCAGGACTCCGTCGCCGATCAGCAGCCGGGCGCGGTGCGAACGCTTCACGTACCGGCCGGGATGGAGCGCGAGCACATGCTGCACGGCCTCGGGGGCGGTGACCAGGACGGTCGGGCGCGGGCCGAGCCGGACGGCGGCGACGCCGCCGAGCTGTTCGCGCGCCTGAGCGAAGAGGTCGACGAGCTCCCCTCCCCCGGCCTGCCACTCGGCGACGAGGGCAGGATCGAGCTCGGGGACCCGGCGAGCGGGAGGGGTCGGGCTCGGGACGGAGCCGGGGCGGGCATGGGTGGCCACGGGGCTGCTCCTGTTCGACGGCGGTGCGTCGTCACGGGTCGTCACGGACGGAGGTGGGCGTCACGCACTGTAGGGGAGCGGGAGCGGTACGCGACAGTCCGCGTCCCCTCCTCGCGAGCGGCACCCGATCCTCACGCACAGCGCCGGAAGGGCCGGGCCCGCCGGTCGGCGGGCCCGGCCCCTTGGGCCGGCGGTCGGTCAGACGCGGTCGGCCGCGATCAGGACGTACTGGAAGGAGCCGTCCTTGTACGAGTTGATGAACGCCTCTTCGATGCCGGTGACCAGGGACGACGTGGCCCGCAGCTCCCAGTAGGGCAGGGTCGCGGGCGTCAGGTCCACGATGGCCTGCGGGACGAGGCGGTTGTCGGCCATGGCACGCAGGTACTCCCGGCGGGAGTGGATGTTGCACTCGAAGTGCGCGTTGATCTGGGAGACCCACTTCGAGGGCTGGCCGTACCGCGGGTTCCAGCAGCCGGTGATGGTCACATAGCGGCCGCCGACCTCGAGGACCCTGCTGTGCTCGGAGAACAGGTCGTGCAGGTCGACGTACATGCTCGACTCGTTGTTCCACGAGCCCGCGGCCTGCCCGGTCTCGAAGGGCATGTCGAGCATGTTGCACACGCGGGCGCGGACGTGGTCCTGGAGGCGCAGTTCCTGAGCGCGCCGGTTGGCGAAGTCGGCCTGCTTGGCCGACAGGGTCACGCCCTCCACCGTGCACCCGAACCGCTGGTGGGCCATGACCATCGATCCGCCCCGCCCGCACCCCGCGTCCACGAGCGTGTCGTCGGGGGCGATGGAGCCGAGGTGGTCCAGGAGGACCTCGGCCTGCGCCGACTCCAGGCGGTGCAGCTCGGTGATCAGCTTCTTCTCGTGCTCGCTGTCGTCGGCATCCCCCAGGGCGGCGTGGTCGACGTCGCCGATGCCGTAATGGTGGTGGTAGAGCCCGTCGACGTCGCCGAGGCGCAGATTCACGGGACGCGCCTCGTTGTTCCAGTAGCGCGCGATGTCGCCCTGGTAGGGCGTCGCCGGTGCGGGCACGAACGCGGAGGCGCTGTCGACAGTGGTGAACTCAGTGCTGGTCACAGGTGATTCCGTCCTTACCAGAAATCGGGCAGGCTGTAGCGGTAGGTGTTGGTCTGGTGCCAGTAGTGGTTGCCGTCGACCCATACGGCCACGCCCCGCAGGAAGCGCAGCACGCTCGGGACCGCGCACGAGGCGGCCAGGGCGGCGGCCTCGGCCTCGAAGTCGCGCATGAGGTCGTTGTGGACCTCGATCGCCTTCAGATAGGCGTCCTGGTCGGAGACGCCCTCGCGCTCGGCGATCACCACGGGCAGGTTCAAGTGCCTTCCGGGGCTGGCGAGTTCCTTGGTGTACGAGTAGAGGTCGTTGACGATGGTGCTGGCGTTGCCGGCGAGTGCGAGGACCCGCTGCATGGCGGGCTGAGCATGCAGGTCCGCCGGCAGTTCGTAGCCGCCGATGGTGTCGGTGATGGTGGGGCAGGGCCGGAAGTTGTTGAACTGCCGCATCGCCAGGTACTCCCACACCTCGGGCGTGTGGTCGGTCTGGGCCCAGGCGCCCTCCGCGAGATAGCCCAGGTGCAGCCGGGCCATGTCGTGCCGGAAGCGGTCGGCCTGGGAGGCGGTGGACTGGCGGACGAAGTACTCCATCGCGGAGCGGTAGGCGCGCCGCGGGGCATCCTCGTGCAGCGACTTTGCCCACTGCGGCTGGTACTCCTGCGGCGCGTGCAGGGGGTCCAGAGCGGTGTGCGCCAGCAGAAGGCGCCCGCCAAGGCCGACGGGCGAGCCGCCGTGGTCCTCGCAGTAGCAGTCGTCGACCGCGTTCTCGGCGACCATGAGCCGGGTGGCGATCATCAGGTGGTCGATGGTCGGGGCGTCGGGATGGCAGGCCACCATGTAGCGCCCGACGGAGAAGCCGTCGAACTGGCCCTCCCACTCGTCGGGGAACAGCTCGACCTCGTCCACCGCCCAGTCCTTGATCCGGCGGCTGACCTCCTCCACACGCGCCGGGTCGGGCTCGGGCACCGGGTGGTAGTAGAGACCCGGGATGTGCAGGGCGTCCGCCGGCGCTTCGGCGGCCGGGGGCTCTGAGGGCTCCGGAGGCATCGACGGCGCCGAGGACGCCGAGGACGCGGGCAACTCCGGCGGCAGGGCCAGATGCAGGCCCGCCGTGCCCAGACCGCTGGGGCCGCGCAGGATCCGCTCCAGGGCAGGGCTCGGTTCCCTCGCCGCGGCTGGACGGGGAACCGAGGGCGTGGTGGGCAGGACGCCGGCGGCGTGGGTGGGGACGTGGTCCCCGAAGCGGGCCGCGGCGGCAGGCAGGCTCGGCTGCGGCGGGGAAGACCCAGGATCGGGCATCCGTGGCTCCTTGGTGGGGTGGGCGGCCTCTTTCGGATCCGGGCACACTCGCCCGGCCCGGGAAGGTCCGGGCTGTCGTGGCGGTCCGACGGATCCTCTAGGCGGGCCTGCGGGCGATCTGCACGTTCTCCAGCACGCCGAGTGCGTTGGGCACCAGGATGGCGGCGGAGTAATAGGTGCTGACCAGGTACGAGATGATCGCCTGCTCGCCGATGCCCATGAAGCGCACCGACAGGCCCGGCTCGTACTCGTCCGGCAGGCCGGTCTGGTGCAGACCGACGACGCCCTGGTTGTCCTCGCCGATGCGCATGGCGAGGATCGAGCTGGTCTGCTCCTTGGTGATGGGGATCTTGTTGCAGGGCAGGATCGGGACCCCGCGCCAGGCCGGCACCTGCTGCCCGCCGAGGTCGACGTGATCGGGGTAGATCCCGCGGGCGTTGAGCTCGCGCCCGATCGCCGCGATGGTCCTGGGGTGGGCGAGGAAGAACTTCGTCCCGCGGCGGCGGCAGAGCAGTTCGTCGAGGTCGTCCGGGATGGGCGGGCCCGAGTGCGGCTGGATGCGCTGCTTGAAGTCGGCGTTGTGGAGCAGGCCGAACTCCCGGTTGTTGATCAGCTCGTGCTCCTGGCGCTCGCGCAGCGCCTCGATGGTGAGCCTGAGCTGCTCCTCGGTCTGGTTCATCGGCCCGTTGTAGAGGTCGGCGACCCTGGTGTGGACCCGCAGAACGGTCTGGGCGACGGAGAGTTCGTACTCGCGCGGCTTGAGCTCGTAGTCGACGAAGGCACCGGGCAGGGCGACTTCGCCGACATGTCCGGCCGACATCGCGATCTCGGCCTCGCCGTGCTTGTTCTGGCGCTGCTGAGGCAGTCGGCGGAGCTCGTCGAGGTGGGCCTGGAGGCTCGGTGCCGAGGACAGCACGGAGTCGAAGTCGGCGCGGGACAGGGTGAGCAGGGTGCCGGCGGTCTCGGCGGTCGCCGTGGAGTCCCACCTGGCGTCGGCGTCCAGCAGGGCGCTTTCCCCGAACCGGTCTCCGTCGGCGAGGACCGCGACGCCGACCTCGTCTCCGTACTTGCCCACGGAGTGCTGGTTGATCCGGCCGTGGGCGATCAGGTGGAGCTGCCCGGCGGGAGTGCCGCGCTCGGCAAGGACCTCACCGGCGCGAAACTCGCGCTGGACGCACCGGTCGGCGATCGCGGTCAGGACCTCCACGTCCTCGAAGCCGCGCAGCAGGGCCAGTTCGCCGAGTTCCCGGGGGATCACCCGGACGTCCGCGCCGTCCTGGACGAAATCGATGCGCCCGTCGCCGACGGTGTAGCTCAGCCGGCGGTTCACGCGGTAGGCGCCGCCCTTGGTCTCCACCCAGGGGAGCATCCGCAGCAGCCAGCGGGAGGTGATCTCCTGCATCTGCGGGGCGGACTTCGTGGTGGTGGCGAGATTGCGGGCAGCCGCCGTACTCAAGGACCGCCGCGGCGGCTCCAGTCGCGCTTCCGGGCTGGTCTCAACGGTCATCGGTCGAGCTCTCCTTCACGAGGGAGGTGATCAGTGCAGGCGCGCCAACCGGCGAAAGCGGAAGTAGCGGTGTAATCTCCGGGATTTCATCCAGATCCGGTGACCATTTAACGGCCGTTGCGCCTGGCTCGCCCGATAAGACCGTTGGCAGCACACGAAACGGTGATCTTGCTCCGCGCGGGGTTTATCCCGACGACCGATGGCGTTCTGGCCACCTGCCCCAGAGGACGCCCACCTCGCCTGCTCTCCGTGATAGGGACACGATGTGACGATGCGTCAGGGCTTCGCGGACATCTGGGAGGGCGCCGCGGGCCGTCGCTCCTCGGGCGGCGCCCCCCGACCGTCCGCACCGGCGGGAACGTCGAGCCCGCTGCCGGGCGGTCGGATCCAGCCAGGCGCGATACGCGTCATGACCGCGGGGCGGTAGGGTGCCGCGCCGCGGCACGGGCGTCTCTCGCAAACGTGATCGAGACACTCGGCGCCGTCGACTACGAGCGGTTCGCCCGGGACGAGTTGAGCGCCAAGCCGCTGGACCGCACAGCCCTCTCCCTCACCTCTCCCTCTCCCTCACCCTCGCCGTCAGAGAGCTCCCCGGAGACGCTCAGGCGTCGTGAACAGGTGGCCGCGGATGCCAGCCGTCTCGGCGGCGCGGATGTTCTCCTCGCGGTCGTCGACGAAGAGGATGCGGTCCGGTTCGGTGCGCAGGGCGGTCAGGCACCAGTCGTAGGCGCCGGGATCGGGTTTGGCGTGGCCTATGCGGCAGGAGAAGGCGCGCACGGAGAAGTGCTTGAGCCAGGCGTGGTGTTCCTCGTAGTAAGTGGCCAGCTCATCGGGGATGTTGGACAGGAGCGCGATGCGGCGGCCGGCTGCCGCGAGCTCCTCGACCAGGGCGACCATGACCTCGTCCACGGCGCTCCAGCTGGCGACGTCGGCTTCGATGAGCCCCGCGATGCGGTGTTCGTCGAAGCGGGTGGCGAGGGTGTCCGCCACTTGGCGCCAGTAGGCGGGGCCGGTCAACACGCCTTGGTCGTACGGCTGTCGGCGTGCCCAGTAGGCGTCCCAGAATGCCGGGGCGGCCACTCCCGCAGCCCGGGCGATGCGGCCCTTGCCTTCGGCGGACTGGTGGCGCGCGATGACGCCGAACAGGTCGAAGAGCACGACGTCCGGCGAGGCGGGCGAGGCGTGTGAGACGTACGAGACGTGCGATTCAGGCGAGTCCGGCATGGGGTCACACCTTTCGTACGGTGACGCCGGCGGCCACCAGCGCGTCGGTCTCGTCCTGGGCGGCGGCCTCGTCGGTGACGACGGCGTGCAGAGCGGCGGCGGGGGCGACGAAGGCCAGGGCCGTGCGGGAGAGCTTGGGGGCGTCCGCGACCGCGATGACGCGGCGGGCCGAGGCGATCGCGGCACGTTTGACCGCGGCGTCGTCCAGGTCGTACGCGGTCAGGCCGTGAGTCGCGCTCAGTCCGCAGCAGCCGATGACCGCGGTGTCGAAGCGCAGGGCGGCCAGGGACGCCTCGGTCAGCGGCCCGGTCAGCGCCAGCTCGCCGGGGCGGGGGCGGCCGCCGGGGACCAGGAGCGTCAGTTGCGGTGCCCCGGTCAGCGCGTTCACCGCGTGCAGGGACAGCGGCAGCACGGTCAGCCGGCGCTGCTCCAGCGCGCGGGCCACTTCCAGGCAGGTGGTGCCGCTGTCGATGACGACGGACTCGCCGTCCGCGATCAGGCCCGCGACCTCGCCGGCGATGCGCCGCTTGGTCTCGAGCCCCTCCTGGGCCCGGAGCGCGAAGGGCGGTTCCTCACCGCGCAGCAGCAGGCTTCTGGCGCCGCCGCGGTAGCGCTCCAGGACGCCTTGGTCCGCCAGGGCCTCCAGGTCGCGGCGGATGGTCATCTCCGAGGCGCCCGTCAGTTCCGCCAGCTCCGCGACGCCCATCCGCCCGGTCTCGCGTACGGCATCGCTGATCTGCCTCAGTCGGTCTGTGCTCGCCATGCCGCAATTGAACATCACCAATGTTCGATACGCAATCTTCCGAACAGACATCATGTTCGTTATGTTCGTTGACATGGAAAGATCGCTGCGCTCGGGCCGCCTTGCCACCTTCGTCTACTTCACCCTCAACGGCTTCCTCATGGGGATGTGGATCGTCCACATCCCGGCCGTCGAGCACCGCGCCGGCATCAGCCACGCCGTGCTCGGCTGGCTCCTGCTGCTGCTCGGCGCGGGTGCCTTCGTCGGCATGCAGCTCGTGGGCCGACTCACCGACCGCTTCGGCGCCCGCACCGTCGTACCGCTCAGCGCGGCGCTGTGCAGCGCCACGGTGATCCTGCCGGGGCTCGCCACGAGCGCCTGGGCGCTGGGGGCGGCGCTGCTGGTGCTCGGCTTCGGCAACGGCTGCCTGGACGTCAGCATGAACGCCCACGCCGTCCAGGTCGAGCGCGGCTACGAACGCCCCGTCATGTCCGCCTTCCACGCCACCTTCTCCATCGGCGGAGTCCTCGCCGCACTGGTCGGCGCCCGCACCCTCAGCTGGGAGCTGAGCCCGGCACTGACCCTCGGCACGGTGGCGCTCTTCGGCCTGGCCGTGGCCGCACTGGCCGCGCCCTCACTGCTGCGCCCCGAGGCCGACCCCGCCGAACGAGCCGCCGCCGAGGCGGTGACCCGGCGCAGGACGCCGAGGCGCATCTGGATGCTGGCCGCGCTCGCGCTGATGCTCATGCTCTGCGAGGGCGTCGCCAACGACTGGAGCGTGCTGCACCTGCGCGACACCCTGGACGCGCCCGCCGCCACCGCCGCCCTGGCCTACGGCGCCTTCGCCACCGCGATGACCGTCGGCCGGCTGCTCGCCGACCGCGTGTCCGCGCGCTACGGCCCGGTGGCCGTGCTCCGCCAGGGAGCGTCGGTGGCCGCCGTGGGCATGACGGTGGCCGCGCTGTCCCCCTGGATACCGCTGGCCCTGGTCGGCTGGACCGTGTTCGGCATCGGCCTCTCCGGCTGCATCCCCCAGCTCTTCAGCGCCGCGGGCCACGCCGACCAGGACGCCGCCGGGGCCAACGTCTCGCGCGTCGCGGGCCTCGGCTACCTCGGCATGCTCGCCGGACCCGCCGTCATCGGACCGCTCACGCACGCCGTCCCGCTCAACCTGACGTTCTTCCTGCCCGTGGCGTTCTGCGTCCTCGCCGCCTGCACCGCCGGGATTCTGCGCCCCCGGCCCACCGCCGACACCCCCATGGAGAGCACAAGCGTCTGACCGGCCGCGTCACGGTCCGGCTCCAGGACGCGGCTCCGGCACCGCCGCCTCGGGAATCCGGCGGCGGACGTCCTCCAGCAGGTTCCGCATCCCCATGCGGAACAGCTCGGCCTGGTGGTCGCCGAGGAATGCCGTGTGCCCGAACACCTCCAGGACCACGAGGCCATGAAGGTGCCCCCACGCGCTCAAAAAGAGGGCGGTCGCGGGAGGCGGCAGATGCCCCAGGCCGAAGTGCGGCAGCTGCTCCAGGTACGCCGCCAGCTCGGACGAGAGCGCGGGGGCCTCGGCCGCGGCCAGTTGCGCCGTGCTGAACCCGTCGAACAGTTCGCGCTCGAAGATGGCGCTCATCCGGCGGGTCGCCTGGGTGGTCGGGCCTTCGGCGGGTGCCTCGTAGTCCCGCAGCGGCGTTCCGTAGAGGAGCTGGAAACGCTCGGGGTGGACGATGGCCCATTGCCGGTAGCCCTCGGCCGCGACCACCAGGCCCGGCAGGTCCGGGTCGTCCGCCGCGGTGTCGACGGCGGCCCGCACGGCATCGGCCAGGTCGTCGTACGCCTTGGCGACGAGCGCCGTGACCAGGGCGTCCCGGCTCGGGAAGTAGTGGTAGAGCGCCTGCACGGTCATCTGGAGGCTGCGGGCGACCGCACGCAAGGACAGCGCCACGGGGCCGTGTTCGGCGATGTGCCGCTCGGCGGCGTCCAGGATCTCCTGCGTGGCGGCGGCCCGGCGTCGCTGGCGCAGGGAGGGCGGGGCTGTGGCGTGTTCCTCTGCGGGCATGAGGCGACTTCCTCCGGCTTCCGGGTGTGAAGAAAATCTAACACTGCCAAATTTACCGTCTCCTCACTAACGTCGTTCCCGGCGACGAAGAGTGCAGCACCGCACCTGTTCTGACGGAGCGAAAGACGCTCCGCGAAGCACCTCGCCGGACCCTCATCACCCGGCTCCGGCCGCTTCGCGCCGTTTTCACCGCAAGGACACCAAAGGAGAGCGTGCGTGTTTGAACGCATAGCCGAACTGGCCATCCGCAGGGCCCGGTTGATACTCGTCGTCGCCGTCGTGGCCCTGGCCCTCATGGGCGCCCTGGGCGCAGGCGCCTTCGGCAAGTTGCTGGGAGGCGGCTACGACAACCCGGCCTCGCAGTCAACCCGGGCCGGAGAAGTCATCGACGAGAAGTTCGGCGGGGAGACCAACCTGGTCCTGCTGGTCCGCGCCCACGAAGGCCGCGTCGACACCCCCGACGCCCGACAGAGCGGCAAGGCCCTGGTGGCCGACCTCAAGAAGGAACAGCACCTGCGGAACGTGATCTCGTACTGGGACACGGCAAGCCCCGACCTGCGCTCCAAGGACGGCCGCGAGGCCATGGTGCTGGCCCATGTGCGGGGCGACGACCTGGAACGCGACCAGAACGCCAAGAGCGTCATCGACGCCTACGCCGGACCGTACGAGGGCGGGCTCACCGTGGAGGCCGGCGGCGGCGCCGCCGTCACCAGCGAGATGGGCACCCAGTCGGGCAAGGACCTCGTCCTGGCCGAGGCCATCGCCGTGCCCCTCACCCTCATCCTGCTCCTGCTCGTCTTCGGCAGCCTGGTCGCGGCCCTGCTGCCGCTGGCGATCGGCCTCATCGCCATCGCGGGCACGTTCGCTGAGCTCTTCGTCCTCGGCAGCGTCACCGACGTCTCCATCTTCGCGATCAACCTGACCACGGCCCTGGGGCTCGGCCTCGGCATCGACTACGCCCTGCTCATGGTCAGCCGCTTCCGGGAGCAACTCGCCACCGGGGCAAGCGTGGAGGACGCCGTGCGCCGCACGGTGAGCACCGCGGGCCGCACCGTCGCCTTCTCCGCCGCGACCGTGGCGGCCGCACTGGCGGCCCTGCTGGTCTTCCCGCAGTACTTCCTGCGCTCGTTCGGCTATGCCGGGGTCGGTGTCGTCGCCATCGCGGCCATCAGCACCCTGTTCGTCATGCCGGCCCTGTTCGTCGTCCTGGGACACCGTGTCAACAGCGGACGTCTGCCGTGGGCCAAGCGCGGGCGCGCCGCCACCCGAACCCCCCTGTGGGGACGGCTGGCCGGCACCGTCATGCGGCGCCCCGCGCTCACCGCGCTGCCCGTCCTCACGGTGCTGCTCCTTGCGGCAAGCCCTCTCCTCGGCATCACCTTCGGCACGCCGGACGAACGCGTACTGCCCGAGGACGCCAAGAGCCGCCAGGTCTCGACGGTTCTTCAGGAGAAGTTCAACGGCAACGACGACGCGGCCCTGCACGTCGTCATCGACAGCCACGTGAGCAAGGGGACCTTGAAGTCGTACGCGGATGAACTGTCGGGGCTCAAGGGCGTGGTCCGCGTGGAGACCAGCGCGGGCACCCACGCCGACGGACGGTCCGCGGCGGCCGACCCCGGCAACAAGGCCCTCGGCCGCCCCGACGCCCAGCAGATCACCGTGGTGAGCACCTTGCCGCCCAAGTCGGACGCGGCCCAGGACCTGGTCGGCAAGGTGCGGGCGCTCACTCCGCCCGCCGGGACACAGCCCCTGGTGGGCGGCGTCGACGCCGAACTGGTCGACTCCAAGGACTCCATCGGCAGCCGTCTGCCCATCGCCGTGGCCCTGGTAGCCCTGACCACGTTCCTCCTGCTCTTCCTGTTCACCGGCAGCATCGTGCAGCCCCTGCGTGCGCTGCTCCTCAACCTGATCAGCCTGGGCGCGACCCTCGGCGTCATGACCTGGATCTTCCAGGACGGCAACCTCTCCTCCCTGCTCGGCTTCACCGCGCAGCCCATGGAGGTGTCCATGACGGTGCTGATGTTCTGCATCGCCTTCGGCCTCTCGATGGACTACGAGGTGTTCGTCACCAGCCGCATCAAGGAACTGCACGACCTGGGCGAGGACAACGAGTCCGCCGTGACCAACGGCCTGGGGCACACCGGCCGTATCGTCACCGCGGCCGCCTGCCTGCTCGCGGTGAGCTTCTTCGCCTTCGGCACGGCCAAGCTCAGCTTCATGCAGATGTTCGGCCTGGGCAGCGGCCTCGCCATCCTCATCGACGCCGTCGCCGTGCGCGGCATCCTCGTACCCGCCGCGATGCGCCTGCTGGGCCGCTCGGCCTGGTACGCGCCCGGCTTCCTGCGCAGGCTCCACGGGCGCATCGGCCTCAGCGAAGGCGGCCCCACGCCCGAGCCCGCCGCCGCGCCACGACTCGTGACCGAGTCGTCGACGGAGTCGTCGTACGAGAAGAGGTCGACGCAGGTCTGACCCGCCGGAGCGCCCCGCCCGCCCCGGTCACGACCGGGAGCGAGCGGGGCGCGCGGCGCGTCAGGACAGGTAGGCCTCCACTTCGCTGAACTGCGCGGCCGGCCACCCCGTGTTGGCCGTGACGTGCAGTCGCAGGTGCCGGACGTCCGGAGCGGAGGCGGGCAGCGTGATGGTCACCTTGTTGCCGCTCGCCGGGTCGAAGCGGTAGCCCTTCGACTCCGCCAGCGTCCTGTAGGTGGCGCCGTCGGTGCTGCCCTGGACGGTCAGGGTCTGCGTCCTTGCCTCCCAGACCGCGGGCGGCGGCAGCTTCAGGACGAGCCTGCGCACCGCTTCGGACTTGCCGAGGTCGACGGTGATCGACTGGGGGAAGGCGTTGTTGGTGGATTCCCAGTACGTCGCCGCGTCACCGTCGACCGCCTTGGCCGGGGTGTAGACGTCGGCGGAGCCCGTCGCGGTGGCCGGGCGGCTCTTGGCGAGGTTGCGGTCCGGGTCGGGGTCGGGGTTGCCGCCGCCGGGCGTGGGCCAGGTCGAGCAGTTGTCCCAGGTGCTGTCCCAGCCGGAGTTGCCGCCGCCGTCGGTGAGGGTGAAGGTGCCGGAGCCGGTCGGGTAGGGGCAGTTGTAGACGCCGGCCGCGCCCACCCCGGTGGCCTTGACGTTCGACATCTTGACCGCGCCGGGCGTCTCGGCCTGGACGACGACCGTGCCCACCTTGTCGATGGTCGTGCGGTCGATGGTCACGTTCTTCACCGCCTTGCCCGTGCCGCCGCCCGACACGAACTCGTACGCGCTCCAGGGGCTGTCGGTGATCGTCGTGTCGGTGATGTTCACCGTGGCCTCGATGGCGCTGTCGTACGCGTCCACGCGCAAGGCGCCCATCGGGTGCTGCCAGTTGGGGTTCATGGCGCCGGTGCGGACGAGGGTGTTCCCCGAGACGGTGATGGTGCCGGCCAGCGGGAAGAACGGGTCCATGAACTTCTGGTTGGAGATGGCGATGCCGCTGCCCAGGGCGTTGGTGTCGAGGATCAGGTTGTCCTTGACGGTGATGTCACGCCCGCCGTAGACGGCGATGCCGTTGGCGAGGTTGGGTTGCGAGATGGTGTTGCCGGTGAAGCTCGAGTCGCTGTTGGTGGCGTTCAGGGACCACATCGCCAGGGCGTCGTCACCGGTGTTGCGCAGGAAGTTGTTGCGTACGTCGACACCCCTCGCCGTACCGTTGAGGTTGAGGCCGTCGGCGGTCATGTCGAGGAAGCGGTTCTTCTCCACGACCAGGTTGTCGTTGTTGCCCATCAGCCACAGGCCGACCTTGAGGTGCTGGAGCCACATGCCGGAGACGCTGGAGTTCGGGCCGAGCGATCCGTTGACGAAGTTGTCCGGGCTGCTGTCGACCCGTTCGGTGACCTCGCCGATCACCGCGAAGTCGTGCAGGCCCACCTTGCCGGTGGGTGCGCTCGACTGGTCGATGAAGCGTGAACTGCGCACGACCGAATGCCAGTTGCCCGCGCCGCGGATCGTGACGTTGTCGACGTTGTTGAGCGACTGGGTGAGCTTGTACTCGCCCGGCGGGATCCACACCGTGCCGCCCTTGGCCGCCGCGATGGTCTCGCGGAAGGCCTGGGTGGAGTCACCCTGGCCGGAGGGGTCGGCGCCCTTGTCGGTGACCGAGAGCGCGCCGGACGGCTTGGCCGCGGCCGCCGCGACCTGTTCGAAGTCGGCGACGTCGACCGTGACCTGGGTGGACGTGGCCTCCAGTTTCACCTTGTCGCCGGACTGCAGGTTCTGGCCGAGCTGCAGCCGTGCGTTGTCGAAGAGGTGATGGGTCTTGGAGCCCGCGATCCAGGAGGTGTCGACGTAGCTGTACTTGGACGTGACGGCCAGCGTCCTGGAGATCTTCTGGCCGTTGACGTACACGGCCATCGAACCCGACTGGCCGTCGGGGACGTTGTAGGCGACGTTGAGCGCGTTCGCCGCCTTGGCGAGCGTGAACTCGACGCTCTGGCCGGCCGCCAGACGCACGGCCTGACGGCCCGACGCCTCGGAGGCGACCGTGCCCTGGGTGTAGTCGGGTCCGATCTTGGTGCCGTTCGTGGTCGCGCTCTCCGCCTCGACGGAGGTGAAGGGCAGGGTGGCGCCCGCGGCCGCCTCGGCGGCCTGCGCGCCGGTGGCCGTCAGGCCGGTGACGAGGGTGCCGACGAGGCCCGCGGTGGCCACGGCGGCGTACCACTTGCGGATGGATCTTGTAGTGCTCCTGTCGTGTCTGGTCATGGAATGGTGCACCTTCCTGGTGAGTGGGGAGGTCAGTGCTCGGTCTTGGGTGAGGGCGTCACGGATCGGGCCTTGGGCCACGCGTCGCAGTAGGTCGCGGGGAGCTTCTCGTTCCAGCCGGAGTTGCCCGCTCCCTGGGTGATCGTGAAGCGGTCGCCCAGGCAGCTGTAGACGGGTTCACCGAAGCCGAGCCCGGTGGCCGTGACGCGGGTGAAGGAGGCGGCGCCGGGGTCCTGGAGCTGGAGGGCGAAGGTGCCGGTTCCGTCGATGCGGACGTCATCGAAGCGGACGCCGCGGGTGGTCCCGGAGATGAACTGGATCGCCGAGTAGGAGCTGTCGAGGATGTCGGTGTCCGTGACGTTGATGGTGGCCTTGTCGATGGGGCTGTTGCGGGCGTCGAACCACAGGGCGCCGATCGGGAAGTTCCAGCCGGTGTCCGTGTTGCCCGCCCGGATCAGGGTGTTGCGGGCGAGGGTGAAGGTGCCGGTGACATCGGTGCCGTTGCCGGGGGTGACGCCGTCGAAGCGGTTGCCCACGTGCAGGCCGCCGCCGTTGGTGAGGTTCTCGCCCAGGACGTTGTCGGTGACGGAGATGTCCTTGCCGCCGTAGACGGCGACGGCGTTCGCCAGGATCGGCAGGACCACCGTGTTGGCCGTGAAGGCGTTGTCGGCATTGGTCTTGGTGTCGGCCCACATCGCGAGACCGTCGTCGCCGGTGTTGCGTACGAAGGTGTTCTCGACCTTCGAACGCGTCACGCCCCAGTGGAAGTTGACGCCGTCAGCCGTCTGGTCGAGGATCCGGCTGTTCTTGAGGGTGAAGTTGTCCATCGGGCCGTCCATCCAGGCGCCGACCTTGGTGTGCTGAAGCCATACGTTGTCCACCGTCGAGTCGCTCAGGGCGCCGCCGATGGCGTTGACCTGGTCGCCGTCGACCCGGTCGGTGATCTCACCGAGGATCGCGAAGTCCTTGAGGGTGACGTCGCGACTGGGCCCGCCCGCCTCGTGGGGGCGTATCTCGCCCTTGTAGCCGCCGCCCTGGACGTACTTGCCGTAGATCCCGGCCGCGCGGTTGCGGTCGGTGGGGTGGCGGCCGGTGAGCTCGGAGTACCAGGGGCCCGCGCCGCGCAGCGTCACCCGGTCGACGACGACGTGGTCGGTGAGCTTGAAGCGGCCCTGGGGGATGTAGACGTCCTTGCCCTGGGAGCTGCCGGCGTCGACCGCCCGCTGGAAGGCGGCGGTGGAGTCCTGTCCGCCGGTGGGATCGGCTCCGTAGTCGGTCACCGAGAGAGCGCCGGTGGGGCGGGCGATCGGCGCCGCGACCTGTTCGAAGTCGGCGAGGTCGATGACCGCCCAGTCGGTGGCACCGGTCGAGGGCAGCTGGACACGCACCTTCGTTCCGGCGGGGAGGGTCTTGCCGAAGAGGGCCCGGGTCTCGTCGTAGAAGTGGTGCGGGGTGCCGTCGGACGGGCGGTTGCTGAAGGGGTAACTGCCGTAGAACCAGCTGTACTTGGAGGTCAGAGTCAGCTCGGCGAGTTGGTTCCCGTCCGCGCTGAGCCGCAGGGGTGCGCTGATGCCGGTCCCCTCGGCGTTGTCGGGCAGGGCGTAGCGCAGGGAGACCGCGTTGGCGGGGGCGGTGAGGGTGAAGTCGACGTACTCCCCCGCCGCGTCGAGCCGTACGGCGGTGCGGCCGGAGGCCTCCGAGGGGAGGGTGGTGTAGGTGCGGTCGGGTCCGATGACGGAGCCCGACGTGACCGCGGCCTCCGCCTCCAGTTCGGTGAAGGGGACGCTCGCGCCACGGCCCTCGACGGCCAACGGCGAGACGGGGGTGGGCGGTTCGGCGGCGTCGGCCGTGCGGCCCGCGATACCCAGGGCCGCGGCGCAGGCCAGTGCGGCGCATGTTGCCGCTACTCGTCTGACTAAGGGGACTGATCCAGTTCTTGTGGGGGGCATGACATTCCCTTCTCCTGGGGGGTGGGGGATGGCGCATGGATGCGGTGCGTCAGATGCGCAGCCAGACCGCCGTGTCCTGCGGCAGCCGGCCCGTTTCGTCCAGGGGGCCGCTGGCCAGCAGGAGGCGGGTGTGGACGGGGAGGTCGCAGGGCTCGGGGGCGAGGTTGACGACGCAGGCCAGGCCCGGCTCGCGGACGAAGGCCAGGACGCCGTCGGCGGCAGGCAGCCAGGTCAACGGGCCGTCGCCGAAACCCGGTTCGACGCGGCGCAGCCGCAGGGCGTCGCGGTAGAGCGTGAGCATGGAGCGCGGGTCCGTGGCCTGGAGGTCGGCGGCGTACGCGGGCCAGCCCGCCGGCTGCGGCAGCCAGGGTCCTGTCATCGACCCGAAGCCCGCGTGCGGTTCGGCGGCCGTCCAGGGCAGGGGCACCCGGCAGCCGTCGCGGCCCGGGTCGGTGCCGCCGGAGCGCTCGTGCATGGGGTCCTGGATGCGGTCCAGGGGGATGTCGGCCTCGGGCAGGCCCAGTTCTTCGCCCTGGTAGATGTAGACCGCGCCGGGCAGGGCGAGGGCCAGCAGGGCCGCGGCGCGGGCGCGGCGGGCGCCGAGGGTCAGGTCGGTGGGGGTGCCGAAGGCCTTGGTGGTGAAGTCGAAGCCGGTGTCCTCGCGGCCGTAGCGGGTGACCGTGCGCGTCACGTCGTGGTTGCACAGCACCCAGGTGGCGGGGGCGCCGACCGGGGCGTGCTCGGCGAGGGTGGCCTCGATGGACGTACGCAGCCGCGCGGGCTCCCACGGGCAGGACAGGAAGGAGAAGTTGAAGGCGGTGTGCAGTTCGTCGGGGCGCAGATAGCGGGCGAAGCGTTCGGCGTCGGGGAGCCAGACCTCGCCGACGAAGATGCCGCCGTACTCGTCGGCGACGGCCCGCCAGGAGCGGTAGATGTCGTGGAGTTCGTCGCGGTCGATGAAGGGGTGCGGGTCGACTCCTTCGGTGAAGTCGGGCAGGGCGGGGTCCTTGGCGGGCAGGGCTGCGGAGTCGATCCGTACGCCGGACACGCCGCGCTCGAACCAGAACCGCAGGACGTCCTCGTGTTCCTGACGGACCGCCGGGTGGGCCCAGTTGAGGTCGGGCTGTTCGGGCGCGAAGAGGTGGAGGTACCACTCGCCGTCCTCGACGCGGGTCCAGGTCGAAGCGGTCGCGGAGAACTGGGAGGGCCAGTCGTTGGGCGGCAGTTCACCGTGCGCGCCACGGCCGGGGCGGAAGTGGAAGAGCTCGCGCTCGGGGGCGCCGGGTCCCGCGGCCAGGGCCGCCTTGAACCAGGGGTGCTGGTCGGAGACGTGGTTGGGGACGATGTCGACGATGGTGCGGATGCCGAGGGAGCGCGCTTCGGCGATCAGTTTCTCGGCCTCGGCGACGGTGCCGAACGCGGGGTCGATCACGCGGTAGTCGGTGACGTCGTATCCGCCGTCGACCATGGGCGAGAGGTACCAGGGGCTGAACCACAGGGCGTCGACGCCGAGTTCGGCAAGGTAGGGCAGCTTGGCACGGACGCCCGCGAGGTCGCCGGTGCCGTCGCCGTCACCGTCCGCGAAGCTGCGTACGTACACCTGATAGATGGCGGCCGAACGCCACCAGGAGGCATCGGTCGGGGAGGTGGCTGCCACGTGAGGTTCCTTTCGGGCAGGTGGGACCCCGCCGCCGCGGCGCTTGGCCGGTGGCGGGGTGCGCGGGTGGGCCCGGGGGTCAGCCCTTGAGGCTGCCGGCCGTCAGGCCGCTCATGATGTTGCGCTGGAAGATCAGGAAGATGATCAGGGTCGGCAGCGAGGCGATGGCCAGGGCGGCGAGCAGCCAGTTCTCGGAGACGCTGGCGGCCAGGGAGTAGATGCCGACGTTGACCGTCTGCTTGGAGGGGTCGGGCAGGGTGAGCATCGGCCAGAGGAAGTCCTTCCAGACCGCGACCACCGCGAAGATCGACACGACGCCGAGGATCGGCCGGGACAGGGGCAGGACCACCGAGCGCAGGGTGCGCAGCGGGGATGCTCCGTCGATGGCGGCGGCGTCCAGGAGCTCGCGCGGGATGGAGTCGAAGAACCGCTTGAGCAGGAAGATGTTGAAGGCGTTGGTGACCGAGGGGAGCCAGATCGCCCAGGGCGAGTTGATGAGGTTGCGCTCCACGACCGGCACGTCCAGGACGGTCAGGTACTGCGGTACGACCAGGACGGTGGCCGGGATCATCAGGGTGAGCAGCATCATCCCGAGGATCGCCTTGCCGAACACGGGCCGCAGCTTGGAGAGCGAGTAGGCGGCGGCCACGTCGAAGATCAGCTGGAAGGCGAGTGCGCCGAACGCGTAGTACAGGGTGTTGAACAGGAGCCGGGCCAGGTCCATCACGCCCCAGGCGTCCGCGTAGTTCTGCGGATGGACGGCGTCGGGGACCAGGGTGGGCGGTGTCTGGGCGAACTCCTGCGGGGATTTGAGGCCGCTGGTGACCATCCAGTACAGCGGGCCGATGAAGACCAGGGTGAAGACGACGGTCACCACGGTGAAGGCGGTCCAGTACAGGACCTTGCCGCGGGGCCGGGCCAGTTGGGCCGGGGAGATCAGGGTGCGTGTGCTCATGTCCGTGCTCTCCCCCGGCTAGTCTTCGCTGCCTGCGCGGCTCAGCCGTGCGTACGCCGCCGAGAATCCGGCGAGCAGTACGAGCAGGACCAGGCCGAGCGCCGCCGCGCTGCCGTAGTTGTTGAAGGTGAACGCGTACTGGTAGATGAGGTGGACGACGGTCAGGGTCGCGCCCTCGGGGCCCGCGCCGCCGGTGAGCAGGAACGGCTCGACGAACACCTGCATGGTGGCGATGATCTGCAGGAGCAGCATCAGCGAGAGGATCAGCCGGGTCTGCGGGATGGTGACGTGCCAGATCCGGCGGAAGACGCCCGCGCCGTCCAGCTCGGCCGCCTCGTACAGCTCGCCGGGGATGGACTGCAGCGCGGCCAGGTAGATCAGGGTCGCGCCGCCCATGTTCATCCAGGTGGCGGCGACGACCACGGAGATCATCGCGGTGTCGGTGTCCTGCAGCCAGGCCTGTCCCGGGAGGCCGACGGCTTCCAGGATGCGGTTGAACAGGCCGTATCCGGGGTCGTAGAAGTACTTGAAGAGCAGCACGGAGGCCACCGGCGGCAGCATCACCGGGAGGTAGACCAGCAGTCTCAAGTAGCCGCGGCCGTGCCGGAATTCATTGAGGATCAGGGCGATGGCGAAGGGCACGGCGAAGCCGAGCAGCAGCGCGAGGGCGGTGAAGAGCAGGGTGTTGCGCCAGGCCTGCCAGAACGCCGGGTCGTTGAAGATGTAGCTGAGGTTGGACCAGCCGGCCCAGACCGTCTCGCCGTTCTCGGTCTTCTGGAAGGCCAGGATGAACTCCCTGACCATCGGATACCAGGAGAAGACCGAGAAGCACAGCAGGGCGCCGATGAGGAAGGCGTGGGCGGTGAGGTTGCGCTTCAACGCCTGGCGGAACGCGCCGCGTTCGGGGCGGGCGGCCCGGCTGTCCGTCGGTGAGGACGGCCGGGCCTTGTTCTCGGAGAGGGTGGGAGCGGACATCACTGGTTGGCCAGGACCTGGTTGACCTGTTGTTCGGCGGTCTTCAGGAGCTTGTCCGCGTCGGCGCCCTTGTTGGTGAGGACGGCCGACATCAGCGTGTCGAGGACCTTGTAGACCTCCTGGGCCTTGGGCGGCTCGGCCTTGCCGGTGACCGGCTTGTCGGTGAAGGCCTGGAAGTTCTCGACGGGCATGGTCGAACTGGCCGCGCGCGCCTTGTCGTCCTTGGTCTTGCTCTCGCCGGTCCAGAAGTTCGGCTGCGGCAGGCCCACGGGCAGCCCGTCCGCCTTGGTGCGGGCCCAGTCGAACTGGCCCTTGCCGACGCTGAGGAACTTGAAGTTGATCCAGGCGATCGCGGCCTTGATCTGGTCGGGCGAGCTGCCCTTCTTGATCATGTAGTCGTTGCCGCCGAAGAGGGTCGCCTTCTGGCCGGGTATCGGGCCCATGCCGAAGTCGTCGTACTTCGCGCCGAGGTTCTGCACCATGTACGTGATGTCGTCGGGCGCGGCGAGGAACATGCCCAGCTTGTCGGCGGCCATCTGCTTTTGCAGGTCGCCCCACTTCAGGAGCTGGGTCTTGCCCATGCTGTTGTCGTCCCAGCGCATGGCCTTGAGGTTGTCGACGATCTGTTTGCCGGTGGCGTTGTTGAAGGCGGCCTTGGTGCCGTCCTCGCTCACGATGTCGCCGCCGAGGCCGTAGGTGGTGGCGGTGAAGTGCCAGCCGCCGTTGTTGCCGGCGCTGTACTCGCCGAAGCCCGAGACGCCGTCGCCCAGAGCCGCGATCTTCTTGGCGGCCGTGCGGACCTCGGCCCAGGTGGTCGGGGGCGAGTTGGGGTCGAGTCCGGCCTTCTCGAAGAGCTTGCGGTTGATCAGCAGGCCCATCGTGTAGTTGCTGTAGGGCAGTCCGTAGAGCTTGTCGTCCTTCTTCAGGACGTTCAGGACGTTCGGGTCCATGTCCCGCAGCGCCGGGACGGACTTGTCGTTGACGTAAGCGCTGATGTCCTGGGCGCCGTCGTTGTCCAGGACCTGCTGGAGATCGGTGAAGTAGGTGTAGAAGACGTCCGGTTGGGACTTGGCCTTCAGCATCGCCGTGAAGCGGGGAGGCTCCAGGCAGGGGTCGGTCTGCTTCCCCTTGATCGTGACGTTCGGGTACTTCTTGTTGAACGCGGCGACGTCCTCCTTCCACTGCTTGAGCTCGGCCTTCTCGGCGGCCGGCGGCATGCAGTCGATGGTGAGCGTCACCTTGGTCTTCGGGTCCAGCGGGGCGGCGGCGTTGGCCGCGTCCACGCCTTTGTCCCCGTCGGAGTCGCCCTCGTCGCTGCTGCTGGTGCCGCAGGCCGCGAGGGCGGTGAGGGCGAGCGCGGAGGCGACGGCGACCGTGGCGGTACGGCGGTGGGTGGTGCGAGTGGTGCCAGTGGTGCGGCGGCGGATGCGTCGGAGGTACGGCATTCCGGAGCTGCTCATCGGTGGACCCCTTTGGACAGCGCCACCCGCCCGTGCGGGCGGGGACGACGGCATGGCAGGAGCGGGAAGCCCACAGCTGCGCGGACTGTGTGGCGGCGCCCACTCAAGCACCGCCAGCAGATCCACGCAATATCTCGCGCGATGATTGAAAGAAATTGACAGCTTGGAGGCGGTAGCCGCCCGGCGGCCGACGGGCTCCTCCCGCGGCTACCCCTGCGCCTCCTCCTGCGGCGGCTGCCCCGTCGAGCCGCGCACCACCAGCTCCGGCTCGAAGAGCAGTTCCTCCGTGGGCACCGCGCTCTGCGCGATCTGCAGGGCGAGGAGCTCGACCACGGCGCGGCCCATGGCCTCGATGGGCTGACGCACCGTGGTCAGCGGGGGTTCGGTGCAGGTCATGAACGCCGAGTCGTCGTAGCCGACGACGGAGACGTCGTGCGGGACGCCCAGCCCCCGGCGGCGTGCGGCGCGCACCGCCCCGAGCGCGAGGGGGTCGCTCGCGCAGATGATGCCGGTGACCCCGGCGTCCAGGAGCTTCACGGCGGCGGCCTGGCCGCCCTCGATCGAGAACATTCCCCGCGAGACATGCTCCTCGGGCAGCGCCCCGCCCACCCGTTCGGCGATCGCGCGGGCGGCGACGAGCTTGCGCTGCGACGGCATGTGATCAGCGGGTCCGAGCACAAGGCCGATGCGCCGGTGGCCCAGCGAGGAGAGGTGCCGCCAGGCCTGCTCGACCGCGACCGCGTCGTCGCAGGAGACCGCCGGAAAACCGAGCCGCTCGATGGCCGCGTTGACGAGAACGACCGGGATCTTGCGCGCCGCGAGCCGCTTGTAGTGCCCGTGCGGGGCGTCCGCCTGCGCGTACAGCCCACCGGCGAACACCACACCGGACACCTGCTGTTGCAGCAGCAGTTCGACATAGTCCGCCTCGGAGACCCCACCCTTGGTCTGGGTGCACAGCACCGGGGTCAGCCCCTGCTGGGCGAGCGCTCCGCCGATCACCTCCGCGAACGCGGGAAAGATCGGGTTCTGCAGCTCTGGCAGCACCAGACCCACCAGCCGGGCCCGCTCGCCACGCAGCTGGGTGGGCCGCTCGTACCCCAGGACGTCCAGGGCCGAGAGCACGGACTGCCGGGTCGCCTCGGAGACTCCCGGCTTGTTGTTGAGCACCCGGCTGACCGTGGCCTCGCTGACCCCGACCTTCCGCGCCACCTGAGCAAGTCGTCGCGTCATGCACGCAAGAATAGTGCAATTCTTGCGTTCTGTTTGCGTGCTTGCTGAATCCGTTCGGGATCGCCCTCGCGGGCCCCTCGCACACGCGGCCCGTACCGCCATCGGTGACGCGCGCCGAGCACCGCTCCCCGATCCCTGGCGGGACCGAACGGGTGAGGGCGGATCGTTTCAGCGGCGCATCCGCTCGAAGTCAGGTATCCCTGCTGGTCAGGACGGGAATGCGGGATGCGTTCACGTGCCGTTCCCAGCAAAGGAAAACGATCCATGCGTCTTCGTCACTCACTGGCCGCCGCGGCCGGTGCCGCCGCGCTGATCCTGACCGTGCCCGGCTCCGCGTACGCGGCCGAGGGCGACTTCAGCTACACCTACGTCAACGGGGCCGGTGAGGAAAAGCAGGCCACCCTGCACGACCCGGCCAGCGGAGAGTGCGTCATGCTCGACGAGGCGGCCCAGGAGTACAGCCAGCCGCCCGCCCACTCCCCCAAGAACCGCACCGGCTCCTTCGCGATCGTCTTCACGAACGCCGACTGCTCCGGCGACGACTTCACGCTGCGCCCCCACACCGGCGGCGCGAGCGAGCGGCTCAAGCTCCGGTCGGTCCTGTTTTCCTGACCCTCGGCAGTGCCGCCCGCTCCCTGCCTGCACGGGGCCATGCCCTCGGGCAGGCAGGGAACCCGCCTCACGCCTCACGCCTCAGGGAATGCGGGCGACCGCGACGTAGAAGCCGCTCAACTCGGCCTTGGGCGCGGGTGATTCCTTGTACCAGTGCGTCGCCGTCACCAGGCCCGGCTCGACCATTTCCAGCCCCTCGAAGAAGCGCTCGACCTCCGCGCGGCGCCGCATCCTCAAGGGCACCTGCCCCTTCTTGTAGGTGTCGGTCACGGAGTCCGCGAGCGCGGGGTGCTCGTCGGTGGTGCCGTGGGACAGCACCAGATAGCTGCCGGAGGGCAGCGCGTCCACCAGGGTGCGCGTGAGGGCGTAGGGGTCCTCTTCGTCGGTGATGAAGTGCAGCAGGGCGATGAGGGAGAGCGCGATGGGCCGCTCGAAGTCCAGCAGGTCGCGGGCGCGGTCGAGGATCGCCTCGGGCCTGCGCACGTCCGCCTGGACATAGTCCGTGGCGCCTTCCGGAGTGCTGACCAGCAAGGCTTCGGCGTGCCGCAGCACGATCGGGTCGTTGTCGGCGTACACGACCCGGGAGCTGGGAGCGATCGCCTGCACGATCTGGTGGAGATTGGGCGCGGTGGGGATGCCGGTGCCTATGTCCAGGAACTGCCTGACACCGTTGTCGGCGAGCCAGGCTGCGGCGCGCTGCATGAACGCACGGTTCCGCGCCGCGTTCGCGCGTGCCTCGGGCGGCAGCTTCTCGCCCAGCTCCTGATCGACGAGGTAGTTGTCCTTGCCGCCCAGAAGCCAGTCGTAGACACGCGCGGGGTGCGGCTTGCTGGTGTCGATGTGGACGTTGGCGTCGTCTGCAGTCATCCGTGGCTCCCCTACGTGTCCGACCGGTTCAGTGCGCGGCGGGCGATGTTCGTCCCACTCCGGCCGACAAGGATCTTCCGACGTCACGGGTCGGTAGGTCAACTGTTGTGGCTGGTGAGGGAGTTCATCGCGGCGCGGCGGCTACAGCTGCCGAAGGTGATCCCGCAGGCTGCGGGCGGCCTGTGCCATGAGGGCGTCCGCGCCGGGCTGTGCGCTGGCCGGGACGAGCGACTCGGTCAGGACGGCGATCGCGAAGGACTGGCCGTCGGCGTGCTCGACGACGCCGATCTCGTGCCGCAGGTTGAGCAGGGTGCCGGTCTTGGAGGACCACGTACTGGCGTCGGAGATGAAGTCCGGGGTGAGGCGGTGCCGCAGTACGTTGTGGGCCAACAGATCGCGCAGCCGCTCGGCCACGTCCGGGTGGATCTTCGACGGCGTCCACAGCGCTTGCAGCAGGTCGACGAAGCTGCGCGCGCTGCCGGTGTTGGCGCGGGTGGTGTCCAGCTGCGGCACCCGGTGGCCGCGGCCGCTGGTGCCGGCGTCGATGGCCAGGGCGTGGGCGAGATGGATCTGGTCGGGGTCGAAGCGTTCCACCGGGGTGTCGAACAGCTCGCCCACGGTGTGCCGTACGGCGATGGAGCGGATGCCGAGCTCGTGCAGGATGCCGGTGACCTGGGCGGGCGGGGTGAGCTCGAACAACGCGTCGGCGGCCGTTCCGTCGCTCAGGCACGTGCTCAGGTAGAGCAGGTCGTCGATCGCGATCCGGGCGGGGTGGCGGAAGCGGCTCAGTCCGGTGGGGCCGGGTGTGGTGACCCGTCCGGGCTCCACCTCGAGCGCCGTCGCCCCGTCGAGCTCGCCGCGCCGAATCCGCTCGACCGTCGCGAGCGCGAGCGGGACCTTGACCAGGGAGGCGGAGGGCAGGTGGGTGTCCGCCTCGATCCCCAGCTCCTCCCCCGTGTGCAGGTCGCGCACGAGCAGGCAGCCGTGCAGGCCGCCGTCGCGCAGCTGCTGGCGCAGGTCGCGCAGCAGGGCCTCGGTCCTCATGCCGCCGCCGATGCCGCCCAGGCCGCTGCCCGGGCCACCGTCCATGCCGTCGGTCATTGCGCCGTCCCTCCCCTGATCCCGGCCTGGGCACCCGCGCCCAGGCAGCGGGCGATGGCGTCGCCCAGGCGCGCCTCGATGTGCTGCGGATTGCCGTCCGCGGCGGCGGCCAGGGTGAACCCCCGGCCGAGCGTGATCTCGCCGATGGGCCGCCAGGTCAGGGCGAGTTCCTCGGCCTGGGCGAGGGAGCAGAGCAACAGGTCGCCCGAGCAGAGGACTTCGGCCGCGGCGCTCGTCAGATCGGCCGCGGCGGTCAGCTGCGCGGGCCGCAGGCCCACCGCGTCCCGCAGGCGCGTCAGCGGATCGCGGATGTGCGGCACGTCGTCCTCCGGCTGGATCCAGACGCGGCGGGCGGGCCCGGGGGTGGCGCGTCCGACCCGCAGCGTCTCCAGGTAGACGCGGCGCACTCCGGGATCCTGGGCACCGGCAAGCCCGAGCGGCACGGACCACGTCGCCTCGTCCGCCGGCACCGCGAGCAGGGCGGCGCGCACCTGCTGCGCGTGGAGGAGCTCCCTGCGCTGCGTGGGCGCCGCGACCCGCAGGTCGAGCGTGACACCGTGGCCGCGCGCCTCGGCGACCAGGCGGGCCAGACCCACCGTGGAGCAGATGCCGGGCACGGCGAGCCGCCACGGCTTGCGTTTGACGGCCTCCGCCTCGTCCAGGAGCACGTCGGCCGCCTGCACCAGCTGCCGGGCGGTCGGCAGCATGTCCCGCCCGAAGGGGGTCAGGACGGCGCGCCTCGACGTCCGCTCGAACAGCGGCTCACCGAAGCGTTCCTCCAGCGCGGCGACACGACGGCTGGCCACCGACTGGGACATCCGCGCCGCGGCCGCACCGTCGGTGAAGCTGCCGTACTCGCTGACGCTGACGAACGCGCGACACGCTCCCACCAGATCCACGCCCCGCACCCTATGCCAGATCGGCATGGAACCACGCATGAGCGTATTGGACCGCATACGCACCCGAGGGCAAGGGTGGTCCTGGCACTCACGACCACGCACCGGGACGGAGCCGTGCCGCCCCGTCCCCTATGCGCCCTGCCGCTGGGGCGCCCGGAGGTTTGGCCCATGCACCACACCCGTGCCCGTCGCGCCGTTCTCGGCGCGCTTGCCACGCTCTGCGTCGTCCCGCTCGTGGCCTGCGCGGACGGCGACTCCTCGGCCTCGTCGTCCCCCTCCACGGCGACCACGAAGCCCGCGGGAACCACGAAGCCCGCACAGGCGGCGAAGCCGTTCGCCCGCGATTTCAAGGCGCTTGAGCGCAAGTTCGACGCGCGTCTCGGTGTCTACGCCCTCGACACCGGCACCGGGCGCGAGGTCGCCTACAACGCCGGTGAGCGCTTCGCCTACAACTCCACGTTCAAGGCGCTGGCCGCCGGAGCCGTGCTGGACAAGTACTCCCTGAGCGGCCTCGACCGGAAGATCACGTACTCCAAGGACGATCTGGTCGCCAACTCCCCCGTGACCGAGAAGCACGTCGAGACCGGCATGACCCTGGGCGCGCTGTGCGATGCCGCCGTCCGCTACAGCGACAACACCGCGGCCAACCTGCTCTTCGACCAGCTCGGCGGCCCCAAGGGGCTGGACGCCGCGCTCGAGAAGATGGGCGACCACGTCACGCGGATGGACCGCCGCGAGCCCGACCTGAGCAGCTGGGTCCCGGGCGAGAAGCGGGACACGAGCACGCCGCGGGCGCTGGCCAAGGACCTGCGCGCCTTCGTCCTCGGGGACGCCCTGGGCAAGGGCGAGCGCGCACAGCTGACCCGGTGGCTCAAGACCAACACCACCGGGGACCACACCATCAAGGCCGGTGTGCCCGAGAACTGGGTGGTCGGCGACAAGACGGGAACCGGCAATTACTACGGCGCCCGCAACGACATCGCCGTGGTGTGGCCGCCCGACGGTGCGCCCATCGTCATGGCGATCTTGTCGAACCGCGCCAAGAAGGACGCCGAGCCCGACGACAAGCTCATCGCGGAAGCGGCCTCCGTGGCCGTCGACTCGCTGTCGTAGCGGGTTCGTATCTGGCGCGGCCGCTGAAGCAGTCGGACCAGGAGGTACGCCGCCGGGGCTCGCCCCGGCGGCGTACCGAACCGGCCGCGCAGAGCCGCAGCGGTCCTCGCCGCGCCCATCGCACCCCCTTTCCCGAACGCTCCCGCTGCCCGCAGCGAGAAGCCAGCCCAAGGAGCCCTTGATGACGGATGTCGCACCGCTGACCAGACCCGGCCACAGACCCGCCAGGAAGGGACCCCGCGTGGTGATCGCGGCGGGGCTGACGCTCGCGCTCGCCGCGGGCATCGGCTACGCCGCGGAGCTGGGCCCCTTCGACCCCGGGCCCTCGACACCCGACCCGGAGGCGGCGAAGCAGGCGCGCGCCTTCCTGGCCGACTGGGAGGCGGGCCGCATGGCGCAGGCGGCGGCGCTGACCTCAAGTCCCGAGCAGGCGGAGCGTGTTCTGAACAGCTTCACCGCCGGGCTCGACATCCGTAAGCCGACCCTGACGCCGGGGGCGACGAAGGCCGGCGAGGACGGCACCGTGACGGTGGCCTTCACCGCCAAGATGCCGGTGACCGATCTGGGCACCTGGACGTACGGCTCCGCCGTGCCGCTGCGCAAGCAGGACGACGGTGCCTGGAAGGTGGACTGGGCGCTGTCCCTGGTGCACCCGAAGCTGAGCAGCACGGAGAAGTTCCGTCTGGAGCGGGAGGACTCGGCCGGGCCCACGATCACGGACCGCGACGGGAGCGACCTGTCGGCCGAGAAGCACCCCTCCCTCGGCCCGCTCCTCCCTCAGATCGCCGGGGGCGGCGGCGCCGGTCCGCGCGGCGCGGTCCGGCGCGTCGACCGGGCCACCGGTGACATCAAGGGCACGGAGGCCTCCTTCGGCAAGAAGTCCGACCGTCCCGCCGACCGGCCCGTGGCCACCACCCTCGACGCCACCTGGCAGTCCGCCGCGGAGAAGGCCCTTGCCGCCGAGGCCGACGGCAAGGACGCCGCGCTCGTGGCCCTGCGGATCGACGACGGGGAGATCCTGGCGGTGGCCAACTCCCCCTCCTCCGGGTTCAACCGCGCCGTCTCGGGCACCTACGCGCCAGGCTCCACCTGGAAGATCGTCACCACCAGCGCGCTGCTGCTCAAGGACGCGGTCGCACCCGGTGACGTCGTGGACTGCCCCCAGTACCTCACCGTCGGCAAGCGGTTCCAGAACGTCGAGACCTCCGAGTACCGGGGCGCCACCTTCCGCAAGGACTTCACCGCCTCGTGCAACACCGCGTTCATCAGCCTGCGCGACAAGGTCGACGACCGGGAACTGGGTGACGTCGCCGGCAAGTACTTCGGGGTCGGCCAGAAGTGGAACGTCGGCATTCCCTCGTACGACGGGTCGGTTCCGGTCCCCCGCGACCAGACCGAGAAGGCCGCCTCGATGATCGGGCAGGGCCGGGTGCAGGCCAACCCGCTGATCATGGCGTCCGTCACGGCGACGGCGGTGTCCGGCACCTTCCACCAGCCCACCCTCACCGGCGCCGCCGAGGACTCGACCACCACCACGCCGCTGCCGGGCGAAGTCGTCGGGCAGCTGCGCGAGTTGATGCGCGCCACGGTCACCGAGGGCACGGCCACGGTCCTGTCCGATCTGCCCGGCGAGGTCGGGGCGAAGACCGGCACCGCCGAGGTCTCCGAGGACGCCCCCAACAACGGCTGGTTCGTCGCCCACCGCGGCAATGTCGCCGTGGCCTGCGTCGTCGAGAAGGGCGTCACCGGTGGCGCCTCCGCCGGTCCCGTCGTCCGCAGCCTCCTGGACGCCGTACCCGACGATCCCTCCTGACCGGCCGCCGACCCGACAGCCGGGCGGGGTCTCAGGCCTCGCGGCACTCCACGTGACCCCAGCCGTGCGGGTTCTTCGCGATCTTCTCTCCGGCCGCGTAGGGCTTCTGGCAGTGGCAGCGGCCGGGGAACTTGGCCTTGATGACGGCGCCCGAAGTGCTCTTGCCCGTCCGCGCCGCGGGGGTCTTGCGCGACTTGGCGGCGGGAGAGGACGTCATGCGCTCGGGCCGCGGCTCGGGGATCACGGACGCCCCGTGGACGGTTCCGGCGGGCTCCTGCGTCGTCGCGGCGTCACTGGCCGCGACATCGGCGATCGCGTTGAGGTGATCGCCGTCCACCTGGTGGGCGGCGACGTGCCGGAAGGTCACCGGACGGCCTTGCAGAAGCGCGTCGATGCGTAGGACGAGTTCCTTGTTGGCGACCGGCTTCTTCGAAGCGGTCATCCATCCGTTGCGCTTCCAGGACGCGATCCACTTGGTGACCGCGTTCATCGCGTACTGGCTGTCCATGCGGACCTCCAGCGGCACCGCCGGGTCGGTGGACTCCAACAGCTCGGCCAGCGCGGTCAGTTCGGCCACGTTGTTCGTGGCGTGGCCCAGCGGTCCCGCCTCCCACCGCTGCGGGCGCTCGTCGGAATCGGCGACCACCCAGGCCCAGGCGGCAGGCCCGGGGTTCTTCTTCGCGGCTCCGTCACAGGCGGCGATGATCAAGTCAGACATCCCTCGATGATGCCAGTCCGCGGGCGCCTCGCAGGCCACCGCCCCTCCGGCACCGTCCCCCCGGGGCCTACGATCCGTCGGCGTCGAGCGCCGGGGCGATGACCGCGAAGGCCCGGTCGGCCAGCTCGGCGGGGTCCTCGGCGCCGTCGCTGTCGCTCCACCGCTGCAGCACGGAATCGAAGGCGGCCAACGCCATCCCGGCGGCCAGCCGCGGGAAGAGGTCCACGCCCGCGTCGCGCCCCAGGCGCCGTGCCACCTCCCCCGTCAGGTCGTCGCTCCACTGGGCCTGGCGCTCCAGGAAGCGTGCGCGCAGGGCCGGGGTGCGCAGAATCAGCCGCACCACGGGCAGCACCCGCTCGGAGTGGTCGCCGCAGGCGGCCAGGGGAACCCATACGGCGTGCCGCAGCGCCACGGAGGGCGACTCGTCGGCGGGGCGAGCGGCCAGCTCCGTATGGATGCCAACGCCCATGTCGGCCAGGAACTGGACGACCACGTCCTCCTTGGACGCGAAGTACCGGAAGAACGTCCGCCGGGAGACCCCGGCGGAGGTCACGATCTCGTCGATGGTGACCGCGTCGAACCCCTTCCGGGCAAGGAGTTGCAGCGCCGCTTCGGTCAACTCGTTCGAGACGAGCTGCCGTTTGCGCTCGGCCATGCTCACTGCGGGGTGGGAACTCACCCGGCCCATGGTACACGCGATGCCCTTGATGGCACTCAGGACCCTCTTGACACTGAGTGCCATGAACGACAACATGTGCCGCATGACGCAGCAACAGCGCTGGACAGCCGAGCAGATACCGGACCAGACCGACCGGGTGTTCGTCGTCACCGGAGCCAACAGCGGCCTCGGTCTGGCGACCACCCGGGCCCTCGCCCGGCGAGGCGGGCACGTGATCCTCGCGGTGCGCGACGAGGAGAGGGGCCACCGGGCGGTCGCGGAGATCACCGCCCACCACCCGGACGCGAGCCTGGAAGTGCGCCGTCTCGACCTGGCCGACCTCGACTCGGTCCGCGACTTCGCCGATCGGCTGCACGCCGACCGTCCACGCCTCGACGTGCTCATCAACAACGCGGGCGTGATGGCACCGCCGCGCACGCTCAGCGCGCAGGGCCACGAGCTCCAGTTCGCCTGCAACCACCTCGGCCACTTCGCGCTCACCGGCCTGCTGCTCGATCTGCTGGCGGCAGGGAGCAACCCCCGGGTGGTGACGGTGAGTTCGATCAACCACCGGCAGGGGCGCATCCGCTTCGACGACCTGACCGGCGAGCGCGCCTACAAGTCCATGGGCTTCTACAACCAGTCCAAGCTCGCCAACGCCGTCTTCGGCCAGGAGCTCCACCGCCGGCTGAGCGAGTCCACGAGCCCGGTGCGCAGCGTGCTGGCCCACCCCGGCTACACCGCCACCAACCTCCAGACGAGCGCCCCGATCGGCCTGTATCAGGTGCTGTTCGGCCGCATCGGCAACCCGCTGTTCGCCCAGCGCCCCGCCGAAGGCGCGCTGCCCCAGCTGTACGCGGCGACCGATCCGACGGTGGAGAGCGGCCAGTTCATCGGTCCGGGCGGCCTGGCCGAGCTGCGCGGCGCGCCCACGCGCGTACAGCCGGCCCCCTCGGCGGCGGACCCCGCGACGGGCCGCCGCCTGTGGGAGCTGTCGGAGCGCCTCACCGACGTACGGTTCACGTTCCCGGCGGCCGTCTGACGGCGCTCCGTCAGCGCGCGACGGGGCGGGTCAACTCCCAGGTGTCGACGGCGAAGTCCAGGGACAGGCCATGGCGTTCGTACAGGGCGAGGGCGCCGGTGCTGTTGTCGGTGTCCACGCCGAGGCCGATCCGGTCGCGGCCCAGCGCCGCGTAGTGACCGAAGGCATGGCGCAGGAGGTAGCTGCCCAGGCCCTTGTTCCGGGCCTGGCGCAGCACCCCGAGATGTCCGATCCAGGCCATCGAGGTGCGGTCGTTCTGGGTGTGCAGCACCGCCACGTCCCCCAGACCCTCGACCTGGGCGATCCACATCAGCGACCAGTCGACACGCTCGGCGTCGAGGTCGTCCAGCCACTGCTCGTACGTCCGCGGGTGGAAGTCGAAGTGGTCGACGAAGCTGTCCTGCAACAGGGCGTGGGCGCGACGGCGGTCCGACTCGGCCAGACAGGGACGCAGCGTCACACCGGCCGGCGGCTCCGGCAGCCGGTCCGCGTCGGCGGACAGGTCACGGGCCATCGAGTTGTAGCGGCGGACCGGCGTCCAGCCCCGTCCGCGCAGCGCGCGCAGGTCCACGGTGGGGGCGATGTTCAGGTGCAGGTGCACCACCGCCCGGTCCGCCCCGTTGGCGGCGGCCCGCTCCGCGGTGCGCGCCTCCGACAGGTCGAACAGATACTGCGAGGCCTGGGGCCGATCGGGCAGCGCGTAGTACTCCATGTCGATCCGCTCACCGCCTGACTCGTCCCACACCAGGCCGTACGCGATCAACCGCCCGTCCTCGAACAGCAGCCAGGAGTCGTGCTCCAGGTCCACTTCAGGATGTTTCAAGTCGGCCTGGATCTCGGAGAGTTCGGTGTCGGCGCGACCGATCTCCAACAGGTCGATCTCGTTGAGCAGCGCGCACACCGCCGCCGCGTCGTCGAACGTCGCAGGGCGCACGGTCAGGCCCGGCGGGAGAGTGGCGTGGGTGGTCATGAACCCACTCTCCGGTGCCGTGAGTCCGGACGCAACGGACTTTTTCGCGGGCCGTGCCGGGGCCGTGGCGGCCCCGGCACGGCGGTCCGCGGCCTTAGATCCCGAACGGCGCGGCGTAGCGCACCATGCCGCTGGGCAGCGGATGACCGGCGTCGAGGGCGAGGGCCATCATGGCCTCGTCCGGGACGTCGATGCTGATGCCGATGCCGTACGTCGAGGCCCGGGTGAAGCCGAATCGCGGGTAGTACGCCGGGTGCCCGAGGACGGTGACGAAGCGCTCGCCCCTGTCCTTGGCGGCGTCCAGCGCGGCCCGGATGGCCGCGGAGCCCGCACCGGTCTTCTGGTACGCGGGCAGTACGGCGACGGGGGCCAGGCACAGCGCCGGGGTGTCCCCGATGTGGCAGCGGGTCAGCAGCGCGTGGCCGACGAGCTTGCCGTCCTGGTCGGTGGTGACGACGGACAGCCCGTCGATCCACGCGGTGTCGGCGCGCAGGGCGTCGACGAGGTCGGCCTCCGAGGGCGTGTCGAACGCGGCGACGACGATGTCACGGATGGCGGGGATGTCGGCGCCGGTCTCGGCGCGCGTGATCCAGGTGTTGCTCATGGCGTTGCTCTTGGTGTCGCTCATGATGGACGGAGATCCGTTTCATGGTGGGTTCGTGTGGACGGTGCCCCGCGAGCTCACGCTCCCAGCGAGGGCGATCCGGCTGAGGTCAGGCCACGACCCGGGACGTGAGGGTGGTCCGGGCGGTGCGCATGGCAGTGGCCTTGAGCGCGGTCATCAGCCCCAACTCCCTACATCCTCGACACGGGATCACACACGAACGCCAAGGATCTTACCATCCGGGCCTGGTCGACCGCTTCGGGCCCGTAGCCGACCCGACGGAGGCCGCCCGCGGCACGCCGACGACAGCCACCGATGATTCTCGACGCGCACCTCGGTCACCAAGGGTGGGACGCCCACTCATCGGAGGCACGGCATGCGCACGCTCGCGATCACCGAGAACATCACCGTCGACGGTTCCATCGAGATGCTCACCGACTGGTTCGATCCGCAGGGCCAGGGCGACGTGGACATGGCCGACCTCCTGGAGGAGAACCACCGGCAGGACAGCCGGGCCGATGCCCTGCTGCTCGGCCGGCAGACCTTCGAGGACTTTCGCGGCTACTGGCCGCAGCAGACCGACGACACCACCGGCATCACCGACTACCTCAACAAGGTGCACAAGTACGTGGTGTCCACCACCCTGACGGACCCGCGGTGGGCCAACTCGACCGTGCTCGCGGGCGACGCCATCGAGGAGGTGTCCGCGCTCAAGGCGCGGAGCGGCAAGGACATCGTGCTCACCGGGAGCATCACGTTGGCGCACACGCTGATCGCGGCGGGACTGGTGGACGAGTACCGCTTCTTCGTCTACCCCGTGGTCCAGGGCCGCGGCCGCTGTCCCTTCCCCCAGGGCTACGCCATTCCGCGACTGCGGCTCGTTGAATCGAAGGCCTTCCGCAGCGGGATCACGCTGCAGCGCTATGTCCCTCTCCGCGATGGGGGCACAGGGGCGTAGGGAGAGATGGACGGGGGACCCGGGAGCCGGGCAATGCGTGCTCCGACTTGCCCACGGGCTTCCGTACGACGACCACATGGAGGCGCGATGTCGACGCCGACCCATCGCCTCATCATCCACGAGCTCACGCGGTGCGAGGAGTGTGCCGTACTGCGTGTGAGCGGTGAACTCGACCGGGCGGGCGAGAAGTTCTTTCTGCGCATGCTGGGCGCTTCCGTCATGGCGGGTCACCGACATCTCGTGCTCGATGTGACGGCGCTGGTGTTCTGCGATTCCCGTGGGCTCAACTGCCTGCTCGGGGTGCGGTGGTTGCTGCGGCGCCGCGAGGGTCAGCTCCTGCTGGCGGGGGCCGGCCGCCATCTCGTCGAACTCCTGACCCTGACCGGCAGCACGGAGATCTTCCCCCGCTACCTCACCGTGGGGCAGGCCCTGCTGGCCCTGCCGCCGTCCCATCGCCCCGTCTGGCCACCCGTGTCTTCGGCCGTCCCGGACGGCGCACCGAGCGACGCCCCGTCAGGATGACGGCGGCCTCGGCTCGGCCCGCCGGGGGGGGGCAGTCAGTCGGCCGCGCGCACCGCGGCGTCGAGCAGGGGGCCGAGCTCCTGGGCCACGGCCGTCAGGGGCCGGACGTCCCGCTCGGCGCGGGCCATCAGGATCGCTCCCTCCAGGGCGCTGATCATGAGCGTGGCGAGCGCTTCGGCCCGTGCCTTTGGGACGCCCATGTCCGCCAGGGCTCGGGCCACCGAGCCGCTCCAGGTGGTGAAAGCGGCGGACGCGGCTTCTCGTGTGGAGACGGTGGACTCCGCGCAGTCCACCGTGGCGGCGGCGACGGGGCAGCCGCCCGCGAACCCGGCGGCCCGATACTCGTCGGTCCACTGGCGCACCATCTCGGCGAACAGCCCGCCGGGCGTCGGCTCGGGCAGGGCGGCGACGATGCGACCGACACGCCTGCTCGCGTAGCGGCCCGCCCAGCCCACGGCCTCGTTGACCAACTCCTCCTTGCCGCCGGGGAAGTGGTGCTGGAGCGAGCCGCGCGGCGCCTGCGCGTGGGCGGCGACGTCACGCATACCGGTGGCGGCGACGCCGTCGCGCCGGATGAGCTGGGCCCCGCTGAAGACCATGCGCTCGCGCGGCCCTCGCCCGGATGCCGCCATGTCCGTCCTCCAGCGTCCCGTCAGGCTTCCAGCAAGCACTGACTCTCACTCTATGACGACGGTCATAGAGTGCCCTACTATGACAGCGGTCATAGTCAGCGAGGCGGCGACCTCGGCGGAGACAAGCGGGCACCTCCGCGCGGGCCGGAGAAGGGCGGTGCGCGATGCACACAGGCTTCGTCGGCCTCGGCGTCATGGGCCAACCCATGGCGCTCAACCTGGCCCGCGGCGGGACACCCCTCCTCGTCTGGAACCGCACCCCGGCCCGCTGCGAACCCCTGCGCGCCGCAGGAGCCGACGTCGCGGCGAGCCCCGCGGAGGTCTTCGAGCGGGCCGACGTCGTGATCCTCATGCTGGCCGACGAGACCGCCGTCGACACGGTCCTGGGGCGCGGGACCCCGGACTTCGCGGGGCGCGTCGCCGGACACGTCGTCGTCCACATGGGCACGACCTCACCGGAGTACTCGGCCGGCCTTCAGGACGACATCCGGGCCGCGGGCGGGCGCTACGCCGAGGCACCCGTGTCCGGCTCCCGAGTCCCGGCGGAGCAGGGGCAGTTGGTGGCGATGCTGGCCGGTGACGCGGATGCCGTGGAGGCCGCGCGGCCCCTGCTCTCCCCCATGTGCCGGGAGACGTTCGACTGCGGCCCCGTCCCCGACGCCCTGCTGATGAAGCTCTCGGTGAACCTGTTCCTGATCACGCTGGTCACCGGCCTGACCGAGGCCTTCCATTTCGCCGACCGGCACGGGCTCGACCGAAGCCGGTTCCTCGACGTCCTGGACGCGGGGCCGATGGCCAGCTCCGTATCCCGCGTCAAGGCGCCGAAGCTGCTCGCCCGCGACTTCGCCGTCCAGGCGGCGGCCAAGGACGTACTGAAGAACAACCAGTTGATCGCGGAAGCCGCCCGCAAGGCGGGGCTCGCGTCCCCGCTCCTCGACATCTGCCACACCCTCTTCGACGAGACGGTGACGCGGGGCCACGGCGGCGAGGACATGGTGGCCGTACTACGCGCGCTGGAGGCCCGCACCGACGGCGCACACCGCCAGGCCCCGGCCCGCACTCAGGCGCCGACGGCCGACCGGAACCGGTAGGGGCTGTGCATGGTCAGGAACCGAATATCGAGGTCGGACTCCAGGTAGTCCATCCGCCGCTCCCAGAAGGCCCGCATGTGCGGGAGAGCCAGGTGGGCGTCGAGGTCGGCCTGGGAGCGCCAGGCCTCGTAGAAGACGAAGACGCCGGGCTCGTCCCGGTCTTCGTGGAAGTGGTACTCCAGGCAGCCGGACTCCCGCCGCGTCGGCTCGACGAACGACAGCAGGAGCTCTTTCAGTTCGGCGGCGCGTTCGGGCTTGGGGCGGGCGGTGCCGACGAGCGTGAACGGCTGATCCATGAAGGCTCTCTCCTCAGACGGATGTCTCGACCGGGGCGGCACCCCGGTCAGTAGGTACGACAAATCTCGTACCTAGATGCGGGACGCTAGCGAGCCCGGAGGTACGATGCAAGTCATACCTGAAGGGAGGCGTCCGGAATGCCCGACGACGAAGGACACCCGACCGTCGAAGAGATGCGGCTCGGACCGGTGCTCGCCGCACTGGCGGATCCGCTGCGCCGCCGCGTGGTGCGCGAGCTGGCGACCGCACCCGACGGCACCGCGCGCACGTGCAGCTCGTTCGAGCTGCCGGTCTCCAAGGCGACCGTCACGCACCACTTCCGCGCGCTGCGCGAGGCCGGACTGATCCAGCAGGTCGCCCGCGGCAACAGCCGGATGGCCACCCTGCGCCGGGCAGATCTGGAGCGGCGGTTCCCCGGGCTCCTGGGGATCGTGGCGGCAGAGCCGGGACCTGGGGAAATGCCGTAGTGCCCCGGAACGACGGTCCCGTAAGGTGCCGCTTCATGAACCAGGATTCCCGCGCCTCCGTCCGTCCGATACGTGCCGACGAGTGGCCCAAGGTGAAGGAGCTGCGGCTCTCGGCACTGCAGGACCCCTCAGCTTCGATCGCGTTTCTCGAGACGTACGAGAAGGCCGCCGCGGAGCCGGACTCCTTCTGGCAAGGCCGGGCCAAGGGGGCGGCCGACGGAGATCGGGTACGCCAGTTCGTGGCCGAGGACCGGGACGGGACCTGGACCGGCTCGGTGACCGTGCTGATCGAAGAGCCGGGCAGCGACGACGTGTTCGGCGGACCGATCGAGCAGCGCCAGGCCCACGTGGTCGGTGTCTTCGTACGCCCCGAGTACCGAGGAAGCGGTGTGATCGACGCGCTCTTCGAGGCGGCCGTCGGATGGGCGTGGTCGGTGACGGACGTGGCGCGGGTGCGCCTGTACGTGCACGAGGACAACGCGCGGGCGCAGAGCTTCTACCGACGCTACGGATTCGTGCGCTCCGGCGTAACCGCCCCCATGAAGGGCGACCCCTCCAAGATCGAGCACGAGATGATCCTCACGACGCCCGAGGCACGGCCCGACACGACCCAGAACTCCCCGGCCAGGCCCTAGTTCGCTCGCGTGCGCCGGCGCGCAGGGTTTTGAGGCGGTCGTGGAAGAGCGCATAGGCCGAGGCCGCGCGAGAGATGAGATGCCCTGATGACCGTCTTCCGGTGCCGTGGCTGCCGCCGTGCGGTGACGAGTGCGGTCAGTGAGCGGGCCCTGCCGAACCCGGATGTGGACGCGGAGTGGTACCGGCCGGAGGCTTCAGCCGCGGACGCCGGTGGTCATGTCGCTCGACCCGTCGTGCGGATGGCGCCGGGAACCTTCGCGGTCGACCCCGATCCGTCCGGCCCGCCGTACGTCATGGATGAGTCGCTCGGCCTGCTGGTGGAGTCAGGACCGAGCGGCACCGTCGTCCTCAACTCCAGTGACGGTCTCGGGCTGGAAGAACACCCCGACATCACCCTGCGTCGCGGGTTCTGCTGCGGGATGGACGGCGAGTACGGTCCCAATCTGGTGTGCACATGCGGCGCGGTCATCGCCACCCTCTATGCGGACTGCTACCAAGTGCAGGAGCTGCGGCTGCGGCCCGGCGCCGTCGAGCGCAGCGAACGGTCGCCGGAGCCGCCCCCGCGTCAGCTCCGCTGACGGGTCCGAGCAGCGGAGGGCAAGCCTCGGGTTCGCCGCCCGCCGTCCGCCGTTGGTTCAGTTGCGGATGCGGACGCCGTGGCGGGTGCGCATGCGGTGAAGTTCCCACAGGGCCACCGCCGTTACGGACACCGGGCCGCCGAGCACCGCGCACCACTGCGCGGCCGGCGGGCCGTACGGCAGACCGCCTTCCAGCGCGACGCTGCACAGCATCAGTTCCCAGACGAGTACGACGGTGAGCGCGGCCGGGAGCGCGGCGTGCACGTTGGACGTGTTGAACGCGTAGCGGGCCGCGTAGGCGGAGGCGAAGAGAAGGAAAGGCAGCAGCCAGAGGAGGCCGATGAGCAGCGCGAGCGCCATCAGGCCGTTGGCGAGCGTGCCGTAGTTCTGCTTCAGGAGCACGGCACTGCCTGCCAGTACGAGTCCCACGCCCACCAGGATGCCGACGTACCAGCCCACGGCCTTGAGCGGCGCGCGCAGCCGGGAGCGCAGTACGCGCCGCTGCTCGGCGGGCGCGTAGCGGATGAAGCCGAGGACGACCAGTGGCCCGGTGAAGATGAGCAGCAGCGGGGCGAGGATCAGCTTCACCACGCCGTCGTTGGCGACTCCGCTCCAGCCGTCCTCCGCACCGTAGGTGTAGATCAGGAGGAGCGTGGCGATCGCTCCGGCCATCGCGCGCCCCAGCTGCACCTTCGTCACGAGGGGGTCCGCGACGCGGCCGGCGCCGGGCTGGTTGAAGATCGCCTCGGCGCGGCGGCGGGCGGAGCGGATCAGCGGGATGAGCGGCGAGACGAAGAGGAACGCGAAGAGGGAACGCCGCCGCCGGACGGGCTGCGGCGGATGCGGGTACGGATACGGCTGGGGGGACGGAGGCGGGTACGGGCCTGGCTGCGGCGGGCCGTACGGCTGTGGGCCGCCTCCCTGCGGTGAGCCGTTGCCTGGTCCCCAGCCCTGATATCCCCCGTGTGCCACGGCTCCCCCTTGCCTCCTGCGACGCTTCTGAGCGCGCGCAGTTTACAAGCCGGAGCGGGAAGGCCGTCACCTGCGCGGAAGCGCAGGAGCGTGAACGTGTGGCAGAGGTCGGTCAGTTGCTCTGATGCACGGCATAGGCGGAAATGAGGGGTGGCGTCGGTCGCCGCCGCGGACGGCCAGTTCGACTTCCAGCCCCTGCTTCCGTCCGCCCGCAGTCCGTCGGGGCGACCGGGGAGTCATCCCCGGTCGCCCCGACGTCGGACGACCTAGCCGACCCGTTGCTCGTACCCCACGAGCCGTACGCACGCGGCGAGTCCCGCGATGGCCTGCTCGAGCTCGGCCAGGCTCGGGTAGCTGGGCGCGATGCGGATGGTGGCGTCGCGCGGGTCGTCACCGTGCGGGTGGGTGGCGCCTGCCGGGGTCAGGACGATGCCCGCCTCGGCGGCACGGCGCACGACCTCCTTGGCGCCGCCGTCGGTCAGTTCGAGGGTGACGAAGTAGCCGCCCTTGGGGTCGGTCCAGCGGGCGAGGCCGGTGCCGCCGAGCTCCGCCTCCAGAATCCGGGCCACCGCCTCGAACTTCGGCTGCAGCAGGGCACGCTGGCGCTCCATGTGGGCGCGCACCCCGTCGGCGTCCCGCAGGAACATCACGTGCCGCAGCTGGTTGATCTTGTCCGGGCCGATCGACCGCTTGGCGTTCTTGGCGAGCAGCCACTTCAGGTTCGCGGGCGACGAGCCGAAGAAGGCGACGCCCGCGCCCGCCGCGGTGATCTTCGAGGTGGAGCCGAAGACGAAGACGCGGTCCGCGTTCCCGGCGTCCGCGCAGGCGGTCAGCAGGTCGGCGATCTCGACGGGCTCGTCGGTGAGGTGATGGGCGGCGTACGCGTTGTCCCAGAAGATCCGGAAGTCGGGCGCGGCGGCCTGCATCGAGGCGAGGCGGGCGACGGTCTCATCGCTGTAGGAGACGCCGTCGGGGTTGCTGTACTTCGGGACGCACCAGATGCCCTTGACCGTCGGGTCCTCGGCGATGAGCCGCTCCACGACGTCCATGTCCGGGCCGTCGGCGGTCATCGGCACCGGGATCATGTCGATCCCGAAGCGCTCACAGAGCCCGAAATGCCGGTCGTATCCGGGGACGGGGCACAGGAACGCGATCCGCTCCTGGTCCACCCAGCGCGACTCGGCACCCGGCACCACGCTCAGCAGCGCGTGCACCAGGCAGTCGTGCATCAGCTCGAGGCTGGAGTTGCCGAGCGCGAGGAGCTGCCCGGCAGGCACCTGGAGCACGTCCGCGAAGATCTCCCGGAGCTCCACCAGACCCTGCAGGCCGCCGTAGTTGCGTACGTCCGTGCCGTCGGCGGAGGTGTGCCGCCCGCCCGGCAGGCTCAGCAGGTCCTCGGAGAGGTCGAGCTGCTCCGGCGACGGCTTGCCGCGCGTGAGGTCGAGCGAGAGCCCGCGCCCTGCGAGGTCCTGGTAGTCCTGGCGGGCCCGCTCAAGGAGCCCGGTCGAGGAGTCGGGGCTCAGCTCGGTGGTCATGGTGTGTCCTTACGTTGTCGGCGCTGCCGGGGCCTGTGAGCTGCCTCGGCCGGCGACGGGGGCATCGGCACTGCCTGCCGAGGATACAAAGCGATGGCCTGCCCATGGCCGGGCAGGTGGCGCTCGTCACCCTTGGCAAGAACGACCTACAGGACCGACCACGCCCACACGACCAACACCGCCGGCACCAGGACGGCCACCGCGCCGAGCGTGACCCCGGCCCGCGCCGGGCGGCGATCGGCCGTCTCGTCGCCCCGCATGTCGCGCAGGACACCGACGCCGGAGACGATCGCGCAGACCCCCGCGGGAACGATGGCGTACACGGGGAAGAAGCGGATCCAGGGCGAGACGGACGACGGCAGCCAGGGGCATCCGAACAGTGCGACGGCGACGGCCCCGAGGACCAGCGACGCCGTGCCCGGGCGCCTCCTCCAGGGCTGGGGCGTCATCACCTGGGGCACCGGTGTCGTGGTCTGCCGCGTGGGGATCATGGTCGGAGGCTAAGGGCGGGCGGCGGCCCCTGCGTGGGGGCCGCTACTCAGCGGCTGGTCGGGGGCTACTCATATGCGGGTGAGTAGCCGCCGCTCGTATGCGGGTGAGTAGCCGCCGACCAGCGGCGCGCTCCTGGTTCCGCGTCGCCCTACATTCATGCACGAGCAAGGGCTGTACGTGCATCTATCATGGATCCGTCGAACCGAGACGCGGAGTTGAGACATGGCCCACAGCGACTCTGAACGCTGGTCCCACCTGGTGACCCTGCACGGCCGCGTCGAGCAGCACCTGACCGAGGTCCTGCACCGTCGCTGCGCGCTGAGCCTGCGGGAGTACCGCACCCTCAGCCTGCTGACCGCGGCCCCCGAGGGCGAGCTGCGGATGCAGGAGCTCGCCGACGCGGTCGGCCTGGACCAGAGCTCGGCGTCCCGCCTCGCCGGCCGGCTCGAACGGGCCGAGCTCGCCGAACGCTGCCACTGCCCCGGCGACCGCCGCGGCGTCTTCCTGGGGATCACCAAGTCCGGACGGGAGCGCCAGGCCCAGACGCAGCCGATCTACGAGGCCGCCTTGAGCGAGGCCCTGGACGAGGCGGCCTCCGCCACCGACCCCGCCCTGGCCACGCTGACCAGCAGCCTGCGCGCCTCCGCCTGACCTGACCCGAGCCCCTCCCGCCGCACTCCCTCCCCTGCTGACAGATCACCGGTAGCCTGACTAGTATTTGCATGCACCTACATTCTTTGTAGGTGCATGCAAACAATCATGCGCGCAGCCATGAACACAGCTGCCGTCCAGAAGGAGAACCGTGAACTCGCCCCTGCTCGATCCGTACCGCGGGCCCGCCCTCCACCTGCCCAACCGGACGGCCATGGCCGCGATGACCCGCGCCCGCGCCGACGACGCCACCGGGGTCCCCACCCCGCTCATGGCCGAGTACTACGCCCAGCGCGCCACCGCCGGCCTCATCGTCAGCGAGGGCATCTGGCCGCACCGCATCGGCAAGGGCGGCCCCGGTGTCCCCGGCCTGACCGAGCAGGCCCACGTCGAGGGCTGGCGGCAGGTGACGGGGGCCGTGCACGCCGCCGGCGGCCGCGTCTTCGCCCAGCTGTGGCACGTGGGGCGCGTCAGCCACCCCGACATCCTCGGCGGCGAGCAGCCGGTCGCCCCCTCCGCCGTGGCCGTCTCACCCGGCCACGGCCAGATCTACACCGCATCCGGTCCGAAGGACTACGTCCTCCCGCGCGCCCTGTCCACGGCCGAGGTCGCCGAGACCGTCGAGGCCCATGCCGCGGCCGCCCGCAACGCGATCGACGCCGGTTTCGACGGGGTCGAGATCAGCGGCGCCTACGGCTACCTCCTGGCCCAGTTCCTCTCCGACAACGCCAACCTGCGCACCGACGGATACGCCGACCGCGTCCGCTTCGTCGTCGAGGTGGTCGAAGCGGTCGCCGCAGCGATCGGAGCGGACCGCACCGCCCTGCGCGTCTCCCCCGGCAACCCGCTCCTCGACACCGTCGAGACCGACCCGGGCCCTCGCTACCACCGGCTGCTCGGTGCACTGGGCGGCAAGGGCCTGGCGTACCTGCACGTGGTGCAGTCCGGAAAGTACGCCGCCCTGGAAGACCTGCGCCCCCGCTGGCACGGCACCTTGGTGGCCACCTACGACGGCCCCGAGCCCGGCAGCCGGGAACAGGCCGAGCGGGCGCTGCGCACAGGCCTCGCCGACGTCTACTCGTTCGGCCGGCTCTTCCTGGCCAACCCGGACCTGCCCCGACGCATCGCCGCCGACGCCCCGCTCAACCCGCAGCGCGAGAGCGGCATGTATGGGGGCGGCGGGGAGGGGTACGTGGACTACCCCGTCCTGGAAGGGAGTTCAGCCAGTCTTTAGGGGGCGAGCTCGGCCGCCTTGGTCATCGGCCCTCCGGCGTCGCCGGTGTTCATCGTGCCCGCGGGCTCGAAGAGCAGGATGGCGGTTTCCTCGTCCGCCACGGGACAGTGCTCGACGCCGCGGGGCACGACGAACAACTCCCCCGGACCCAGGACCACATCGCCGTCCCGGAGCTGGATGGTCAGGCGCCCGCTGATCACCAGGAACAGTTCATCGGTGTCCTCGTGGCTGTGCCAGACGAACTCCCCTTGCAGTTTGGCCAGCTTGACCTCGTAGTCGTTGAGGACGGCCACGGTCTTCTGCGACCACAGCTCGCTGAACCCCGCGAGCTTGTCGGCGATGTTGACCGGAACGGACTTCTGGGACATGGGGTATTCCTTCTTCGTGGTCCTTCATGGTCGGCGGACACCCTGAGCCTGCCGTGCCCGGACGCCGCCGGTCTTGTACGTTCCTGACATGCCCGCGGAGCGCCCCCACACGTCAGTTCACGCGGCGCCGGCCGCGAGACGGTTGGCCTCGCGGCCCGGCGCGCGGGGCCGCGACGCGTCGAGGATGGGACGCCATGGACGGGGCGGGGGACAGCACCCGTAGGCATCGGCCAGGTGACCTGATGGTCTGCCGCCGCCCGTGCTCCTAGCGTCGGCTTCTCGAGTCAGTCGAACCCAAGGAGCATGATGCGCGGCCTCACCCCCTCACTCGCGATCGGCCTGAGCCTGGCCGGACTGCTCGCCGGAGCCGTGCCTGCGACGGCCACTGCCGCCAAGGACCCCCTCGGCGCCGCTCGGCCGTTGGCGGCCTACGAGCAGCAGCGGCTCACCTGGGGTCCCTGCTCGAAGGCGCAGACGGAGCTGAACGCCGCGGGGGCGCGGTGCGCGAAGGTGACGGTCCCCCTCGACTACGACGCTCCCGGCGGCCGCACCCTCCAGATCGCGGTCTCGCGCGTCAAGGCCACCTCCGCCTCCCATCGGCGCGGCATCCTGCTGTCCAACCCCGGCGGTCCGGGCGGCAGCGGCCTGGCCAACACCCTCGCTCTGCGGCCCGCGTTGAAGCAGGTGGCCGACCGGTATGACCTCATCGGCTTCGATCCGCGGTTCCTCGGCGAGAGTTCCCCGATCGCCTGCGCGCCGGCCGGGCCGCCGACCCCGCCCGCGCCTTCGACATCACCCCGTGCGGACTTCGACGCATCGGTGCGGGACGCGCGGAGCACGGCACGGCGCTGCCAGGAGTACGGGGACAACGCGGAGCTGCTGCCGCACGCGTCCTCCCGCAACGTGGCCCGGGACATGGACGTGATCCGGGCGGCCCTCGGCGAGCGGAAGCTGTCGTACTACGGCATCTCCTACGGCGCCGACCTGGGCGCCGTCTACACCCAGATGTTCCCCCGGCGCACCGACCGCATGGTCATCGACTCCTCGACGGACCCGGCGTCCACGCAGTACGAACTGTTCCAGAGCTCCGGCGAACCGGCCGAGGCGGCACTGGACGCATGGGCCGCATGGGCCGCCCGGCACCACGCCACCTACCGCCTCGGCCGCACGGCCTCCGACGTACGCATCCGCGTCGAGCGGTTGCTCGCGCAGGCCGAGCGCCGGCCGATCGGCGTCGGCGGGCAGCGCCTCAACGCCCCTGTCCTGCGGCTGCTGTTGAAGCAACCCGTTCAGCACGAGGAGAACGATCCGGCGCTGGCCTCGATCGTGCGGGACCTGGTCGACGCCGCCGCGGGCAGGCCGGTCGAACCGGGCCCCGAGCTCGCCGCCATGCTGGAGCTGCTGGCTTCGCCCGATCTGGCGGACAGCATGGTGGGCGGGGCGATCTTCATGTGCGGCGACGGCGGCTGGCCCGCGGGCGGCTGGCCGAAGGACCCGGAGACGTACTGGAAGAACAGTGTGCGCAGCCGTGCCGACCAGCCGGTGTTCGGGCCGTACGTCAACGGCATGATCGCCCCGTGTGCGTTCTGGGCCACCGAGCCCCGCGAACCGGGCACGGCGATCGCCAACGACGTACCCGTCCTGATGCTCCAGGCCCGCCACGACAACAACGTGCCCTACGCCGGAGCCCTGGCCCTGCACCGCAAGCTCACCGGCTCACGTCTGGTCACCGCGGACATCCGCTCCCACGGCGTCTACGGCCGCGCCCTAGAGGGCCACCGCCCCGTCCCCTGCGCCGACCGCGCGGTCAACTCCTATCTGCGCACCGGAGATCTGCCCGCCCACGACAACACGTGTCCTCGGCGGTAGAACCGTCGCCGTCGTCGGCGGACGAGCGCTCAGCCCGCCCGAAAGCGCCGGAGCAGATCGAGGGCGGCGGGGCTCTCCGAGGCGAAGCCCTGGAGTCCCTCCTGCTCCGGCGGGACGCTCGGTCCCCACAGGCGGACGCCGTGGCAGCGGTAGCAGAAGGCCATGCGGAACAGCAGTCCCGTGGAGCTGTGGGCCCTGATCCCCCAGCCCGGCAAGAAGCAGCGGTGCAGTTCGTCGTCGGGAATCCCGGCCATCAGAGCCAGTGCCTCGCGTGCCTCGTCGGCCGCCCACAGCGCGACGTCTTCGCCTATCAGGTCGGCGGACGCGGTGTTCACCACGGGGTCGGCGAGGCGGACGACCTCGATCAGCTCGGTCTTCTCACGCGACGGCAACAGCATGCGACCAGCATTGCGCACGCACCAGGGATTTACGTCGACTCCGCCCGCACCCGGAACCAACCTCGACCTTCCTGAGTACCCTGCGCCAACTCCCTGACATCCGGGCCTTGATGTGCACCGGCCGGTTCGGCACCGCGCGACGGCGTCCGTGACGGCGAGCGAGGACGCCCGGCAGGCGTCGCGTCAGTTGCCTCGTTCCCCTCCTGCGCACACCCTCGCCCCTGGCTTACCATCAGTCGGACATGGCCACACGGGAGATACGACCCCAGGGCGGAGCGGCACACCAGAGCAACGCCGCCTACACCGCCCTGCTCGTCATGGCCTTCCTCTTCCTCGTCCCCCTGCTCGGAGTCGACGGGCCGTCGGGCACCGCCGCCGCGTCGGTGACCGATGACCGCGCCGCGGCCACCGCCGCAGCGGTTTTCGGCCCGTACGCCGACAGCCGTGACCGAGGCCGCGACGGCGGCCGCGGCTGCCACGAGGGCGAGAACAGGACACCGCGTGGGGCGTTGCCCGCTCCCGAGCGGACCAGCTCGCCCACGTTCGAGGCCGCACCCGCGTCGTACGTGCCGCGGGACGACGCCCCCGCGCTGCCCGGAACGTCTCCCCCGGACGCGACGTCCGTCGACCTCTACAGAACCCAGGTCATCAGAACGTAGACGGGATCTCTCCACCCGCACCCGCCGACGGGACCGGTCGGCATCACCGCGTCACCCTCATCGATCAACAGGAGAGATCCGCATGCCCTTTTCCACTTCCACCAGCACGCACCCCGCCGCTCCGGGCGGCACCGGCTCCTCGCTCGCCTCCTCGCGGTCCGGCACCGACATCGGGCTCCTGCTGCTGCGCTGCGCGGTCGGTCTGACCATGGCCGTGCACGGCAGCCAGAAGCTCTTCGGCTGGTTCAACGGCGGCGGCCTCGACGGCACCGCCGGGTTCTTCGCGAGCGACGGCTACTCCGCCCCGAAGACCATGGCCACGGTGGCCGGTCTGACCGAGACGTTCTGCGGCCTCGGCCTCGCCATCGGCCTGCTCACCCCGCTCGCCGGTGCGGGCATCCTCGGGATCATGCTCAACACCATTGCCATGAAGTGGGGCAACGGCTTCTTCAACCCGGCCGGCTTCGAGTACGACCTGGTCCTGCTCACAGCCGCCGTGAGCCTGGCCCTGGCGGGCCCGGGCAGGTACGCCGTCGACCACTTCCTGCCCGTCCCGCGCACCCACCGGCTCACGCACGGCATCGCCGCACTGGCACTCGGCGCGGTCGCGGCCGCCGTCGTCCTGGTGGCCCTGCACGACTGACCGCACCGAGCCGCGTACAGCCAGCTCACCGGGCCGGGTCCGTTCAACGGGGCGTTCGCCGCACGGCGTTCGCCCCCTCGGGCCCGTCCCGGTGACCGCCGATGGGCCCACCCCGTGGGCGGTCGACCGGTCCCGGCCAGTAACGTGCAGCCGTGGTCAACCAGCAGTGTGCCCCCGCCCGTGACGTCGCCCCCACTCAGGTGCGCCGGGTCACCGCGGCGGTCGTCGACGCGCTCGCCGCTCTGGTCTGCGGGCTCGCGGCCGGCGCCGCGGTCGGGGTGAAGGTGAGTGACGGAGTGGTCGAACTCCGGCCGCAGTCCCCCACGGTGTGGGGGCTGGCGCTCGGCGTGGCCGTCGGTGTCTCCTTCGTCAACCACGTCCTGCTCACCCTGGCGACCCGGACCAGCCTCGGCAAGGCGATCACGGGGCTGCGCGTGGTCCGCGCCTGCGACGGCCGACGCCCCGGGCTCTTCCGGCTCATCGGCCGCTGGCTGTTCGGCTTCTACTGGACGGTCCTCTTCGTCCCTCTCCATCTCGCGACGGACAGCGACGTGGAGCAGCAGGACGCGGCCGGGCTGCGCATCGTGCGTCGGGCACTCCGCACTTGATCCGGTTCAGGCGCGTCCTGTAGAGACCGTGGGCATACGGTTCAGGCGCCTGGCCCGTAGAGGCCATGGCGCTCCGCTGTCCTGATGGCCCGGTGGTCCCTGTCCACCTCGCTGCGGCTGCCGGCGGCCAGGATCAGTTCGCCCGGGGAGCTGGTCCGACCCACTGTGCGCCGCACGCGGGCGCCGGGGCGCAGGTCGCCCACCGTCTGCCGGACGGTCGGCAGTGTGGTGATCGCGCGCAGCAGCTCCTCGTCGAGCGCTCCGTCCCGCGGAGCGATCAGGGAGACGCGTGCGACGTGCGGCCGGGGCAGGGGGCCTGTCGGGGCGTGGGGCGACTCGGGAAGCGCGGCCCGTACCGCGTCCTGCACGAGGTTGCTTCCGGTCACTTCGCGCAGGACGGGGTCGGCGGCGTCGGTCGGCGGCCCGGGCTCGGCGCGCACCAGGACCGGGCTCTGTCCGTCCACGACCACGAGACGGCTGCGGAGCACACCGGTGGTCACCCCGAGGATGTCCAGGACCCGCAGCATGTAGAGGGTCAGGAGCCGGGGTACGAGACCGCGCGGATCGACCAGGTCGGACCGGTCGTGCAGTCCGGCGGGCGTTCGGGTCTCGGCCCAGATGCGGGTGACGCGGTGCTCCACCACGTCGTGCGGACCGCGCCCGGTGACGGTGTCGAGGTCGTAGACGGTGCCGGAGAGATGTTCCTGGAGGACCAAGTGGGGGTCGAGGCCCTGCTGGTGGGTGGTCCGGCGCATCGCGCGCCAGGCCACGGCGAGGTCGTAACCCGACCGGCAGCGCCAGACGGGGGCGTCGAGCGCCGTATCGGCCGCGGCGACGACGTACTCCGGAAGGTCGTGGAAGGCGGCCCAGTCGAGCGCGGCGGCCAGGCTCGCCGTGCGGATGCCGCGCGGGGCAGCCACGCCCGCGGCCTCAAGCGTCTCGGCCTGGAGCCCGATGTCGTGGCGCAGCAGCGAGCTGGAGGGGTCGTTGCCCGTGCGCCGCAGCCGCTCGGCCAACTGGTCGGCGAGGTCGACGCCCAGGGAGCTCCCGGCGACCACGGCACCCACCTGGTGCGGCGCCAATAACTTGACGGTCTCGCGCAGGGAGCCGGTGTGCACGATCCGGTGGCGGTACTCCCCGCTGAGCGTGGAACCCGCGACCTCCGGCGGGAGAGCGTCCGGGGCCAGCTCGATCGCGACGCAGGGCCATCCGCGCGCGGTGAACTCGCCGGCGTACGCGCCGTCGTCGCCGTAGGGAGCCACGACCACGGCCACGCGGTCGGAAGGCTGGGCGGCCTGGGGAGCGGCGGGCTCGGCCGGCTGGAGTGCCATGACGGAGGTGCTCCTCGGGCTGCCTGGGCAAGGTCAAGGGGGCCCGAGCCCGGCATGTCGACCGAGCCTGGGGTCACGTAGATCTTTGTGTATGCCCGTCAGGCTGTCAACAATTGGGGCACCGGTGGCGCGGCCCGACGCGTGAGGCCGCCGGAACGCCTACTCGTCCCGCGTCTCCGGCGTCGCCCGCCGCGCGCGCTCCTGGAGTGCGAGCGTGTCGAGCGCGGGGAGGATGTCCCGCAACACGTCGACCTCGCCGTTGCTGCGCAGGGCGAGGCTGTCGGCCCCAAGTCGCTTGAGGGCCACCTTCGTTGCCAGCTTGGGCAGATCCTCGTTGACCATGCGCCTCAAGTGCTCGGTGAGCGCCTCGCCCTCACTGCGGAAGCAGAAGCCGAGGGGGGCGTGGAAGAAGGTCTCCAGGGTGCCGACCATGTCGTGCCGCGGTTTGCGCTCGCCGTTGAAGATGTTCCAGACGGTCTGTCGCGTGATGCCGGTCCGGGCGGCGATGTCGGCGTCCTTGTACGGCTTCTGGGTCGCCGGGTTGAGTCGGGTGGCCCTGAGGAAGGTCAGGCGCGGCAGGAGCAGCGCCAGGCGGAAGCCTTCCCGCTCCTTGGCCTGAGCCGGTTCCTCGTCGGTGAGAGGCGCTCCGTCGAGCAGGGCCTGGGCGCGCTCGGCGGCGATGCCCGTCATGTAGGAGACGTGCGGGGGAGGCAGCAGGTCCCCGCGGGTCTTCCCCAACCGGGCGGCATAGGCGTCGACGTCGACCAGGAAGCGGTCGATGGCGAACCTCAGGAGGTACTCCCGGGGCGCATCCTCCCGATGGACGTCCGGGTCTTCCCGACGGGCGTCCGGGCGGGTACCGGCCAGCAGGCGGTCGATGTCGCCTCCTCTGGGGTCGGCGTCTGCGTTCACCTGTAGGTCTCCAAGGGCCACGGGACACGATGGTCGTTCGAGGATAGCCACTGACGCCACCATCCTCACCGGCGAGCTTCCCCAATCGTTGACACCCCGCTGCGGGGTAAAGGAAGATCACAGGCCAGATCAGGGCCGTGTTCGGGCCGTTCATGCCAGCCGTGAGCTGCGAAATTCCCCACTTGTTGACGACGGGATCGGTGTCATGACTTCATATCCTGATTTTCCCGCTGGTGCCAGCACGCTCTTACCTCCCGCCGGGTGCCCCGCCCACGACGCGGCACTTCCGCTGGCGGAGATCGACGCGCACCCGGACCCGAGGGAGTTGTACCGCCAGATGCGGGCCGAGCACGGCCCCGTCGTCCCCGTCACCCTGGACGGCGTGTTCGGCTGGCTGGTCATCGGCTTCGACGCGACGAAGCGGGTGATGCGCGAGGGGGTGCTCTACAGCCGCAGTCCGCGGCACTGGCGGCCGCGCGGCCCGATACCCGCCGACTGGTCGCTGGCGCTGCACACGCAGGAGCGCCCCAACGCCCTGTTCGCCACGGGCGAGGAACACACGCGGCTGCGCGGGGCCCTCACCCGCAGCCTGGGCCGCACCCGGCCGGGGACCGTGCGCCGCTACACCCGCGACCGCGCGAACCGCCTGATCGACGAGTTCTGTGAGACCGGCGGCGCGGACCTCGTCGCCCACTACGCCGCGCAGCTGCCCCTCATGGTCCTGATGCGGATCTTCGGCTTCTCGGAGCGCTCGGCGCTGCGGCTGGTGACGGCCCTGCCCGCACTGCTCGACGGCGGCGACGCGGCGCAGCGGGCCAACCAGCAGATCATGGACGTCATCGAGAGCCACATCGCCCACCGGCGGCGCGAGCTCGGCGCCGACGCGATCGCCTGGCTCATCGAAGAGGACACCGCCCGGAGCGCGGCGGAGATCGCCCGCAGCAACGACGAGATCCGCGAACAGGTGTGGCTCACGCTGGCCTCCGCCATGGGCGCCATGGGCAACTGGATCTCGAACGGTCTCGAGCGGCAGGTCAACAGCGCGCAGCTGCGCAACGACATGAACCACGGCCTCGCCGACATCGAGGGCGTCATGCGGGCCACGCTGTGGGAGCAGCCTCCCCTCCAGCGCGTCATCGGCCGCTGGGCCACGCGGGACACCCGCCTGGGAGAGCAGGACATCGCGGCCGGCGACATGCTCGTACTCGACCTGGCCGCCGTCAATCAGGACCCGTGCATGGGATCGGACGCCGAGCGCGCCGCGACGGCCGCCCACAGCGAGGCCAACCTCCCCTACGGCGCGGGGGAACACGAGTGCCCGTTCCCCGACCTGGCGGAGGCGATCGCGGTGACGGCGGTCGACTGCCTGCTGCAACGGCTGCCCGACGTCCGCCTCGCCGACGGCGCGTCCCTGACGTGGCGCCCGTCGGTCATCGTGCGCGCCCTGGAGGCCCTGCCCGTCCGCTTCACCCCGACCGCTCGCTCAGTCTCGGCCTCGGAGGTTCCTCAGCATGCTTGACCTGACGCCACCTCAAGTGACCTTGCTCGACCCGCGCGACCTCGTCGTGGCCGAGGGACGCGGCCTGCGGGACCAGGGCGCCGTCGTACGGGTGCGGCTGACCGGCGACGTGGAGGTGTGGGCCACCGGGGACCACGCCACCGCACGCGAGGTCCTCACCCACCCGGACTTCCGCAAGAACCCGGCGCACTGGCGGGCGTACACCGACGGTGAAGTGCCCGACAGGTGGCCCCTGTTGGAGCTCATCACCCTCGCGGGCATGCTGAACGCGGACGGCGAGGACCACACCCGGCTGCGCAAACTGGTGGGCAAGGCCTTCACGCCGCGCCGGATCGAGGCACTGCGACCGCGCGTCGAGGAGATCGTCCAGGGTCTGATCGACGGCCTGGCGGCCGCGTCCGGCCCCGTCGACCTGCGGCAGGCCTTCGCCCTCCCGCTGCCCATGGCCATCATCTGCCGTCTGTTCGGGCTCGGTCTGGACAAGAGCGAGCAGCTCGCCGACAACTTCGCGGCGCTGCACGACGAGGGCCGCGCCCAGGAGGCGCCGGCGGCCAAGGCAGGCCTCGTCTCCGTGATCGGTGAGCTGATCGCGGAGAAGACCGCCGCGCCGGGCGACGATCTGACCTCGGCGCTGATCGCCGCCCAGGGTGACGGGCAAGGCAGCCTCAGCGAGAAGGAGTTGATGGAGACCCTGCTCCTGTTCCTCTTCGCGGGGCACGAGACCACCGCCAACCTCATCGGGAACGCGGTGGTGAACCTGGCCGGCCATCCCCAACAGCTCGCCCTGGCACGCGAGTCGGACGCATGGTCGGCCGTGGTGGACGAGACGCTGCGCCGCGACAGCCCGGTCCGCACGGTGATGTTCTACTACGCCGCCAAGGACGTGACCCTCTCCGGCACGGAGATCAAGGCCGGGGATGCCGTGGTGATCCATGTCGCCGCCACCGGCCGCGACGCGCGCCATTTCGGCCCGACAGCCGAGGAGTTCGACATCCTGCGTCAGGCCGCCGCCTCCCATCTCGGGTTCTCCCACGGCGTCCACTACTGCATCGGTGCTCCGCTGGCGAAGATGATGGGCACGACCGCTCTGCGGTCCCTGCACGGCCGGTTCGACGTCGAACTCGTCGGCGAGCCCGAGCCGGTGGCGTCCTACTCGTCCAACGCCGCCGGGGCCCTGCCGGTCCTCCTGAGGAACCGAAAGAGGGGCTGATAGTGTCCCAGCGCAGGCCAGCGGAGACTGCCTGTCACGAACGGGGAGCGTGAACGCGGGCGACGCCCGCATCCTTCAGTGCCATGTCTCTCCGGATGACCGTCGCACGCTGGGCAGCCGACACCCAGCGCGGGACGCGCCTTGGGAGGGCTGACCCCATGCATTCCACCGGCACCCCCGAACCCGGGCACCGCACCGGCCCCAGCCGCCTGATCCCCGGCCGGGTCTCGACGGCCCTGAGCAAACGCCTCGCCTGGAGCATGGAAGAGCGGCGCGCCGCCCGCCTCATCTACAAGGAACTCGGACTGGAACCCGACGCCGGACTGATGGACCTGGTCGAGGCCGTCGGGAAGAAGCGCGGCCGTCCCATCGAGATCGTCCAGCGCTCGCTGAGCCCACAGGCGACGGGCATGTGCCTGCCGGGCAAGGACGGGGACCGCATCGTCATCACCACCAACACCAGCCCGCACCACCAGCGTTTCATCCTGGGCCACGAGCTCTTCCATCTGCTCGAGGGCGAGGAGGACGACTGCGTCAGCGGGCACCACTTCCAGGGCTCCGACGCACTGGAGAGCGAACTGTCCTCCCTGCCACCGGGGTTGGCCGACGAAGTGCTCAGCGGCCCCGTCTTCTTCCGTACGACGTTCGAGCGCAAGGCGGAGTGGCGCGCGGAGGCGTTCGGGACGGTCGCGGCGCTCCAGCTGACCGGCAAGAAGGGCGCGGGGTCACTCACGTCCGCCTTCGCCAACCGGCGGTTCCACTGATGTGGCACCTGATCCTCACCACGGTCAATCTGGCGATCGCCGCCTTCGCCCTGACCCTGGGGGTGGCCAAGGCGCAGGCCGCCCGGGGCAATCCGGACCTCACCCTCAAGCTGACGGCCTCGGTCCTGATCCACTGCGGCGTGATCTTCCTGCTCTGCACGCCCGACGTCTACCGGGCCGTGGGAGCGGCCACGGGCTCCCCCAACATCGCGGCGCTCGTCGTCAACTCCGCCACCCTGCTGTGCCTGGGCCACGCCCATCTGATGACCCAGCTCTGGCACCCGGCGCGCAAGGAGCCGGCCGTCCTGCGGCGCACCATCGCGACCTGGGCGCCGGTGTACGGCAGCGCCATCCTCCTGATGGCCGTCCTCTACGCCTGGGCCGACGTGCAGGGCCCCGCACGCCCCCTGCGCTACGCCGCGGCCTACGCCGACACCTGGCAGGTCGTCGCCTTCCAGGTCGTCTACTCGGCCGGCATCGTCGCCACCGCGCTGGTCACCATGCGGCAGTGCCGCGGCGTCGTCATGCCGGGGCGCCCCGACCTCGACCTGGCCCTGCAGAAGAGCCTGACGGCGTTCGCCACCGCCGTGGCCCTGGACATCGCCAACATCGCCCTGACCCTGACCGCGGTGATCTCCGCCGTCGGCACGGGCGACCACCGACTCGACTTCCTCGCCGAGGGGGCTTGGCTCGCCACCATCGCCAGCGGCGTGGCCGCCAGTTTCGCGCTGGCCCGGCTGGTGTTCAGCTCCCGGCGCGCGGAGCGCCGCGACTGCCGGACGATGGAACGGCTGTGGAAGGTGGCGACACTCCACGGCGAGGACGACGGACAGCTCGTCCTCGCCCCGCAGCCGCTGTTCTGGTGGCGCAACTGGCGGGTGGAGCTGCTGCGTCGGCTGGCCGAGATCCGCGAGGGCGAGCGTGTCCTGAGCCCGTGGTGGAGCGGCGCACCGGCCCAGGCGGTGGCCGACCTGGCCGACCAGGAGGCCGACCTGCCCGCGGACTTCGACCTGGTCGCGGCCCAGGCAGCCGCCGTCGTGCTGCACGCGGCGCACGCGCGCGGCCAGGGTCGGCCGCCGCTGCCGGACCACGCGCGCCTGAGGGCCATGCCCGGCGGCAGGGTCCCCGAAGAACAGGAGCGGGACCATCTCGTCCTGGTGGCACGGCACTTGGACCTCCCACTCGTCTCCGCGGCCGTCACGGCCTGCAGACTCCGGCCACTGAGCGAAGAGGCCGGTTAACTGCCCCTGCGGGGCAGCTCAGGCGCCCGGGTCCTGCCGGTCCCCGTGCGGCGCCGCGAGGACGTCGCGGACCTCCTCCGCGGATGTCTCCTGGAGCTCCTCCGCGACCAGCACCCAGCGGGTGACGCCGACCGACTCCAGGAAGGTCAGGTCGTGGCTGGCGATCAGAAGCGCTCCCTCGTACGACGCGAGTGCGCCGGTCAGTTGGCGCACGCTGGCCAGGTCGAGGTTGTTGGTCGGCTCGTCCAGCATCAGGAGCTGCGGTGCCGGGGCGGCGAGCATCATCGCCGCGAGCGCCGCGCGGAAGCGCTCGCCGCCCGAGAGGGTGCCCGCCAGCTGTTCGGCGCGCGCCCCCTTGAACAGGAAGCGTGCCAGCTGGGAGCGGATGTGGTTGTCGGTGAGCCCGGGAGCCAGCCGGGACACGTTCGCCGCGACGCTCAACCCGTCGTCCAGGACGTCAAGGCGCTGCGGCAGGAACCGCAACGGCACGGACGTGTTGGCCTCGCCGGACAGCGGGGCCAACTCCCCCGTGAGGGTGCGCAGCAGCGTCGTCTTGCCGGCGCCGTTGCGCCCGACGAGGGCGATGCGTTCGGGCCCCCGCACCTGAAGGCTGCCCTCCCGCAACTTGCCGTACTGGGGCCGCAGTTCGCGCACGGTCAGCACCGTGCGGCCCGCCGGTACAGCGGTGTGCGGCAGGCTGACGCGGATCTCGGCGTCGTTGCGGATCGCGTCCGCGGCCTCCTCACGCCGCTCGCGTGCCTCGCTGAGCCGCTCCTCGTGCAGGCCCCGCAGCTTGTCCCCCGACTCCTGGGCGGAGCGCTTCTTCTCGCCTGCGACGATGCGCGGGGCGCGCCGCTGGGCGTCCATCTTCTTGCTGTGCCGCTGGCGGCGGGCCACCTTGATCTGGGTCTCCTCCAGTTCGCGCTTCTGGCGGCGTACGTCGGCCTCGGCGGACCGCAGCATCCGCCCGGCCGCTTCCTGCTCGGTGGCCAGCGCCTCCTCGTAGGCGGACCAGCCGCCGCCGTACCAACTCACCGACCCGGAGCGCAGTTCGGCGATGCGGTCCACGCGTTCGAGCAGGTCGAGATCGTGGCTGACCACGACCAGGACACCGGTGCGCCAGGAGTCCACTGCCTCGTAGAGCCGGCGGCGCGCGAACAGGTCGAGGTTGTTGGTCGGCTCGTCGAGCAGGAGGACGTCCGGGCGCTCCAGGAGCAGCGCGGCAAGGCGCAGCAGGACGGTCTCCCCGCCGGACAACTGGCCGACGGTGCGGTCGAGTTCGACGTCGCCGAGCCCGAGTGACCCCAGGGTGGCCAGGGCCCGTTCCTCGACGTCCCAGTCGTCGCCGACCGTCTCGAAGTGCTCCTCGCGTACGTCACCGGTCTCGATGGAGCGCAGCGCGTCACGCCGCTCGGCGATGCCAAGAGCCTGGTCGACGCGCAGGGTCGTGTCGAGGGTGATGTTCTGCGGCAGGTAGGCGAGGCTGCCGCCGACGGTCACCGACCCCTGGGAGGGACGCAGTTGACCGGCCAGCAGCCGCAGCAGGGTGGACTTGCCCGTGCCGTTGGTGCCGACGAGGCCGGTGCGGCCCCGGCCGATGCTCAGGGAGAGCCCGTCGAAGACGCTCGTGCCGTCCGGCCACTGGAACGACAGGGCGGAGGCGGTCAGGGAGGCGCTGGGCGTGGTGGGTACAGACATGGGAATCTCGCAGTCGCAGGCGCGGCGGGCAGGGGGCGTCGTATGCGAGCACCACGCGGCGACCGACCGGGAAAGAGGGAGGTGTGGCGGTCCCGTAGATCGAGGGACGGCTCATGCACCGAGGTCGCATCCACGCGGGGTCACGGGCGACACGGCAGGGCCGGCGGCGGCGTGACGGGCGTACGGCGAGTGCCGTACGGCGCGATGTTCGCGAACCTCAGATGCGCAACGTCCACCTCTATCGGAGACAACAGGACCGTTCGAACGATAACGACCGCGAGGGGGAAAGGCAAAGCCTTTGAGGTCACCTCACCTCTGCGGGTCCCCGCTTCCCGTCACCCCTGCGGGTCACCGCCGCGCCTGGATCAGGGCGTGGGTGCCGCTGGTGCGCCACCCCTGGCCGTGCTCGGCGGTCAGCGCCGCCTCGGTCCGCGCGTCGAGGCCGACGATCACGTCGGACTTCAGTGTCCGCAGGGCGGCCACCGGGCCGGGGAAGTACGCGGTGCGCTCCGCGAACGGTGTGGTGGCGGGCCACAGCCGGTCACCGACCAGGCGCCGGTAGTTCAGGTCGCCCTTCAGGACGGTCACGTCGGCATCGGCGAACTCCTGGCGGAGGTCGTCGGGCATGTCCGCGTACGGCAGCGGGGCGCAGGAGAAGGTGTGGCTGCGGACGGTGAGCCGTCCCGCGCCCATGGCCGACCACAGGCGCTCGCCCACCTCCGCGGCGACGCCCCGCGCGCCGGTCAGGTGGCGCAGGCAGTCGATCACGTCGGCGGTCATGGCGTCCGAGACGTAGTACGGGTAGGGCTTGACGTGCACCACGACCCGCTCGGCGCGCCGATGCCGCAGCAGGTGGTCGACGAGGATCAGGTCGGGCAGGAGCTCGCGTCCGGCGTTGTCCGCGACCAGGCACAGCGTGCCCGCGCCGCCCTCGGGCAGCAGGGACCACAGCAGCGCGGAGTCGTCGGCGACGAGCTTTGAGTCGGCGGCCCCGGCCGCGCCACCCCCCACGGCGAACCCCAGGTCCGCGCGGTTGCCCCACAGCGAGCCCAGGAGCAGCGCCTGACGCTGCTCGTCGAGGGGCCGCGGGGCCAGCGCATCGAGCGCGGCCAGTTCCGCGTCGGCCTCCCCGGTGTGCAGTTCGGCCTGCTTGAACGGACGGAACGGGTCGATGCCCTGCCAGGGGCCGTCCTCGAAGTACCCGACGGCGGTCAGCAGTTGGCGGTAGAAGTAGCTCTCGGACCACAGGAAGGGGACGTCGAACCAGGACAGACCGAAGCACTTGCTCCCCCAGGCATCCCACAGGTCGCGGTCGTGCGCCTCGGGCCCCAGCGGTTCGATCACGCCCTGCGTGGCCTGTGTCAGCAGGGCGTCGAGGGCGCGATGCTGTCGCGGGCCGTAGGGGAAGGCGTCGCGCACCTTCTTGATGAGGGCCGGGTGCCGCTCGGCGAGCACGCTCCGGGGGAAGGAGCCGGGTGCGTTGCTCAGGATGACGGGGGCGTCGACTGCTTCTGGCATGGCCTGCTGATCCTCCGGTTCGGTGCTCGCCCTCTCACGAGGAGCCAGCCACAGGGTCTCACCGACCGGGCGATGTCCCGAAGGACCGCCCCGTTGCGTCCGGAGGTGAAATATCCCCGGTCCTTCACCTTTTCTTCTCACTATTTGACGTCTTGAGGGCGGGCCGGTCTACGGTGACCGGCCCTCTATCCCCCACAGTTCAGAGGTTCAGCTCCATGCCCGCATTCAACCGCCGACGCTTCCTCCAGGCAGCGGGTGGCACCGCCGGCGTCGCGGCTCTGTCCGCCAGCATCATGCGTGCCGTCGACATTCCCGCCTCCGCCCGCTCGGGGTCGATCGACGACGTCGAGCACATCGTGGTGCTCATGCAGGAGAACCGCTCCTTCGACCACTACTTCGGCACGCTCAACGGCGTCCGCGGATTCGGTGATCCCCGGCCGATGGTCCTGGAGAGCGGCAAGTCCGTGTGGCACCAGTCCGGCGACGGCGAGGAGGTCCTGCCCTACCACCCGGACGCCGACGACCTGGGAATGCAGTTCATCGCCGGGTTGAGCCACGACTGGGAAACCGGACACCAGGCATGGAACAAGGGCAAGTACGACGACTGGACAGCGGCCAAGACATCGGGCTCGATGGCCCATCTGACCAGGGACGACATACCGTTCCACTACGCGCTGGCCGACGCCTTCACGGTCTGCGACTCCTATCATTCGTCCTTCATGGGAGCGACCGACCCCAACCGCTATTACCTCTACTCCGGGCACTGCGGCAATGACGGCAAGGGCGGCGGACCGGTCCTCGGCAACGAAGAGGTCGGCTACGACTGGACCACCTATCCCGAGCGCCTGGAGAAGGCCGGGGTGTCGTGGAAGATCTACCAGGACATCGGCGACGGACTCACCGAGGACGGGCTGTGGGGCTGTCTGGAGGACGCCTACCGCGGGAACTACGCCGACAACTCGCTGATGTTCTTCAACAAGTTCCGCGACGCCAAGCCCGGCGACGCCCTTTACGAAAAGGCGTGCAAGGGAACGAACGTCAAGGAAGGCGGCGATCTTCTCGACGACCTCCGGGCGGACGTGAAGGCCGGGAAACTCCCGAAGATATCCTGGATCGCCGCTCCCGAAGCATTCAGCGAGCATCCCAACTGGCCCGCGAATTACGGCGCCTGGTACATCTCCCAGGTCCTGGACGCGCTGACGTCCGACCCCGAGGTGTGGAGCAAGACCGCCCTGTTCATCACTTACGACGAGAACGACGGCTACTTCGACCACGTGCCGCCGCCCTACCCGCCGGCCGACCCCTCCTGGGGCGCGTCCACCGTCGAGACCGAGCTCGACGTCTTCCCCGGCGACAGCGACTACAGCGCGGGCCCCTACGGGCTCGGCATGCGGGTGCCCACGCTCGTCGTCTCCCCGTGGTCCACCGGCGGCTACGTCTGCTCCGAGGTCTTCGACCACACCTCGGTCATCCAGTTCATGGAGCGCCGCTTCGGCGTCCACGAACCACACATCTCCCCCTGGCGCCGCGCCATCTGCGGCGATCTCACCTCCGCCTTCGACTTCAGCCTCAAGCACACCAAGCCCGCGTCCCTGCCGAGCACCGACGGCTATGAGCCGCCGGACCAGGAGCGGCACGACAGCTACACCCACTCCCCGCCGGCCGCCCCGGCCCTGCCCAAGCAGGAGAAGAGCGCAAGGCCCACCCGGCCCCTGCCCTACGCTCCCCTGGTCACCGCGGCCGTCAAGCCCTCCAAGGAGAGCATCGAGCTCACCTTCACCCCGGGTGACGAGACCGGCGCCTGCTTCCTGGTCACCTCCGGCAACCGCGACGACGGGCCCTGGACCTACACCGCCGAGTCCGGCAAGAAGATCTCCGACACCTGGAGCACCGGCCCCTCCGAGGGGACGTACGAACTGACCGTGCACGGCCCAGGCGGCTACCTGCGCACCTACGAGGGCACCGCCGCGACCGCGAGCCCGGAGGTCACCGCCCACCACGACCGGGACAGCGGCCGCCTCAAGCTCACCTTCACCAACCCCGCCGAGAACTCCTGCGACATCACGATCACCAACGCCTACGGCGGCAAGAGCACCAAGATCACCATTGCGCCGGGCGGCCGTCAGAGCCGCTGGGTCGACCTCGGCCACAGCAAGCGCTGGTACGACCTGCGCGTACGGTCCGACAGCGACAGCGCCTACCTGCGCCGGTTCGCCGGGCACGTGGAGACCGGCGAGCCGGGCACCAGCGACCCGGCGCTGCGCACCGCCTGACCCCGTCCGCTAGGCCCCCTCGCCCTCGCCGTCACCACCCGGCCGGACGCGAAGGTGCATGCGCTCGCCCTGAGCCCCGTACAGGGCGAGGAATTCCACGGGGATGTCACCGGCGTTGGCGAGGCCGTGCGGGGTGCGGGTGTCGAACTCGGCGGCTTCGCCCGCGGTGAGCACGAGGTCGTGCTCGCCCAGGGCCAGCAGCAGGCGGCCGGAGAGGACATAAAGCCACTCGTGGCCCTCGTGCGTGCCCTGCTCGGGGCGCGCGGCCTGCCGGGTGCCGTGCTTGGCGACCGGCATGACCTGCTTGTAGGCATGCATGCCGCCGAGGTAGCGGGTCAGCGGGACCCAGGTGTTGCCGTGGCGCATGAACGGCCTGGGGTGGATGCGCGGGTCGCCCGTCTGGGGCGCGCCGACCAGCTCGTCCAGCGGTACGCCGTACGCCTTGGCCAGCGGCAGCAGGAGCTTCAGGGTCGGCTCGCGCTGCCCGGCCTCCAGCCGCGAGAGCGTGCTCAGGGAGATCCCCGTCTCCTCGCTCAGCCGGGCCAGCGTGGCGCCCCGCGCCTTGCGCAGTGCCCGCAGCCGCGGTCCGACGGCGGTCAGCACATCCGTGAGTTCGGCCTCGTCGCTCATCCCTCCATTTGCCGACGTGGCAAATATCTTTGTCAAGCCGCCATGGCCACGCGCAGGGTTGCCGGAGAGCAGAAGGAGCACCCATGAGCGAGCAGCACACCCACACCCCCACCGACTCCCCCACCGCTTCCGCCGCCGGATCGGCCGCAGCGTTCTGGGACGAGCGCTACAACCAGAGCGGCCGTCTGTGGAGCGGCGAGCCCAATGCCGCACTCGTCCGCGAGACCGAGGGCCTGACCCCGGGCAGCGCCCTGGACCTGGGCTGCGGGGAGGGCGGCGACGCGATCTGGCTGGCGCGGCAGGGCTGGCGCGTCACCGCCACCGACATCTCCCGCGTCGCCCTGGGCCGCGCGGCCGAGCACGCGGCCCAGGCGCAGGTCGCCGACCGCGTCGACTGGCAGCACCACGATCTCGGCACGTCCTTCCCAGCCGGCCGCCACGACCTGGTCTCCGCCCAGTTCCTGCACTCCCTGCACGAGATGCCGCGCGAGGAGATCCTGCGGAACGCCGCCGCGGCCGTGGCGCCGGGCGGCATCCTCCTGATCGTCGGCCACATGGGCTTTCCCGCCTGGGAGACCGAACCGCACCCCGGCGTGGACTTCCCCGGCCCCCAGAAGGTCCTGGCCTCTCTCGACCTGCCGGCCGAGCAGTGGGACGTACTCGTCTGCGACACCCATGAGCACGCCCTGACGGGCCCCGACGGGGAGCCCTCGACGCGGACCAACTACACCGTCAAACTGCGGCGCCACACCCCGAAGGCCTGACCGTGACCTTGACGTGTTTCATGATCGGCTGGTCGCTCTGGGTACTGAAGTCGCCGAGTGCGCACAGCACGTTCATCTCGGGCATGTAGCCGGCCGCGCAGCCCCGGGGGATGTCGTAGGGGATGGCGAGGAAGCCGTTGAGGTGGCGCCTGCTGCCGTCCTTGGCCGTGCTGGTGATGTCGACCGGGGCGGAGTGGGCGATGCCGCGCTCGCGCATGTCGTCCCGGTTCATGAAGACGAGGGTGCGCAGGTTCTTGATGCCCCGGTAGCGGTCGTTGTCCGAGTAGATGGTGGTGTTCCACTGGTCGTGCGACCGCATGGTGCCGAGCGCCAGGGTGCCGGGGGCGGGGACGACGTCGGGCAGGGCGGCGGCGGAGAACTCGGCGCGCCCCGACGGGGTGAGGAAGACCAGCTCGCGGGCGGGCTGCTTGATGCGGAAGCCGAGCGGCAGCCGTACCCGGCGGTTGAAGTCCTCGAAGCCGTCGAGGGCCTGGGCCATGGTGTCGCGGATACGGTCGTAGTCCTCGATGTACCACTCCCAGGGGGTGGCGCTGTCGGGCAGCGCCGCCCGGGCCAGGCCGGCGACGATCGCGGGCTCGGACAGCAGGTGCGGGGACGCGGGGCGCTTCATGCCGATGGACAGGTGCACCATGCTCATCGAGTCCTCGACCGACGAGCTCTGGACGCCCCTGCGCTGATGGTCCTTCTCGGTGCGGCCCAGGCACGGCAGGATCAGGGCCCGGCGGCCGTGGACGAGATGGCTGCGGTTCAGCTTGGTGCTCACCTGGACGGTGAGGTCGCAGCTGCGCAGCGCCTCGTAGGTGTAGGGGGTGTCGGGCGCCGCGAGGGCGAAGTTGCCGCCCATGGCGACGAACACCTTCACCTCGCCCCGGTGCATCGCCTTGATGGTGGCGACGGTGTCCAGGCCGTGCTCGCGGGGCGGGTCGATGTCGCAGACCTCGGCCAGGCGGCTCAGGAACTCCTCGGTGGGGCGGTGGTCGATGCCGCAGGTGCGGTTGCCCTGGACGTTGCTGTGCCCGCGCACCGGGGACGGCCCCGCCCCTTCCCGTCCCACGTTGCCGCGCAGGAGCAGCAGGTTGGCGATCTCCCGGACCGTGTCGACGCCGTGCTCGTGCTGGGTGACGCCCAGGCACCAGCTGACGATGCTGCGGTCGGCGTCGCGGTAGACGCGGGCCGCGTCGAGGACGTCGGCGCGGCTCACCCCGGACTGCTTCTCGATCTCCTCCCACGGCGTGGCCTCGCACAGGGCGCGGTACGCGTCGAAGCCGGTGGTGTGCCGGTCGATGAACTCCCGGTCCAGTGCCTTCGGGTCGTGCCCGGACTGTTCCAGGATCGCCTTCGCCATGCCGCGCAGGAGGGCCATGTCGCCGCCGATGCGCGGCTGCAGGTTCAGGGTGCTGGTCCGCGTCGCCTTGTTGAGCGCCATGTCCGTGAACTCGTGCGGGACGATGGTGCGGGTGGCGGCGGCCTCGACCAGCGGGTTGATGTGCACGATCTGGGCACCGCGGTCGTGGGCGTCGGCGAGGGCCGTGAGCATCCGGGGCGCGTTGGAGGCCGCGTTGACGCCCAGGATGAACAGCGCGTCGGTGGCTTCCCAGTCCTTGAGGTCGACGGTCCCCTTGCCGGTGCCCAGCGATGCCTTGAGCGCGCGGCCGCTGGCCTCGTGGCACATGTTGGAGCAGTCCGGCAGATTGTTCGTGCCCAGTTCGCGGGCCATCAGCTGGTAGAGGAACGTGGCCTCGTTGCCCAGCCGGCCCGAGGTGTAGAACGCGGCCCGGTTCGGGTCGTCCAGGCCGCGCAGTGCTCCGCCGACCACCTCGAAGGCGTCCTGCCAGCTGATCGGTACGTAGTGGTCGCTCTCGGGGTCGTAGACCATCGGCTCCGTCAACCGGCCCTGGTTCTCCAGGTCGAAGTCGCTCCAGCCGTACAGCTCGGTCACCGAGTGCGCGGCGAAGAACTCCCGGCCGACCCGTTTGCGGGTCATCTCCCAGGTGACGTGCTTGATGCCGTTCTCGCAGATGTCGAGGTGCAGCCCCTTGGTGTCGTCCGGCCAGGCGCAGCCCGGACAGTCGAAACCGCCGTCCTCGTGGTTCATCCGCTTGATCGCCCGCGGCCCGTCCACCAACGCGCGCTCGCGCACGAGGAATTGGGTCACGCCCTTGGCGGCTCCCCAGCCGGCGGCCGGATGGTGGTAGGGGCGGGACTCCGGAGCACCGGTGGGGGCGGGTCCCACGCGGGGCTCCGGCGGGTCCTGCTGCTCGTGGGACGCGCTCAAGAGTGTCAACCTTCCGGCACGCGGACATGGCCCCATAACGGGACTTTCCGCCCAGGCTAGGCCTGCCGCGCCGTCCGCGCCACGGCTGGCCCGCAGGGGTGGCCGCCACCCCCGCGCCGCCTGATCACCGAAGCGCCCAGGCGCTCCGGCGGCCCGCTACCGGGACAGGTTCACGGTCAGGGTCACCATCGACCCGCCGGGGCCCCCGGAAATGGTGAGCTCGTCGGTGAGCAGGCCGGCGAGCCACAGGCCCCGCCCGCCCGCGTGGCCGTCGAGGCCGGGAGCCAGCACGGGGATGACGTCGGCGCTGAAGCCGGGGCCCAAGTCGTGGATGTGGCAGTCGAGATGGCCGTTGCTGCGCTGGAGGACCAGGGTGCCGCCGCCGCCCGCGTGCTCGACCGCGTTGACCGCCACGGCGTCCAGGGCCACGATGAATTCGCTGCGGCGCGGCTCGGCAAGACCTAGGTGGTCCGCGTACTGGTCGACGAGCATCCGCAGCCGGGGCAGGTCGTCCTGGGTGAAGCGTGATTCCAACAGGGTGACGGGAGGGACCTCGCGGGGGCCTGGCGTGGTCGTCATCAGCGGTCCACCTCACTGATCACCATGTGCGGCACCTGGTCGGCGCCTGCTCGGCGCAGTATGCGGGCCGGTGTCGGTGGACAGTGGACCCGGACCGGTCCGTGCGCATGCTCCAGAACCAGCCGCAGCAGGTCCACCGCACAGGCGACGCCGAGGAAGACCAGGCCGCCCAGGTCCACGGTCAGGGGCTGGGCATTCTCGCTGCGCCTGAGCCCCTCGCGCACGGCGCCGATGAATTCCTCCCGGGTGGCGATGTCCGCCTCGCCGGTCAACTGCACCAGCCCCTCCGCGTGTTCCACGTGCAGGGCACCCAGGCGGGGCAGCAGTCGGCAGGGGTGTGCCTCGTGCATGGCCGTCAGGACACCGGGGTCGAACCAGCGGCTGTCGTAGGCACAGATCTCGGTATAGGGGCGGCCGGTGAACAGATGCTGGGCGTGGGACTCACGGTGCATCATCACCTGGACATCGGCGCCCAGATCCCCCACCCAGTGCATGTCGATATAGGTGCGCAGCCCGCTGTAGCCCTCGGCCAAGGCCTGGTCGGTCTCCTCGGTGATGCGGTCCCACTGCCGGTGGGGGGTGAACGCGTCCTGGGGGTGGATGAGGGCGCGCATGCTGCTGAGCACCAGCTGCCCGTTCTCGCGAGCGGCTCCCAGCAGGGCCCCCGGCGCGTCGAGCCGGTTCCACACCTGTTCCTCGTGCAGGTGCGGAGCCGCGAAGACCATCACCTTCTCGCGCTTCACGAGCCCCGCCCACGCGAAGGCGGACACCACGTCGCGGCCCGCATCGTCGTCGGCGTAACTGACGAAAGCATGATCGCCCGCCCGGAGGTGCTGGACCGGGATCGTTCCGACCGACGCCGAGCCGGCAACCGCCATCTCTCACCTCCGGGGCCCACAGGGCCCGACGGGAACAAGTGCGGGCCACACGCTAGCGGTCCGTAGCGCACGGCAGCGCGTCCCCGAGCAAAGCGACAAATAGCTGGTGCCGCCGTCTCTCATGACGATCGCAAGTGCGCGAAGATGCTCCGTTCCGGGCTGATTCTGTTCGCCAGAGGACGTTCAACGGGCGGCATGGGGCGGCTGGCATGAGCGCGTGGCATGGGCGGTGCCCATCACCAGCCGCACCCTGCCCCTCTCCGGCGCCGCCGAAGTCAGGGCTGCGCGAGGGTGTGCTCCACGAGTGCGCGCGCATAGGCGGCGTCCAGCCGGCTGGGGCGGAAGAGGATGCGGTACATCATCGGCGCCACGACCTGGTCGATGACCTGTTCGGCGTCCGGGGCGGCCTCGCCCCGCTCCGAGGCACGGGCCAGAACGACGTCGATCTGGTCCGCCGCGAAGGCAGAACACTGGCCGGCGTTGCTGCCGTCCGGGTTCCCCAGGAGGGCGTCCCTGATGTACGCGCGGCCCGCAGGGGAGGCCATCTCGTCGAGGAACTGCTCCGCCCACGCGCCGAGGTCCGCCCGCAGGCTGCCGAGGTCGGCCGGCAGCTCTTCAGGGCGCAGGTGTTCGACCGCAACGTCCGACAAGAGCTCCTGCAGGTCCCCCCACCGGCGGTAGACGGTCGACGGCGTCACGCCCGCGCGGGCGGCGACCAGAGGGACGGTCAGCGCCTCGCGGCCCAGCTCGGCCTGTAGCTCACGGACTGCCGCGTGGACCGATTCTTGGACCCGGGCGCTGCGCCCTCCGGGCCGAACCATGGGCTTGGGACTCATGACTCCACCTTATCGCCTTAATGCAAAATCGTAGCTTCTAGGTGGTGCCGCCGCCACGACCGCCCCACCAGCTCAGGCCGCCGTCGGCGCAAGCCGCCCGGCTCCGGCGCCAGCCGCCTCATAGGCCCGCCCGACCCACAGCACGGTCGCCTCCCCCAGGGGGCGCCCCATCAGCTGCATGCCGATCGGCATGCCCGCGCGATCCTGGCCGACGGGCAGGGTCAGCGCCGGCACCCCCGTGACGTTGGCCGGTGACGAGAGCCGGACGTAGCTGTCGGAGACGGCCTCCACCGTGCCGTCCGCCCACCGCACGCTGTCCTGGCCGGACTTGGCCGCCGTCATCGGCACCGCCGGGGCCGCGATCACGTCGACGCGGCCGAACAGCCGCGCCCAGGCCTCGCGCATCAACGTCCGCGCGCGCTGGGCCCGGAGGTAGTCGCCCGCGGTCACGAACTCGCCCGCCTCCAGGAGGACGCGGACGTCCGGCGCGTACAGGTCAGGCGTCGAGCGCAGCGTCCCCTCGTGGTACGCGGTCGCCTCGGGGACCATCAGCCCCCACAGGGTGGCCTGGATGTAGCGCGTCATGGGGATCTCGACCTCGACGAGTTCGGCTCCCAGGTGCTCCAGCTGCCCGATGGCCCGGCGCACGCTCTCCTCGACCTCGGGGCTGATGCGCTCGAAGTAGTAGTTGCGCGGCACGCCCACCCGCAGTCCTGACAGGTCACCGGCCTCCGGGGAGGTCCGGCCGCCCGACGCCGCCGGGCCGCCCGAATCCCGCCCGACCAGTGCGGCGAGGACGAGTTCCGCGTCCCGCACCGTGCGGGTGAGGGGCCCGACGTGGTCCAGGGACCAGGACAGGGAGGTCACTCCGTGGCGGGGGATCAGGCCGTACGTCGGCTTGAGGCCCACCACGCCGTTGAGCGCCGCGGGCACGCGGATCGATCCGCCGGTGTCGGTTCCCAGCGCGAAGGTGGCCTCTCCGGCCGCGACGGCGACGGCCGAGCCGCCGCTCGACCCGCCGGCGACCCGGCTGTGGTCCCAGGCGTTGCGGGTCTGCGGGGTGGTCAGCCCGTAGGCGAACTCGTGGGTGTGGGTCTTGCCGAGCAGCACCGCTCCGGCCGCGGCCAGGCGCGCGGCGACGGCGCTGTCGCCTTCGGCGACATGGTCCGCCCGCACGCGGGAGCTCGCCGTGGTGGGCATGCCCTCGGCGTCGATCAGGTCCTTCAGACCCATGGGGATGCCGTGCAGCGGGCCGTGCGAGCGGCCCTCGGCGATCTCGCGCTCGGCCTCGGCCGCCGCGCTCCGGGCGGAGTCCGCGGCGACGGTGACGTAGGCCTGGAGGCGTGCTTCCACCGCGCCGATGCGATCCAGCACCGAATCGGTCAGCTCGACCGGGGACAGCTCCCCCGCGCCGATGGCTCGGGCGGCCTCGGTCAGTGACAGCTCAAACGGCTGCATCGACGTCCTCCAGTCCGGCCGTGTAGGTCATCGCAGGCGGCGTGTCCCCGAAGTCCAGTTCGCGCAGCGTGGCGATGACGGAGTGGATGTGGTTGGCAGTCGCCGCCACCTCCTCGTGACGGTCGCTCGCCAGCGGCAGGCCCGCGCGGAGCGCCCATCGGGCGGCCTCCTGCGGGGTGAGTCCGGTGGTGTCCATGCGGGCCCTCTCGGCTCGGCTCGTCGCGCCGCGCGGGGCGGCGGTCCGCCCGGCAGCACTCAAAAGCTAATGGTTTGCGTTAGCGAGACAGTAGGGCCTACGTTGACTTAACGCAAACAGATTGCTTTTAGCGGCGAACTCACACCAGCCGCTCGCGCCACGCAAACACCAGGCACTTGCGCCACGCAGAGGAGCACCTCCCATGCCCACCCCCGCCCACCACGCCACCGACCTGCCGGCCTGGACCGTGGGAGACCTCACCGTCCACCGCGTCGACGAAGTAGCCCTGCCCCCGCAGACGGGCCCCTGGCTGCTGCCCGGAGCCACGCCCGAGGTGGTGGCCCAAGCCCCCTGGCTGCAGCCGGACTTCGCCGACGACCAGCGCGTCCTGCGGCTGGCGAGCCACAGCTTCGCGATCGACGTGAACGGGCTGCGCGTGCTCGTCGACACCGGCATCGGCAACGGCAAGCAGCGGGCCAACCCCGCGTGGGACAACCTGAACAGCGACTACCTGGCGCGGCTGACACGGGCCGGCTTCGCACCCGAGACAGTGGATCTCGTCGTCCTCACCCACCTGCACACCGACCACGTCGGCTGGAACACCCGGGCGGTCGGCGACAGTTGGGTGCCCACCTTCCCCAATGCCCGCTACCTCACGAGCCGTGCCGAGGACGACTACTGGGCCGGTGTCGACATGGAAGAGGCCCGGCGCCAGATGTTCCGCGACTCCGTGGACCCCATCAAGAACGCCGGACTGCTCGACCTCGTCGACGTACCTCTTGAAGGCGCCGACATCGCGCCGGGCGTCCGTCTGCGTCCCACCCCGGGCCATACGCCGGGCCAGGTGGCGGTGGAGCTGAGCAGTCAGGGCGAGAGCGCGCTCATCACCGGTGACTGCGTCCACCACCCCGTCCAGCTGGTCCACCCCGGTCTGGGCAGCTGCGTGGACATCGACGCCGCGGCCGCGACCAGGACCCGCCGGGAGCTCCTCGGCTCGCTCTCCGGCACCCGGACCCTGCTGCTCGGCAGCCACTTCCCGCCGCCCACCGCAGGCCACGTGATCCCCGAGGGCGACTCCTACCGACTGGTTCCCGCCTGAGGGCCGAGGCCTCCTACGCCGCGAACTTCTCCCTGGCGGCCGGGGTCACCGGAGTGAAGAAGTTGACGAGGTTGCCGTCGGGATCGCGGAAGAGCAGGGACCGGTTGCCCCAGGGCATGGTGGTGGGTTCATTGACGAACTCGTCGATGAAGCCGATCAGGTTCTGGTGCACGCGGTCCACGTCGTCCACCAGGAACTCGAGGATCACGGAGTGGTTGTCCGCCGGCCGGGAGGATCCCGGCGCGAACAGCGGGACGGTGCGGGTGCTGCCGATGGCGAGCGTGGAACTGGCGGCCCGGAGCTCGGCGAAGTCCTCGGTGTACCGGGTCGCCGGGAGCCCGGTGGCCTTCTCGTAGAACGCGGCGAGGCGCTCCACGTCGTCGGTGATGATGCGGATCGAGACGAAGTCCACGGCGTTCTCCCTGCAGGTGATGTGGTGCGGTTGCGCTCCCCACGCTAGGACCAATAGGGGACAGAATCCGCCCTCTATCAGCCCTAGACTCGGATCATGTCCCGACCCACCAGCCGCGTCCTCACCCTCCTGGAGCTGCTCCAGTCGGGCGGCCTGCGGACCATCGCCGAACTCGCCGACCGGCTCGACGTCGACAAGCGCACGGTGCGGCGGTACGTGGAGCACCTGAACGACCTCGACGTGCCCGTCGAATCGGTGCGCGGCCGGTACGGCGGCTACCGTCTGGCGCCCAGCTACCGGCTGCCTCCCCTCATGCTCAGCGACGACGAGGCGCTCGCCGTGCTCCTCGGCCTGATCGCGGGCCAGCGGACGGGGCTTGCCACCGCGACGGACACAGCGAGCGAAACGGCGGCGGCCAAGATCCGGCGGGCGCTGCCCCCGCATGTCGCCCGGCGGCTGGACGCGGTCACGGAGTCCCTCGCCTTCACCCAGCCGTCCGCCGGGTCCGGCACCCCGGACGCCGCGGTGCTGCTCGCCGTCGCCGACGCCGTGCGCCACCGTCGGCCGGTCTCGATGCGGTACACCGACCGCGAAGGACGCAGCAGCAGACGCACGCTGCACCCGTACGGGATCGTCGCCCACTCCGGCCGGTGGTATCTCACCGGTCATGACCCCGGGCTCGGCGAGGACCGGACCTTTCGGCTGGATCGCGTCGCGGACGCGCGGACCCAGCCCGGAACGTTCGAGGCACCCGATGGACCGGACGCGGCGCAACGCCTCCTGTCGGGCCTCGCCGCGGCACCGTACCGGCATGAGGTGACCCTGCGGATCAACGGAACGGCCGAGCAGATCCGCGCGCGGCTCCCCGCCAGTGTCGCCACCCTTCACGAGCCGACACCCGCGGCGGACGCGGATCTCGCCGCCGGGCCCGAGCACTGGCCGCGCGTCGAGCTGCGGGCGGAACACCTCGACTGGCTGCCCCCGGCCCTCGCCTCCCTCGACCTGCCGTTCAAGATCGAACGCCCCGCCGAACTGCGCGAGATGGTCGCCGCGTTCGCCGACCGTCTCGCGGGCAGCGCACGCAGGGACTGATAACTGAGGCAACTAAGGCAGTTGTCCCGCCGGGCCCGGTCGCCGACGCTCACAGGATGAACAAAGCGAGCGGAGCGATCGACTACACATGGCGCGACCTCATCACCGACGAGGAGTTGACCGACCTGGTCCGGTCGCACGGCGGCAACGCCGTGGCCGGCTGGTGGAACAAGATCCAGAAGCACAGCCTCGGTTGGGTGGCGGCACGTGACCCTGAGCACCTCCTCGTCGGATTCGTGAACGTGGCATGGGACGGCGGAGACCACGCCTTCTTGCTCGACACGAAGACCCGGGGCTCGCACCAGCGTCGCGGTATCGGCACGTCAGTCGTCCGCCTGGCCGCAGCGCATGCGCGGGAATCGGGCTGCGAGTGGCTGCACGTCGACTTCGAACCCGGGCTACGGGACTTCTACTTCGCCGCCTGCGGCTTCCGTCCGACGGAGGCGGGGTTGATCCATCTGCCGTCCGCGAGGGGCGAGGCTACTTGAGGTAGGGGCCGTCCGTGCCTACCTTGCCCGGTGCCGGGTTGCCCGGCAGGTCGAGCACGTAGGCGCGCAGGTTGCCCTTGCCGGGGGCCGCGACGGAGAGCTTGCCGTCGGTCACGGTCTTCTTGTCACCGGTGACGGCGTCGGTGTAGGTGCCGTTGGGGATGCCGCTGTAGCTCGCGTCGCCGGAGACGGTGACGAGGGCGAAGCTGTCGACGGACCCCGAGGTGTAGCGGCGCTTGTACGCCATCTGGCCGCTGATGCCCTCGGTCGAGTACTGGCCCGACTGGAGCGCGGGCACGGCCCGGCGGATCTGGTTGAGCCGCTGCACATGCTTGACCAGGGGCTGGTCCAGGGTCTTGGCCACCTCGCCGCTCGCGCTGTCGACCGTGCCGAAGTCCGATGCGGTGACCGTTCCTTGGAGGCGGTCGCCGTAGTAGGCACGGCCCGTCGTCGCCAGTGGGCACTTGGGACCGCAGTCGATCTGCTTGCCCTTCTGGAACTCGATCTCCGAGCCGTAGTAGAGCGTCGGGATGCCGCGGAAGGTCCACATCAGAGCCATGTTCTCGGCCCAGGCGTCGGTGCCGCCCGCATAGCGGGTGGAGGACTTGTTCGGGCCGTAGTCGTGGCTGTCGACGTACACGGCGTTGTACGTCGCGTCGTTGACGGAGTCGTCGGAGTCCTTGCCGTTGTTGTACGCGTTCGAGGCCTCACCGAAGTTCATGTGCATCCGCATGTCGATGACGTTCATGCCGGAGAACTTCGTGCGGTCCGGGGCGTGGTAACTGTTCCCTTCCAGGAACGCGTTGGTGCTGGTCGGCTGGTTGCCCGTGCCCTGCGCCTGTTCGTACGCGTACATCTCCAAGGACGCCGCCGCGTCATCCGCGCTGTACTCCTTGCGCTCCTTCCACGTGTAGAACTGCGCGGAGTGGTTGACCGAGCCGCGGTTCCACTTGTCGTGCACGAAGGCCGCGACCTCGCCGAAGACGTAGAAGTCGTCGGCCTTGTCCGCGCCGTACTTGGCCACCAGCTTGTCGTGCAGCGCGGGCAGGAAGCGGCGGTTCCAGGTGGTGCGCGGGATGTGCACGGCGGTGTCGACGCGGAAGCCGTCCACGCCCATGTCGATGTACTTGTTGTAGGCGTCGATCAGGTACTGCTGCACATCGGTGTTCTCGGTGTTGAAGTCCGCCAGGTCGTCGTGCAACCAGCAGCTGCGCGAGTCCTCGCCCTCCCAGTTGCCGATCCAGCACTGGTGGTACGCGGACTTCGGGAACATGCCCGATGTGGGGCTCGGCCACTGGCAGTTGTAGATCTTCCGGCCGTCGGCGCCGGTGCCCGACTGCTTGCCCCAGTCCTTGCAGGTGTTGCCCGCCGGCTCCGCGGTGGACCAGCGGTCGCCGTTGTAGGGGTTGCCCTGGGCGTCCTCGTCGAGCGGGTCGTACTCCTTGCCCTCCACCTTGTCGTCGTAGTAGTCGCCCCACTCCGCGTCCTGGACGCCGAAGGCGGTCGGGGTGAACAGGCCCTTGGCGCCCCAGCGCGAGCTGTGGTTGTAGACGACGTCCTGGTAGATCTTCATGCCCTTGGCGTGCGCCCGGTCGATGAGCTGCTGGTAGGAGACGCCGTCCGACTCCAGGCGCGGGTCGATCTCGTAGAAGTCGTATCCGTGGTAGCCGTGGTAGTCGTAGTCCGACCGGTTCATGACCACCGGGGTGATCCAGACCGCCGAGAAGCCGAGGCCCTTGATGTAGTCCAGCTTCTCGGCGAGGCCCTTGAAGTCGCCCCGGGTCATGGGGTCTTCGTTGGCCGCGTTCCCGGACGACGTGTGCTGGTTGCCGCCCCGGTTGTTGGTCGCGTCGCCGTCGTTGAAGCGCGCGGTCATCGCGAAGTAGATCGCGTCCTTGCGCGGATCCCCGCCGAGCATGGTCGCGGGCTCCGCCGCGGTGGCCGCGGCCGTGCCCTGGGCGGCGCTCCCCGACCCTGGCAACAGGGTCAGGAGCAGACCGCCCAGGACGGCGGCCACGAGCAGGCGTGTTCTGTGGTGCGACATGCAGCCTCCTGTACGTAGTGGGGTACGTGGGAGGGCCGACGCGCCATCAGCCCGGATGGGATGTCTCGCGGGGCCGGGTCAGGCCCCTGGTTCAGCCTCGCTCGAAGACGGCGACGCTCCGTGCGGGGACGTCGAAGGTTCCCGAACTCCGGTGGTACGCAGCCGACTTGACCACTGAATCGGCACCCTTCGCCTGGATGGGGTGCAGGGCGTACGCGGTGTCCTTCAGGGCCGTGACGTGCTGCCGCTGTGCCTCCGGGGTCGCGTTGAAGACGACCACGAGGTTCCCAAGCTCCATGGTGATGACGCCGGGGGTCTCGGCTGCGGTGCCCGAGAGAGGGAAGGCGAGCCGCGACTGGACCTGGCCCGCGGTGGCCAGGGAGAAGGCGGGCTCGGTCGCGCGCAGCTTCACGAGGTCCTGGTAGGCGGCCGACGTTCCGTTGATCTCGGCGCACCCCGGCGTCAGGGTCGGGGAGGTGAGCAGGGGCTTCCCGAAGGCCCACTTGTCCTTGTTGTCGGCGGCCGGGGGCAGGCCGCGCCCGAAGCCGTTGCCGTCCCGGCAGTTCCAGTGCAGGGCGTTGAACCAGTCGCCGCTGTCGAAGGAGTTGCGGTCCAGGGACTTCGAGCGCAGCAGGTCGCTGCCCGCCTGGGACAGGGACGGGCCCTGGGCCAGGGTGGCGGTCGCCATCGCGAGCACCTGCATGCGGGCGCGTTCGGCGGCCGTGGTGTCCGCGGGCAGCTTGAAGGCGAGAGCGTCGTACAGCGATTCGTTGTCGTGGGCGTCGGCGTAGGAGAGGGCGTCGCCGGGGGCGGCCGCGTAGCCGGCCGGGGCGCCGTTGTAGTCGACCTCGGAGCCCTTGACGCGCTTTCCGGCGGAGTCGGTGAACGTGTAGCCGGCGAGATTGCCGGTAAGGGCGACCTTGAGCAGGTCCTGGTAGTGCAGGAGCCGGGCCTTCTGCTCGGCCGGGGTGCCGTTGGCCTTCGAGGCGTTGGGGTCGGTGAACAGGCCGCTGGCGAAGCCCTGGACGCCGGGGTCACCGTCGAAGGGGCCGCCGCCGCGCACCGCGTCGCGGCCGCGGTCGGAGAAGGTGGCGACGCCCGTGCCCGCCATGTTCTTCTGCGTGGCCTGGACGAAACGGGCGTCGTCGGCGATCTCGCCGAAGTTCCAGCCCTCGCCGTACAGGACGATCTTCTTGCCGTCGACGCCGTCCTTCTTGACGGTCAGCGCGTCCAGCGCCTTGCGCACCGCCAGGATGTTGGCCTTGGGGTGGTGTCCCATCAGGTCGAAGCGGAAGCCGTCGACCTTGTACTCCTTGGCCCAGGTGACCAGCGAGTCGACCTCGAGCTTGCCCATCATGGCGTTCTCGGGGGCGGTGTTGGCGCAGCAGGTGGAGGTGGCGACCGTGCCGTCGGCCATCAGCCGTTGGTAGTAGCCGGGCACGATCTTGTCGAGGACGGACTTGTCCGCCTGACCACTGGCCACCGTGTGGTTGTAGACGACGTCCATCACGGTCCGCAGCCCTGAGCCGTTGAGGCCCTGCACCATCCGCCGGAACTCGACCGTGCGGCGGGTCCCGGCGGGGTCGCTCGCGTAGCTGCCTTCCGGCACCGTGAAGTGCAGCGGGTCGTATCCCCAGTTGTAGGCGTCCTTGGCCGCGGTCTTGGTGACGCAGGCCTGCTGCGCGTCGGAGTCCGGGGCGGGCGCCGTCAGGTCGCAGTCGGGCTCGGCCTGGTCGGCGGCGCGCTCGGGGATGGTGCCGATGTCGAAGGCGGGCAGCAGGTGGACGTAGGAAGTCCCCGCCTCGGCCAGCTTGCGCAGGTGCTTCATGCCGTCGGAGGCCGTGTCGGTGAAGGCCAGGTACCGGCCGGGGTGCTTGGCCGTGCGGTCCTCGACGGAGAAGTCACGGACGTGCAGTTCCTGGATCTGCGCGTCGCGCAGCGGCGTGGCCTTCGGCTTCTTCAGCTGGGCCCATCCCTTGGGGGCGAGCTTCGGGTCGTCGAGGTCGACGGCGATGCTGCGCTCGGAGTCTGCGGTGAGCGCGGTGGAGTAGGGGTCGGTGACCTTGTTGGTGACGACCTTCTGGACGCTGGGCGCCCACACCTTCACCACGTACCGGTACTGCTTGCCCGACCAGCTCCTGGCGCCGGCGACGGACCATACGCCGCTGGCGTCGTCGCGCCGCATCGCCACGCGCTTGCCGTCGAGTTCGAGGCTGACGGACTGGGCGGTGGGAGCCCACAGGGCCAGGGTGGGGCGGCCGCCCTTGAACTGCGGGCCGAGGGCGGCCTTGGTGGCGGCGGCGCTGTAGAGGTCGTCGAGGACGCCCTGGGTCTGGACGCCGGTGGCGCTGATCAGGGTGCCGTCGGCGCTGCTGCGGGTGGCGACGAGCTGGCCGGTCAGCGCGTGGCGGACCCGGTCGCGGTCGCGCGGGTCGACGGTGAAGGCCGCGTAACTCTTCAGATGCGGGTACTTCTCACGCTGGGCCGCGGTGAGGCCGCCCGCCGCCGGGGTCAGGCGGATGCGCTGCCCCGTGCCCGCGAGTTCGCCGTCCTTGACGGTGAGCTGCCCGTCGCGTGCGTACACCAACTCCTGGGAGGCGGCGTCTCCCTGGACGTCCCAGGCGACGGTGTTCTCGTCGATCCACTGGGCCCGGGAGGTGGACAGGTCGAGCGCGGCGGGCGCGTCGGCCGCGGCCGGTGCCCGGGGTGCCGCGGTGGCCGATGACGTCAGGGGAGCGACCGCGGCGAGCAGGGCGATGGCCGTGGCGACGAGGGTGCGGCGAGGGGAGCCGGTCAAGGGAAACTTCTCCTTGTGTGGTGCGGCAGGGGGCGGTACGGAACGTGAGGGCGCCAGCGGGGACGTGAGCCGGCCCCGGCGATGGGACCCGGATCGGGGTGGGCCGCCCGGCGGCGGGGAAGCGGGAGCCGGGCGGCCGGTCGTGCGGGGCGGGCCGCGGTCAGCAGCTCCTGGCCCCGGTGTGCAGGGCGAGCGCGGTGTTGGGCGCGACGGCGGCGGTGAACTGGCCCGAGCCGTTGACGGTGACGCTCCTGCCGCTCTGGACGTCGCAGTAACTGCCCGCGGCGAGGGAGGTCTGGAAGGTCCGGTTGACCGTGGAGCCCTCGTGGTTGATGGCCACGTAGGCCTTGTCGCCGCGGCCGAACGCGATGGCGTTGTTGCCGTTGTCCCACCAGTTGGTCATGCCGGTCCCGCGGGCGGTGTTGCGGAACTTGACCATGCTCTTGATCTCGGGCCAGGCGTGCTGGCACTTCCAGCCGTCGCTGTAGCAGGCTGTGACCTGGCCGCCGTCGGGGGAACCCGCGTCGTTGCCGCTGAACTCGTAGCCGGAGTGCACGTCCGGGGCGCCGTAGGGCAGGGCCAGCATGAAGACGTGCGCGAGGGTGTAGTTCGCACCGTCCTTGTAGTTGAGCGTCTGGCCGTGCCGTTCGGTGTCGTGGTTGGCGACGAAGACGGCGGCCGAGCCGCTGGGCAGGTAGCCCCAGCCCTCGCCGAAGTTCTTCAGGTACGCGAGCTTCTCGTTGTTGAAGACGCGCTTGAGGTCCCAGCCGTAGCGGAACTCCTGGGCGTCGCCCGTACCGGTGTACTCGCTCGGGGAGACCGCCTCGCCCGCGCCGTACAGCGTCTCCTGCTTCCAGTAGACGCCGGGGTCGGTCAGCCGGGACTTGATGTTCTTCAGGTCGTCGGCGGGCATGTGCTTGGCCGCGTCGATGCGAAAGCCGTCGACGCCCAGCGACAGCAGGTCGTTCAGGTAGCCGGCGATCCTGCCCCGCACGTACTCCTCACCGGTGTCCAGGTCGGCCAGCCCGCCCAGTTCGCAGTTCTGGGTGTTCCAGCGGTCCTGGTAGTTGCTGATGGGCGCCTTGCAGCTGTCCATGTCGTTGACCGAGTAGGTGCCCGGGTAGTCGTACTTGGTGAAGGCGGAGCCGGCGGAGCCGGTGCCGGAGGCGTTGGTCATGTGGTTGATCACCGCGTCGGCGACGACCTTGACGCCGGCCGCGTGGCAGGTGTCGACCATGTTCTTGAACGCGGCCCGGTCGCCGAGCCGGGTGCCGATCTTGTAGCTGACGGGCTGGTAGGCGGCCCACCACGCCTCGCCCTGGAGGCGTTCCTGGGGCGGGGAGACCTGGACGTAGCCGTAACCGTCGGGGCCGAGGCGCTGGGTGCACTCCTTGGCGACCGAGGAGAACTTCCACTCGAAGAGCACGGCGGTGACGTCCTTGGTGCCGGGCGGGGCGGCCTGCGCCTGCGGGGCGCCGGCGACGATGCCACCTGCCGCTCCCGCGACCAGGGCGAGTGCTGCGGCGACGGGTCTGCGGACTTTGGTCTTTCGGCCAGCCATGAGGGCCTCCTGCGGGAGTGAGTGTGACCTTGTCCGGCAACGCGCCATGCCCGTAAGGCCGCTGAAGGATGTTGCAGAAACATTTCAACGCCGTTTTCGGTCGAGACCGTACGACCCTCGGAAACCCCGGTCAACCCTCTGCGCACACTCTCGCGCCAGATGGGCGGCACCGGGGTTTCATACGACGCAAAACCTTTCGCAAGACCTTGCGGCGGTGTTACGTTCAACCACGACTCCGGTCCGGACGGCCGGGGGACCCGTACCACGGGCCCCACGCGCCCGGCCGTTCGGACCGGAGGCACGAGACGGGGAGGCCCCGGAGCCACATCGTGACCCCGCTGCCCCGACCGGGCCGGCGCCGGGGACCTCCCTCTCAGCACCGACCCCACCGTGCAGGCGCGCACTCTCAGCGCGGCGTCAGCGCCGCGGCTGCGCCGTCGACCCGCGCACCACGAGCTCGGGCTGGAAGACGAACTCCGTCTGCTGCACGGGGTTTCCGTGTATTTCCTCGAGCAGGGCGCCCACCGCGGCGCTCGCCATCGCCTGGACCGGCTGGCGCACCGTCGTCAGCGGCGGATCCGTGAACGCGATCAGGGGCGAGTCGTCGAAACCGACCACGGAGACGTCACCGGGCACCGAAAGACCGCGTTCGCGAGCCGCACGGACGGCGCCGAGCGCCATCATGTCGCTGCCGCAGACCATCGCCGTGCACCCCCGGTCGAGCAGAGCGCTCGCCGCCGCGTGCCCGCCCTCCACCGTGAACAGCGTGCGCTGCACGAGCCCTTCGGCCTCCCCCTGTTCCAGGCCGAGCAGACCGTGCAGCGCCGCCGTGAACCCCTCCGCCTTGCGCAGCGAGGGGACGTACCGCGTCGGGCCGATGGCCAGACCGATCCGTTCGTGCCCCAGGTCGACCAGGTGCCGCACCGCCATCCGCGCGGCCGCGCGGTCGTCGGGCGAGACGAAGGACACCGGGATGTGCTCGTTGTATCCGTTGATCAGGACGAACGGCACACCGCGGGCGTGCAGTTCGAGGTACCGGGTGGGGTCGGCCGTCGTGTCGGCGTGCAGCCCGGAGAGGAAGACGATGCCGCTGACCCGGCGCTCCTCCAACTGCTCGACCAACTCGTCCTCGCTCGCCCCGTCCGGCATCTGCGTGCACAGCATCGGTGTGTAGCCGTGCCCGGACAGGACCTGCTCGACGACCTGCGCGAAGGCGGGGAAGATCGGGTTGCTGAGCTCGGGGATGACCAGGCCGACCAGACCGGCGCTGTGCCGCTTGAGCCGCATCGGACGTTCGTAGCCGAGCACGTCCAGGGCGGCGAGCACCCGGCGCCGGGTGCCGGCGGCGACCCCCGGCTTGCCGTTGAGCACCCGGCTCGCGGTGGCCTCGCTGACGTCGGCCTGGGCCGCGATGTCCGCGAGCCGCGGGGCGCCCCGGTCGGCGTCCCGCGGCAGGGAAAGGGTCACACCGCCCACCAGACGGTGGTGTCGGCGGGCAGCTGGACCTTGCCGTCCACCGTCTCCACCTCGGCGTTGGCCAGCAGGATCCGGCCGGGGGCCGGGATCCGCACGCTCTCGCCGGTGGTGTTCGCGGTGCAGACGAAGCCCTCGCGACGGAAGGCGAGGACCCCCTCGGGAGCCTCCAGCCACTCCAGCGAGTCCCCCGCGCCGAGCCCGGGCTGCTCCCGGCGTACGGCCAGAGCGCTGCGGTACATCTCCAGGGTCGACGCGGGGTCGCCCAACTGCGCCTCGACGCTGAGCCCGCCCCAGCCTTCGGGCTGCGGAAGCCAGCTGCCGCCCGCGCCGAATCCGTGGCTGGAGCCTTCGACGGTCCACGGGATGGGCACGCGGCACCCGTCCCGGAATCCGTCCTGGCCGTTCGCCCGGATGAACGACGGGTCCTGGCGCACCTCGTCCGGCAGGTCGGTGACGTCCGGCAGGCCCAGCTCCTCGCCCTGGTAGACGTAGGCGGAACCCGGCAGCGCCAGCATCAGCAGCGTCGCGGCACGAGCGCGGCGCAGTCCGAGCGCGCGGTCCCCCGCGGTGCGCAGCTGGGTGCCGAGCCCGGGCGGGTTGGCGAACCGCGTGGCGTGGCGGGTGACGTCGTGGTTGGAGAGCACCCAGGTGGCCGGGGCGCCGACGGGCCGCATCGCGGCCAGCGAGACGTCGATGACCTCGCGCAGCTCGGCCGCGTGCCAATGGGTGCCCAGGTACTGGAAGTTGAAGGCCTGGTGCATCTCATCCGGGCGCACATAGGCCGCCGCACGCTCGACGGTGGGGGTCCATGCCTCGGCGACGAGGATCCTCTCGCCCGCGTACTCGGTGAGGACCTTGCGCCAGCTGCGGTAGATCTCGTGCACGCCGTCCTGGTCGAAGAACGGCATGACGTCGTTGCCGAGCAGCTTGAGCTGGTCCTTGCGGCCGATGTCGGGCAGCCCCTCGGCCTTGACCAGACCGTGGGCGACGTCGACACGGAAGCCGTCGACGCCCATGTCGAGCCAGAAGCGCAGGATCGAGCGGAACTCGTCGTGCACCGCCGGGTGTTCCCAGTTGAAGTCCGGCTGCTCGGGCGCGAACAGGTGGAGGTACCACTCGCCGTCCGAGACCCGGGTCCAGGCGGGCCCGCCGAAGACGGACTCCCAGTCGTTGGGCGGGAGTTCACCGTTCTCGCCCCGGCCGGGGCGGAAGTGGTAGCGCTCACGAAGAGGCGAGCCCGGGCCCTCGCGCAGGGCGCGCTGGAACCAGTCGTGCCGGTCGGAGGAGTGGTTGGGCACCAGGTCGACGATGATGCGCAGGCCCAGGTCGTGAGCCTCGCGCAGCAGCGCGTCGGCGTCGAGCAGGGTGCCGAACATCGGGTCGATCGCGCGGTAGTCGGCGACGTCATAGCCGGCGTCGGCCTGCGGTGACGAGTAGAAGGGGCTGAGCCAGACGGCGTCGACGCCGAGGTCCCTGAGGTAGGGAAGGCGGGCGCGGATGCCGTCCAGGTCGCCCATTCCGTCACCGTTGCCGTCGGCGAAGCTGCGCGGATAGACCTGGTAGATCACCGCGCCACGCCACCAGTCCGTGTGGGTGCCGGAGGCGGGGGCTGCAGGGGCAGCGAGATGCTGGGTCATGTCTTCCCTGAGATCGAGAGGTCGAGTGCGGGGGGGTGGGGCGCGTCAGGACTTCGTGGCACCGGCCGTGAGGCCCGAGACGAGGTGGCGCTGCACGAAGCCGAAGATCACCGCGGCGGGCACCGCCACGATCACGGCCGCGGCCGTCAACGAACCCCAGTCGCTGGTGTACTGATTGACGAAGGTCTGCAGACCGCCCGCCAGGGTGAGGTTCTCCTCGCCGGTCATGAAGGCGGAGGCGTAGGCGACCTCGGCCCAGCCGGTGATGAAGCTGTAGAAGCCGGTGACGGCGAGACCTGGCTTGGCCAGCGGCACGATGAGCCGCCAGAAGGTGCCGAACGGGTTGAGCCCGTCCACTCGCCCGGCTTCGTCGATCTCCACCGGGATGGTGTCGAAGTACCCCTTCATCATCCAGGCGCAGAACGGCACGGCGATCGTCAGATACGTGACGACCAGACCGATGGGCTGGTTCAGCAGGCCCAGGCTGGCGAGGAGGTTGTAGAGCGGCACGATGAGCACCGCGACGGGGAACATCTGGGTGATCAGCAGCAGCCACATCAGCGGCCGCATGCCGGGGAACCTGAAGCGGCTGACGGCGTAGCCGGTGGTCGCGGAGATGAAGACGCCGATGACCGTGGTCAGGCCCACCACGAGCAGGGAGTTGCCGACCCAGCTCACGAACTCGGTGTCGTTGACGACGTGATCGTAGTTGCCGAGCGTGAAGTCCTTGACCAGGGCGGTGGAGAACGCCTCGCTCGTCGGCTTGAACGAGGTGATCAGCAGCCACAGCGGTGGGAGGACCGCGACGGCGGAGGCGATCAGCAGGGTCGCGTGGAGCGCGACCGAGGCCAGCGGCCCGCGTTCGCCGCGCTCCCTGACCTTGGCCTGGGGCCGGCTCGGGGACGAGGTCTTCTCGTCGGTCACGGTGGTCACCACACTTCTCCCTGCTTGCGGAGCGCGCGGCGGTAGACCACCGCGAAGAGCGAAAGGAGCAGCAGGATGATGACGCCCCAGGCCGCGGACCCCGCGAAGTCGCGCGGGCTCACGACGAACGAGAGCCGGTAGGCGTACGTCACCAGAATCTCGGTGGCGTCACCCGGACCGCCCCGGGTGAGCAGGAAGATCACCGGGAACATGTTGAAGGTCCAGATGCTGCTGATGAGGATCACGGTGCTGCTGACGGTCCGCAGACCCGGCAGTGTGATGTGCCGGAAGCGCTGCCAGGCGTTCGCGCCGTCCATCTCCGCGGCTTCGTACAGCTCGCCGGGGATGGACTGGAGCCCGCCGAGCATGGCGACCAGCATGAACGGGACGCCGAGCCAGACATTGACCGTGATCACCGAGAGCTTGGCCCAGGTGGGGTCGTTGAGCCACGGGATCGCGTCGATGCCGCCGCCGGCGAGGATCTTGTTGAGTATGCCGTTCTTCTCGTTGAAGAGCAGGCGCCAGGTGAACACCGAGACGAAGGCCGGCACCGCCCACGGCAGGATCAGCGCCATGCGGTAGAAGGAACGCCCCGCCAGCTTGCGGTTGAGCATGTTCGCCAGGACCAGGCCGAGGGCGAAGGAGAGCGCGACGCAGGAGACGGTCCAGATGATGGTCCAGGTCAGCCGGTCCCAGAAGACGCCGTCGGAGAGGACGGCGGTGTAGTTGTCCAGGCCGACGGACTTGTAGGTCGCGGGGATGTGGTTGACGCCGATGGTGCGCTCGACGTTCGCCTCGTTGGCGTCGGTCGTCGACAGGTACAGACCCCGCACCAGCGGGTATCCGATGATCACGCCGATCACGGCCACCACGGGGGCGACCATGCTCCAGGCGTACCAGTGGGTGGACAGCGACCTGCGCAGGCGTCCGGGTGTCTTGCCGGCCGGCCGGCCGCGGCCGTGGACGCGCTGGGCGTCCACGGCCTTGGCCACCGACTGGCTGCTGTCAACAGCCATTTACTTGTAGTCCTTCAGCAGCTTGCGGTAGGCGTCGCCGACACCCTTCGCCCCGTCCTCGGGCGAGGTCTTGCCGCTGAGCACCTTGCCCATGTTCAGGCGGATCGGCTCGAACAGTGCGTTGGCCTCCGGGATCCACGGCCGCTCCACGGACTTGTCCACGGCCGGCTTGAAGAACTGCACCATCTGGTTGTCCTTGACGGACTTCACCTCGTACACCGAGGTACGGGTGGGCAGCAGGCTCAGCTTCTCGGTGGTCTGCTGCTGCACCTTGGCCGAGCTCATGTACTTGATGAACTCGTAGCTCGCGTCGAGGTTCTTGGAGCCGGCGTAGGCCGCGAGGTTCCAGCCGCCCTGCGGGGAGGCCTGGCGGTCGCTGCCGCCGGGCACCGGGGCGATGCCGAGGTTGTCCTTGTCGCTCTTGAACTCCTTGCCCTGCATGGCGCCCTCGATGGACCAGGGTCCGTCGATCGCCATGGCGACGTCGCCGTCCTTGAAGGAGTTCAGCTGGTTGTTGTAGCCGTCACTGGCGTCCGTGGTGGCGGCCTTGGAGTCGACCAGATCCTTCATGACCTCGAAGCCCGCGGCGCCCGAGGGGTCGTCGACGGTGATCTTCTTGTTCTTGGTGTCGAGGAGGTCGCCGCCCTCGCCGTACAGGTACGGGAGGTAGTAGTACGGGTCGTCGCCGCGGAGGTAGAGACCGGTCTTGCCGGACTTCGACTTGATCTTCTTCGCGGCGGTCTTGACCTCGTCGAAGGTCTTGGGCGCCTCGACACCGGCCTCCTTGAGCATCTTCTTGTTGTAGAAGAGCGCCAAGGTGTCGATGGTCTGCGGGGCGGCGTAGGTCTTGCCCTTGAACTTGGTGCTGGCCGCGGCCTGCGGGAGGTAGTCGTCCGCCTTGTCCAGGGCGGGGGTGCCCTCCAGCGGGGCGAGGTAGCCGAGGTTGGCGAAGTCCGCGACCCAGGCGACCTCGGTGCGCATCACGTCGGGGGCGCCGGAGTTTCCGCCCGCCGCGTTCTTGAACTTGGCGTTGGCCTCGCCGAACGCGACGCTCACGTAGTTGACCTTGACGTCCGGGTGGAGCTTCTCGAAGCCCTTGGCCAGCTCCTTGTAGGTCCCCTTCTCGGCATCGTTCGAGGTGTCCCAGAAAGTGACGGTTCCGGAGAGCTTGCCCGAACCCTTCTTGCCACTGTCACCGTCGTCGCCACCGCATGCTGTTGCCGTCAAAGCCAGGGTGGCGACCAGCGCGGTGGCCGCAATGCCACGTCGCATGTGAACTCCTTCAACTGATCCCGGAACAAGGGGGAGGCGAAGCCCCAGCGGGGCTGCCACCTACGAGCCGCACTCGACGCGGCGCCGGGTTGCCAGGGAACGTAACAGGATTGAAAAGCGCCCGAAAGACCTTGCGAGAAATTTCTGCAAGGTCTGCTGATCGTTACCCCTGTGTGTCCTTACGGTTGCCCTTGCTGCGCTTGACAGGCCCCTGAGGTGGCGTCTGTGTGCCGGGACGTGCCGCTGGGCCCCGCAAGAACCGGGCATCACCGGAGTTTCTGCAAGTCTTTCCAGCTGGTGGGCAATCCGGCCGATCACCGGTACAGTCCCTGCATGACCGCACGGCTCGTCGACATCGCAGCGCAGGCGGGGGTGAGCGAAGCCACCGTCAGCCGTGTACTCAACGGCAAGCCCGGTGTAGCTGCGGCCACCCGCGAATCCGTCCTGGCCGCCCTGGACATGCTCGGCTTCGAGCGTCCCTCCCGGCTGCGGCAGCGCAGCAGCGCCGGACTGATCGGCCTGATCACGCCCGAGCTGGACAACCCGATCTTCCCCGCGCTGGCCCAGGTCATCGCCCAGGCCCTGACCCGCCAGGGCTACACGCCGGTCCTTGCCACCCAGACGCCGGGCGGCTCCACCGAGGACGAGCTCACCGACATGCTGGTGGACCGCAGCGTCTCCGGGATCATCTTCGTCTCCGGTCTGCACGCCGACACCACCGCCGACATGGAGCGCTACGAACTGCTGCGCGGCAAGGGCGTGCCCTTCGTCCTCGTCAACGGCTTCTCGGCCAAGGTGAAGGCCCCCTTCGTCTCCACGGACGACCGGGCCGCGGCCCGCCTCGCCGTCACCCACCTCGCCTCGCTGGGCCACACGCGCATCGGGCTCGCGGTGGGCCCCAAGCGCTTCGTGCCCGTCCTGCGCAAGATCGAGGGCTTCCAGATCGGAATGCGCGAGCGCCTCGGGATGTCGACCGCGGACTCCGAGGAGTTGATCGAGCACTCCCTGTACTCGCTGGAGGGCGGCCAGGCCGCGGCGGGCACGCTGATCGGCCGGGGCTGCACCGCGATCGTGTGCGCCAGCGACATGATGGCGCTCGGTGCCGTCCGGGCCGCCCGGGAACGCGGCCTGGAGGTACCGGGTGACATCTCGGTGGTCGGCTACGACGACTCCCCGCTCATCGCGTTCACCGATCCCCCGCTGACCACCATCCGCCAGCCGGTCCAGGCGATGGGCCAGGCCGCGGTCCGCACCCTCCTCGAGGAGATCGGCGGGACCCCGGCCCCGCACAACGAATTCGTCTTCATGCCGGAACTGGTGGTCCGGGAATCGACCGCCTCCGGCCGGCAGGAGCGGCGCTCGGCCTAAGGCCGGCGGCCCTGGGCCGGGGCAGACAGCAGCGGCTGCCACCAGGCGCGGTTGCCGCGGTACCACCGCGCGGTCTCGGCCAGCGCCGCGCCGAAGTCGGCGGCCGGGCGGTAGCCCAGCTCGGTGCTGATCTTCGTGTGGTCCACCGCGTAGCGGCGGTCGTGTCCCTTGCGGTCCGTGACGTGGGCGATGCGCGCCGGGTCCGCGCCGCACAGGGCGAGCAGCCGGTGGGTCAGCTCCAGGTTCGTCAGGGAGGTGCCGCCTCCGATGTTGTAGATCTCGCCGGCCCGCCCCGCGGTGCGCACCAGTTCCAGGCCGCGCACGTGGTCCTGCGTGTGCAGCCAGTCCCGCACCTGGAGTCCGTCGCCGTAGACCGGAACGCTCTCCCCGCGCAGCAGGGCGGTCAGGAAGCGCGGGATGAGTTTCTCCGGGTGCTGATGGGGGCCGAAGTTGTTGGAGCAGCGGGTGACGCGGACGTCGAGGCCGTGGGTGCGGTGGTGGGCGAGGGCGATCAGGTCGGCGGCGGCCTTCGACGCCGCGTAGGGGGAGTTGGGGGCCAGCGGGGATTCCTCGGTGGCGGCTCCGTGCGGGAGCGAGCCGTACACCTCGTCGGTGGAGACCTGGAGGAAGGTGCGCACCCCGCGCCGGAGCGCGGCGTCGAGCAGTGTCTGGGTGCCGAGCACGTTGGTGCGGGTGAAGTCGGACGCGGCCTCGATGGAGCGGTCCACGTGGGACTCCGCCGCGAAGTGCACGATCTGCCCGTGGTCGGCGGCCAGGGCGTCGACCAGGTCGGCGTCGCAGACACTGCCGCGGACGAAGGTGTAGCCGGGATGGCCGTGCACCGCTCGCAGGCGTTCGAGACTGCCGGCGTAGGTGAGGCTGTCCAGGACGGTCACCGCGCCCGCGCCGTCGGCGAGGTCCTTCGGGCCGTCGGGGCCGAGCAGGGTGCGGACGTAGGCGGAGCCGATGAAACCGGCGCCGCCGGTGACGAGAATGCGTGTGTTCATGCGGTCAGCTCACAGGTGAGAGCGCCGGATGCGCCGGCGGACGAGGATCACGGGGTCAGCTGCACCCGGCTGTGGTCGCCGATGACCAGCCGGTGGGCCCCGGGCAGCCGGGGCGCGGGAGACACGACGGCGCCGCGGCCGATGAGGGACGCCTCGATGCGGGACGCGCCCTCGACGCTCGCGCCGCGCAGCAGCACGGAGTGCGCGATGGCGCTGTCCTCGATCCGGCAGTCCTCGGCCACGGACGTGTAGGGGCCGATGCTGGAGTTGTTGACGACGGTGCCCGCGCCGATCACCACGGGTCCGACCACGCGGGAGCCGCGGACGACGGCGCCCTCGGCCACGCGTACCCGGCCGACGAGGGTGCTGTCCGCGTCGACCTTGCCGTCGATGCGGCCCGGCAGGCCGTCGAGCACCTGCCGGTTGACCTCCAGGAGGTCCTCGACGCTGCCGGTGTCCCGCCACGGCTGCACGGTGGTCTCGGCCGCCACGTACAGCCCCCGCTCGATCATCCACTGCACGGCGTCGGTGATCTCCAGCTCGCCGCGGGCGGAGGGCCGGATCGCCCGTACCGCCTCGTGGACCGCCGGGCCGAAGGCGTACACGCCGATGAGGGCGAGGTCGCTGCGCGGCCGTTCCGGCTTCTCCTCCAGGCGCAGCACACGGCCGCTCCCGTCGAGTTCGGCGACGCCGAAGGACGTGGGGTCCGCGACCGCCGCGAGCAGCAGGCGGGCCGCCGCTCCGGGGTGGTCCGAGGCTCGCTCCAGGAATCCGGTGAGGCCTTCCTGGAGGTAGTTGTCGCCCAGGTAGAGCAGGAAGTCGTCGTCGCCGAGGAACTCCCGGGCGATCAGCACCGCGTGGGCAAGGCCCAGCGGCTGCTCCTGGTGCAGATAGGTGACCCGCAGTCCGAAGGCCGCGCCGTCGGCCACGGCCTCGCGGATCTCCGCGCCGTGCCGGCCGACGACGATCGCGACGTCCTGGATGCCGGCGGCGGCGATGGCTTCCAGGCCGTGGAAGAGCACGGGTTTGTTGGCGATGGGCAGCAGTTGCTTGGCGCCGGTGAAGGTGAAGGGCCACAGCCTGCTGCCCGTTCCACCCGCCAGGACAAGAGCCTTCAAGGAAGCCGTCCGTCCAGCGGGGCGGAAAGGGGATGTGCTCTCACGGGTCCCTCCTCGTACTCGAAGCTCGAAGCGGTCCCCCGACTCAAGCAGAGCGCGCCACACCGTCGCAAGGCGTGGCTGAAATTTTCTGAAAACTCTTGCCAGGACCACGGCTGCTTTGTTTGACTCGCTCCGCATCGCCGGTCCCGCCGTTCAACTGCGGTTCCGCACGGCGCAGTTGGCACGCGGTTCGGACAACGACTGGGGGCAGCAGTGACAGGTCACCGGCAGCGCGCGCAGCTGGACAGGGAGGCCCTGCACCTGGCGCCAGGCGCCTCCGAGGAGACCGCCGTCGGCGGGCGCGTCTTCGCGCACGGCCAAGGGGCCGTGCTGACGGACCTCGACGGAAACGAATACATCGACTTCGCCGCCGGCACCCTCACCCAGTCGCTCGGCCACTGCCACCCGGAGGTCGTCGAGGCCCTCACCGCCCAGGCCGCCCGGCTATGGAACGTGCACGACGCCGCGACCGAGGATCGCGACGAACTCCTGTCGCTGCTGGCCCGGTTGCTGCCGGAGCACCTCGACACCTACGCGTTCTTCTCCACCGGCGCCGAGGCCGTCGAGGCCGCGCTGCGCGTGGTGCAGGCGACCGCCCCGCCGGGACGCAACCGGATCGGGGCGCTGCGCCACGGCTTCCACGGCAAGACGATGGGCGCCCGGATGCTGGTGCACTGGGACATCGGCCACCAGGCCTTCGCCGGGAACAGCATCCTTGGCTACTCCCCCAACTGCTACCGCTGCCCCCTCGATCTGGAGTACCCCTCGTGCGGGGTGCGTTGCGCCGCACTGGTCCGCAAGCACATCGCCGAGAAGCCGAACGTCTCCGCACTCGTCTTCGAACCGGTGCTCGGCGCCGCCGGAGTGATCGTCCCGCCGCCCGGCTACTGGGAGCAGATCGCGGAGGCCTGCGCGGCCAACGAGGTGCTGCTCGTCGCCGACGAGGTGCTGACCGGCGGCGGACGCACCGGGGCCTTCCTCGCCTCCGATCTCCTCGGTGTCGAGGCGGACTTGGTGGTCCTGTCCAAGGGCATGGCCAACGGCTTCCCCTTCGCGGTACTCGCCGGACGCGCCGAGCTGCTGCGCTCTCCGGCCGCCGCGAGCGCCGGCTCGTACGCCTCCACCTACGCGAGCAACCCCCTCGGCATCGCCGCCGCCCGCGCCACGCTCACCGTCATCGAACGCGACCGCCTTGCCGAACGCGCCAAGCGACTGGGCGAGTTGCTCGGCGAGCGGCTCCGCGCCCTGCACGCGCGCTTCGAACACCTCGGTGACGTCCGCGGGCTCGGGCTGCTGTACGGGCTGGAGTTCGTCACCGACCGGCACAGCCGCACCCCCGCGCCCGAGATCGCCCGCGCGGTGTACACCACCGCCCTCGACCAAGGCCTGCGCACCGCGATGGGCGGCCACATCCTGCGCCTCGCCCCGCCGTTCACGCTGGACGAGGCGCTCCTGGACGAAGGCGTCCGGATCCTGGAGAAGGCCATCGAGCAGGTGACGGCGTGAGCGGTGCCCCCCGCACGGACGCCGCACGGCACGTGATCGTCGCGGAGAACCTGACCAAGGAATTCCGTGTCGCCGAACGCAAGCCCGGCCTCCTCGGCTCCCTCGCCACCCTCTTCACCCGCGAACACCGGATCGTCCGCGCCGTGGACGGGGTCTCCTTCGCGATTCCCGCCGGGGCCAAGACCGCCTACATCGGCGCCAACGGAGCCGGGAAGTCCACCACCATCAAAATGCTCACCGGCATCATGACGCCCACTTCCGGGCGCTGCCTGGTCGCCGGGATCGAGCCCTACCGCAAGCGGCAGCTCAACGCCCGCTCCATCGGGGTCGTCTTCGGACAGCGCAGCCAGCTGTGGTGGGACCTCTCGGTGCCCGACTCCTTCCGCATCCTGCGCCGCATCTACGACATCCCCGAGCCGGTCTACCGCCGCAACCTCGCGCTCTACCGGGAGCTCCTGGACATCGACGCCCTGGGCACCACACCCGTACGGCAGTTGAGCCTCGGGCAGCGGATGCGCGCGGAGATCGCGGCGAGCCTGCTGCACGATCCGGCCGTCGTCTTCTGGGACGAGCCGACCATCGGCCTCGACATGGTCCTCAAGGAGGCGGTGCGGGTCCTGGTCAACCGCGCCAACCACGAGCTGGGCACCACCGTGGTGCTCACCAGCCACGACATCGGCGACATCGCGGCGATCTGCGACAGCGCGCTGGTCGTGGACCGCGGCCGGGTGGTCCACCAGGGCTCCATCCACGACCTGCTGCGCACCGCCGACCGGCGCTGCGTCACCTTCGACCACCGCGACCCGCTGCCCGCCCGTGCCGCCCTCGATCTGATCGAACGGGGCCTGCCCGGGGTGCGGGCGAGCGAGGACGGCGGCGGGCGGATCCGGGTCGACTACCCGGCCGGCCTCTTCACCTCCCGGCAGGTGCTCGCCTTCCTCCTGGAGCGCTTCGACCTCACGGACTGCTACGCCCCCGAGCCGGACCTGGAGGACGTGCTGCGCCGGATCTACGGGCGCGGTGACAAGGCCCAGGAACAAGCAGACGCCGAAGGCACGGCGCGTGCCCTCAGCGGCGGGAGCGGTGTGCGATGAACACGGCCTCGCGGGTCCGCCGCTATCTGCCGTTCGCCACCGGCGGTCTCCAGTCGCTGCTCCAGTACCGCTCGATGTTCCTGGTCACCGGGGTGACCGCGGCGGCGGGCGCCGCCGTCACCGTCTTCCTGTGGCGGGCGGTGTACGCGGACGCGGACGGCGTCGGGCCCGGCGGCTTCACCTCGGCCGGCATCACCACGTACTTGCTGGTCGCGCAGGTGCTCCAGGTGCTGCACGCCAACCGCGTCGACGACGAGGTGGCCGCCGAGGTCTACCGCGGCGACGTCGCGGTGATGCTGGTGCGCCCCGTCAGCTATCCGCTGATGCGCTTCGCCGCCTGCCTGCCGGTGGTCGCCGCCAACGGTCTGCTGGTGGGCGTGCCCGTCCTGCTCCTGTTCTCGCTCCTGGTGCCGATGGCCGCCCCGCGCCCCCAGGACGCCGCGCTGTTCGCCCTCTCCACCGTCCTGTCGGTGCTCATCGCCTTCTGCGTGAACCTGCTGACCGGCATGACCGGATTCCTCACCACCAACACCTGGGGTGTGCGGATGGTCAAGCAGAGCGTGGTCGCCTTCTTCGCCGGGCAGCTCGTGCCGATCGCGCTGATGCCCGGGCCGCTGGCCGCCGTCGCCCTGGCGCTGCCCTTCCGGGGGATGGTCGACGGGCCGCTGACGCTGCTGCTCGGGCGGTACGAGGGCGTGGCCGGGGCGGCGGGCGTGCTGGCCCAGCAGCTGGGCTGGACCATCGCCCTCGCCGTGCTCTGCGCGGCGCTGTGGCGCGCCGCCATCGGCCGTCTCGAGGTGCTCGGCGGATGAGAGTGCCACCCGGCGGACCCGCGCACACGGCCCTGCGGTACCTGCGCCTGTCCTGGTTCCTCGGCGGCGTGGGCCTGCACCGGCTCGCCGCCTACCGCCTGGACTTCGTGCTCGGCGCCGGGGCGTTCCTGGTGCGGGTCGGCGTCCAGACGGCGGTGGTGGGCCTGGTGTTCCGCCAGGTGCCCGCGGTGGGCGGCTGGTCGTACCACCAGGTGCTGTTCCTGCTCGGCTTCTCGCTGCTGCCGCGCGGCCTGGACCACCTCTTCACCGACCAGCTGTGGGAGCTGGGCCGCAAGCTGGTGCAGCGCGGCGAGTTCTACCGCTATCTGATCCGGCCGGTGAACCCGCTCTTCTCGCTCCTGTCCGAGCGCTTCTTCCACCCCGACGGTCTGGGCGAACTGATCGTCGGCGCGGTCCTCGTGACCTGGGCGGGTTCCGAGCTCGACCTGGACCCGACCGCCACCCAGTGGGCGCTCGCCCCGCTCCTCGTGCTGTGCGGGGCACTGATCCACACCGCGGTGAAGCTCTTCTTCGCCTCGCTGTCCTTCTGGACCGTGACCAGCCTGCCCGCCATGTACGCGGCCAACCAGGTGTCGGAGTTCGTCGGCTACCCGCTGGACATCTACCACTCCTCGCTGCGCGCGCTGCTGACCTGGGTGCTGCCCTTCGCCTTCACCTCCTACGTACCGGCCGCCTATCTGCTGACCGGCGATCCGGGCCTGCTGGTGTGGCTGCCCGTGGTGACGGCCACAGCCGTCCTGCTCGCCCTCGCCGTGTGGCGGCGCGGCATCAACAGATTCGACATGACCGGGAGTTGAGACGCCGTATGATCCGCAACGACGAGCTCGAACCACTGCTGCGCACCGCCCCCTGGATGTCCGAGGACGGCCGCGGCGCCGAGCGTTACGAACGCGTCGACCACGCGGTGCTCGGCTCCGCCGCGATCCTTCTCGTGGTCGCCGCGGTCGGCGGCCCCGCGGACGGGCAGCGGTTCTTCGTTCCCGTACGCCCGCGCAGCTCGCGCGGGCTCGAAGAGGCGCACGGCACCGCGGAGTTCAACGCGGCCGTGGTCACCCGCGCCTTCTCCGCCGGGCTGCTGCACACGGCGCGCGGCGGCACCGTGGACTTCCGCGGGGCGGGCGCGGCGGCCGGTGAGGTCCGTCGGCTGCCCTTCGAGCAGGGCTGGTCCTCCAACGCCCTGTCCCTGATGGACATCGGCGGCGTGCCGCACATCCACAAGACGTACCGCAGGCTCGACGGGGCCGTGCACGAACCGGAGTTGCTGCGGCGCCTCAGCGGCACCGGGCACACCCCCGAATGGACCGGTGACTACTGCTACACGGACCCCGCCACCGGCATCCGTCACCCACTGGGGGTGATCTACCGCTATGCGCCGGGCGACGGCATCGACCTTCCGCTGCGCGAGAACCTGCGCTCCCTGTGGCCACGCCTCACCGGCGCCGGGCAGTCGCCCGCCGACGTCGTGCGGCCCCATCTGCTCCCGCTGGAGGGCCGGTTGCGGGCAGCCGGTGACTTCCTGCACGCCTTCCACGACGACCTGGCCGCCCGCCTCGGCGGACGGTCCGCCGTGGAATACCCCGCCGACCGCGCCCTGGACCGGGCCTCCGCCCGGTGTGCCGCGCTGGCCGGAGCCGAGGTGGCCCTGCCCACGGCCGCGCGCGACGCCGCCTTCGCCGCCCTGGACTCCGAAGTCCGCTCCCTGCGGGCGGCGTTCGGCCGGCAGGGCGTCGTACCCGGTGCCGGGCCGTGCCACGGTGATCTGCACCTGTCCCATCTGCTGTGCGATCCCGGCGGCGATGACACCTGGCAGATGACCGTGATCGACCTCTCCACGCCCGCGCTCGGGCCCGACGAGCCCGGCTGGGCGGCGCAGTCGCCGCTTCAGGACCTGGTCGCCGTGGAACGCGCCCTGGAGTACTTCGCGGCCGACGAGGCGGCGTTCGAGAGCGCCCGGCGCCTCGGGGTCGACTCGCTGGAGACGATGCGCGGGGCCCTGGACGGCGCCCCCGGGTGGGCGCCCGCGGACCGCGCCGTACTGCGCCAGGTGTTCCGTACGGCCGATGTGTGGCGCGAGCGCGTGCTGCGGCTGCTGCTCGGCCCGACCGCCGACAGCCCGCTGCGCCGCCTGCTGTATCTGCGCCGCCTGCTGCACGAACTCGCCTACAACTACGCGCACGCCCGCCCGTATCACGCCGCGATCGACCTGCGGCATGCCCTCGCGCTCGGTGACGCGCGCGTCCCGGCCCCCCTTCCCACCGCCGCTTCGACCTCCGCGAGGACGTGACCGTGACCGAGCCGACCGATCCGCGCCTGCACATCATCGAGACCTACTTCGAGTGCTGCGGCTTCGACCACACCTTTCTGCAGGGCGGCACCTCGGTGTACCTGTGGAACCTCTCCCGGGAGTTCGCCGCGCGCGGCCACCGGGTCTCCATCGTCACCCCCGCCCACGGCAGGCTCGACGACCTGCGTGCGCGGTACGAGGTCGAGGACCTGCCCTACGAGGACGTCCACACGGTGCCGATCGTGCTCGACCCGCAGGTGTGGCGGGGATTCCCCGCCGAGGTCTCCCTGGAGCTGCGCACCACCGCGCACCGCATCCGGCTCGACGGCGTCGACCTGTACTTCCTCGCCGACGCGTACCTGAACCAGCTGCCCGACACCTTCTACCCGCCGTACTCCGCCAAGGGCAGCGACCTGGTCTTCTTCAAGCCCCTCGTCTTCCAGATGGACAGCGTGCGCTTCCTGCGCAGCTGGTTCGGCGACGAGAAGGCCCTGGTCCACACCCATGAGCCGTACTACCACTACCTGCTGCCCGCCGCCCTGCGCGACGACCCGACGAAGCTGGTCGTCAGCAACGTGCAGAGCAACATGCCGATCACCAAGAAGGTGTACGCGCCCAAGGTGCGCCGGCTGTTCGAGGTGCTCGGCGTGGACCGCGCGCTGCCCGCGCCCGACGCCGCCGACGGACTCCCCGAGGCACCGCGGCAGTACCAGCAGCTGACCCATCTGCACTACGACTACCCGCCGGACCATGTGGCGATCTACGAACTGACCGCCGAGCACGCCGACTTGATCGACTTCCTCTCCGAAGGACAGCTGGACTTCTACGCCTCCTTCCGCGACACCCCCTTCGAGCAGCTCTTCGCCCGGCTCCCGATCTCCGGGGTCGTACGGCGCAACGCGCACAAGATGTTCGTGGGCGGCTGCGCCATCTCCGACGAGTGGCTCGGCATGGACCCGGCGGACGTCGACCGCGAGAAGGTGCTCGGCGGCCTCGGCCTCGATCCAGCCCTGCCCACCTTCTTCCACAACGCCCGCTACGCCGTGCACCACAAGGGCCAGGTGGAGTTGGTGCGCGCCGTGGACCGCGTCCTCACCGAGGGACTCGCGGCCAACTTCGTGGTGCGCTGCATCTCCGGCAACGGCATCGACGACCCCTTCTTCCACGAGATCGCCCGGCGGCACGCGGGACGGCTGCACCTGGAGTGGGAACGCGTGGACGAGCGGCGGGTCTTCGACTACGCCGCCGCATCCGACTTCTGCCTCTTCCCGTCCAAGTTCGAGATGGACACCTTCCTCATCGCGCAGGGCGAGGCGATGGCCGTCGGCGCGGTACCCATCGCCACGGACCAGCGGGGCATGGCCCACTTCCGGCACGCGGACGGGCCCGCCACGACGACCGGCTTCGCGGTGAACCGGTCGTTCGCCGAGGACGACGGACTGCTGACCGCCGCGCTCGCCGACCGGATCCGCGAAGCGGTCACGCTGTGGGCCGAGGACCCGGACCGCTACCGCGAACTGGCACGCCGGGCCGCCGCCGTCGCCCGCGTCTTCACCTGGCAGCACTGTGCGGACCTGCACCTGGCCGCCTTCACCCGGCTGTGGCGGGGCGAACCGGCCCAGCTGCCCGCCGAACGCGCCCTGCGCCACGGCTGGTGGGACCTGCTGCCCGAGGAGCGGCTCACCCCGGACGCGGCGGTCGAGCACGGCGACCTCGCGGCCTACGAACGGTGTGCCCCGCTGGACGGCGCCGCGGCGCGCCGCCTCTTCCACGCCGCCTGGCAGCGCGCCGACTTCGCCGCCTGCGAGCGGGTGGTGGAACGCCTGCCCGACGCCGTGCCCGAGGAGGACGTGGCGCGCCTGCGCACCCGGTGCACCGCTCTCGACGACGGGCGCCTCACCTACCGGCTGCCGCACGCCGACCGCGTCGAACTGGTCGTGCCCGCGCCGCGCGGCGCCGGGGCCCGCGCCCTGCCCGACGTCCGGCCGCTGACTTCCGTGGGCGGCGGGGAGTTCACCGGCCCCGCGCCGGACCGCCCCGGCGCCTGGCTGCTCCTGACGCTGTCCTCCGGGCGCGTGACCTGGGACGAGGTGCGGCATGGCTGACACGAACGCGGTCCGCGCAGTCCTCCTCGCGGGCGGCGAGGGCAGACGCATGGGTCCCCTCGGCGCCGGACGGCTCAAGCCGCTCGTGCCGTACGGAGGAGCCTGCCGCCTGATCGACTTCAGCCTCGCCAACGCACAGGCCTCGGGCCTCGGCGAGGTGCTGCTGCTCTCCCAGTACGAGGAGCGGCAGCTCATGGACGATCTGCACCGGGTGTGGAACACGGCGCCGGACTTCCGGGTGCACTTCGGCCCGTACGACGACGCCTACCGGCGGGCCGCGCACCGCCTGCCGCCCGAACTGCCTTCCCGTACCTGGCCGTTGGAGCGTGGCACGGCCGACGCGCTCATCCGCAAGAGCGACTACGTCTTCGGGGGCGGCGCCGAGCACGTCCTGGTGCTGCACGCCGACCACGTCTACCGCTTCGACCACGGGCCACTGATCGAGGAGCACCGGGCCTCGGGCGCGGCGCTGACCCTGGCGTACCAGCGCATCGAACCGCGCTGGGTGCATCTGTTCGGCATGGTCGAGTTCGATGCCGCCGGGCATCTGACCGCGTTCGTCGAGAAGCCCGAGAAACCCACCAGCGACCTGGTGTTCGCGGCCTTCTGCGTCTTCGACGCGCGCGTGCTGCGACGCCATCTGGAACTCCTCGACGGCACGGACTGGCAGCACGACATCAGCCGCGACGTGATCCCGTCGATGCTCGCGGCCGGTGAGCACATCCGCGGCCATGAGGTCGTCGGCCACTGGGAGGACATCGGCACGGTCGAGCGCTACCACCGGGCGCATCTCGCCCTGGCCCGGACGCCCGCGCCCGGTCTGCCCGTCGGGCGGATGCCGTGGACCCTCGCTCCCGAGTTGCGGCGCGAGCGGGTGGCCGAGGGCCCCGGGGTGCGCGACTCGGTGGTGCCCGCGGACCTGCTCAACGACGGTCTGGTGGAGCAGAGCGTGCTCTTCCCCGGCGTACGCGTCGGAGCGGGCGCGCGGGTGCGGCGCAGTGTCGTCCTGCCCGGCGCCGCGATCCCCCCGGACGCCGACATCGACTCGGCGGTGGTCCTCGAGGACGGCACGGTCCAGCAGGTGACCGAGGGAGCAGCGGCATGAACCCCAGCACAGCCACCGACCGTCCGGTGCACGTCATCCAGGTCTCCTTCGAGTGCGGCGGCTTCGACGGCCGACTGATGCGCGGCGGCCTCTCGCCGCTCGTCTGGAACCTCTCGCGGGCCTACGCGGCGCGCGGCCACCGCGTCTCGGTCGTCACCCCGGCGCACGGCCTGCTCGACGCGCTGCGGGACCGCTTCGAGATCGAGGAGACGCAGTACGTCCACCGGCACGCCGTGCCGCTGGTCCTCGATCCCAAGGTGTGGCCCGACCATCCGGCCGAGCTCACGCTCGACCTGACCACGCGCGCGCACCGGCTGCGCCTCGACGGCGTGGACGTCTACTTCCTCTCCAACTCGTACCTCGATCTGCTCCCGGACCGCCTCTACCCTCCGCCCAGCATGGAGGGCCGGGACCTGTCCCACTTCAAACCGCTGGTCTTCCAGGTGGACGCCCTGCACTTCATCGAGGAGTGCGGTGGCGCCGAGCCCGCCGTGGTGCACGGCTTCGAGCCGTACTACCACTACCTCCTGCCACCGGTGCTCGCCGCCGATCCGTCGCGCCACACCGCAGGCACGGTCGCCGCCAACGCGCCCGTCGCGCAGAAGATCTACCGGCCGCAGGTCGAACGTCTCCTCGACCTGTTCGGGGTCCGCGACACGGTGGACCTCGACGTCCTCGACGCGCCACCGCCCGCCGAGGGCAGCGCGGCGGCGGTGATGTCCAAGGCCCTGGCGGGCACCCGGATGCACGTCGAGTACGGCCCCGACTACGTGGGTCTGTTCCCGCTGATCGCCGCACACGCCGATCTGGTCGGCTTCGTGTCGCCCGGTCAGCGCGCCTACTACAGCACCTTCCGCGACACTCCCTTCGAGGCCCTCTTCCACACGCTGCCGATCGCCCGGCAGGTGCGTGAGCAGCCGGACAAGCTCTTCCTCGGCGGCTGCGGCATCTCGGACAGCTGGCTGGCACGGGACCCCGGCGCCATCGACCGGGAGCACGTGCTCGGCTCCCTCGGGCTCGATCCGGCACGGCCCGTCTTCTACCACGCGGCCCGCTACGCGGTGCACCACAAGGGGCAGTTGGAGCTGATGCGGGCGATCGAGGAGGTCCTCGCCACCGACCCCGACCTCAGCTTCGTCATCCGCTGCTCGACCGGCGGGGGCGGCCAGGACGCGCCGACCGCGGCCAACGCGTACTTCCAGCAGATCGCCGACCGCCACCCGGGCCAGGTCCACCTGGACTGGCGGCTCGCCGACGAGGACACCCTCTTCGCCCACGCCGCCGTCGCCGACTTCTGCGTCTACCCCTCCAAGTACGAGCTGGACGGCTTCCTCATCGCCCAGGCCGAGGCCATGGCCTGCGGGGCCGTGCCGATCGCCACGGCCCAGCAGGTCACCGGGCACTTCCTGCACACCCTGCCGCTCACGGACCCGGCGGCGACCGGCTTCCGGGTGCGCGGCTCGTTCCGCGACGACGACCGGGCGCTCGCCCGGGAGCTCGCCGTACGCATCCGGGAGGCCGCCGCGCTGTTCCGCGAGGACCCCGACGGCTATGCCCGTCTGTCGGCCAACTCCCGCCGCACGGCCCGGGAGTTCACCTGGGCACGCGCCGCCGAGCTGCACCTGGCGGCCTTCACCGGCCTGGTCCGGGGCGAGCGGCCCCGCCTGCCGGCCGAGGAGGTCATCCGCCACGGCTGGTTCGATCAACTGCCCGACGCGTCCTGGCGCGAGCATCGCGACCTCATCGCCGACACCGCGGCCGCCCTGGGGGACGCCGTGGCCTACGGCCGGGTCGCGCCGCTGGACGGGACCGCGTACGAGCGGCTCTTCGAGGCCGCCCACGGGCGGGCCGACTTCGTCCGCTGCGCGGAGGTGGCCCGCGCCGCGGACCGCCCCGACCTGCTGGACCGGGTCCGTGAGCGCTGCCGGGTGACCCGCACGCCGGACGGCGCCCTGACGGTGACCTACCGCCATCCGGGACTCGAACGGGTGGAGGTCGCGGCCGGTGCGGGCGGAGCCCCGGCGCCCGCCGCGGCGCTGGAGTCCGCCGCCGAGGCCCTGGCCTCCGACGAGGCGGTTCCGTCGGGATACGGTGCCGCGCTGGTGGCGCTCGAACCGGCCGGTGACGACGTCTTTCGCGGGAGGCTCGACGGGCCGCCGGTCGGCCCCGAGCTCGTCCTGATGCTGACGCTCGCATCGGGGCGGGTCACCTGGGACACCGTCCCGGTGACCGAACCCCCCTTCCGGGTGGTCGCCACGGATCTGGACGGCACATTGCTGCGCGGCGATCTGTCGGTGTCGGAGCGCACACGACGGGCGCTCGCCCTCGTCCAGGAGGCCGGTGCGCACCACCTGGTCGTCACCGGACGCCCCGCCACGGCCTGCAAGGAGTTCCTGGCCGCTCTCGGCTATCGGGGGCTCGCCGTCTGCGGGCAGGGCGCCCAGCTCTACGACGCGGCCGCCGACCGGCTGATCGACTCGGCGGCGCTCGACCGCGACCTCGCCCGCGAGGTGGTCGAGCGGGTGGAGGCGGCGCTCGGCCGTCTCGAACTCGGCGTCGTCACCGCCCCGCCCGAGAGCCGCTTCAAGGTCACTCCCGGTTTCGGCGAGCGCGTGCGGCACGGCTGGGACGTCACGACCGACCGGGCGCTGCTGTGGGCCTCGCCCATCGACAAGCTGGTCCTGCACCACCCCGCCGTGCCCGAGGACGAACTGACCGCCACCGTGCGGGCCTTGTTCGGCGACGCGGTCTCCGTGGTGCATTCGGTGAAGGGCATGGTGGAGGTGCTGCCGCCCGGCGTCACCAAGGGCGCGGGCGTGGCACGGGCCGCGCGGCTCCTGGGGTTCACGGGCGCCGACACCATCGCCTTCGGGGACATGCCCAACGACGTTCCGCTGCTGGCCTGGGCCGGACACGGGGTGGCCGTCGCCAACGCGCACGCCGAGCTGCGCGCCATGGCCGACGAGATCGCACCCGGCAACGACGAGGACGGGGTCGCGGTCGTCCTGGAGCGGCTCTTCGAGTCTGCTTCGCCTGCTCCCCTCGGTGGCGGACGCGCCGGGGACACCCCGCAAGCAGCAGGCACCGAGAGCGCCGAGGCCCGCCCGTGACCGACGCCCTCACCGCGCTCGCCCGCGCGCACGGCGTGGCCACCGGCTACACCACCGACCGGGGGCAGCGGGCCGTCGTGTCCCCCGAGACCCTGGTCGCCGTGCTCGCCGCCTGTGGAGTGGACGCCTCCACCCCGAGGGCGGCGCGCGGCGCCCTGGACGCCCACCGGCGCGTGGAGGCGGCACGGCTGCTGCCTCCCTGCGTCGTGACCCGCGCCCACGGCGGTGGGGTGCTCCTGCCGGGGCCTTTGCCCGGGGACGCCGAGGTGGAGCTGGAGGACGGTCGCCTGGTGTCCCCGGACGCTCCTCTGCCGCCCGGCCACCACACCCTGCACGTGCGCGTGGGGCAGCGCGGCGCCCGCGCGCCGCTCCTGGCGGTCCCCGACCGCCTCGCCCTGCCCGAGCACCGCACCTGGGGCTTCCTCGTCCAGCTCTACTCCGTGCTCTCGCGCCGCTCCTGGGGCATGGGCGACCTGGCGGACCTCGCCGAACTGGCCGCGTGGTCGGGGCGCTCGCTGGGCGCCGGCTTCGTCCAGCTCGGACCGCTGCACGCCGCCACTCCGGGGCCGCTGCCCGACCCGTCGCCGTACCGCCCCAGTTCGCGCCGGTTCCCGGACCCGATGCACGTCCGGGTGGAGGCGGTGCCGGAGTACGGGCTACTCGGGCCGCTGGCGCGCTCCAGCGTCGACGGTCTCGCCGCCCGCGCCCGCGCGCTCAACGAAGCGGTGCTGGAGGGCAGTTCGCTCATCGACCGCGAGACGGTGCGTGACCTCAAGCACCGGGCCCTGCGGTCGGTGCACGAGGTGCCGCTCTCCTCCGGCCGCGCCGCGGAGTTCGCCGCCTTCGTCGCCCGCGAGGGCGAGGGGCTCACCGACTTCGCCACCTGGTGCGCCCTGGCCGAGGTGCACGGCGCCGACTGGCGGACCTGGCCGGGCGAGCTGCGCGATCCGCGCTCCCCGGCCGTGGCACGGGCCCGCGAGGAGCTCGTGGGGGCCGTCGGTTTCCACCGCTGGCTGGCGTGGATCACCGATCAGCAGCTCGCCGCCGCGCAGGCGGCGGCGCTGGACGCGGGCATGGCCGTGGGGCTGGTGCACGACCTCGCGGTCGGTGTCGCGCCCGAGGGCGCCGACGCCTGGGCCCTGCGGCACTGTCTGGCCGCCGGGATGAGCGTGGGCGCGCCGCCCGACGACTTCAATCCGCACGGCCAGGACTGGGGGCAGCCGCCCTGGCGCCCCGACGCGCTGGCCGCCGAGGGCTACCGGCCCTTCGCCGAACTGCTGCGCGCGGGCCTGCGGCACGCGGGAGCGCTCCGCGTGGACCATGTCATGGGCCTGTTCCGGCTCTGGTGGATTCCCGAGGGGCGCCCGCCCTCCGAGGGCACGTACGTCCGCTACGACGCGCAGGCCATGCTGGGGGTGCTCGCCCTGGAGGCCCACCGGGCGGGGGCGAGCGTGATCGGCGAGGATCTGGGCACCGTCGAGGACGGCGTGCGCGAGGAGCTCACCGCGCGGGGCATCCTGGGCACTTCGGTGCAGCGCTTCGAGTACCTCGGCGGCAGCGCCGGCCGGCACGGCCCGTTGCCGCCCGCCGAATGGCGCGAGAACTGCCTGGCCACGCTCACCACCCATGACCTGCCGAGCACCGCGGCCTGGCTCACCGGCGAGCACGTGGAACTCCGCGAGCGGCTCGGCCTGCTGACCCGCCCCGCGGCCGAGGAGAAGGCGGAGGCCGCCGCGGAACGCGACGGCTGGCTGGCCGAACTGGAGCGGCTCGGGCTGCTGCCGGCGCCGGAGGGCGAGGTGGCCGCCCTGCACCGGTTCCTGCTGCTCACCCCGGCCCGGATGCTCGGCGTTTGGCTCCCGGACGCCACCGGTGACCGCCGCCCGCAGAACCTTCCCGGCACCGCGACCGTGCACCCCAACTGGCGGCTCCCGGTGGCGGATCAGCACGGCCGGCCGGTGGCCCTGGAGGAGCTGCCCGACGTACCCCTCGTACGGAAGATCGCCCGCGTATTCGCGGATCTGGCGCCACGCCCGGATCCGGAACCACACCGCACCGAGACTCGAACGAAGACCGAGGAGAGACATGGCAAGCCTGGCCCTGGCCGAGGCCGAGGGCGTCCGTGAGGACGCCGGGGGCTTCGACCTGCACGCACCGGACGGCACCGGTTACCGGGTCGACGTCACCGACGGGGTCTTCTCCCCGGACAATCCGCTCCTCGCCCGCTACGTCGAAGGGCGCCGCGTGGTGGCCTTCGTCGGCCCCACGGTGGACCGCCTCTACGGACGGCAGCTGCGCGCCTATCTCGGCGCGCACCTGGACCCGGGACACTGGAGCGTGCATCCCATCCCGTCCGGCGAGCACAACAAGTCGCTCGCTTCGGCCGAGAAGGTGTGCGCGACCGCCAAGGCGGCCGGTCTCGACCGGCACGGGGTGATGCTCGCGGTGGGCGGCGGCATCGTCGCGGACATCGTCGGCTTCGCCGCGTCCATGTACGCCCGCGGCATCCGCTACATCAAGGTCAACACCACGCTGGTGGGCCAGGTCGACGTCGGGGTCGGCGTCAAGACCGGGGTCAACGGCCTGCACACGAAGAACATGTTCGGCGCCTATCACCCGGCCCACGCCTCCTTGAACGACCCGGCGCTCCTGGGCACCCTGCCCGCCCGTGAGATCCGCTGCGGTCTCGCCGAGATCGTGAAGATGGCGGTGATCCTCGACGGCGACCTGTTCCGCTCCCTGGAGCGGCACCCCGACGTCTTCCTGCGGTCCGGGCACCGGCCCGACGCCGAGCTGGAGACCTACGTGGTCCGCACCTCCATGCGGCTGATGATGGAGGAGCTATGCCCCAACCTGCGCGAGCACGAGCTGGCCCGCCTGGTGGACTTCGGTCACACCTTCAGCCCCGTGATCGAGACCGCGGGCGGCCATCGTCTCGAACACGGCGAGGCGGTCGCCGTCGACATGGCGCTCTCCGCCCATCTGGCGCGGCTGCTGGGGCTCACCGACGCCGAGACCTGCGAACGGGTCGTCGCGCTCCTGGAGCGGATCGGACTTCCCGTGTTCGACGCCGCGACCTGCACCCCCGATCAGATGACCCAGGCCCTGCGGGCCACCTGGCAGCGCCGGGGCCGCAGGCTCCACCTGGTGGTGCCCACGGCGATCGGCAAGGCGGCCTTCGTCGACGACCTGGAGGACATCCCGCTGGAGACATTGCGGGCCGCCCTCGACGCCCTGGCCGCGCGGGCCGCGAAGGGAGCGGGACGGTGACCGGGCCCCTGCCGAACCTGAACGCGCTCCTGTCCGGCAAGCAGCACGACCACGGCGGCCTCGGGACGATCCTGGCCCACCGTGTGTTCGCCCGCGAACCCGGCGGCCCCGGCGCGGAGTTCATCGACCTCGCCGTGCTGCCGCCCGGCACCTCCATCGGCCGCCACCGGCACGGCGCCGACCGCGAGACCTACATCGTCCTCAGCGGCAGCGGCCTGATGTACCGGGACGGCGAGGAGTTCCGGGTCGGTCCCGGCGACGTCGTCGTCAACCGCCCGCACGGCGAGCACGGGCTGCTCAACGACCGCGACACCGCTCTGCACCTGCTGGTCTTCGAGGAGGAACTCCGTGCCCATCACCATGACTGACGACGCGTTCACGGTGGTCGACGTGGGCGGCACCACGCTCCGGGTGGGGCGTTACGCCCCCGCGAGCGGGGAGGTCTCCCGCGTGCGCAGAGTGCCCGTCGACGGCATGGCACGCTATCCGGGGGCCCCGGTTCCGGTGCTCCAGGAGCGGGTGGTCGACCAGATCGTGCGCGAAGTCGCCCGCCACACGGCCGACCTGGCTGCGGCCCCGGTCGGGGTCGCCTTCGCCGGGCCGGTCACGGCCGACGGGCTGGTCCTGGCGGCGCCGACGGTGTGGGGGCGGCGCGGCGAACCGCTGCCGCTGGCCGAGCTGCTCACCCTGCGGCTCGGTACGCCGGTCTCCGTCGTCAACGACCTGACGGCGGCGGCCTGGCGCTACGCGGCCACGGAGCCGGAGCCGTTCTGTCTGCTGACCGTCAGCTCGGGCATCGGGAACAAGGTCTTCCGCGGCGGGGACGTGCTCCTGGACGCCGGGGGCCACGGCGGTGAACTCGGCCACTGGGTCTGCGACCCCTCCCCCGGCGCGCCGCTCTGCGACTGCGGCGGACGCGGCCATCTGGGCGCCATCGCCTCCGGCCGCGGGGTCCTGGCCGCGGCGCGGCGCACGGCGGCCGCCGACCCCGCCGGCTTCGCCGCGTCACGGCTCGCGGCGCTGTGCGAAGGCCGCGCCGACCGCATCGAGAACCCGGCCCTGGCCAGGGCGCTGGCCGAGGGCGACGCGTTCTCCACCGGCATCCTGCGGGCCGCCCTGGTGCACCTCGCCCAGGCGATCTGTGCCGTCTTCACCGCGGTGGGGGTGTGCCGGTACATCGTGGTCGGCGGTTTCGCGCTGGCCGTCGGGGAACGCTATCGCCGGCTCCTGGTGGAGGAGTTGGTCCGGCAGGGCTGTTTCGGTCTGACCGCGGACCGCATCGACGCGATGGTCGCGCTCGGCGTGGCCGACGACGACCACGGTCTGATCGGCGCGGGCCGTCTGCTGGCCGCCCAGGGCGCCGTGCCGACCGAGCGGGCCGCCCGGTGATCCGGGCGGCCACGCTCGTCGTCGGCAGCGGTTTCGTCGGGACGGGCATCGCCCGCCGCCTGGCCTCGGCGGGGCACGCGGTGACGCTCGTCTCGCGCGGCCGTCCGGCCCAGCCGCCCGAGCGGTACGGGGCGCGCTGGGCCGCCCTCGATGCCACCGACCCGGAGGCCTGCGGGCGGCTCGTGTCCCGGCTGCGGCCGCGGCGGGTCGTCCTGGTGCACGGCCCCTCGGACGTCACCTGGTGCGAGGAGCACGCCGCGGCAGCGGACGCCGCGCACGCCGCCGTCGCGGCCAACTTCTCCTCGCTGGGCGGGCGTTCACGCGTCGTCCTGATCTCCACGGACAACGTCTTCGACGGCCGTTCGCCCGGTCACGACGAGCACACGCCGGTCTCCCCGGCGAACGCCTACGGCCGCGCGAAGCGCCACGCGGAGGAAATCCTCCTGGCCAGGGCGGCGGACGCCGTCGCCCTGCGCGTCAGCCTCGTCTACGGACATGAGCCGGCGGACGCGGGCAAGTGGCTCAACTACTTCGCCGCCTGCGCCCACCGGCTGCGCTCCGGCGCGCGGGTCGAGGCCCCCGACGACCAGTGGACGACACCGGTCCATGTCGACGACGTGGCCGAGGTGACGGCCGCGCTGCTCACCTCCCCGGAGCCGCTCCCGCCGGTGCTGCACCTGGGCGGCCCCGACCGGGTCACCCGCGCCGCGTGGGCCACGGTGATCGCCGGTGCCCTGGACGTCCCGCCCGGCCTGGTGGTCCCCGTGCCCAAGGCCCGCAGCCGCTATGCCTCGCGGCCGAAAAACGCCTGCCTGTCCAGCGGTCTCCTGCCGGTGCTCCCCGCCACGCGGGGCATCGCGGTCCGGGGGGTGGGGGAAGGCGCCCGCGACCTGGCCGCCGCGTTCGCCTCCCCCTGAGCCCCCGTCAGCCGAGTGCCTCCCGGCCAGGTGGCTCTCGGCCGGTGACGCTCAGTCCACGCCCGCGGCGCCCAGCAGGGCTCCGCCGTCGGCGCGCTCGGTGGCCAGGAGCTGCCGGGCGCGCCGGGCGTCGGGAATCCGGTCGCGGTCGCGGGGGTCGACGGTGAGGACGACCTCGCCGTCCGCCACCCGGTACCGCTGCGCGGAGCCGGGCCCGGCGGGCCGCAGACGCAGCCAGTGGCCCTCGTCGGAGAGTGCCCCGTCCCGCAGCGTGATGCCGCCCTCGGGGGCGTAGACCAGCTGCCTGCCGGCGATGCCCGCGCCGCCCTTGGGCCAGGCGACGGTGTGCTCGTCGAGCCACCGGACCCGCGACGCCGACAGGTCGAGTCCCAGCGAGCCGCCGAGCGCGGGCGTCAGACGGTCCGGCTCGCCCGCCACCCGCCAGATCTCGCTGCCGAAGAGCTTGAGGTCGAGGGACTCGTCGCCGGGGACGTCCTTCTCGTCCCGCTTGTGGAAGACGTAACTCAAGTTCTTCGCACCGGGCTTCAGCGGCACCTCGAAGACGAGCCCGAAGGCGTCGGTGCGGACCGGTGCGACGGGTACGTCCCAGTCGGAGGGGTCGGCCGCCCCGTCCCACACGTGCAGGCCCCAGCCGTCGTAGTTCCCGTCCGGGCGGTGGTAGTGCAGGACCGCCGTGGAGTCGTCCGCCGGCGGATAGGCCCCATCGGGCCGCTGTTCGCTCTGGCCTTCCTGCCCCTGCGTGACCCAGACCTCGCCGGTGCGGGTCAGGTCGACGGAGCGCTCGGGTCCGTCGGGGGTGCCGTCCTTCTCGACGGTGTACGACAGGGAGTCGGCGTCCTGGTCGAGCTTCACCCAGGCGAAGGCCCCGAAGGCGTCACGGCCGGTGAAGGCCGGGCCCTGTCCGCCCGCGCCGGTCCTCAGCCGCCAGCCGTCGTAGTCGCCGTCGGGCCGTTGGTAGTGCACGACGGCGAAGGCGCGTTCGACGGCGGGCGGGACGGGCGGCGGTGTGCGGCCCGCGCCGCTGGTGGCCAGGGCGTGCGCGGTGCGGCCCCGGCTGTCCACGACCACCGCCTTGTAGCGCAGCGCGGTACCCGCGGGCACGGTGGGCGCGAGCTGCTGGGTGACCTTGTAGGGGGCGTGGTCGGCGGTGCCGAGCACCTGCCAGGGGGCGTCCCCCACCTGCGCGGCGAAGACCACGCGGTTCAGGCCGCCGCCGCTGGGCGTGGCGGAGACCTCGACCGTGCCGGTGGCGCCCTCTCCCGGGGCGCTCAGCGCGACCACGGGCGGCGAACCGGGCTTGCGCAGGGGTGCGCCGGCCTTCAGGACCAGGGACGAGAGCGCGGGAACGGTCACCGTGATCGTCTTGTCCACCGTACTGCGGACAGCGGTGGCCGTTCCGTACAGCGGCTCGAAGTGCATGCGGGCGGAGTCCGTCTTGATCCGTACGGTCCGGGCCCGGTCGGCGTTGTTGTGCGCGACGACGTATTCGATGCGCTTTCGCGCGTCGGTGCGCGAGTAGGCGTACACCCCGGGCCCGTCGGCCGGGCCGGCGTGGCGTTCGGTGAAGACACCGTCGCGCAGGGCGGGGTGGCGCTGGGTGAGCTTGGAGAGGCGGGCGATGGCGCGGTACAGCGGATGGCGCGTGTCGTACGCGTCGTCGGCATGGGTGCGGTCGGTGCCGAGCTGGTCGTCGTCCCGGTAGGCCGCGGCGTCGGAGGCGAACAGGGGCTGGCGTGCGGCGTTGTCGCCGCCCTTGCCGGTGAAGCCCTGCTCGTCGCCCGCGTACACGACGGGGTTGCCACGGGCGAACATCATCAGCTCCTGGGCGAAGCGGTGCCGGCGCAGCAGTTCCGCCTCGCTCGCCCCGGGGTTGTCGCGGGCCAGGAACCCGCCGATGCGGCCCATGTCGTGGCTGCCCAGGAAGGTCACCTGCTCATAGGCGTTGGCCGTGCCGGTCGTGTAGCGGTAGTCCTGTGCGAAGAGACGCGACAGGTCGCGCGGGGCGCCCTCGCGCGAGGCGGAGTTGCGGGCGATGGCCTGGAAGGGGAAGTCCAGGGTGGCGTCGAGTCCGCCCCGCGTCATGTACGGCGCGGTGATGGCGGGGTCAGCGGAGAAGGCCTCGGCGAAGATGAAGAAGTCCTTTTTGCCGTGTGCGGCCGCGTAGGCGTCGAGCGCCCGGGCCCACTGGGTCCAGAACTCCATGTTGACGTTCTTCGCGGTGTCCACGCGGAATCCGTCGACGCCGAAGTCCTTCACCCAGCGTTCGTAGATGCGCTTCATGCCCTCGACGACTTCGGGGCGCTCGGTCCACAGGTCGTCGTTGCCCATGAAGTCGCCGTTCAGGCCGCTCTCCCCGGCGAAGGTGGAGTCGCCGCGGTTGTGGTACATCGTGGGGTCGTTGAGCCAGGCCGGCGTCTTGGCGTCCCGGTCGGCGTCCGCGACGTACGGCGTGTAGGGGAAGCTGTCGACGTCCACCGGACGCATGCCCGCGTCGTCGTCGAAGGGGCGGCCCTCGGTGTCCAGATAGGGGTGCGCGCCCTCGGACCGGTAGCCGGTCTCCTTCTCGGCGAAGCCGATGGTGTCCGCGGTGTGGTTGGTCACCACGTCGAAGAAGACCTTCATGCCCTTGGCGTGGGCCTTGTCGATGAGGGTGGCCAGCTCCTCCTCGGTGCCGAAGTGGGGGTCGACGCGGGTGAAGTCGGTGATCGCGTAGCCGTGGTAGTTGCCGACGGTGTTCCCGCCCCGTTCCTGGGCCGGCATGTTCTGGAAGACCGGGGTCATCCAGATCGCCGTGGTGCCCAGGCCCTTGATGTAGTCCAGCTTCCCGGTGAGGCCCTTGAGGTCACCGCCTTGGAAGAAGGCCGGGTCGGAGGGGTCGAAACCGGTGCGGTCACGTCCTCCGGTCAGGCCTCCCCGGTCGTTGCCGGGGTCACCGTTGGCGAACCGGTCGGGCATGACCAGGTAGAACTGCTCGCGGGTCAGGTCGTGCCGGGACGGCTGGGCGGCCAGTGCGGCGTCGGAGGGCGGGGCCGGGAGGCCGGGGGGCGCGGCCGTGTGCGTCGCGGTCTGGTACGACGCGGTGGCCGCGGGATGGTGCGTCGCGGACGTCGCCGGGGTAGCGGGCAGGAGCCCCGCCAGCGGTGCCAGGGCCAGCGCGGCGACGGATCTTAATCGTGCGCGTGTCACGGTATGTCCTCCTCGGGTCGTTGCGGACAACACCGGTTGCCCGGCGCGCACGGAGGACACCGCACGCGCCGGGCAACCGGATGGATGGGAACAGGGCTGTGGCCCCGTACTCCTGATGGTTGGTCAGTGCTTCTTGCCGGAGCAGTTCTTGGCGTTCACGTGGAGGGCCAGAGCGCTCTTCGCGGCGACGGCCGCCGCCACCCGGCCGCTGCCGTCGACGGTGACGCGCTTGCCGGACTGCACGTCGCAGTACTTGCCGGCGGGCAGGGAGGTCTGGAAGGCCTGCTTGAGTTCGCCGTCGCCCGCGTTGATGGCGACGAAGGCCTTCTTGCCCCGTCCGAAGGCGAGGGCGCTGCCGCCGTTGTCCCACCAGTCGGTGACCTGGGCGTCGCCCGCGGCGTTGCGGAGGCCGACCATGCCGCTGATCTTCTTCTGCGCGTGCTGGCACACCCAGGCGTCGCCGGAGCAGTCGGCCTCGCTGTTGTTCGGCGGACCGTCGTCCTTGTTGGTGAACGCGTAGCCGGAGTGGACGTCCGGAGAGCCGTAGGGGAAGGCCAGCATGAAGACGTGGGCCAGGGTGTAGGGGGCGCCCTGCTTGTAGGTGAGGACGTTGCCCTGCCGCTCGGTGTCGTGGTTGGCGACGAAGACCCCGGCGGACGCGGAGGGCAGCTTGCCGTCCGCGACGTTCTTCAGCCCGGCCAGGTTGCCGCTCTCGAAGGCTCCCTTCAGCTGGTAGGCGTAGGTGAACTCCTGGACGTCGCCGGTGCCGACGTACTCGCCGGGCTGGACCTCTTCTCCCGGGCCGGGCAGCGTCTCCTGCTTCCAGTAGACGCCGGGGTCGGTGAGCTTCGACTTGATCGCCTTGAGGTCGTCCTCGGGCATGTGCTTGGCGGCGTCGATGCGGAAGCCGTCGACGCCGAGGGTCAGGAGGTCGTTGAGGTATCCGGCGATGGTCGTGCGGACGTGCTCCTCGCCGGTGTCCAGATCCGCGAGGCCGCCGAGTTCGCAGTTCTGGCTCTCCTCGCGCTTCGTGTAGTCCTTGACCTCCCTCTGGCAGTTGTCCATGTCCTCGTTGGCGTACACACCGGGGTAGTCGTACTTGGTGAACTCCGTGCCGCCCGAGCCGGTGCCCTTGGCGTTCGTCATGTGGTTGATGACCGAGTCGGCGACGACCTTGACGCCCGCGTCGTGACAGGTGTCCACCATGCTCTTGAAGGAGCTCCGGTCGCCGAGGCGGGAGGAGATCTTGTAGCTGACGGGCTGATAGGCGGTCCACCAGGCCGGGCCGGTGAGGCGCTCCTGCGGGGGCGAGGTCTGCACATAGCCGTAGCCGGCCGGCCCCAGCGTGTCCGTGCAGGCCCGGGCGATCGAGTCGAAGTTCCACTCGAACATCACCGCCGTGACGTCCTTCGCACCGGGCGGCGTCTTCCCCGGCTTCTTCGGCGGCTTCTTCGCCTCCGCGGTCTTCTCCGCCGTCACCGGGGCGGGCGCCGCCTGCGTCGGCTGCTGCGCTCCGACGTAGAGACTGCCCGCCGCGCCGGCCACCAGAGCGGCGGTCAGGGCGACGGTCCTGCGGGATCTCGACATACGGCCGTGCATCGAAGTCCTCCTCGGGGAGTGGGGGGATGAGGGTCCGGGGCGAGGTGCCGGTGTCGGTGCCGACGCGAGCGCGGGTGCGGTTCTCTCGCGCACGGCACCACCCGGGACCGCCCCTGCATCGCTTTGCCGTCTTGCAGCAAGCAATTGCAACCGGACCCTAGAGGCCGCCCTTTGAAGGGTCAACCCCACCCCAAGGGCACGAACTACCCCACGGGAAGCACGAGTTGAACGGCGACCAGGCGGAAGCCCGCATCCTCCCGCTCCACAAGGACCGCAAGCTCGATGAAAGATTGCACAAACTCTTCCATCGCGATCAACGGACGTGTTTGACTGCATCCCGGCCAGGACAGGGCGGCACGGCAGCCGCCCCCCGCTCGACCCCACCGCATGGATGGAGAGACGGCCGTGACAGCCACCCCGGCACCAGCCACCACAGCCCCGCCCAGCTCCCTGCAGTCGGCCCGCTTCTACATCACCTTCCGCTGCAACTCGCTCTGCGGGTACTGCAACGTCTGGCAGGACGACAAGTTCAAGGGCTACGACGAGCTCACCCCCGACCGGGCCCGCGAGATCCTGGACCAGTTGCACCAACTCGGCGTGCGCTACGTGGACTTCACCGGCGGCGAGCCCGTCCTGCACCCGCACATCGACGAGATCGTCCAGTACGCCAAGTCGCTCGGCATGGCGGTCGAGATCACCAGCAACGGCATCCGCTTCGCCAAGCACATCGACGCGATCGTGCCGTACGTCGACACCATGAACGTCTCGCTGGACACCCTCAAGCCCGACCGGTACCGCGCCATCCGCGGCGTGCCCACCCTGGACCGCGCCCTCGACGTGATCCAGCGCGTGGCCGCCACCAACGCGGGCAACCTCAAGCTCATCTGCGTGGTCACCCGGGAGAACGTGGACGAGGTGGCGGACCTGCTGCGCTTCGCGCAGGAGAACCGGGTCACCATCTACTTCTCCACGATGTTCGAGTACTTCGACGAGCAGGACACCGTCCGCGACACCAACCGGACCGCGCGCAAGCTCAAGATCGCCCTGATCGAGCAGAACGGCAAGCCGCTCACCGCGGGACCGGCGCCGCGCGCCGTCCCAGCCCCGGCCACCGGCTCCGAGTCGATCACCGCCGAGCTGATGCGCCTGCTCTACCAGCCGTTCACGGTGATCAACCTGCACTTCCGCAAGTACATGGAGGCCCTGGACCCGCTCGCGCCCACCGACTGCTACGCCAACAAGCGCATCCTCACCGTCGGTCCCGACGGCCGCCTGGTCCTGCCCTGCTACCACGCCTTCGACAACTCCCTGGCCTGGGACCGCGATCTGCTGGAACTGGTGCAGGACGAGGAGTTCCGCCGCGTACGCGACGAAGAGGTGGGGCAGCGCAGCGAATGCCGCAGCTGCACGGTCTTCCCCTACATCGGGCTCTCCTTCAGCTACCGCTTCGACAAGATCTTCCTCTACCAGGCGCTCTCGGAGGAGATCTCCAAGATCAAGACGCGCTTCGTCAACCCCCTGCACCCCCGCCTCACGCCCGCCTCCGGCGAACTCCTGCACGGCTTCGAGGACCTTGAGCGGTTCATCGACCGCGAGCTGCCCGACCCACGGCCGCCCGCGTCCTCCGACCTCTTCTACCGCTTCGACGTCACCCCCTCCGGCATCAGCTCCGAACTGATCGCCGGAGAGCTGAGCCTGGCCGAACTGCTCGCCGACCACACCGGCGAGTACTGCTGGGGGATCCAGCGCTCCCCGCACACCTGGATGCGCCTGGTCTACCGCGAGCTGGTGCCCCTGCTCGACGAACTCACCGCGCAGGGACTGCTGCCCCGCAGCACGTACGAACAGACCGTCGCGCAGCTCTACGAGGTGCATCTCGCCTGGTGGCAGGCGTACTTGGGGCGCTATTTCCGCGGCGGCCAGACCCTGGACACCACCGGGTCCGTCGCGCTGATCGCCGGGTTCCTGGAGCGGACGGCCACGCTGCTGCCGGACGCGCCCCAGAGCACGCGCGTCCGGCAGATACTGCTGTACGCGGGCTGCGTCCTCGGCCTCGCCCCCGACACCCTTGCCCCGCTCGCGGGCGGCGAGCCCTTCCCGGAGGCGGCACTGACGGCCAAGCACCTGCTGCTGATCGCGGCCGATGCCGACCTGCCCCGGTACGCGGCGCTCCTGCCGGCCGAGGCCGCCGAGCCGCTGCTCCGGGCCACGAGCCCCCCGCAGCCGGCGACTCCTGCCGCCCCTGCCGCCGAGAACGATGCGGACATGGCCCGGCTCCTCGCCCACGAGGACACGATCGACCAGGCCACCGCCGAACGGCTCGCCACGTCCCTGCGCGGCGCCCCCGAGCAGCGACGCGCCGAGCTCGCCCGCCTGCTGCTCGCCCACGAACTGCGCGATCCGCACGCGATCCGCAGGCGCGGGGAATCCATCCGTCACCGCGAAGAGACCCGGCCGAGGAGCGCCTGTGCCCCCTGAGAACCAGTCCGCGAACGAGATCTCCGAGAGCGGGATCGACGTCCTGGTGCTCGGCGGCGCGGGTGTCGACTCGATCGTCTACGTCCCCGAACTGCCGCTCCCCTTCGCCGACAGCTACATGGTGCCCGCGATCGACATGCGGGCCGGGCAGACCGGTGACTTCGTGGCGATGGGCGTGCAGGCCCTGGGCCTGCGCACACATCACCTCGACATGATCGGCGCCGATCACGAAGGCGACCTCGTACGCGCACTGCACCGCGAGCGGGGCATCCCGCTCACCGAGGTGCTCCAGCCCGGCGGCACCAAGCGCGCGGTGAACCTCGTCGGCCCCGACGGGCGGCGCCTCTCACTGTACGACGACAGCCGCTCCCAGGAGGCGGACCGGCTGCCTCCGGCGACGGTCGAGGCCCTCGCCGCGGTGAGCAGGCACGCCCATGTCTCCCTCACCTACCCGTGCGCCTTCACCCTGCCCACGCTGCGCGCGGCGGGGGTGAGCGTCTCGACCGACCTGCACAACTGGGACGGAATCGAGCCGTACCACGAGGCCTTCGCCTACGAGGCCGACCTCGTCTTCCTGTCGACCGCCGCCCTGGCGGACCCGGAGAAGACCATGCGGCAGATCGCCGCGCGGGGCCGGGCGCAGGTGGTCGTCGCGACGGCCGGGGCCGAAGGGGCCCATCTCCTGGTCGACGGCGAGCTGTCCCACGTACCGACCGTCACGCCCCCGGCACCGGTGGTGGACTCCAACGGCGCCGGTGACGCCTTCGCGTCGGGCTACCTCTTCGGCTGGCTGGCGGGCGAGTCACCCCTGCGGTGCGCCCGCTACGGCGCGATCGCGGGCGCGTACGCGTGCACCGTCCCGGCCACGCGGGCCGACGTCATCTCCCGGGAGCAACTCCTCGCTCAGGACGCCAAGTCGCACGGCGGCACCGAGGAACGCGCATGAGCGGCGCGGCGGCCCGGGCAGGCTACGACGTGGTCATCCTCGGCGGCGGCGTGGCGGGCTGCGTCCTCGCGGCCCGCCTCAGCGAGGACCCCGGGCGGACGGTCTGCCTGCTGGAGGCGGGCCAGGACTACGGACCGGAACGGCAGGCCTGGCCGCAGAAGGTGCTGAACGCCCGCGCGCTGCCGCGCGACGACGTGTGGGAGCGCCACGCCCCCGTCCACCGCATCCGCGCCCGCATCCTCGGCGGCTCCTCGTGCATCAACGGCTGCTGGAACACCTGGGGTTCGGAGGCCGACCACGCGGAATGGGCCGGGGCGGGCGGCCCGCGGTGGACGGCCTCCGCGATGGAGCCCTTCCGCCGCAGGGCCGTGGAGCAGATGGAGCTGCGGCCGGTGCCCGACCATGAGCATTCCGTCTGGAGCCGTGCCGCGCTGAGCGGCGCCCGCGAACTCGGTTACGGGGAAGTGGACATGGCCGCGCCGGGCGGCGGCCCCGGCTACGGAACCCCGCTGCTCAACGCGGTGGGCGGGCTGCGCTGGAACGCGGCCTTCGCCTATCTGCACGCGGCACGTCCGCGGCCGAACCTCACGATCATCGGCGGCGCCGTCGTGGACCGGATGACCGTGCGGGCGGGCCGGGTGCACGGCGTGGACGTCGCCGTGGACGGACGCCGGACGACCGTGCACGGCGACACGTACCTGTTGGCGAGTGGCACGTTCGGGTCGCCCGCCGTGCTGATGCGCAGCGGCATCGGACCCGCCGACCACCTCACGGAGTCCGGCATCCGGCCCGAGATCGACCTGCCCGGCGTCGGCGCGCATCTGATCGACCAGCCCGGCGTCTTCGTGCCGCTGACCCCGACGAGGGGCCTGAACGCGAGCCTGGCCGCCAAGGAGGAAGCGGGCGAGCTGTACGTCAACCGGATGCTGATCAGGGCGGCGAGCCCGCGCTGCCCCGAAGGCTCCTGGGACCTGCACATCAACCCCTCCGCGGGCCCGCCCCTGTTCGGCAGGCTGCCGCTAGGCCAGTACGAGGCGGGCATCTCCGCGCTCCTCATGAAGCCCGCGTCCCGCGGCCGGGTCCGGCTGCGGTCGGCCGATCCCACCGAGGATCCGGACATCGACCCCGCGTTCCTCACCGATCCGGAGGGGCACGACATCGCGGTCATGCGGGCAGGCCTGGCGATCGTCGAGGAACTGGCGGCCTCCACAGCCCTGAAGTCCCTGGCGGGCCCGGCCGACGGGCACTCCCCTCGTAGCCTTCCGGACGAGGAGCTCCGCGCCCGGGCGGGCACGTACTGGCACCCCGTCGGCACCTGCGCCATGGGGAGGCCCGAGGACCCTCTCGCCGTGGTCGACGGGGAGGCGCGCGTGCGCGGCGTGGCGAACCTGCGGGTCGTGGACGCCTCCGTCCTGCCGACGGTCCCGGCGGCGAACACCCAGCTTCCCGTGCTCGCCGTCGCGGAAATGCTGGCCGATTCCCTGCGGAACTGAGCGACGATGGCCGAGTCCATCACGGAGCGACACGGAGGAGGAGACATGGCATCGCAGACCGACGTGCGCACCAGCCGTGTGCTGTACGGGTGCATGGGGCTCGGCGGCACCTGGGACACCCGGCCGTACGCCGCCGAGGACATCGCCGGGGCCGAGGCCGCGGTGGACGCCGCGCTGGAGGCCGGCATCACGGTCTTCGACCACGCCGACATCTACCGGCACGGCAAGTCCGAGGCGGTCTTCGGCGAAGTGCTCGCCAGGGCGCCGGGCCTGCGCGAGCGCATCGTCCTGCAGACCAAGTGCGGCATCCGTCTCGCCGACGGCGAGCGGCCCGGTCTGTACGACCTGCGGGGGCCGAGCATCGTCCAGCGCGTCGAGGAGAGCCTCACCCGCCTGCGCACCGACGTGATCGACGTACTGCTCCTGCACCGGCCCGATCCGCTGACCGGCCCGCAGGAGATCGCGAAGGCGCTGGCATCGCTGCACGGACAGGGCCTGGTCCGCCGGTTCGGCGTGTCGAACATGAGCGCCGCGCAGATCGCGCACCTACAGGCGCACCTCGACGTACCGCTGGTGGCCAACCAGCTGGAGATGAGCCTGGAGAGGCGTGACTGGGTCGAGGGCGGCGTGCTGGTGAACACACCCGCCGCGGCCGGCAGCGGCTTCCCGCACGGAACGCTCGAATACTGCACGACCAACGGCATCCAACTGCAGGCCTGGGGAGCCCTCGCCCGGGGCCGCTACACCGGCGGCGGCGACTCCCCGACCGCCCAACTGGTCACCGCGCTCGCCGCCCGCAAGCGGACGACACCGGAGACCATCCTGCTGTGGTGGCTCCAACGCCACCCCGCAGCCATCACCCCGGTCATCGGCACCAGCCGCCCCGCCCGCATCCTCGCCTGCCGCGACGCCGTAACCCGCGAACCGGAACTCACCCACGAGGAGTGGTACGACCTGTGGATCACCGCCCGGGGGAACCCGCTGCCGTAGCCGCCAACGCCCTCGTACGCCAGAAGGCCCACAGCCTCGGACCGGCAGGACAACAGTGGCTGGCCGAACTACCCGCCCTCATCGGCGAAATGGAGCGGCGCTGGTCCATCACCGTCGGGCAGCCGCTGCCCGGTGGTACCTCCTCCTACGTGGCGCGGGCGCGGACCCGCGACGGTCGGGACGCGGTGCTCAAGCTCTCGCTGCCCGCAACGGACTTCGCGGGGCAGGTGCGGACCCTTCGCCTCGCGCGGGGGCGGGGCTATGCGCAGCTGTTCGCCTACGATCTCGGACGTCACGCGATGCTTCAGGAGGCGCTCGGGCCTTCGATGGAGCGACTGAGGCCGGCCCCTCGGCAGCAGATCGAGACGCTGTGCGCCATGCTCCGGCGGGCCTGGTCGGTGCCCCGTGCCGTCGATCCGGGACCGGAGAAGGCCAGCGTCCTGGGTGAGACGGTCGGGCGGCTGTGGGAGAGCCTTGGGCGGCCCTGTTCGGAGCGGGTCGTGAGCCTGGCGATGGTGTTTGCCGGGCGTCGTGCCGCCGCGTTCGGCCCCGACCGTTGCGTCGTCGTGCACGGTGACCCGCATCCCGGCAACGCGTTGCGGGCCCCCACTCCGCGCGAAGGTGCGGAAGCGGGCTTCGTCTTCGTGGATCCCGACGGGTTCCTCGCCGAGCGCGCGTACGACCTGGAGGTCGTACTCCGTGACTGGTGCGCGGAGTTGAAGGGGAGGGACGGGGCCGCGGCCGGCGGGCTGGTCCGCTCGTACTGCGCTCTGCTCGCGGATCGGACCGGGGTGGACGAGGAGGCGATCTGGGAGTGGGGCTTTCTTGAGCGGGTGTCCACCGGGCTCTATGTGCTCGACTTCGGGGCGGAGGAGCTCGGACGGCCCTTTCTCGACACCGCCGAGCTCCTGGCCTGCCGCCCCTACGCGCAGTAGGTGTCCCGAGCGGGCCGCTCCCCCGTCGCCAGGTAGTGCGAGACGGTCCGGTCGCCGCACGCGTTGCCGTTGTCGAGATACGCGTCGTGGCCGGTCGAGTCGAGCGTCACCATGATGGCCCGCTTGCCCAGGGCCTTGCGGAGGTTGAGGGCGCCGGCGATCGGGGCCACCGGGTCACGCTCGTTCTGGACGAGGAGGATGTTGGACGGGCCGCTGTCGGTGATCCGCACCGGAGCCTCCTTCGGCCGGTACGGCCAGGCCGCGCACAGCATCGCGTTCCTCGGCATCCCGGCGGTCAGGGGGTACTTGGACCGGCTCGCGGCGACCTCCTTCGCGTACGCGCCGGCCGACCTGGGCCACTCGATGTCGTTGCAGAGGACCGCGGAGCCCACCGCGACGGCGTTCTGCAGCACCTGCTCGGGCGGTGCCTGCGGCACGGGCGGGACCGTGCCCTTCCGGGCGGCCCGCATCAGTTCGGCCAGGCCGGTGAAGTCGTCGGGGTCGTCGAGCGCGTTCAGCATGGTCTGGCGCAGGACGTTGCCGTTGAGCTCCTCGGGGTTGGCGCCGGGCCACGGGATCGGCTCGCGGTCGAGTTCGGCGGCCAGGCGCAGGAAGAGTGGGCGCACCTCGGCCGCCGTCTTGGCCAGGCGGTTCGGATTGCCGGGTTTCGAGGCCCACTTGGCGAACTCCGGGAAGGTGTCCTCGACCCCCTGCTCGTGACCGGCGAGCCAGGCCCGCGAGACGCGCGTGGGGTCGGGGTCGTCATTGCTGTCCAGGACCACGCGGTCGGTGCGGTGCGGGAAGAGCTGGCTGTAGACGGCCCCGACGTACGTTCCGTAGGAGACGCCCCAAGCGGAGATCTTCCGCTCGCCCAGCGCCGCCCGGACACGGTCCAGGTCGCGGGCCTCGTTGGCGGTGCTGATGTGGCGGAGGAGCTCGCCGCCGTTGCGTGCGCAGGCGTCCGACAACCGCTGGGCGGCGCTCATGTTCTCGGTGATGGAACCGTCGGCGGCGGGCCAGGGACGCAGCCTCGAAGTGGCGAGGTCTGCGTGGTCGAGGCCGCAGCTGACCGGCGTCGAGCGGCCGAGACCGCGGGGGTCGAAGCCGATCAGGTCGTAGGCGTCACGGACCGCCTGCGGGAGCTTCTGGCCCTTGCCCGAAGGGTTGTCGATGCCGGAGCCGCCGGGACCGCCGGGGATCAGGAGCAGTGCGCCGCGGCGTGCCGCGGGGTTCTCACTGGGGATGCGCGAGACGGCGATGCCGATCTGCTTGCCCCGCGGGTCGGCGTAGTCCAGGGGGACTTTGACGGTCGCGCACTCCTGACGGGGGTCGATGCCGCCGCCCTCGCACGGCTGCCAGTCGAGGGGCTCGGCCTTGGCGGGAGGAGTGTCGGAGGCGGCTGGAGTCGAGGCCGTCGCGGCCAGTGGCGCGGTGAGGCTGAGGACGGCCGCGGAGGCGGCGAGCAGGGCCGCGTTTCGCTTGATCTTCGTCATGGGAAGAGCCTCGCCGATCGCGTACGGCCGCCGCATCCTCCCAACTGACCTATGGAGATGGGGGTTTGCCCTAGCGTTTCCCCTAGGTGATGCGGGGTCGCATGTGGCGGGCGCCACACAATGAAAGGCGTGTGACTTAGGTTAGGCTAAGCTAAGTTATCGAGTGATCGCCTCTCCTGGAGGCGCCTCAGTCAAGGAGATTGACGCAGCATGACCTCACTCACCTGCCGCATCCGCCGTACCGCCGCAGTCGCCGTGGCCCTCGCCGCGGGCAGCGCGCTGGCCCTGACCGGTACCGCTTCCGCGCAGCCCGGCCAGACCACCGGCAAAGCGTCCGGCTCGACCGTCGAGTCCGCGCCGCTCGTGAAGGGGCTCTACCAGTCCGCGTACTCCGAGCGGAACAACGTGCTGTGGGCCACCGCGGCGGTGGGCCGGCCGCCCGTCACCAACTCCAGCCTGCTGAAGGTCGACCCCCGCACGCTGAAGGTGAAGGACACGTACACGCCTCCGGTCACCAACGCCGAGACCGGCGCCGTCGAGGCCGTCTACGGGGTCGCCGTCGACGACGAGCACAACACCGTCTGGACGACGAACACCCGCGACAACTCCGTCGCCGTCTACGACCAGCGCACCGGCAAGCACCTCGCCTCGCTGCCCGGCGTGAACCACGCCCGTGAGGTCATCGTGGACGCCAAGCACAACACGGCGTGGGCCAGCAGCTTCGGCGACGGCACCGTCGTCGCCTTCGACACCCGCACCTTCAAGGAGAAGAAGCGCGTCACGGTCGAGGGATCGAGCCCGACCGGCCTCGCCGTGAACGAGCGGACCGGCACCGCCTACGCCGCCGACCTCAACGGCGACCGGATCATCGAGATCACCCGGAAAAGCGAGAGCCCCCGCCTGATCCCGACCGGCGACGGCCCGATCTCCATCGCGCTGTCCAAGAACGGCCGCACCGCCTACACCGCCGACCAGGCCGCAGGCGGCCTCTCGGTCGTCGACCTCAAAAAGGGCGTCGTGACGAAGTCCGTGCCGACCGGCGCGGGCGCCCTGTCCGTCGCCACCGACCGGCGCTCGGGCAACGTCCTGGTCGCCAACCGGACCCCCGGCACCGTCACGGTCGTCGACCCCGCCAAGGGCACCGTCGTGGAGACCCTGGCCACCGGCGCCAACCCCAACCACGTCCAGGTGACGGGCGGCACGGCCTTCGTGGTCGACAAGTCCGGCACCGGCCCCGAGGGCCAGGACAAGGCGCACCGCATCCGCATCGGCCGCTGAGACCCGAGGAACCGGACGCCCGGACCCCCGGACCGGCGAACCGAAGGCCTCCTCAAGTCCGGCCCGCCACAAAGTCCGGCCCGCCACACGACCGTGGCGGGCCGGACGCCGTCACGGACGGGTTCACGCACGCCCGCCGCGCCCGCTCAGCGCACCGCGTGCCTGCGCGGAGCCGTCCGGCCGGTGCAGCCTCCTGCGTACGAGTCGGCTCTGCGCCGCGACCGTCGCGATGACGCCCGCGCCGAGCAGCGGCCAGGCGAGGGGTCCGGCGGCGATCACGGCGGTGACCAGGAGCGGCCCTCCGCTGCGCTGGGCGGACGAGGACAGACCGTGCACCCCGAGATAGGCCCCCTGGGCGTCGTCGGGGGCCAGCGCGATGGACAGCTCCCAGGACACGATGGCGTGCAGTATCTCCGCGAAGGTGAACGCGATCGCCGCGCAGCTGAGGGCGGCCACGGCAGTCCAGGTGCCGCCCGCCACCGAGGCGGTCATGGCGGCGCAGCCGACGACGAAGCAGGCGGCCAGGGGCACCAGGAGCCCGCGGGCCTTGCTCGGCGTACTCCCGAAGCGGGAGAGCGGGACCTGGCAGCAGACGACGAGCACGCAGTTGAGGACCATGAGCAGCGGCGCGAGACCGTGCGGGGCGTCGGTGGCGTGGACGATCCACAGGGGCATGCCGACCTGGAGGACCGCGTCGTCGAGGAAGAGCGCCGCCTCGGTGGCGGTGAACAGCAGATAGGGGCGGTCGCGCCAGGGGCTGGACGACCGGGCGGGGACGGCGGGGCCCGTGGAACCGGTGACCACCCGGGAGGGGGACGGCGGTTCGGTGCAGCGCAGGGTGAACACCGCGGCGACGAGGAAGCTGATCACGTTGCCGACGAGCAGGGCCTGGTAGGCGTGGGTGGTGCCGACGGCCAGGGCCGAAGCTCCGGCCAGACCGCCGATGGCCCAGCCCGCGTTGGAGACGGAGCGCTGCACGGCTTGGTACTTGGTGCGGTCCGGGCCCGCGATGCGGGCGGCGTACAGCTTGGTGAGGACGTTGGCGCCGCGGTCGGCGAGGCTGCTGACGGCCGAGTACAGCAGGAGCAGCGAGAAGTTGTCCGTGGTCAGCAGCGCCAACAGGGCGACGGCCTGCTGGAGTTGGGCGCCGATGAGGACGCGCGTGACGGGGAAGCGGTCGGCGAGGTGGCCCGCGAGCGGGGCGCCGGCGATGCCGACGGCCCCCGAGACACCCATGAGCACGCCGACCTCGGTGACGGAGAGCCCGGTGACCAAGGTGAAGTAGAGGGCCGCCGCCCCCATCCAGAGGCCGGTGCCCGCCTTGTTGATCAGAGCGATCCAGAGCATGCGGCGGCCGTCGATGCCCCCTGGTATGCGTGCGTACAGCGCGGCCCGCCCACGACTGAGGCTCACCACTCCCCCTTGGCTTGCGATGTGACTGCTGGCTTGCGGCGGGACTTGGCGACGTCCGGCTTGACTCCCGCATTTGTACTGGTACAGACTCGCTTACGTGGCAGCACAATATGCGATCAGTGGTACGACCGCCAAGGGCATTACCTCCTCGGTCGAACAGGCCGTGGCCGAGGGCGGCTTGGCGCCGGGCGACGCGCTGCCTCCGGTGCGCAGGCTCGCCGACGATCTCGGGATCAGCGCGGGGACGGTCGCGACGGCCTACAAGGAGCTCCGGCAGCGCGGCATCGTGGTGACGCGCGGGCGCGGCGGGACGATGGTGGCGCAGGCCCCGGCGGTCGGCGCGCGCCGACCGCCCAAGGTGCCGCAGGGGGTGCGCGACCTGGCGGGCGGGCATCCGGACCCGGCGCTACTTCCGGTGCTGCTGCCGCCCGGGCGGGTTGACCCCGTCAGCGGTTCGCACCGCGGTTCGCCGCGCCGGGCCGGGCTTGAGGAACTGGCCAGGCGGTGGTTCGCGCGGGACGGGGTGCCGGACGCCCGGGTGACCTTCGCGCACGGGGCGCTGGACTGCATGGCGCGGCTGCTGTCCGTGGAGCTGAAACCGGGCGACGCGGTGGCCGTGGAGGACCCGGGGTTCCACCATCTCCTGGACCTGGTACCGGCGTTGGGGCTGCGCATGGTGCCGGTGGCGGTGGACGACGAGGGCATCCGACCGGAGGCGCTGCGCGGTGCGCTGCGGGCCGGGGCCAGGGCCGTGGTGTGCAGCCCGCGGGGGCAGAACCCCGTGGGCGGCTGCTTCTCCGAGGCGCGGCGCGACGCCCTGCTCGAAGTCCTCGGCGGCTACCCGGAGGTGCTGGTCGTCGAGGACGATCACAACGCGGACATCGCGGGGGCGCCCTCGCACACGCTGGCCGCCGGCGGGCTCGAACGCTGGGCCCAGGTGCGGACCGTGTCCAAGCATCTGGGCATCGACCTGCGGTGGGCGGCCCTGGCGTGCGACGCCACCACGCTGGCCCGGCACGAGGGGCGGATGCTGCTCACGTCGGGGTGGGTCAGTCACGTACTGCAGGAGACGGTCGAGCGCACGATGACCGATCCCGCCGCGCGGGCGCTGGTGGCGCGGGCCGAGGACGCCTATACCGAGCGGCGTCAGGCGCTGATCGGCGAGCTGGCGCGGCGCGGGATCGCGGCGCGCGGGGCGAGCGGGATGAACGTGTGGGTGCCGGTGCACGACGAGTCCGCGGTGGTCAACGGGCTGCGCTCGCGGGGCTGGTGGGTGGCCGCGGGCTCGCGCTTCCGCATCGCCGCACCCACCGCCGTGCGGATCACCACGGCCATGCTTCAGGTGGCGGACACGGCGCCGCTCGCCGCCGACTTCGCCGCGGTGCTCGGCGAGTCCGAGGCCACGTACGGGGGTTGAGTCCGCGGCGAGGTCGAATCCGCGGCGAGAGGGACAATGGACGCAGCTTGCCGTCCCTCCGCTCCCCCTGGTTCCGCTGACCGAGGTGCCCCGATGATCAGCTGGCGTCGACTCGCCGAAACGGACTTCCCCCTGCTGCGGCAGTGGCTGGAGCAGCCGCACGTCGCGCGCTGGTGGAACCACGAGACCTCACCCGAGGCGGTGGTACGCGACTTCGGCCCGGCGGCCCGCGGGGAGGAGGCGTCGCAGGATCTGCTCATGCTGCTCGACGGCGAACCGTTCGGCCTCGTGCAGCGCTACCGCTTCGCCGACTATCCCGAGGACGTCGACCAGTTGGCCGACCAGGCGGAGATTCCCCGGGGGGCCATGTCCATCGACTACCTCATCGGAGATCCGTCGCGCGTCGGCCAGGGGCTCGGCACGCGCATGATCCAGGCGATCATCCGAGCCACCTGGACCGATCACCCCGAGGCCAGTGCGGTCATCGTCCCCGTGCATGCGGACAATCGCGCGTCCTGGCGCACCCTGGAGAAGGCGGGCCTGCGGCGGGTCGCCGAGGTGTCGCTGGAACCCGACAACCCCATCGACGACCGCGCCCACTACCTCTACCGGATCGACCGCCCGACAGCCTGAGCCGAGGGCGGGGCGGATCAGAAGGGCTTGGTCGGCAGGTACTTGCCGTCCAGGGTGATGACGGCGCGCTCGCCGCCCTCGGGGTCGGCGACCTTCTTCACGTCCAGCTTGAAGTTGATCGCGCTGATGATGCCGTCGCCGAACTCCTCGTGGACCAGGGCCTTGAGGGTGGTTCCGTAGACCTGGAGCATCTCGTAGAAGCGGTAGATGGTCGGGTCGGTGGGGACGGAGCCGGGGATGGAGCCGCGCGTGGGAATGGTCTGGAGGAGCGTCGCCGCGTCGGCGTCCAGACCCAGGAGCTCCGCGACGGCCTGCGCGGCCGGCTCCGGCAGGGCGTGCTGACCGAGTACGGCGGCGGTGACGAAGGCGACCGAGTAGCCGGTGACGTCGGCTATCCGCTGCCAGGACAGGTCCTTTCGCACCTTGGCCTCGACGGCGGTGACGGCCAGGGCCTGGCGGGCGGCGGGGTCGAACTGGGCGTGCGGCATGAGAAGACTTCCTTACGTGAAGGGTGGGGTTGGGGTGGGGCTGGGATGTCGCGTGGTGCTCAGGCGTCGCGGGCGGCGGAGTCGAGCACCTCGACCGTGCCGGTGGGGATGTCGTAGACCCAGCCGTGCAGCGTGAGCGTGCCCCTGCGCAGGGCATGGGCCACCGAGGGGTGGGTGGCGAGGTTCGCCAGCTGGGCGCGCACGTTCCCACGTACGAGGACGTCCAGCTCTTCCGTACCGCCCTCACCGGTGGCACGGGCCAAGGAGGCGTCCGCGTGGCGCAGCCAGTCGGCGACGGCCGGCAGGGCATCCAGGTCGTGCCGCTGAGCGAGGGCGGTCATCGCCCCGCAGGCGGAGTGCCCGCAGACGACGACGTCCGACACTCCCAGGACGGCGACGGCGTACTCGATGCTCGCCGCGACGCCGTCCGGCCCCGGCGTGTGGGCGGGCACGAGATTGCCGGCGGTCCGGACGACGAACAGCTCGCCCGGCTCGCTCTGGGTGAGCAGCTCCGGCACCACGCGGGCGTCGGAGCAGCTGATGAAGAGCGTCGTCGGCCGGTGGCTGTCCGCGAGGTGGGTGAAGAGGTCCGCCTTCGCCGGAAAGACGTCGCGCCGGAATCGCGCGACCCCCTCGGTGAGGTCCTGCATGGTCACTCCCTTCGGTGGCGTCGGCCCCGGTGGGGCTGACGAGATCCACCCTGCATGACCTGGATCTATAGTGTCCAAGACGTATTTGCCATGCCTGTCATCGATGCCATCTATAGTTGGGGGCATGGCCCTGGAACTGCGCCACCTGCGCTATCTGCTCGCCGTCTCCGAACACGGCAACTTCACCCGCGCCGCCGAAGACCTGCGCATCTCCCAGCCGACCCTCTCCCAGCAGATCAAGCAGCTGGAGAAGTCACTGGGCGTCCAGCTCCTGGACCGCACCGGCCGCGGCGTGCGCCTGACCGACGCCGGTGAGGCCTACGTCCCCTACGCGCGCCGCGCCCTGCGCGACCTCGCCGCAGCCGAGCGTGCCGTGCTCGACGTACAGGACCTGACCCGCGGTCATCTGCGTCTGGCGATGACCCCGACGTTCACCGCCTACCTCATCGGGCCGCTCGTCGCCCAGTTCCACGCCCGCCATCCCGCGATCAGCCTCGACGTACGCGAGATGAACCAGGACGGCATCGAAGCCGCGCTGCTCGCCGACGAACTCGACCTGGGGATCGCCTTCGGCGCGGACCACCACCTGCCCGGCATCACCGCGACGGCCCTGTTCACCGAGACCCTCGGCCTCGTCGTCGGCCCGAGCCATCCGCACACCGGACGCGACCGGGCGCTGCCGGTGCGGGAGATGGCAGATGGGCTCGAGCTGGCCCTGCTCAGCGGCGACTTCGCCACCCGCGGCCACATCGACGCCTACCTCAAAGCCCACCACGTCCAGCCGCGCATCACCGTGGAGGCCAACTCGATCAACGCCCTGACGGAGATCGTCCACCGCACCGACCTGGCCACGGTCCTGCCCGACGCCCTCACCCGCGACAACACCCACCTGCACCCCGTCCCGCTGACCCCCGCACTGCCCGCCCGCACGGTGGTGCTCCTGCGCCGCGACAGCGCCTACACCAGTGCCGCGGCGCAGGCGCTGACCCGGCTCATCCGGCAGTGGGAGGCGTGAACCGGTCCAGACGCTCGCGCTGCTCGGCGCTCAGCCGCAGGCTCTCCGCGGCGACGTTCTCCGCCAGGTGGTCGAGCGAGGCGGTGCCCGGGATCGGCAGCACGACCGGTGAGCGCTCGAGCAGCCAGGCCAGGGCGACCTGCGCGGCGGTGGCGTCGAGTTCGGCCGCCACGGCCGCGATCTCGGCGGTCGCGGTCGAGGCCGCCGGATGGACCGGCCGCCAGGGCAGGAAGGCGATCCCCGCCGCGTCACAGGCGTCGAGCACGGCCTCGTGCTCACGGTCGAGCAGGCTGTAGCGGTTCTGCACGCTCGCCACGTCGACGATCCGCCGCGCCTCGTCGAGTTCGTCGACGGTGACCTCGGACAGTCCGATGTGGCCGATCCTGCCGTCGAGTTGGAACTCCCGCAGGGTGCCGAGCTGGTCGGCGAGCGGCACCTTCGGGTCGAGGCGGTGCATCTGGAGCAGCCCGATCCGCTCGACGCGAAGCCTGCGCAGGGCCTGCTCGACCTGCTCGCGCAGGAACTCCGGCCGCCCGTTGACCGCTGCTTCCTCGCCCGGGTTCGTCCGCTCGATGGCGACCTTGGTCGCGATGAGCAGGTCGTCCGGGTAGGGATGCAGCGCCTCGACCAGCAGCTCCTCGTTGGCGCCCCATCCGTACATGTACGCCGTGTCGATCAGCGTGACGCCCAGCTCGACGGCCCGCCGGGCCACCGCGATGGAGGCCTCCCTGGCCGCCCCGGCCTCGGTCGCCAGGCGCATCGCCCCGAACCCGATCCGGCGCACCTCGATCTCGCCGCCGATGCGGAAGGTGCTCATCAACGCTCCCCGCCGTCGTCGAAGTCCGTCCGGGCCCGCTCCACCTTGTCCAGGTTCTCCGTGGACCACTGGGCGAGCGTGGCGAACAACGGCCCCAGGCTGCGCCCGAGTTCACTGATCTCGTACTCCGCGCGCGGCGGCACCTCGGGGTAGTACGTGCGCACCACCAGGCCGTCCCGTTCCAGCTGCCGCAGCCGCTGCGTCAGCACCTTGGGCGTGATGCCGGCGATACCGCGCTGCAGCTCCACGAACCGCATCCGGCCGTACTCGTGGAGCGTCCAGAGGATCGGCGTGGTCCAGCGGCTGAACACGATGTCGACGACCGGACCGACCGGGCAGACCTGCGCGCCGACGGGCGTCGCGAGCCGTGCCGGGGCCGAGTTGGCACTCATGAGTCCCCCTTCAGGGAAGTGGGTGGTTCTCCGGACGTCGACGCGGCCTCCCGCCGCCTGCGCAGAAGGTGGCGCCCCCAGACGGTGAGCCCGACCACGGACAGCACCACGGCCCCTCCCGCGAGGGTGACGGAGCCACCGATGACGACGAACAGCAGGAGCAGTTCCCACACGGACGGTTCTTGTTCCATGCCAGAGCCTGCCACGAATTGCGCATCCTCGTGCATTGACGGCTCAGCCCACCCGGTTCAGGGTGTTGCCCCCGAGACGACCTCAAGAAGGGCCCCCTTCATGCGAAGACGCCTCTTTGTCCGTGGACTGGCCGTCACCGGCGCGGGATTGACCCTGCCCGTGCCCTTATCCGGCGCCGCCACCGCCCGGCCCGCCACCGCTGCCGCCCAGGCCTGGCAGCAGGTCGCCGCCCCGGGCGGGCGGGAAGCCGCCCACCTGCTCGCCGTCGCCGCCACGGGGCCCGGACGCGCCTGGGCCGTGGGCGAGCAGGGGCGCAACGGAAGCACCCTCGGCACCCCGCTCGCCCTCAGCTGGAACGGCTCCGCCTGGTCGCCGACCGACCTCTCCCACCTGGCCCACCGCGGCGGCCTGCGCGCGGTCGCCGCCGATCCGGGCGGCGCCGCCTTCGCCATCGGCACGAATACCGCGGGCCACGACCAGCTCCTCGCCTGGGACGGCACGACCTGGCGCGAGACGGACTTCCCCGGCCGTGGCGAGCCGGGGACGCAGCTGACCGATGTCACGTCCGCTCCCGGCGGCCGGTTCTGGGTGTCGGGGCGGCATGGTGACCGCGCCGGACTGATGCGCGGCGACGGCACGACGTGGCGCTGGTGCCGGCCACTGCCGGACGAGGCCGCGCCCACGCCGTCCGGCGTCCAGGTGACACCCGGCGGTGAGGTGTGGGTCCACGGCGACATCATCGCCCGCTGGGACGGCGCCTGGACGGTGCTGCCCCGCACGCTGGGCATCCGCGCCGCGGTGACCGGACTGCTCCCGGTCGCGCACGACGACATCTGGCTCACCGGATTCGCGTACGGCGTGGGCGGACCGCCCGGCAAACCGCCGGGCGTCACCCTGGAGCACTGGGACGGCGCCCAGTGGTCCAACGTCAAGTCCCCCTTCACCGTGGGCCTGTTGAGCGGCATCACGGCCGACGCCACCGGGCGACCCGACCGGATCTCCGGCTGGGACTTCTGGGACCAGAAGCGCGCCCACTACCTGCGCTGGGACGGCACGGCCTGGGTCAGTGAGCGCGGCCCGGAGACGCCGTCCACCTATCTGCCCCAGGCCATCGCCCCGATCCCCGGAACGGACGGCGGCTACTGGTCGGTGGGCACGACCTCGTTCTCGCCGTACCCACCCGCGCAGCTCCGCGTGGAGCGCTTCGTCTGACCCACGGGCCCGACCCCGTCCGGGCTCCTAGGCGCGCGGCGCGATGCTGAAGTCGAACGCGGAGGTTCCGGGGTCCACCGCCGTCACCCCGCCGTCGACGGTCAGGGTCGCGCCGTTGACGAAGGACGCGGCGGGCGAGAGCAGCCAGGTGATCGCCTCGGCGACCTCCGCCGGCTCTCCCGGCCGGCCCGCCGGGACGAGCCGCGTCGCTTCCTCGTACGCCGCGTCCGCGCCGCCGTCCCCCAGGTGGGCCTCCTCGGCGAACCGGGTCATCCGCCGGTCGGCCATCTCGGTCCGCACCCAGCTGGGGCACACGGTGTTGGCGCGCAGCCCGGCCTTGCCGTAGTCGACGGCCAGGGAGCGGCACAGCTGGAGGAGCGCCGCCTTGGACGTGGCGTACGCCGCGTTGGCCACGCCGTTGCGCAGGGCTGCGACCGAGGCGACGGCGACCACCGAGCCGCGCGCCTCGACGAGGTGGGGAAGCGCGGCCCGCAGCAGGAGGAAGGGCCCCGAGAGGTTGGTGCGCAGTACGGCCTCCCAGTCCTCGTCCGAGAGGTCGCCGACCGCTCCGCTGCGCCCGACCCCGGCGTTGAGCACGAGCCCGTCGATACGGCCGTAGGCCTCCGTGGCCGCAGCGACGAGCCCGGCCACCTCCGCGGGGTCGCCCGTGTCGGCGGGGTGGGCCAGCGCCCCGGTCTCCTCGGCGACGCGGCGCAGCGGCTCGGGGCGCCGCCCGGAGACGACGACGCGGTGCCCGGCCGCGCGCAGCTGCCGGGCCGTGGCGGCGCCGATGCCCGTTCCGCCGCCCGTGACGACGACAACTCGGCTCTCTGTCATGCCTGTTCAGCCTCCGAACGCAGTCGTGAGCACATGACCGTGATCATACGTAGGCCGCTCACGACCACGTTCGGATGGCCTGCCGGATGGCCCGTTCGGGGCGGTCGCGCCGCCCGGGCCGCCGACGCCTACTCGTCGATCGCCGCGCCGAACGCCGCTCCCGTGCCCGGCGCGCCCAGCGACTCCGCCCCGTACGTCCAGGAGCCCGCCGCGGTGATGCCGCCGGTTCCGGCCGACAGGACCCACACCACTCCGTCGCCGGCGTTCTCACCGGGCGCGGCGGCGAGCAGACCGAAGCGGCCGTCGCGGTTCGGGTCCGTCAGGCGCACCTGGGCGCCCCACTTGTCGCCCTTCTCGGCCACACCGGGGATGTCCGCCGAGTTCTGGTCCCACGACTTGGCGCCGTTCGACGTCAGGCCGACGTCCGAGCCGCGCAGCACCCAGGCCGCCCCCGCGTCCGCGACGGTGCCGATGTCCTCGCCCGGTGCGCCGATGGCGACGTCCGCGTAGCCGTCGCCGTTCGTGTCCGCCACGGACAGATCGGCGCCCCAGCCGTCACCGCGCTCGGCGGTGCCGGGCACACCCTGGCTGTCCTGGGTCCACCACTTGGCCTCGTCCTTGAGGCCGTTCGCGTCGCCGTAGCGGACGCCGACCAGGCCGCCGGTCATCGTCTCGCCGCCGTCGTTCGGGGAGTTGGGCTCGCCGGTCACCAGGTCGTCGTAGCCGTCGTGGTTGATGTCGCCGGACGCGGCCACGGGCCCGCCGCGCAGATCGTGCTCGTAGGCGAGGCCGTCGGCGTTCCCCGAGAAGTACGCGGACCAGCCGTGCCCCGGCTCGTCGCCCACGCTCACGCCGGACACGACGAGATCCGCGTAGCCGTTGTCGTCGTAGTCGCCGGTGGTCAGCGACTTCGGCAGGATGTCGCGTCCGTCGGCCGCAGCGGAGAGGCGCTCGGTCGCCTGGCGCCGCAGCGGCGCCTGCCCCTCGGTCTGCGGTGCGGCGTCGTACGCGAAGAGCTCCAGGTCGTCACGGTCCAGTACGGCCAGCACGTCGCCCGGCGTCTCGCCGGTCAGGTGCGCCGCGGCGAGGCTCAGGCCGAACTGCTCGCCCTTGGTGGGCTCCTGGGTCTCCAGCCAGTCGCTGTTCTCCCCGCTGAGGCCGTCCTTCGAGCCCCACAGGATCGCGACGCCACCGGCGTCCGCCGTGTCACCGATGTCCTCGCCGGGGATGCCGACGATCGCGTCGTCGAAGCCGTCCCCGTCCAGGTCGCCGGTGGCGACGGCCGTCCCGAAGCCGTCGGCCGCCTCCGCGGCGCCGGCGACACCGGCCGTCGACTGGCTGAACCGGGCGACGGAGGTGGTGCCTATGCCTCTGGATGAGCCGTACTGGGCGGTGACGAGACCGGCGCCCTTCTGGCCGCTGACCGTGGCCCCGGGGGCTCCGACCAGCACGTCCTCGTATCCGTCGCCGTTGAAGTCGCTGTTGCGGTCGCTGGCGCGCGTACCCCCGGGGGTGCCGGCGACAGCGGACGGGGCGGCGGCGATGCATGCCCCGGTGAGAAGGAGGAATGAGGCCGCGGCGAGGGCGGCCGAACGGTTCTTGCGCACGAGCGGCTCCTGTGAAGGAAGTGGCCGGGCAGGCGCGAGGGTGTCCGGAAAGGGCCCGTTCCTTGTCCGGCGCCCTGTTCGACACCGCATGGGGCAGAAGGGTTGTACGCGACCTTCGTTTCCATGGTTTCGCACCTCGACAGGAGACGTGCCGAGCGGCCCCCGGCTCAGCGCCCCTTCTTGGTGACCACGAACCGGTCGATCACCAGGTAGTCGATCTCGGTGGCCAGGAAGCACTCCAGCGCGTCGCGCGGTGAGCAGACGATGGGCTCACCTGCCACGTTGAACGAGGTGTTGAGGAGGCAGGGCACCTCCGTCCGTGCCGTGAAGGCGCGCAACAACCGGGTGAGCGCGGGGTTCTGCCGCTCGTCGACCGTCTGGACCCGCGCCGTGCCGTCCACGTGACAGGCGCCGGGAATCCGCTCCTGGTACTCCTTGCGCACCGGGAAGACGAACGTCATGTACGGGGACGAGGTCTTCTTGCCCATCTCGAAGACCCGGGGCGCCTCGGATTCGATGACGACGGGCGCGAACGGACGGAAGGGCTCCCGGTGTTTCACCCGCACATTGATGATGTCCTTGATGTCGGGGAAGGCCGGGTTGGCCAGGATGCTGCGGTTGCCCAGGGCGCGCGGGCCGAACTCGGCGCGGCCCTGGAACCAGCCCACCACGTTCTTCTCGGCCAGCAGTTCCGCGGTCCTCTCGGCGACCGCGGGGGCGTCGGGCTCCTCCTGCCACGTGACGCGGTCCGCGTACTGCGCCAGGGTGTCCAGGATCTGCCGCTCGTCGTACGAGGGACCCAGGTACGGGGTGGTGACCGCCTCCGCGGGCCGGTTCCTGAGGCCGGAGGTGTACACGGCCGCGCCGATGGCGACGCCCGGGTCGCTGGCCCCGAAACTGACCTCCATGCCGGTGAACGAGGACCGCTCCAACATCTTCGTGTTGGCCACGCAGTTGAGGGCCAGACCGCCCTCGAAGAGCAGCATGTCCAGGCTGGACGCGGCGCTGAGCGCCCGCAGCTGATGGGCGGTGACGGCCTCGACCATGTGCTGGGCCAGACCGGCGACCTTGACGCGGAAGTCGAACTCCTCGCGCTTCTCGCTGTCGCCGCCGAACAGGGTGTCGAACAGCGCGTAGTAGGCGCCGATGTCGCTGGGGACGGACAGGGTGTAGGAGCCGTTCTCGTGCAGCCGCACGACGTGGTCCAGCAGGGGGTTGTGCTGCGGGGGCGGGCCGTAGGCGGCCAGGCCCATCACCTTGTACTCGTCGTTGTTGGGGACGAACCCCAGATAGCGGGTGATCCTGCCGTAGGCCACGCCGAGCGAGCTGGCCATGTCGACGGTGCCCTCGTCGAAGAGGCGGACCACGCCGTCGCGCAGTTCACCCATGACGGAGGAGAGGGTCTCGGCCCGGCCGTCGCTCACCAGGAAGGCCGCGTCTCCCCCGCCGGACAGGTAGGCGCCGCACATGAGGTGGGCCAGGTGGTGGGGCACCAGGGCGAGCTTGTTGGGGTCGAGCGCGTAGCCGGTGCGCTGGACGAAGTCGCCGTACACCGCCTCGCGGCTGAGCATGCCGGTGTAGAGCTCACCCGTGCGCCGCAGTGCGTCGAACTTCGCCGCGACCGGCATGTCGGCGCCGGATATCCGCTCGATCATCTCCTCGCCCACGGCCGGTGAAAAGCGCCAGGGGAATGCGAAGACGTCGACCTGGTCGAGTGCGACTCCGGCGGATTCCAGGCACCACCTGATCGCGTTGGCGGGGAAATCGGAGGTCTTCTTGACCCGGCTCAGCTGTTCCTCCTCGACGGCGGCGACCACTTCTCCGTCGATGGTCAGAGCGGCCGCGGCGTCGTGACCCACCAGAAGATTGCGGCCGACGCCGGTCGCACCGTAAAGACGTCCGAAAAGTTCCGCACCCTTGGTGAATCCGTTGTAACCGAGCACGATCACAGGCGTTCATCCTTCTCATCGGGACAATTGCTTCTCATCGGACAATGGCGGTGCAGGGAAAGCTACTTGACTCGCGCACCCTTCAGATAGAGTGCCGTCGACGTGCACAGGTGACCGAAAGGATCCGCTTCGTGGGTAACACTTCGTCCACTGACTCCCCTCTGACCAGCACAATCGTCGCCGACGGCTTCGATCGCTGGAGCCCTCCGCTGCACAAGGATTTCGAGACCAATTCCCACAACGGCCGCATCGGCCAGTCGCTGGTCAAAGAGACGGATTCGGTGCGCATCTGGGAGACCCACCTCCAGCCGGGAGAACGCATTCCCGTTCACCGGCACGTACTTGACTACACGTGGATAGCCCTCACCGACGGCCGAGCGCGCCAGCACGCGAGTGACGGCAGCAGCCGAGAGATTTCGTACGTCCGTGGACAGACCCAGCACTTCGCTTTCACCGAAGAGCGTTACCACCTCCACGACCTGAAGAACATTGGCGACGAAGTCCTGTCGTACTTGGTGGTCGAGATGAAAGACGGAGCGAACAAACCCCTTCAATTGCCGGGTGACCTCGCCGGCTCCTGATCCCTCTCACACCGCGGCGGACAGCGCGGCGAGCACCGCTTCGTTCGCGCGCCGGTTGCCGATGGAGATCCGGCAGGTGCCGGGGATCAGGAAGCCGACGTCGGCGACCGTGATCCCCGCGTTGTGCAGCTCCTCCATGACGCGCTCGTGCTTGTGGAGACGGACCAGCAGGAAGTTGGCCTCCGAGGGGAACACCCGCTGCACCGCGGGGTGCTCGGCCAGGGTCCGGGCCATCCGGTCGCGCTCGGCCCGGATGTGCCGGACGCTGGCCAGCGCCCGCCGCGCGTTGGTCAGCCGCTCCCGCACTGCGCTCTGCGACGCGTCGGTGAACCCGAAGGGCACCTGCACCCTGCGCAGCGCGTCGATGATGCCGGGCTGCGCAAGCGCGATCCCGCAGCGCGCACTGGCCAGCCCCCACGCCTTGGAGAGGGTTCTGAGCACGATGAGGTTGTCGTGCTCGGCGACGAGACCGGCGTACGAGGGCTTCTCGCTGAACTCGACGTACGCCTCGTCGATCACGACAAGCCCCCGCGCGCCGGTGACAAGCGCCCGCACCTGCGCCGGATCGAGCCTGGTCCCCACGGGGTTGTTCGGATCGCACAGGATGGTCACCCGCGGGTCGCCCGCCAGGATCCGCTCGGTGTCGAGCTCGGACAGATCCTCGCCGCGCAGGGGCACCTCGAGGAGCGGCAGCCGCAGCAGGCGGGCGAAGTGGGCGTAGAGCGGGAAGGTGGGCGGCGTGACGCACACGGCCTCACCGGGCGAGGCCAGCGCCGCCAGGAGCAGCATGACGCCGTCGACCGAGCCGCTGGAGAAGAGCAGATGGTCCGCGGTCAGCGCGCCGGCGCCCTCGTGGCCGGGCAGGTTCGCGATCGTGGACAGGTAGGTGTCGGCGAGCTCCGCCGTGTCGAGGTGGGGGTACTGGCTCGCGGTGCCCAGGAACGGGTTGGTGTTGCTCGACAGGTCGATGGTGTCGAAGCGCGGCTGGTGGCGGGAGCGTGCCGGACCCGGGACCGGCACGGTCGTGACGGGGTCGGCCGCGAAACGCGACAGCTCCGGCCCCGCTTCCGCTTCCTTCGGGGCCGTGAGGTTGTCGGCGCGCAGCCAGTGGTCGAGGGGGACGAACAGGTCGGCTCCCAGGTCGCGCTTGCCGTGCCTCTCCCCCGGGCCGAGGTGGACCCAGTGCAGCCCGGAGCGCCGGGCGTCGAGGTAGATCCCGTACAGAGCCGCCGCGTGGAGGTCGGCGCCCCCGGCGGGGTCGTCGGGGTCGACGGCCTGCGTCAGGTGGTAGAGCCCCCGGCCGTTGTAGGACGTGGCCGTGAGCACGGCCTGGACGACGCTGTCCCCCCGGCGGCGCACGAGCAGCTGCGTACGGTCACCCAGCGCGCCGTCCGCCAGTGCGTCGAGGGCCTTCGCGTTGTACGGGTCGTGGCCTTGGCCGAGGCGCTCCGCCCGGCGCCGGTGGAGTTCCACGAACGCATCGCGCGCCCACGGCGCCCCGCCCAGCTCGCTCAGAGGTATCCGCTCCCAGGTGAGGTCGCGGGAGAGCGATTCGTGACAGCGGCGCAGGGCGCGCTGCCGGGCGCCCCCGACGCGGGCGCGCAGGAGTTCGTCCACCTCCCCGGTCAGCCGCACGACGCACTCGGCACCGGCGGCGACGGGAACGAACCCGGCCGCCCGCAGCGCGCTGGGATCGTCCGTGCGGCGCACGTGGGGCACCAGGATCTGGGGCACGTCCAGTGCTTTGGCGCGGCGCACCAGCTCATCGACCGTGGATACGGTGGGAGTTGGGGCGGCGGGGTTGTACAGGGCCGCTCCGCCGACCAGGGTGGGGCGCTCCAGCACGGCGGGGTCCAGGGAGCTGAACGCGCCTCGCCCTGCGCCTAGTTGGGGCAGGAAGCCCACCGGTTCGGGGGACCCGAGGGCGGCGCTCAGCACCTGCTGGAGCGCCTCTGCGTCTGTGGGCCTGCGCATATTAGCGCTCCCCTCCCTGCTCCGCCGCCTGCTCGCCGGCGTACGCGTCGATGCGGTCGCGGTACTCCTCGAACAGCTCGGCCAGGGTGCGGGCGATGCCCGCCTTCCAGCCGACGGAGCAGTCGCCGATCAGGCCCCGGCGCACGTCGTGGTCGAAGATGGCCGTCTCGCGGCTGTAGTCGCTGCGGTCCAGCTGGAGAGGCACACCCGTGAGCGCGGACATGTACTCCAGCAGGTCGGTCATGCCGACCTCCTCGTCCCCGCCCCAGTTCACCACCCGCGCGGGGGTGTGCGCCGCGCCCCACAGCAGCGGCACCTGCCGGACGAGGTCGTCGGTGTGCAGCAGGTTGCAGTAGTTCTGGCCCTGCCGGGGCACCGCGCACGGCTGTCCCCTGCGCATCTCCTTGAACAAGATCATGGGTACGCCGCCGTGGCCGTACGGACCGTAGGCGATGTTGAGCCGGGCGATCACCGTCGGCAGGCCGAGCGCTTCGGCCAGGCCCCGCGCCACCCCCTCGGCGGCGAGCTTGCCGACGGGGTAGGTCGGCAGCCAGGGCACCGCCCCGCCCACGGCGTCGTTCTCGCCGTAGCGGTGGGTGCTGTCGGCGCGGTTGTAGACCACTCCGGAGGAGACGTACAAGAACGCCTCGGCGCCGGAGCAGTGGGTCATCAGGCGTGCGGTGCCCGCGGCGTTGACGCGCGCGGTCTCCGCGAAGTCCTTGCCGTCGCCCCGGTGCACCGCCGAGTGCAGGACGTGGGTGAAGTCCCGTGGCAGGTCGGTCAGTTCGTCGGCCGCCATGTCCCAGGTGAAGGTGCGGGCGCCCATCTTCTCCAGGGCCTTGCGGGCGGCCGGGTCGCCGAACCGGCCCAGGCACCACACCTCGTTGTCCGGGGCGAGCGCTTCGGCGACGGGCATCGCGACCTGTCCGGTGCCGCCCGTGACGAGAATCTTCTTGCCTTGCATTTCCGGTGTCCGTCCTTAGCCGAGCGCTCGGGTCAGTTCATGCCGCAAGGTTGCCTGGAAGGTCTGTACGTGCTGCGGGCTCATCAGGGTGTAGTGCTCGCCGTCGACCTCGATGTACTGGTTGGGGTTGCGGGTGAAGTCGTCCCAGTGCCGCAACTGGCCGTCCAGCCATGCCTGTTTGGTGCCCTTGAGCGGGGTGCAGTAGAAGACGCGTACGTCGTCGACCGTCCCCGAGGGTTCGTAGGTGCGGCCCAGGTGCACCATGTTCTGCGCCAGGTGCACCCAGGTGGTGAACCGCTCGACGGTGAGGTCGAGTTCGATCAGGCGCCGTTTCGGCGCCCGGTCGACGAGGTGGGCCAGCTGGTCGGCTTCGGGCAGGGGGCGCAGGGTGGCGGTCAGCCCTTCGATGTCGGCGGCGGCGATCAGTTCGAGGAACAGCGCCAGGTTGATCGCACCGTCGGTGAAGGTGATCTCGTTCATGCGGCCGGAGATGCTCGGCGGCAGGTTGAACACGCCCACGAACTTGACCTCGTCGCCGTCGGCCTCCAGCCGTTTGGCGATCTCGAAGGCGACGGCGCCGCCGTAGGAGTAGCCCGCCACGGCGTACGGGCCGCTCGGCTGGGCCCGCCGGATCGCGTCCACATAGGTGGTGACCATCTCGTCGAACGACGTGAAGTGGCTCTCGCCCTGCCCGAACCCGCGCGCCCGCAGCGCGTAGAACGGCCGCTCGCCGGTGAAGTACTTGGCGAGATTGACGAAAACCAGCACCTCCCCCAGGCCGGGATGGACGCAGAACAGCGGCGTTCCGTCCCCGGTGACCTGCAGGGGCACCAGCGGGTCGTAGGCACCGTCCCCGCCGGCGCCCTGCGCGGCGGTCAGGCGGCCGGCCAGGGCGCGCACGCTGGGGGCCTGAAGGAGCGTGGACATCGGCACGTCGTCGATGCCGAACTCGGTCTGTATCTCCAGTTTGAGCCGCAGCACGTCCAGCGAGGTGCCGCCCAGGTCGAAGAAGCTGGCGGTCGCCGGGACTTTCTCGCTGTTCAGTACGCGCGCGTAGACATCGGCCAGGGCGATCTCGACGTCGCCTTCCGGCGCCACGTAGCCGCCCAGGAAGCGGGTGCTCACCGCGTCCGACCGGCGGGCGGCCTCGTCCAGGGCGCCCTCCTCGACGGCCGCGCGCAGCCGCGAGCGTTGGATCTTGCCGAGGTTGCCGCGGGGTATCTCCGCCTCGGCGACGGGCAGGATCAGCTGGGGCCGAAAGCCCCAGTGCATCACCGTGGAGCTGCGGATCGCCACGAGGGCCCGGTAGACGGCCGAGTCGTCGGCCGGGTCGCCCGCGGGGACGAACGCGACGGCGAGCTGTTCGGAGTCGGCGCCCTCGGGCCGGATCGGGAAGGCCGCGACCTGCCCGCGCCCGACCCCGTCCAGCTCGTCGAGGACCGCTTCCAGGTCGTGGCTGTAGTAGTTGACGCCGTTGACGATGACGGAGTCCTTGGTCCGGCCGACCAGCGTCAGCCGGCCCCCGGCGTCCAGGCACCCCAGGTCGCCGGTGCGGAACCAGCCGTCGGGGGTGAACGCCTGGGCGGTGGCCCGGTCGTTGCCGAAGTACCCGTCGGTGACCATCGTGCCGCTCAGCTGCACCTCACCCGGGTCGCCCGCCGTGGGACCGTCGGTGGAGGCCAGCACCGTGCCGTTGCCGTCGACGATGCGGATGCGCAGTCCCCGCACGGGACGGCCCAGCGGAGGGAACTCCGTCTCCAGGTCGCGGGTGGCGAATTCACGGTTGAAGACGCTGCCCGCGCACGTCTCGGTCATCCCGAACGCGGGCACGATCACGTCGCGGCGCAGTCCGTAGGGGGAAAGGGCGTCGAGGAATGCCCGGACGGTGCCGGTCACGGTGGCCTCGCCGCCGGAGATGATGTGCCGCACCTGCGAGAGGTCCAACTCGTCCAGTGGTACGGGACGTTGGGCGAGAGCCTGGTTGATCTGCCCGAACAGGAAGTTGGGCGTGAACGTCACCCTCACCCGGTGGGCCGCGAGCAGCCGGAGGAATTCCACCGGGTCGGCGAGGACCGTGGCCGGGGTCGCCATGACCTGGTCGGCGCCGTTGAACATCGGCAGCAGGTTCGCCTCGATCGCGGCGATGTGGTCGGCCGATATCCAGTTCAGCGAGGTGTCGTCGGGCCCCAGGTCCAGCGCACCCGCCTTCCCGGCCTGCGCGGCGAGGAGGTTGGCGTGGGTGAGCCTGACCGCCTTGCTCGCTCCGGTGGACCCGGAGGTGAGCATCAGGACGGCGAGATCGTCCGGGGCGGGCGCATGCGGCTGACCGGGCTCGGCGGAGGCGTGGCTCAACTCCTCGACCGTCACGGCCCGCAGGCCGATGTCGGGCAGGTCGCCGTGGGACTCCTTGGACGTGATCACCAGGGGGTCGCCCAGGAGTGTGCGCAGGTGTTCCAGCTGCGCACGCCACCGGGCGGGGTCGGCCGGCGGCGCGACCGGGCAGGGCACGACACCGGCCAGGACGCATCCCCAGAAGGCCCGGAAGAAGTTCTCGGGGTCATGGGCGGAAATGAGCACCCGCTCGCCCGGGGAAGTGCCGTTGTCGCGCAGCCCTTGGGAAATCCGGCAGGCGCACTCCCGCAATTCCGCGTACGAGAGGAACGAGCCGCCGATGAAGGTGATGCCTCGCGATGTGTCCCGCGCCGCTCGCTCGAGCAGCTGCGGGAGCGTCGAGACATGACGTTGGTCCGGCATAGGGATGACGACCTCCGATCAGAGAAAAGCACCATGGCTGAGAACCGGCTCAGGCCTGGGCGCGCCGCGGCGCCCGAGATGACGTGCCGAGCTCGGGATTTCTCGCAGATCCAGAATTTCTCGCAGAAACCGCCCGCGGGTGCGGGACTTGGGTCAGCCGCCGACCTCGTTGAAGCGCACGATTTCGTCGATCGTCTTCTGCAGCTTCAGTTCGTCCGGGTCGGAAACGATCGCCTGTCCGAAGCGACCGTAGGGCCCGATGGCCCCGTCGGGCGAGAGAGGATATTCGATCTCGTCGAAGGTGAAGTTGCGCTCGAAATCCTGCTGGGTCAGCGTGCCGTCGCTGGAGCGGCGCAGGAGCAGGTATCCGTAGAACCGCTCGGGCGTGCCGTTGTCCGGGATATCGGCAGGCTCTTCTCCGAGGGCCAGGCTGATTTCCACGTCGAAGAGGTCGACGCCGAACGTCAATTGGTTGACCTGCGGGGACAGTGCCCCGGGGAGGCGGATGGCGCACTCGCCGAAAGTCAGTCCGGCTTCCTGCGCGAACGCTTCCATGTGGAAGACGCAGTCAGGGGCGTCGAGGCTCTCCAGCGCCTGCCCGGCGAGGGCCTCGGCCTGCTGGAACAGTTCCGGGTGGAGCCTCTTGTCCAGGATGTGCGCGGACAGGATGCCGCCCTCGACGGCGCTGAGCGGCGCGATGTGGTTGCTGCTCAGGGACGACCATCGCAGGCGGCCGCCCCTCCAGATGCCGTCCATGTAGACCTCGGGGGCGTCGACGAAGGACTCGGCGACGATCTCGACGTCCGACCGGCTCGGGAACATCTCCAGGGCGCGCGCGTACTCGTCCGAGGAGCGGACAACGGTCGTGCGCTGCGATCCGGCTCCGGTCGCCGGCTTGATGACGAAGACGTCTCCCAGGTCTTTGGAGAGCTCCAGGAACGACGTGTCCTTCGATACGTAGCGACAGCGCGCCCGCTTGACGTGCGGTGGAAGCCTGCTCTTCTGGAGGTACTTGTCCCGGAAATAGAGGGCCGCCTTGGAGTCGGCGTTCCCAGGAAGATGCAACTGCTGCCGCAAATAGGCCGCCGCAAAAACGCCCAATTCATGGACGGTGAGCACACCTGCCACATCATCAATATCGGCGGCGAGTACCGCTCTCAATACTTCCTGGACGTTCTCCATGTCGGCGACACGTTTGAAGCGCCGCCCTTTCGGCGCATTTGCGGGCGCCTGAACGATATAGCAGACGTCAAGTCCTCGGCTCTGGAGCGCCTGATCGAGGTCGCCCCTATATCCGATGACAATCACCGTCGGCATGCTTGTCTCCCCGTATTAGAGCTAGCCAACCAACACGGTGCATCGTGTCACACGAGATCCAGCCATGTGGATATGCCCAAGCATGATCATTTCCCTGACGAGATGTGATTTAACTCACAAGTAAAGCTTTAGTCGAATGGGCATGAAATGGCCCGCGCCGACCCTGTCCGACGAGACGCATTCATGGGACACGGTCGGCACACAGACGATGAATTCAGCCGGTACGGGAAAACAGGACCCATATGGCACCGCATATGCGAGATGAGACAAGAAGGTCCATGCCGTACGTGAACCGGAGCGGGCCGCGGCACTCGCCGCCGCCCGCTCCGGGTGACCGTCAGGAGGTGGTACCGGTGCTCAGCCCAGGGGCCCCGGCGCCGGCAGCGAGGACGTCACCCGCCGCTCGCCGGGGGTCGCCCGGCACGTCACGTCGGCGGCCGGGAGCTTGCCGGTGGCCAGATAGGAGTTGGCCGCAAAGTCCGCGCACGGGTTCGTGCCGTACACGCCGTGCCCCTCGCCCTCGTCGACCGTCACCATGCGCGAGCCCTTCATCTGACCGTGCAGGGCCTGCGCGGTGACCAGCGGGGTCTGCGAGTCCCATTCGTTCTGCACGATCAGCGCCGGGACCGTGTTGTTCACCTCGGTGGCGGGCTCGACAGGCCGGTCCCAGAAGGCGCAGGGCAAGACACCGGAGGCGAAGTCCCCGTACAGCGGGTAGCGGTCCGCGTCACGGATCGAGTCCCTGCGGTACGTCTCGGGATCGCGCGGCCAGGAGGAGTCACCGCACACCACGCTGACGGTGGCCGAGACGTCGGGCTCCGGCGGGGGCTCGGGGAGATCCTGGGCCTTGGCCCTGCCCCCGGCGGCCTCCTTCAGCCGCACGACCTGCCGGGCCGCGTCGCGGACGGTGAAGAGGTTCGGTCGCACCTGCTCGCGCACCCCGGCGCCGTCGAGCGGGACGCCGTCGATGACGATGGGGTCGCGGTCGGCCCTGGCGACCAGAGCCCAGAAGCTCTTGCCCACCTCGGCCGGTGTGTCGCCGAGCCGGTACGTCGCGTCGCGCGCGGCGGTCCACTTCGTCCACCGCTGGAACGCCCGCTCGGCCTCCGGGGCCCAGATCCGGAACATCCCGCGCCACATCAGCTTCGGGTCGATGGCGCTGTCGAGGACGAAGCGGTCGGCCCGCCGGGGGAACAACTGCGTGTAGACGGCGCCGAGGGCGGTGCCGTACGAGACGCCGTAGTACGAGATCTTCCGCTCACCCAGGGCCGCCCGCAGGACGTCCATGTCGCGTGCCGTGTTGCGGGTGGTGATGTGCGGGAGCTTGTCCCCCGCCTTCGCACGGCACTTGTCGGCCACCGACCTGGCCAGCGCGACGTTCTTGTCGAACGTCCGCAGCGGGCGCAGCAGCACGTTCTCCTCGGGGCTCAGCCCGCACTGGACGGGGGTGCTCCGGCCGACTCCGCGCGGGTCGAACCCGATGAGGTCGTAGCGGTCCTTCACCTGGCGGGGCAGCTGCCGCTCCAGCTCCAGCGGCATCTCCAGGCCGGGTCCGCCCGGACCGCCCGGGTTCGAGAGCAGGACGCCGTGGCGCTTGCCGGGGGCGCTGGTCTTCAGCCTCGATATCGCGATGTCGATCTTCTTGCCGCCGGGGTCGCGGTAGTCCAGCGGAACCTTCAGGGTCGCGCACCGCAGGGCGGCGGGGGTGCCGACTCCGCACTTCCCCCAGACCGGCTTCTGCCGGGCGTACGGGCGCAGGGGGTCGGCATCGGCTGCCGCGGAGGCGGGCGTTGAGCGGGCCGAGGGGCTTGCTGTGGCCGGCGCGGCGGCGAGCGCGGGGGCCAGAGCCGCCATCACGCTCACCGCGAGCAGCGGGACGAGCGGGCGTCTTTGCATGCGGACGATCCTTCCGATCGGCACTGAGGGACAAGAAGGATCATTTCTGGCGAGCGGGCCGCGCGACTCATCCCCTGAGCCAGAGTTTGTCCAACTCACGTGCCATACAGGTGAGTTGTCCGTACTCCGCTGGTAGGAGTACGGACAGGACGAAGGCCCTGAGGGGCTGGGCCTCACCTGCACCTCGGATCAGTCGCACCGGGCACGACGCCTCAGAACTCGTCTGCGCCGTTGCGCAGTTCGGGGGTCCAGTAGCCGGTCTTCGCGACCGCGTCGTCGACCGCGATGCCGCCCTGCGGCGCGCTGACGGCCTTGCTGCCCTCGGCGGGCCCGTCGGCGGCGAAGAGGTTCACGTTGAAGGAGGTGACGGCGCGGTTCTCCTCGTCGACACCACCGTTGTTGATCCGCACGGCCGCGTAGGCGGGGGCGCCGGCGTTCAGCACCACGGGAGTCGCCGGCTTGCTCTTGGCGACGGCCGGAACGTCCTTGGCGGTCTGGATGTCGCCGAACGCGATCAGCGGGTACTGCAGCAGCGTGCAGGTGCGGCCCGAGACGTTCGTGGCGGTCAGCGTGATGTGCGTGGTGGGCACTCCGTCCTGCTTGGCCGCGGAGATCCGCACGTCGTCGGCGGCACAGACCCGAGCCGCGGCGGCGGGCTTCTTCTTGGCACCGGTCTGCGCGGCGGAGCCGGAACCGTCCGAACCGGAGGTGGCCGAACCTGACACCTCCGAACCACCGGCGTCCGTGGCCGCGTCGCCCTTCGCGGACGAGGCGGCGGCGCCCTTCTGCGACGAGGCCGCCCCCTCGTCCTGCACGCCGCCACCGCCGCCACACGCGGTGAGTGTCAGGCCGAGCGCGGCAAAGGCGGAGGCGGCGAGTACGGCAGGGCGGCGGATGGAGGTACGCATGTGGGGGCTCCCCGATTGAGGTGGTCGATGCCAGGTGCGGTGAACTGGCCTGCCCACAGCTTCGATCCGCGCGCTGGCGTCCCGCTCACGTCTCACTGATGCCTCGCTGACGCCCTGCGCCCCGGCGCCCGGCGGGTCCCTGCATGCCGGTGGATTACTGCGTTCGGGTGTCTTGGCGGACCGGGTGCAACCAGATGGCCACTCATCCGCTTCCTGTCCGACACAGGCATCGCCCACCGTCGTGAGGAAGCCGCCATGACTTCACCCGCCACCGTCCTGCCGACCGTCAACTGGGACGCGGAGGCCGACTTCCTGCTGCCCCCGCCCGACCCGACGCAGCGTCTGGACATGGCGGCCCCGACCGTCCTGACGCCCCGTGACCGGCACCGCCTGACCCTGCACGCCACGCTCACCACGGCCGGAATCCCGCCCCACCCCGACGACACCAAGGCAATCGACGCACTGAGCACGCTCGACGACACGGTCGCCCTGGCGATCTGCCGCTGGCTCAGCACCCATGCCCATCCGGCGACCCCGCTCACGCAGCTCACATGACGCGCCGCGCACGCACGGGTCAGCCTCTGTGGAACAGGTCCTGCGGATCGACACGCTCCCAGCGCGAGCGCGGGGCGGGCGCCCGCGGCACTTCCCGCTGTTGGGCACGCCACTCACGCACCAGCGCGTCGTAGATGGGGGATGGTGAAAAGACTTCCCCGCCACCGGCCCTTGTCTCGGCACGGGGCGGCCGCGGCGAAGGAACCCCGTTCCCCGCATCGCTCATGCCCAGTACAACGATCCTTTCCGCTCCCGGCAACGCCGCCCTCGCACCGGTCGGTTCCGGCGAGAGGAAGTGGGCGAGCAACTCCAGGAATGCATCAGGCATTGGGCCCGTGGCATGCGCATGCCACGGGCCCAATGGAGCATTCAGAAGCAGATTACTGACTCCGCGTACCGTCCGTGCCCGGTCTTCGCATTCGTACCCAAACGGTAGAAGTCGAGCGACAGTTCGGTACTGCGGGGCATTGCCGCCAGCGGGCCCGCAGGGCCTGGCTCAGGTGCCCACGTACGCCGAGAGGTGTTCGCCGGTGAGCGTGGAGCGTTCGGCCACGAGGTCGGCGGGCGTGCCCTCGAAGACGATCTTGCCGCCGTCGTGGCCCGCACCGGGGCCGAGGTCGATGATCCAGTCGGCGTGCGCCATGACCGCCTGGTGGTGCTCGATGACGATGACCGACTTCCCGGAGTCCACGAGCCGGTCGAGCAGGCCGAGCAGCTGCTCGACGTCGGCGAGGTGCAGGCCGGTGGTCGGCTCGTCGAGGACGTAGACCCCGCCCTTCTCCGCCATGTGCGTGGCCAGCTTGAGCCGCTGCCGCTCGCCGCCGGACAGCGTGGTGAGCGGCTGGCCGAGGCTGATGTAGCCGAGCCCGACGTCGGCGAGCCGGTCGAGGATCTTGTGCGCGGCCGGCGTGTGCGCCTCACCCGCGCCGAAGAACTCCTCGGCCTCGGTCACCGACATCGCGAGCACCTCGCTGATGTCGCGGCCACCGAACTTGTACTCGAGGACCGAGGGCTGGAACCGCTTCCCCTCGCAGTCCTCACAGGTGCTCTCGACACCGGCCATCATTCCCAGGTCGGTGTAGATGACCCCGGCGCCGTTGCAGTTGGGGCAGGCACCCTCGGAGTTGGCGCTGAACAGCGCCGGCTTCACGTCGTTGGCCTTGGCGAACGCCTTGCGGATCGGGTCGAGCAGTCCGGTGTACGTAGCCGGGTTGCTGCGCCGCGACCCCTTGATCGGCGCCTGGTCGACGGACACCACACCCTCGGCGGCGGGGATGGAACCGTGGATCAGTGAGCTCTTGCCGGAACCGGCGACGCCGGTGACGACGCACAGCACGCCCAGCGGGACATCGACGTCGACGCCCCGCAGGTTGTGGCGGGTGGCGCCGCGGATCTCCAGCGTTCCCGTGGCCTCGCGCACCGTCTCCTTGAGCGCGGACCGGTCGTCCAGGTGGCGGCCGGTGACCGTGTCACTGGCCCGCAGCCCCTCCACGGTGCCCTCGAAGCAGACCGATCCCCCCGCTGTACCGGCGCCGGGGCCGAGGTCGACGACGTGGTCGGCGATCGCGATGGCCTCGGGCTTGTGCTCGACGACGAGGACCGTGTTGCCCTTGTCGCGCAGCCGCAGCAGCAGGTTGTTCATCCGCTCGATGTCGTGGGGGTGCAGGCCGATGGTCGGCTCGTCGAAGACGTACGTGACGTCGGTGAGCGAGGAGCCGAGGTGGCGGATCATCTTCACGCGCTGCGCCTCACCGCCCGACAGCGTGCCCGCCGCACGGTCGAGCGAGAGGTAGCCGAGGCCGATCTCCACGAACGAGTCGAGGGTCTGCTGAAGTGCGGTGAGCAGCGGCGCCACCGACGCTTCCTTGAGGCCGCGGACCCACTCGGCCAGGTCGCGGATCTCCATCGCGCAGGCGTCGGCGATGCTGATCCGCTTGATCTTCGAGGTCCTCGCGCCCTCGCTGAGCCGGGTACCGTCGCACTCGGGGCAGGTGGTGAAGGTGACCGCCCGCTCCACGAACGCCCGGATGTGCGGCTGCATCGCCTCCTTGTCCTTGGCAAGGAACGACTTCTGGATCTTGGGGATCAGCCCCTCGTAGGTGAGGTTGACGCCGTTGACCTTGACCTTGACCGGCTCCCCGTAGAGGAAGTCCCGCAGCTCCTTCTTGGTGTACTTGCGGATCGGCTTGTCCGGGTCGACGAAGCCCGACTGGGCGTAGACCTGCACGGTCCACTGGCTGTCCGACTTCCAGCCCGGGATGGTGAACGCGCCCTCGGAGAGCGACTTGGAGTCGTCGTAGAGCTGGGTGAGATCGATGTCGGAGACCGAGCCCCGGCCCTCGCAGCGCGTACACATGCCGCCGGTGCGGTTGAAGGTGGCCTTCACGGTCTTGGTCTTGGCGTCGCCGCGCTCGACGGTGATGCCCCCGCTCGCCCGGACCGACGCGGTGTTGAAGGAGTACGCGCTGGGCGGGCCGATGTGCGGCTTGCCCAGCCGGCTGAAGAGGATGCGCAGCATGGCGTTGGCGTCGGTGGCGGTGCCGACCGTGGAGCGGGGGTCGGCGCCCATCCGCTGCTGGTCGACGATGATCGCGGTCGTCAGGCCGTCGAGTACGTCGACTTCGGGCCGCGCCAGCGTCGGCATGAAGCCCTGCAGGAAGGCGCTGTAGGTTTCGTTGATCATCCGCTGCGACTCGGCGGCGATGGTGCTGAACACCAGCGAGCTCTTGCCCGAGCCGGAGACACCGGTGAACACCGTCAGTCGGCGCTTGGGGATCTCGATGCTGACGTCCTTGAGATTGTTCACGCGCGCGCCGTGCACACGGATCAAGTCGTGGCTGTCGGCGGCGTGGAGCGCAGGCGACTGCGTGGTCCTTTTCTTGGCGGGGCTCATGGTGTCTCCATCTGTTTCGGGCGGAGCCGCCTGCGCGGGCTCCGTCGGTGTCGCCTGGCTCGATCTGGCTCGATCTGACTGATCATCGTCGAGCAGTACGTTTGGTTCTACTTCTTTGGCGTGGAGGCGGCAATGGTTCGCCGCCGGTCCGATCGACGGGGGCGGAAGTGGGGGGCATGCCTTCCGCGTCTTGCCTCCGCGTCAGGCCTTTCCCGCAGGCCGCGGCCGTGATCGGTCCCGGTCGGCTCAGCGGTGTTCCTGGATGCGGAGCAGGTTGCCCGCGGGGTCGCGGACGGCACCGTCACGAACGCCGTAGGGCTGCTCGGTGGGCTCCTGGACGATCTCGGCGTCCTTGGCCCGCAACCGCGCGAAGACGCCGTCGAGGTCGGCGGTGGCGAGGAGGATGCCCGCGTAGGTGCCCTTGGCCATCATCTCGGCGATCGTGCGGCGCTCGGCGTCGGTGATGCCGGGGTCGGTGGCGGGCGGCTGCAGTACGAGGGAGATGCCGGGCTGCTCGGCGGGGCCGACGGTGATCCAGCGCATCCCGTCGTACCCGACGTCGTCGCGGACCTCGAAGCCGAGGGTGTCGCGGTAGAAGGCCAGGGCGGCGTCCGGGTCGCTGTGCGGGAGGAAGGTCGCGTGCAGGGTGACGTCCATGCCCAGCACGCTAGATCTGGCCCCGGGCGGACGCTTCTCGATTCCTGATCGGTCCGTCCGGACATCTGCCGCGCCCGCGGGACGGCGTCCGACGAGAACCCTCGCCTAGGCTCGGCCCATGACAGAGCCGCCCCTCTCCGAGGCCGAGATCGCCGAGGCCGAGCAGGAGCTCGGTGTGTCCTTCCCCGAGGACTACCGGGCCTATCTGCGCGAGGTGAGCGCGGGCGGGGCACTGGCCGGGCTGGGGCGGACCGGTCGCGGCTGGTGGTGGGCCGGGAACGACGCGTCGCGGCGTGCGCTGCTGGCCGTGCCGTTTCCGCACCCCGACTCCTACATCGCGGCCGACGACGAGCTGATGGCGCGCGAGCCGCGGGCCGAGGCGTTCGGCGACGAGACCGGGTACCTCGCCGCGTGGCGTGCCTGGGATGAGGAGGTGGGCAGGTTCGAGGACCTGAAGACTGCCGGTTCCGTCGTCGTGCAGGAACACGGCTGCGGCTTCTCCACCCTGCTGGTGCTGACCGGACCGCTGGCCGGCACGGTGTGGTGGGACGGGCGGGCGACCTGCGACCTGATCGTCCCCCTCTCCCTCGACCAGGTCGGCGGTGCCCGGCCGGTCCGGTTCGCGGAGTGGCTCAGGCACGGATCGTGGGCGCTGCTGCCACCGGACTGGGGGCCGCCGACTCCGTCGGCGCCTGTCGTTCCCGGCTGAGGACTCCCCCGGGACATGCCTCGGGGGCGGCACCTCAAGGTGCCGCCCCCGATCGCCGCGCCCGCCGTCAGGACTGGGGGCGGCTGCCGTGGTTCGCGCCGTTCTTGCGGCGGGCCTTCTTCTTGCGACGTCGCTTCGAGGACATGGATACCTCCGTGGTTCCGGTGCAGCTTCCCGGGCTCGAGCCCAGGCGATCATGCGACCCCTACCCACCACGACGCCTGGTAATGACGTGGCCTACGTCACCCGTGTTCAGGCAGGGATCGCGTCGACGGTGGGCACGACGGTGCCGAACAGGTCGGTGATGGTGGTCAGGGCGGCCGTCTGGAGCGCGGCGGCGGGCAGGACCGTGCCGTCCGGGGCGGTGAGGGCGCGGGTGGCGGTGGCCTCGGCGACGACGGTGGGGCGGTAGCCGAGGTTGAAGGCGCCCTGGGCGGTGTAGTTGACGCACATGTGCGTCATGAAGCCGGCGAGCAGCAGGTCCTTGCCGCTGCCCGGGGCGATGCCCAGGTCGCTCAGCGTCTTCTCCAGCTCGGTGGCGTGGAAGGAGTTGGGGAACTGCTTCACCACGACCGCCTCGCCGTCCACCGGGGCGACCTCGTCGCTGATGGCCCCGATGTGGGCGCGGATGTCGTAGGGGGTGTTCTCGCCGCCGTCGTTGAGGATGTGGACGACCGGGGTGCCCGCGGCGCGGGCGCGCTCCAGGAGGCGGGCGCCTGCCGCGAGCGCCGTCTCGGCGCCGTCCAGGGCCATGACGCCGGTGCGGTAGGTGTTCTGGAAGTCGATCATGATCAGGGCGGATTCGCTCAGCCGGGGCGGCTGGTCGTCCAGGCCGATCACGTCGCGCAGGGTCGTGGAGGGCTGATTCGTGTACGTGCTCATGGGTGGGGTGCCTTTCGGGTTTCGCGGATGAAGGACGGCATGAGGCATGGCGAAGCCGCAGGGCTCGCCTGCATGCGCCAGGGACGTTGAAGAGGGAAGAGGGTCAGAAGGTCATCAGGGGGTCTGGACGCGGAAGCGGCGGCGGTAGGCCGCCGGGGTGGTGGCGAGCTGGCGGTTGAACGCCCGGTGCAGCGTCTCCACCGAGCCGAGCCCGGCCGCGGCGGCGACCCGGTCGAGGGGGCTGTCGGTGGTCTCCAGCAGGCGGCGCGCCACCTCTACGCGAGCGGCCTCGACGTAGTCGGCCGGACTGGTGCCCGTCTCCTGTTTGAACACCCGGGCGAAGTGCCGCTCGCTCAGGCACATCCGGGCCGCGAGTGCCCCGGCCGACAGGTCCTCGTCGAGGTGTTCGGCGATCCACAGGCGCAGTGCGTCGATGTCGCGGCGGGCGGAGGCGGGGCGGCTGAGCGGCACGGAGAACTGGCTCTGGCCGCCTTGCCGCTTGAGGTACATCACCAGCTGCCGGGCCACCGAGAGCGCCACGTCCTCGCCCTGGTCCTCGGCCACGAGTGCCAGGGCGAGATCCAGGCAGGCGCTGATCCCGGCCCCGGTCCACAGCCGGCCCCGGTCGGTGCGTACGAAGATGGGGTCCGGGTCGACCGTGACGGCCGGGTGCTCGGCGGCGAGCTGGGCGGCGGTCGACCAGTGGGTGGTCGCCGTCCTCCCGTCGAGGAGCCCGGCCGCGGCCAGCACGTGCGCGCCCACGCACACCGAGGCCACGCGGCGGGCGTGCGGTGCGGTCGCCTTCACCCACTCCACGACGTCCGCGTCGATACGGGCGAGGGGACCGTCGTCGGTCATGTCGACCGCGCCGGGCACCAGCAGGGTGTCCACCTGCCCGCGGACCTCGTCGAAGCCCAGGTCGGCCACCAGCCGCACCCCCGCCGACGTACGGACCTCACCGGCGACCGGCCCGGCGAGGCGGACGCGGTAGCCGGCGCGGCCCGCGGTCTCGCGGTTGGCCAGCGCGAAGACCTCGGCCGGGCCGGTGACGTCGAGGAGATCGACGTCGGGGAAGACCGCGATGACGACACGGTGCGCAGTGGGCATGAACCCATCCTCACCGCCGCAACCGATGGCCGCAATGACGATTCCCTGTCACATCCGGACATGCGCAGGGACGGCTCGGCGAGCGCCGTGGCGGCTCGGCGAGCGCGGTGGCGCCGTGCGGAACATTCGTCCAATACGGCCGCTTCTGGCCTCGGCATAGTCGATGACGCGGGCCGAGGATTGCTGTCCGGCAAACCGATCCGCCCGACGGACCCGCCAAACGAGGGGAAGCAACGATGACGCACGACGACACCACCACGGCGACGCCGCCCACGACGGCGCACGACACCGAAGGCGCCCATGAACTGGTCGCACAGCTGGTGTTCGGAAGCCTCGCCGCGCAGACCGTCCGCGCGGCCGTCCGGCTCAGGGTGATCGAGCTGATCGGCGACAAGGAGCGGTCGGCAGCCGAAGTGGCCGCCGATGCCGGAGCGCGTCCTCAGCCCATGTCCAGACTGCTGCGCGCCCTGGCGAGCCTGGGCCTGCTGCGCGAACACACCCCGGGCTCCTTCTCGGTGACCCCGGCAGGCGCCACCCTGGACCCCGCGCGGCCCGACTCGATCACCTCGCTGGTACGGATGTTCACCGAGCCGACGATGCTGCGTGCCTGGGAGCACCTGGACGAGAGTGTGCGCACCGGTGACGTCGCGTTCGACGCGATCTTCGGGAAGGGCTTCTTCAGCCACCTCAAGGAATTCCCCGACCTGTCCGCGGAGTTCAACGCGGCCATGAGCCAGGCCACCAGGGCGACGGCCGCGGTCCTGCCGCACGCCTTCGACTTCGGCCGCTTCACCACGGTGGCCGACATCGGTGGCGGTGACGGCACCTTGCTCGGCGCGGTACTGCGCGAACACCCGGCCCTGCGCGGCGTCATCTACGACACCGAGGAGGGCCTGGCCCAGGCGCAGGCGACGCTGGAGCGGCAGGGACTCACGCAGCGATGCTCCCTGGCGCGCGGGGACTTCTTCCGCTCGGTTCCCGAAGGCGCCGACCTCTACCTGCTGAAGAGCATCGTGCACGACTGGTCGGACGACCAGGCGGTCACGATCCTCAGCCATTGCCGCGAGGTGCTGCCGCCCGCGGGGTGCGTACTGATCGTGGAGCCCGTCCTGCCCGAGGTCGTGGACGGCGCATCGGCCGGACTCACCTACCTCACCGACCTCAACATGATGGTGAACGTGGGCGGCAGGGAACGGACGCGGGCCGACTTCGAGGACGTGTGCCGCAGGGCGGGCCTGTCCCTCACCTCGGTGACCCCGCTGGTGCGGGCGGAACCGTTCTGCCTCATCGAGGCGACGCCGACGGCATGAGGTCGTCATGAAGATCATCACGACCTGATGACATCCTGCACGATTCAACCGCATGTGGCCTACCGTGTTCCGCCTGGATCAACCTTGGGGGGACATATGCGCGTTCGCGCGACCGCGGCTACGGCCGCCATGCTTCTGGCCGCTCTGACCGCGTGCGGCGGCGACGACGGCGCCAAGGCCGACGCCAAGGCGGCGGACAGCTCGAAGGCCTCGACCTCGAAGAAGGTCGACTGCGCGGACGAGGACATCAGTCAGGCCGACTGGATGAACCACTGCTCCGACGAGGGCGCCGACACCAGTGCCGACGGCGCCGGAACCGAAGAGCAGGCGACGGGCCTGAAGTTCGGCGAGTCCTACACGTGGCCGGACGGCCTGAAGGTGTCCGTCGCCGAGGCGAAGGTGTTCACGGACTACGACGCGGAGCTGATGGAGTCCGCCGAGCCCGGCAGCACCGACTTCCGCGTGAAGTTGAAGCTGACGAACTCCGGCAAGTCCGCGGTCTCCCTCGATGACCTGTCCGTCATCGTCGAGGGCGCCACGAACGGCGGCGAGGCGGAGTCGACGGCCTTCGAGAACGGCGCCGAGCCGCTCGACGGCCGCCTGGCTCCCGGCGTGTCCGCGACGAAGACCGACGACAGCGTGCTCGAGACGAAGTACGGGAAGAAGGTCGTCGTCACGGTGCAGCGCAGCAGCGAGGACTCCGACCTGGACTTCCCGGAGTTCGCCGGGTCCATCACCGGGTGACCTGCCGGGGGCCGCTGCTTCGCCCGCTTCAGGCCGGATGCCGCGCGAACCAACGGGTCACAGGAAGCGGCGGATCGGCCGGACGGCCGCTTCCAGGGCCCGTTGGGCGACTGGGCGTCTTTTCCAGCGGCCCTCCTGGATCAGTTCGCTACTCGTCACGTCGTCTTCGAAGTGGTCGTCCAGTGCCGCGGTGAACTCCTGGTCGAGGACCGCGAGCATGACTTCCTCGTCGTGGTCGAGGGAGCGGCGGTTGAAGTTCGTCGAGCCGATCAGAGCGGCGACGCCGTCGACGGTGATGACCTTGGCGTGCATCATCGTCGGCTGGTACTGGAAGATCTTCACCCCGCAGGCGATGAGGTCCTCGTAGTAGTGCTGGCCCGCGAGGTGACTGACCCGCTTGTCGGTGTGCGGGCCGGGCAGCAGGATCTCCACCTCGACCCCGCGGCGCGCGGCGGCGCACAGCAGCTCGATGAAGTACGCGTCCGGCGAGAAGTACGCGGTGGACAGCCGGAAGCGCTCCTCGGCGGATTCCAGCATCACGCGCATCAGGGTCTGCATGTCCTGCCAGCCGAAGCTGGCCGAGCCGCGGACCACCTGCACGATGGCCTCGCCGTGCGGGCGCTGCTCGATGAACCGGTCGCGGTCGTCGAAGAGTTCCTCGTGGCACTCAGCCCAGTTCTGCGCGAACGCCGCGGCGATCCCGTCCACCGCGGGGCCGCGGACCTCGACGTGGGTGTCACGCCACTCGTTCTCGTCGCGCGCGTTGCCGCACCACTCCTGCGCGATGCCCACCCCGCCCGTGAACGCGGTCTCCTCGTCGACGACCAGGACCTTGCGGTGGCAGCGGTGGTTCTGCTTGAGCGGGGAGAGATACAGCGGCTTGCGGAACCACGCCACCTGCACCCCCGCCCGGTCCATCGCCTCGAGCTGCTCGGTCTCGATCAGCCGGCTGCCGAATCCGTCGAGCAGCAGCCGCACCCGCACCCCGGCACGGGCCCGCTCCGCGAGCGCCTCGGCGAACCGCAGGGCGATGTCGCCCTTCCAGTACACGAACGTCATCATGTCCACGGTGTGCTCGGCACGGCGGATCCCGGCGAGCATGGCCGCGAAGATCTCGTCCCCGTTGCGCAGGGGCGTGAGCGCGTTGCCCTCGGTGGCCGCGATCCCGATCAGCCGCTCCAGGCGCCGCCGTATCCGCTCGATGCGGTCCTGGGCGGACGGTTCGCCCGCCTCGCCGGGCGTCAGCGGGGTCAGCTCGTGCGGTTCTTGCGTACTGGTCATGGCGTCCCTTGGCCGGTACGCGATGAGGAGACTGAGGCCGCGGCCCGGTCCGGCGCGGGCTGGGCGGCGAGCCGACTGTACCGGGCGGGGCGACGGGGCCGTCGGGGCCCCGGCGCATACACCTCGCTCCGCAGGGCACACGGCAGGCACGCCTCGACCCAAGGAGTTTTCGTGATCATTGTCGGTATTGTCGCCGTCTGTATCGTCCTGGCCATACTCGCCTTCTTCGTGCCCCGGCTGTCACGGCACCCCGAGCGCGGCACTCAACGCACCCTGGGAGCCGGATCACGCGCCGGCGGCAAGGCCCCGGGCATCCTGGGCCGGATCTTCAGCAAGCCTTTCCGCAGCAGCTCCAAGGCCGTGGGCCGCAGTGGCTCCGCCGGTCGGCGCACCCGGGGCAAGATGCCCTTCTGATCCGACCTCCACCGGAGCACGCCCTTCAGCGACCGTCAGCCCCCTCCCCCGAGGCCAGCCGCTCCTGAAGCCGCGCATGCCGGAACTGGTAGACGGCCCCCGCCTGCCGCAGCACGCCCCGCTCGTGCGCCTCCGCGAGGAAGGCCATCAGACGCCAGGGAAGCCGGCCGGTCGAACAGCACCACAGGCGGGCCGTGAGGAGGCGCCCCCACGCGGACAGGGCGACGGTGACCAAGCCCATCGGGATGACGACGACGGTCGCGACAGCCGCCCCCATCGGCAGCATCGCGACGAACAGGTTGCAGAGCCAGGCCACCAGCGTGATCAGGAATCCGCGGATCAACGCGGTGTCCCGGTCCGTTCTCAGGCTGGCCAGCGGGCTCGGCGTGCGGGACGTGTCGACGGGCGCGCCGAGCCAGCGGTGCAGCCCCGCAGCGAACCCCGCCACGACACCCAGACCGAGACCGCCGGCCAGCCCGAACGACACGGCGGAGCCCATGAGTTGCCCGGGATCCTGCCGGGCGATCCACCGCCACTCCGCCTCGTCCATCCGGTCCTCGACGCCGTCGGTCGCGACGAGGCGGCCGTCGGGCAGACGCACCCGTACGGCACTCGTCGCCGCGGTGCCCGCGGTCACTTCCATGGCGGCCGTAATGCTCGCCCGCCTCGTGGCATCGGCGCACGGATGGTCCGCCGAGAGCGCGCTCAGCGGGACGAAGGCGGGTTCCCCTCCGTAGTAGGAGCAGCCCCCGATGACGTCCCCCTCCAAAGGGCGCGCCCAGCGGATGTACGCCGCGCCGTCCGGGCGCAGCCCGTAGCGCGTGCCGTCGTCCGCCACCACGTAGCGACCGCCGTCGGCGGGCCGGTGGACGGCCGCCCGGAACGGCAGGTCATCGCGCGCCTCCGCCCTCCCCGCGGCCGTGCCGCCCTCCACCAGCGCGAACGCCAGACCGAGCACGGCTCCCGCCGGCAGCCCCACACCGACCCCGCGGACCAGCGCCCTGCCGAGTCGGCCCGCCCGGCCCGGTCCGTACCGCCGCCGGGACGGGCCGCCGGCCTCGACCGCCGTCGCCCCCTCGCCCCGTACGACGAAGGCGCCCAGTGCGGCCGAGACGGCAGCGACGGTCAGCAGCGTCGGCGCCGACACCGGATAGATGACCAGCTCGGCGATGAGCACGGCGGGGATCGCGACGAAGATCCCCGCCGCCGCCTTCCACACCCAGCGCCGGTGGCGCCAGGTCCGCAGCACGGGGAACGGCATCGTCGCCGGCGCGGGAGCCGTCGTGACACCGATGACACCGAGCCCCGCCGCCACCGCCACCCCGTACAGCGCGCCGACGGTCAGCCGGCCCAGCAGCTCGTGCATGCCGGCGAACGGCACGTCGTAGAAGGGGTCCCGGACGAGCGGACGGGTCGCCCCCACGATCGCCGCCAGCGGGATCACGTACGCGACCGAGAGCAGCAAGGTGCGCCGCAGGCCCGCGTTCTCGCGCGCGAGCGCCGCGTACCCCGCGCACAGACCGGTCAGGACCGCGGCCGCCACGACCGGTGACTCGGCTCCCTGCCCCGAAAGCCACACGGCGAGGCAGATGATCTCCGTGACGGCCCCGAGCAGCAGCAAGGGGGCCAGCGGGCGCAGCGGGCCCGGAAGCGCCGTGTGCAGCTCCCACCAGGCCAGGTCGCGGGTACCGCGCCGCTCCAAGTGCCGTGCCAGGAAACGGAGTCGGCGCATCGCCTCGTCTCCGTCCCAGCGGGCCGACGTACGGAAGGACGCGGGGACGAAGGCGTCCAGCAAGTGCTGTTCCATGGCGGCCGGTTCGGCGAGTGCGCGGCGGCTCAGCAGTTCGGCGGGGTCGGCGCCGCTCTCGCCGTACACGGCGCGTGCCATCGCCACCATCAGGGGCAGCTCCAGGACCTGGCGCAGGCAGCGGGCCACCGCCTCACCGGGATGGCGCCTGACGTGTTCGAGCACCGGGTCCCAGGCCGTGGCGCGTGCGCCCGCGGGGCCGCGCACGGGGCGGGCCGTGCGGATCAGATATCCGGCCGCCTCCTCGAAGCCCAGCGGCTGGAGTTCGACCACGGCGGCCGATGTGAGGACGTCGCCGGCCTCGACGACGTCGGCGTACACGTCGCTGCGGCAGGTGAGGAAGAGCGGGTCACCGGCGTCGAGTTCCGTGTTCAGCCGGAAGACCGCGCGCGTACGCAGCTGCCCGCCCAGTTCGTCGAGCCCGTCCACGACCGGCAGGACCCGCCCGCAGGACACGAGTTCCGCCGCGAGCACGCCTCCTGACGGTCCGACGGTGGCCAGGGCCGGGTGGCCCGCGACGAGACGCTCCACCATCCACTGGCGCAGGTCCTGCTGGTCGGGCTGCCAACTCGACGCCTGGAGCAGGAAGGGGACGGGGTCGCCCGCGCCCCGGTGCTCCAGCAGGTCGAGGGTGAAGCGCACCGCGAGCACCGTCTTGCCGCTGCCCGGCGGGCCGAGCACGGTCAGCCGCCGCGAGGGCACGTAGCCGAAGATCTGCGTGATGTCGGCGAGGAGGCCGGACAGGTCGGGGCGTTCGGTGTCCCGGGCGGGCCAGCCGATCGCCTCGTCGAGATCGGAGAGCCAGGGCTGCGCGGGCGCCCACCGCACGGCGAGCGGCTCGGGGTCCTGGAGCCTGCGCAGGCGCCACTCGGCCAGCCACTGGGCGCGCACCGCGTCGGCCAGGGCGTCGGCGGATCGGTCCAGCTGCTCGGCGGGCGACAGTGCGACAGCGGGCCGCACCGTGGTGTGCAGGAGCCCGGCCAAAGACACCAGGAACCCGAGGACCGAAAGGAGCGGTCCCACGCCCTCGAGGCTCCGGTTCCATACGGTCACCGCCATCAGGGCGCCGGTCCCCAGCGCCGCCCCCACCCACACCCCACGCCGCCAGTACCTCATCAGTCGCGCCCCCGTCCGCCGCGCCCTGGCCGGTGCCGCACATTGTCCCAGCCGGGATGCGACCGCCAGGGCGGAACGGGGCACACCGGTCAGGCGCTCACAGGCTCGCCAGGAGGTCGTCGAGCGGGGCCGGCGTCCGTTCGGGGCCGAGTGCCTCGACGAGGAGGCGGCCGTAGCGGATCTTGCGGCCCTTCTTCGTGCCGAGGAAGCGCCGCAACTGCTGCTGCCGGGGCCGGTCGTGCTGTGCGGGCTGGTGCAGGAAGGTCTGCCAGGCCCGCAGGTCGCCCTCGGCCCGGACGGTCTCCTCGACCTTCGCCGTGCCCAGCGCGCGGATGAGCTCGTCCTCCAGGTCCGACACGCACACGAAGAAGTCCCCGCGCGGCGCCCCCGCGCGCTCCAGGCCCCGGTCGTAGAACGGCTGCTCGCGCACGTCGCACAGTCCCGCAAGGCGCAGGTCCAGGCCGGGCGGCCCGAGGAGTTCGGCGTAGCGGGCGATGCTCATCGCCCCGCCCATCGACACGACGCACACCCCCTCGGCGGCCAGGTCCCGGCCACGCCGTTCGGCCAGCGCCTCGACCGCCTCGCGGTCACTGGGCCCTTCCAGCAGCACCGCCGTCGTGACGCCCACCCGCTCGGCCAGGTCACTCGCCGGCCCGCCGGGACCGCCCGCGACCCAGCCAGTGACCGCGTCCCGGAACGCCTCCATGTCTGCCATGCAGGGAGTGTGCACCTTCACCGGCGACACGGCACGGAATATTCGACGGCCGCACGCGCCATGCGCGGCGCGCTCGGTGCGCTCAGTTCCGGTAGGCGGCGACCGCGATCCGGACGAACGAGCGGATCAGCGGATTCGTGTCGCCTTCGTTCCAGGCCGCCACCACACGGCTCTCCGGCATGTCGATCAACGGCACGACCGTGAGCCCGTCCCCCGGTCCGTGATCCAGGAGGGTCATGCCGACGGTGCCGTTCCAGAGAACGGCTTGCCGGCACTCCGCGACGGCGCGCACCACCGGGCCCTCGCGGGGTTCTCCGCCGTTCCAGTACGACTGCCAGAGCGGGTCGGTGCCCTCCGGGAAGACGAACCACCGGCGGTCGGCCAGGTCCGCGAGCCTCAGGCCGGCGCGGCGGGCCAGCGGATCGTCGGCGCGCAGCAGCGCCCCCACCGGATCGGCGCGCAGTTCGTGCACGGCAAGGCCGGTCCCGTCGAACGGCCCCCGCGTCAGGGCGACATCGACCAGCCCGGCGTGCAGCCCACAGGTCGGGTCGGTCAGATCGGTCTCGCGGATGCGCACCTCGACCTGCGGATGCCGCCCGCGATAGGCGTCGGCAAGCCGGGTCGCGGCCGGATCGGTGCTGTCCCCCAGGATGCCGACGGTGAGGGTCGCGGCACCGGCCGCGGCGGCCACACGCACCCGTACCCGGTCGGCCTGGTCGAGCAGACCGCGCGCCTCGTCGAGAAGCACCGCGCCCACCGCGGTGAGCGTGACTCCGGCGGACGACCGGTCGAACAGCGCGGCGCCCACCTCGGTCTCCAGCTGCTTGACGGCCCGGCTCAGCGGCGGCTGGCTCATGTGCAGCCGGGCGGCGGCCCGGCCGAAGTGGAGTTCCTCGGCGACCGCCACGAAATAGCGCAGCGTACGTAGCTCCATGCAGCGACGATACCCGTGCGGTATCGGTGTCACGGAACAGGTCTTGGACGCTCGTAGCACCCCGGCGGTGGAATCGGCCCATGACCGACGAACCGAGAACCAGTGAACCGCCCACCGCTCCCGCCGTATCGGTGGTGGGTCCGCACGACGGCGAGACGATCGTCCTTGGCACCACGCGACTGCGCGTCCTGGAGGACGGCAGCAACACCGGGCACCGCATCGGGCTCGCCGAATCGGTCCTCGCACCCCACACGCCCGGACCGCCGCAACACCGCCACGCCCAGCACGACGAAGGCTTCTACATCGTCTCCGGCACGGTGCGGTTCACGGTCGGAGACGAGGAGTACGACGCGACGGCGGGCACCCTCGTGATGGTCCCGCCCGGCGCGCCGCACACCTTCGCCAACACGACCGACCAACCCGCCGTCATGGTCAGCACCTTCACCCCGGACCTGTACGTGCAGTACTTCCGCGACCTGCAGGCCATGATCGCCGACGGCCAGGCCCTGACCCCGCAGGCGAACATCCAGGTGATGAGCCGCTATGCCACCGAGCCCGCTCCCACGCCCGGTGACCGTGGAGAAGAAGCGTGAACGCCGCCTACTGGGTCGTGGCCGGACTGCTCTCCCTGTTCTATCTCTACGGAGGCGGGCTGAAGCTGGTCCGCACCCGTGAGCGGCTGCGCCCCATGATGGCCTGGGTCGACAGCACCCCGATGCCTGCCGTCAGGGCCATCGGGCTGACCGAGGTGCTCGGCGCGATCGGGCTGATCCTGCCGCCGCTGACCGGCATCGCCCCCTGGCTGGCCCTGGCCTCCGCCATCGGGTTCGTGGTCCTCCAGATCGCCGCGACCAGGGTTCACCTGAGCCGCGGCGACCGCCGGATCGCCCTCAACATCACGCTGCTGCTCGCCGCGTCCGCGGCCGTCTGGACGGCGACGACCTGGCTGTGAACCCGGTGAGCTACTTGCGCCAGAAGAGGTGGTGCGTCACGCCGCTCGGGCTGGGGACGACATCGAGGTGGAACCGGTCACGCAACTCGTCGGGAGACTCCCAGAGCCGTACCCCGGACCCGAGCTTCACCGGGGAGACCACCACGTGCAGGGTGTCGACGAGGTCGGCGTCGAGGAACTGCCGGATGGTGGTGGCCCCACCGCCCAGGCGCACGTCCTTGCCCTGCGCCGCTTCCCGCGCCTGTTCGAGGACCGTGGCCGGGTCGGCGTCGACGAAGTGGAACGTGGTGTCGGAGAGGGTGAACGACGGACGCGGGTGGTGGGTCATGACGAACACCGGGGTGTGGAACGGAGGTTCATCGCCCCACCAGCCGCGCCACTCGTGGTCGTGCCAAGGCCCGCGTTGGGGCCCGAACTTGTTGCGGCCCATGATCTCGGCGCCGATGTTGTTGGCGAAGTCGCGGGTGAAGTAGTCGTCGAGCCCGCGGCTGCCCCCGGGGTCGGTGCGGTTGGGCCAGCTCGCCGTGGCCCCGGCCCAGGCGAACAGGTCCCCGGGGTCCACGTGACCGAACGGCCTCTCCAGGCTCTGGTCCTCTCCGGCGCCGATTCCGTCACTGGAGACGTTGAAGTTCTGGACCCTCAGCAGCTGAGTCACGTATTCCTCCTGCGTTCCACGTAGTGCTCACGTGTAGTCGACAACGGTGGTGAGACTCCCCTGACTTGAAGAAATCATCGCCGGAGCCTTCGCTATTTTCCGTTGGCCGAGAAGTGCTGGTAGTCCGGGTTCGCCCAGCGCCCGCCCCACTGCCAGCCGACCCTGCGCATGGCGGTCCACACGACGTCCCCGGGCCGGATCATGCCCTTGACCAGGCGGTCGCGCCGCAGGTACTTCGCCGCGGACGCCGGGTGGACCCGGCCGTTGACATCGACGTACGGGTTCTCGACGGTGTTGATGTCGATCGCGTTGCCGTAGGAATGCTGCGACATCCGCCCCGGATTCCCGGTCACCCGGCGGCAGTTGAAGGCAGAGGTGTTGTCGGCCGCCATCGCCGCCGTGTCGCTGCCGCCGAACTCGGCCACCACCCGCATCCGGCGGATCGGGAACTTCGCCGCGAAGGCCTTCCGGAAGACGTACAGCAGAGGCTTCACCGAACGCTCGTGGACGATCAGTTCACCGGCGTGGATCCGGCCGTCGAAGCCCCAGTGGTTCATGCGGATGAGCCGGAGCCGCCGCGGCGGAACGGGGCACCCGGGGCGGTAGGTGGAGCCGAGCTTGGCCGCGGGCACGGCGGTGACCCGTGCCGCGAGGCCGGGGCCGGGGGCGGAGGCGGTGCGGGAGGCCGGGGCGTCAAGGGTGCGCGCGTGCGCACCCCCGCCGCCGTCCACGCCGCCGACGAGGAGCAGGGCCATGGCCACGGGAACCACGCGATGTGTGAAGTGCACCTTTTGACCTCTAGCACGCGCGAAGTGATTCTGACGGAAGCCACAGCACTCGGCTCTTGGCGGCCGCCGAGGACCGCCGAGGGCCCCGCGGGCCACTGAAAGTCACTGAAGTCACTGAGGGGCGCTCGGCCGGGAGCTGGAGCCGGTCAGGTGGGCGTAGACGACGATGTTGCCGGAATAGCCGTCGCTCTTGCTGTAGTTGCCACCGCAGGTGATGAGGCGCAGCTCGGGGCGCGCCCGTGGCGCGTAGACCTTGGTGCTGGGGAAGTCGTCCTTCTCGTACTCCTCGACGCCGTCGACGGTGAACTCCGCGGTGCGGCCGTCCTCACGGGTCACCTTGACCTTGGCGCCCTTCTTCAGGGCGCCGAGTCCGTAGAACACGGCGGGCCCCTCGGGGGTGTCGACGTGTCCGGCGATCACGGCGGTGCCGGTGCTGCCGGGCAGGGTGCCGGCCTCGTCCCATCCTGCGAGGTTGGCGTCGTCGGGCGGCGGCGCCTCGAGGCCGCCCTCCTCGGTCCTCGCCAGGTCGGTGAGCGGGGCGTCCACGTCGAGGACGGGGATCTTGACGCGGACGGGGGCCGACTCGGGCAAGGAGGCCGCCGCGGGCGCCGCGGCTTCGGCCCGGCCCGACTCGAAGGCCTTGGCCTGGGCGGCGGAGGGCCTGGGCGGGTTGCCGGAACCGGGCTCGTCGCCACCGGCAGCCGTCCAGGACCACACGCCGCCCAGGGCGAGGGCGGCGAGCGCACCCCAGGACCAGGTGCGGCGCCGCGGACGACGGGCCGTCGATGCGTAGGGGTGGGTCATGGTGCCGCCGTCCCTGCCCGGTTGAAGGTGAGTGGAGGTGGAAGTGACCCGGCCCCGCCGGGCGAGCCTGAGCTCTGCGCGGCGGGGCCGGTCGACCGGCAACGGGAGGTCAGCGCTGGCCGGAGGTCTTGCGACGGTGCATGTACACGGCGGCCGCGCCGACGGCCAGCACCGCGGCCCCGGCGGCCAGCTCCACCGGGTTGCTGCTGCCCTGCGCGCCGCCCGAACCGGCGTGCACGCCGCCCCTGACGGCCGGGTCCGTGGAGTCGCAGAACCGCTGCGCGGTGGAGGCGGCCATGTTGGCCTCGTCCTCGGCGGCCTTCTTCTCCTCCTGGGTCGCGTTCGGGTCGGCCTGCACCGTGTCGGCGTTCTTCTGCGTGATCTCCGCGTCGTCCAGGGCCTTCTGGCAATCGGCGGACACGGCCTGCGCGTTGGGGGCGGAGATCGCCAGCGCGGCGCCCGCAACGGCCAGACCGGTCAGCACTCGGATGGAACGCATGGATGTACCTCCAGTACGGGCACGGCCTCCGGGGCTCTCCTGCCGCGGAATGTATTGCTGGCGTCGACCGCGCCATTACCAACAGCCCTCCCGCCCCACGGCGTGTCGCTACCGGCGACACGCCACACGTCCCTCGCACGGCCCACACGGGGCCACTCGTCTGGCCGGAGAGAAGCCTTCGCCGGACGACCGGCTTCAGTCCTGCCAGGACCAGTCGCGCACCTCCGGCAGGTCGACACCGTGCGCACGCACGTAGGCGTGGTGGCGCAGCCGCGTGTCCTCCATCTCCTGTCGCACCTCGACCGCGCGGACTCCCAGGCCCGGCACCCGGTCGATGACGTCCATCACCAGGCGGAAGCGGTCCAGGTCGTTGGCGACCACCATGTCGAAGGGCGTGGTGGTCGTGCCGCGTTCCTTGTAGCCGCGCACATGCAGGTGCGGGTGGACCGCACGCCGGTAGGCGAGGCGGTGCACCAGCCAGGGGTAGCCGTGGAATCCGAAGATCACCGGCTTGTCGCGGGTGAACAGCGCGTCGAACTCCGCGTCCGGCATGCCGTGCGGGTGCTCGCCCTCCGGCATCAGCCGCGCGACGTCCACCACGTTGACCACGCGCACCGCGAGGTCGGGCAGGTGGGTGCGCAGCAGGCTCGCGGCCGCAAGGACCTCCAGGGTGGGCACGTCCCCGGCGCAGGCAAGCACGGCGTCCGGCTCCCGCTCGGAGGTCTCGCTGCCGGCCCAGGTCCACACACCGGCGCCCCGCGCGCAGTGCGCCCGTGCTTCGTCCAGGCTCAGCCAGTCGAAGCCGGGCTGTTTGCCGGCCACGATCACGTTCACGTAGTCGCGTGAGGCCAGGCAGTGCTCTGCGGTGGACAGCAGTGTGTTGGTGTCCGGCGGCAGGTAGACCCGTACCGCCTCGGGGCTCTTGTTGAGGACGTGTCCGATGAATCCGGGGTCCTGGTGCGAGAAGCCGTTGTGGTCCTGGCGCCACACATGGGAGGTCAGCAGGTAGTTCAGTGAGGCGATCGGCGCCCGCCAGGGCAGCTCGCGGGTGGTGCGCAGCCATTTGATGTGCTGGTTGACCATCGAGTCGACGATGTGCACGAACGCCTCGTAGCAGGAGAAGAGGCCGTGGCGCCCCGTCAGGAGGTAGCCCTCGAGCCATCCCTGGCAGGTGTGCTCGGAGAGGATCTCCATCACCCGCCCGTGCCGGGAGAGGTGTTCGTCCACGTCGTGGATCTCCTCCTGCCAGGCCTTCCCGGACGCTCCGTAGACCGCGTCGAGCCGGTTGGATGCGGTCTCGTCCGGACCGACGATCCGGAAGTCGCGCCGGTCGGCGGTGTCGGCCATGATCTGCCGCAGGTAGTCGCCGAGGACCCGGGTCGGCTCGTGCAGGGTGGCGCCCGGCTTGTCCACCTCGACCGCGAACTGTTCGAGCGGCTTGAGCGGCAGCGACCGCAGGAGCAGCCCGCCGTTGGCGTGCGGGCTGGCGCCCAGGCGCAGTGTGCCCCGCGGCGCGCTGTCGATCAGCCCGGGGTCGGGGCGCCCCTGGGCGTCGAACAGCTCCTCGGGCCGGTAGGAGCGCAGCCATTCCTCCAGCTGGTGGCGGTGCTCGGCGCTCTCCCTGACGTTGGCGAGCGGCACCTGGTGAGCGCGCCAGGTGCCCTCCACCGGCTTGCCGTCCACCGTCCTGGGCCCGGTCCAGCCCTTCGGCGTACGAAGAACGATCATGGGCCAGCGGGGTGCGGGGGCGTCCTTGGGGCGCTCGGCGTCTCCATCTGCCCTGGCCGCACGCTGGATGGCGGTGATGGTGTCGAGGCAGTGGTCCAGGGCGACCGCGAAGTCCCGGTGGACGGTCATGGGGTCGTCGCCGGTGACGTGCACGGGTTCGTATCCGTATCCGCGCATCAGGTCGTCGAGCTGGCTCTCGGGCAGCCGGGCCGGGATCGTCGGGTTGGCGATCTTGTAGCCGTTCAGGTGCAGGACGGGCAGCACCGCGCCGTCGTGCACCGGGTCCAGGAAGGTGTTGGAGTGCCAGGAGGCGGCCAGCGGTCCGGTCTCGGACTCTCCGTCGCCGATGACGCACACCGACAGCAGGTCCGGGTTGTCGAAGGCGGCGCCGTAGGCGTGCGAGAGGGAGTAGCCCAGCTCGCCGCCCTCGTGGATGGAGCCGGGTGTCTCGGGGGCGACATGGCTGGGGACCCCTCCGGGGAACGAGAACTGCCGGAACAGCCGGGTCATGCCCTCCCCGTCGCGGGTGACGTCGGGGTAGGTCTCGGTGTACGTGCCGTCCAGCCAGGAGTTGGCGAGGACCGCGGGCCCGCCGTGTCCGGGGCCCCAGACGCAGACGGTCGCCAGCTCGCGCGCCTTGATGACGCGGTTGAGGTGGGCGTGCACGAGGTTGAGTCCGGGCGAGGTGCCGAAGTGGCCGAGGAGGCGCGGCTTGATGTCCTCGACCGTCAGGGGGCGCCGCAGCAGGGCGTTGTCCATCAGGTAGATCTGCCCCACCGAGAGGTAATTGGCCGCCCTCCAATACCGCTCCAACGCCCGCAGTTCGGCGTCGGAGGGTGGTGCGGCCGGTGAGGCCGGGTTCGGGCTCGGGCTCGGGTTCGCCGCGGGATCGCCCATGGCTGCTCCTTACGAAGGGGGACTGCCGGCCGGACGTCACGGCGATGGACCGGATGAGTGACGGGTCACGCTCAACGTAACGGCGCACCGGATCACCCGCCTCCGGGAGTCGGCCGGACGCATGGCCCGCCGGGACGTCCCGGCCCCGCGTTATCTTGCTCGGGGCGCGGGGCGCGGGGCGCGGGGCGCGGGGAGAGCAGGCCGTCGCCTAACGGCACAGCAGTCACAGCCGCCGCAGGCAAGGATCGGAACATCGAGGAGCTGAACATGGGGGCACCGGACGCGCCGGAGACGGCCAAGAGGCTGCGGGCGATCAGCGACGAGCTGGCGGACCGCTTCTATGAGCGTGCCGACGTGGTGCGGACGCTGCTGGTGACTCTCCTTGCCGGTCAGCACTCGCTGGTGCTCGGCCCGCCCGGGACGGCGAAGTCCGAACTGGCCCGGGAGCTCACGGGCAGGATCGAGGGTGCCGGACGCCGGCTCAAGGAGCTGATCCTGGAACGCAGGCTGGCCCCCGGGGACGCGCTGCCCACGGAGGCCGAGCTGACGGAGCTCTTCGGGGTCGGCCGGGTGTCGGTGCGCGAGGCCCTCAAGGCGCTCCAGGCCGTCAACGTCGTCGAGATCCGCCGCGGCCACGGCACCTTCGTCGGCTCGCTCTCCCTCTCGCCGTTCGCCGAGGGCCTCGCCTTCCGGGCCGCCGTCCGCCACCGCCTGGGCGAGCCGGGGCTCTTCGAGCTGATGAAGGTGCGCGAAGCCCTGGAGGCGGGGCTGGTCGGCGCGGTCACCGCCGGCATCCCCGCCGAGGACCTCGCCGTGCTGCGCGCCCTGGTCGCCGAGATGGAGACCGAGGCGGGCGCGGGACGGGTGGCGCGCTCCACCGACCGCGCCTTCCATCTGGCGCTCTACGCCTCGCTCGACAGCCATCTGCTCAGCGAGGTCCTCGACGCGTTCTGGGCCGCCATGGACCGCGTACGCGAAGATCTCGACGACGGCCATCAGGACCCGGACGCCACCTGCGCCCAGCACCGCGAGATCGTCGACGCGCTCGCGGCGGGCGACGGCGAGCGGGCGGTGCGCGCCATGCGGACCCACTTCGACGGCATCCGCACCCGCCTGGACCCGGCCCTCTCCCTGCCTAGGGAGTGATCGCCACGGTCGCGCTGCCCGCGGCCCGCTTGCCGCCGGTCCGGTAGGTGGCGGTGACCCCGGCGCTGCCCGAGGCGTCCTGCGCCGCGGTGACCGGGACCCTGACGGTGGCCCCCTGGCCCGGGTCGAGCGCGGGCACGGCGACCTGACGGGTCGTCCACCCGGCCGGGACGGTGAGATCGATCGTGCCCTGGGCGCGACGCGTGTCCATCCGGTTGACCACCCGGACCTCCAACTCCCCGCTCACGCCCGCCTTCAGGCGGGCGGGCGGCGCGATGGTGATGTCCGCGCAGGTGCCGCCCAGCCAGTCCAGGTCGAAAGAGGCGTAGGTGATGTGTGCGTAGTCGCCGCGCTCGTAGAGCAGTCCCACCCGCCCGTTCGGCAGCCGGGTCAGTGTCGAGTAGGCCGCGCTGCCCGGATCGACGACCTTCCTGATGGGCCAGGTCCTGCCGTTGTCGCAGGACATCTTCACGGTGAGGTTGCGCCGCGCCGCGGCGTCCTCGGTGTTGCTGAACAGCAGCCATGAGGACTGCGGGTGCGAAGCGGGGGCCTCGGCGTCGTAGCGCATGATCGAGGCGTTGTTCGCCGGGTCGGTGAGCTGGGTGTCCTGGGTGAACGGGGTGTAGTTGACCCCGCCGTCGGTCGAGTAGGCGATCGTCCGGTAGGGCTTCGAACGGTTGTTGAGCATGATCCTGCCGTCGGACAGCTCGACGGTCTTGTTCTCGTCCCCGCCGGGACCGACCGGATTGCCCATCCTCCAGGTCGCCCCGTGGTCGTCGCTGTAGGCACTGGCCGCGTAGTTGGCGCCGTCGATGCGGACGGCGTACTGCTGGAGCAGCCGGCCCTTGTGCGGGCCGCGGCGCAGCTGGATGCCCTCGCCCGACGCCGCGAACATTCCCGCCCAGGCAGGGTCCTTGATCTGCTCGGTGATGCGGCGGTGGGTCCAGGTCAGCCCGTCGTCGTCCGAGTAGCTGTAGTCGGCCTGGAGGATGTCCGGGTCACTCTCGTCGTTGCCGGTGCCCGAGCCGGGGAAGCCCTGGTTCACGGAGGAGGCGTAGAAGACGAAGATCCGGCCGGTGGTGCGGTCGACGAGCAGACTCGGGTCGCCGTGGCCCTTGGGCGCGGCGTCCTTGCGCACCACTTGTTGGGCCTGCCAGGTCACGCCTCCGTCGGTGCTCCGGCGCAGTACGACGCCGAGGTTGCCCGGCAGGTCGCCCAGGGTGGGCCTGGCGTCGTAGGCCGCGAGCAGCGTGCCCTCGACGGAGGTGGTCAGGGCGGGGATGCGGTAGTACGGCGAACCCACTCCGTTGGCGGTCAGGTCCTGGGAGGTCAGCTCCCCCGAGTCGGCGGGGGCGCCGTGGGCGGTGCCGGTCGCGGCGCTCACGAGCACCGCGACGGACAGCAGGGCGACGGGGACTCTTCGGTGCATGGAGGATCTCTCTTCTCGGAAGGGGGTGGGGCTTCTCGGAAGGGATGTGCCGCCGTCAGGAGCGGTCGGCCCGCGCGAGCGGCGGGCCCCAGATCGCGTCCATCATCGCGATCGGGACCAGCGCGGGAGCGGTGCCGCGCGGCGGGTGAGACCGGGAAGCCGGACGCGAACGCCGGACACCGAACGCCGGACGCCGGACGCCGGACGCCGGACGCATCAGACAGAAGACGTCTGATGTCCTGACGGCAGACGGGACCTTAGGCAGCGCCCTCCCGGGCCGTCAAGGCCCCGCTCTGCCGGGAGCGCGCCCCGGCAGAGCCATGAGAAGACACGAGAAGACAGGGACGACCAGGTCAGGCCTGCGCGGCGTCCCGGGCGCGGGCCTCGGAGATCCGGCGCCGCACCGGCGCGTAGTGCTCGCCCAGCGACTTCATGAAGGCGGCGGCGTCACCGGCACGCGCGGCGTCCACGATGCTCTGGTGCGCGGCCACGGTCTCGGCCTCGTCGGCGTGCGTGAACCCGTCCAGATGCGGCGCGACGATCGCGTACACGTCCCAGAAGGCCATCGAGAGCTGCTCGACGAGCTCATTACCCAGCGGCTCCACGAGCAGCGCGTGGAAGGCGCGGTCCGCCTCCACGAAGCCGCGCCCCTCCCCCGCGCCCTGCTCGCGCATGGCGGCCACGAGGCGATCGAGCGCGTCGAGTTGGCCGGGGCTGAGCGTGGTGACGATCCGGTCGGCCATCCCGCGCTCGACGAGCTCGCGTACGTCGACGAGGTCGGCCAGGACCTGGAAGTCGTCGCCCGGCGAGAGAAGACCGCGGAAGGTCAGACTCTCCACCAGGGCGGACAGGCTCAGCCGGCCGACATAGGTGCCGTAGCCGTGGCGGACCTCGACGATGTCCAGGGCGTTGAGGATCTTGACGGCCTCGCGCACGCTGGAGCGGCTCGCGCCCAGCGCCTCACACAGGGCCGGCTCGGTGGGCAGCGGGTCTCCGGGGCGCAGCCGCTCCTCGAGGATGTAGCGCTTGATGCCCTCGACGACTTCCTGCCGGAGCAGCTGCCGGCCGGGCTTCGCGCCGGACATGGGTGAACTCCCCACCTCTTGACCCCTCTCGATCGTCGAGCTACGTCCCCACGCTACCAAGGCATCAGACATCGGACGTCTTACGCATAAGGTGCACGGTCCTCGCGATCCCGCGTTCCCCTCTGCCGCGTGCCCATCCCTGGCTCCCGCCGCTGTCCGGGTGGATTTGCGGCGGGGCACGTCTGTGCGCTCGGGGAAGAGGGGAGGCCCTCACTACACCCCATGATCACGTACCTGAAAGGGACCCCATGCGTATTCGTACCGCCTTGGCCGCCACCGCCCTCTCCGCCGCCGCCGTCCTGGGCGCCGCCGGCACCGCCCTCGCCGACGAGGGCCACGACCAGGGCTGGCATGGTGGCTACGCCTTCGAGAACCTCGGCGGCCCCGCCGGGATCACCGAGGGCGCCGGCTACGGCGCGAGCGGCCACGACAAGGCCTGGCAGGGTGGCTACTACACCTTCGAGAACCTCGGCGGTCCCGCCGGGATCACCGAGGGCTCCGGTCACGGCACGGGCGGCTTCCACGGGCAGTTCGACGGCAACCACTGACACACCTCGAAAAGAGGGGGCCCGCCACGTGCGGGCCCCCTCTTTTCGGTCTGCGCGTTCTCCGGTGTGCGCGTGTCGCCCGCGCCCGGACGACACGGCGCGTCACCCACCAGGCGATCGAGAGGGAGAGGAAGAGGAGAGCGACGTCCGCCGCGACATGCACGAGCCCGGTCAGCGCGCTCCGGCCGATCAGCACCGAACCGGCCAGGCTGGTGAACCAGCCCGCCACCACCATCAGGGACACCACCACGGCGACCGGCACCCCGCCGAGCCCCACCGCACCGGCATTCGCGTCCGCATCGAAGCTGTCGGCAGCGGCGCCGCCGAGCGCGACCAGCAGCCAGAAGCCCAGGACCACGGGCAGAGCGGCGCTGAAGAGGATGGCCGGGAACCCGGCCGCGGCGTAGAGGAACTCCCCCATCCCCGCCCCCTTCGCGCCGCCGCAGCTCAGGTCCCGGAACCGGACCCGCTCGCACGGTCCGGCACCGGGACCCGCGCCCCCCGTTCCTGCCGTGGTCATCCTGGTCCGCGGGACGGCTGTGGCGCATTGCCGTATCCCGGCAGTCTTAACGCCTTCTTGATGCCGGGCAGCGAATCTCGGCGGAGTCACCTACCACTCAGCAAAGCTCAGGCCGGTTTCCACTATGATTCCTCGCACAACCGCCTGCGCCGAGACGCGATCCGGTGCTGCGTGCTCCACTTAAGACCCCCGTCGCACCGAGCCTCGTCCGCACGGCCCCCGGGCTCCGCGACCTGAGCGTCCTTGTCAGCCGAATCGGGTCACGGTGTGTGGATCGTGCCCCGGTGGCAAGACGTACCAGTGAGACAAGCCGATCGGAGTGTCAGCGATATGGGTCTGAGTCCCGAACCCGATCACAGGTCCCGGGATGCGGCTCATGCGGGTTCCGAGTTCATCGAACTGCTCGAGGTCATGTGGGAGCAGGGGCGTGAGGCCGTACCGACCGGCCCCGTGTCTCCGTCCCAGCTGCGCGTGCTGTACGCGCTGGACCGCGAGGAGGGCATCAATCTGCGGATGCTCTCCGAGGCCCTGGGGTCGGCCCCACCGTCCGTGAGCCGCCTGTGCGACCGGCTGCAGGCCACCGGACTGATCGAGCGTACGGCCAGTCCGGTCAGCCGACGCGAGTTGGAGCTTCGCCTGACCGGCCACGGCAGGGCCTACCTCGCCGACCTGCGAAAGCAGCGGGAGAGCATCCTGATGTCCACCATCGACGCCATGCCGCCCAAGGCCCGGCACGCGCTGCTCGAAGGACTCAGGGGTTTCCGTGACGTGGCGACCGCTTCGGAGCGGGACGACGGCGGAGCCAGAACCTGGCGCTCGGTCGGTTAGACCGCGCGCCAGGCCGGCCCTCGCCCGGCGCGGCTACCGTCCGAACCAGTCCAGACAGACCACCAGGGCGTCGTCGTCCAGGGGCAGCGATCCTCGGTAGTCCCCGAGATCACGCAGCACCGCCTGCGGCACCTGCGCCGCCGGCAGCAGGCGATGCGCGGACAGGGACCGTGCCAGCGCCCGCTCCCCGTACAGCTCCCCCGCCTCCGATACGCCGTTGTAGACCCCGTCGCTGCCCACCAGAATGCGGTCACCCGGTTCGAGGCGCAGGCGCTCGGCGACGTAGGCCGTCTCCTCGAACATCCCCAGCGGAAGCTGCGCGTCGAAGCCGACGGACTCGACCGAACGCCCGCGGAGCCGCCACATACGGGGGGATCCGGCGTCGACGGCCTCCACCTCGCCGGTGGCGAGATCGAAGCGCAGCAGCAGGACGGAGGCGTGCAGCTCGCCCCGGTACTGCGCGTAGACGGCCTGGTCGGCGAGGCTCGCCTGGCCGGGAAGGTCCAGCCCCGCGCGGCGGGCATTGCGCAGCGCGTTGACCACGAGGTTGGTGAGCAGCGCCGCCTCCATCCCCTCGCCCATGCCGTTGGTGACGGTGAGCGTGAGGTGGTGCGCCGAGACCGACCAGTCGAAGTTGTCGCCGAAGATCGCGTACGCGGGCTCCAGGTGGGCGCCCAGCGAGAACTCGGGGCGCGACACCGAGCGGCCGGGCAGCAACTGCCACTGCATCTCGGCGGCGAGCGTCAGGCGGGCGGCCCGGCGCGCGAGGAGATACAGGTCGGTGTCGCGTTCGGCGACGAGGATCTCGTGGCCCAGCGCCTCACAGACGCGCTGCATCTCCGGCAGGTCGGCCTGGTCGAAGTGCTCGTCGGGAACGACGACGGTGAGCACGCCCATCCGGTCTCCCCGGACGGTCACCGGCAGGTGCACGGTCGCCGCGCCGTCGACGGCCTGCGCCTCGATGCGAGCTTCCTGGGCGCCGAAGGCCCTGCCCTGCGGACTGCCCTGGATGGACACCGACTCGGAGGTGTACGGCACGTCCTCCACCACCTGGAGGGTGGTCAAGCCGTAGTCGGCGAGCCGCAGTTCGACCTCTTTGACCCCGTACTGCTCCCGCAGCGCCTCGGTCACGGCATCGAGCAACAAATGGGGCGCCGCACTGCGCAACGCCCGCTCGACGGCAGCGAATCTGTCCACGTGATCCTGCTTCTCGTTAATCCACGCCGAAGTGAGTGCCCGGCCGACAGCTCCCCCGGTCCGTCGGCCTTCGGCGTAAGGGGGCATGCACTCAGTCCAACACGGCGCGCCCGAGGAGTCACTCCGGTGGCTGGGGCTGTCAGGTATGGGCGAATGCCTGGCTGGAGCCGGGCAACCTCCCACATCGTACGATGCACGGCGGCAACTATTTCCCCACAGCAAGAAAAATTGGGTTAACGCACATGCCTCCCCCGAGGCGGGGCAGGGGCCGTACGAGGAAGTCGTACCACCAGGGGAGGTAGAGACATGTCACTGATCTCTGAACAAGCTGTTGAGACCGGGCGAGAGGACGAGGCGTCGGTCTTGGAGGAGACGCGAAACTTGGACGATGCTCCGGACTTGGGCGACGCGTCCGCCGTCGAGGGTGCGCTGCCCTGGATCGAGGACACGGACAAGGTGGCCCCGAAGGACGCCCGCGCGCTGTCGAAACTGTTCTTCGACCGGCTGCAGACCTTGGAAGAGGGCACGCACGAGTACCAATACGCACGCAACACCCTTATCGAGATGAACCTGACCCTCGTGCAGTTCGCGGCCCGCCGGTTCCGCAACCGGGGCAACGGCGACATGGAAGAGATCATCCAGGTCGGCACCATCGGCCTCATCAAGGCCATCGACCGGTTCGACCTCAGCCGCGAGGTCGAGTTCGCCACCTTTGCCGTCCCGTACATCCTCGGTGAGATCAAGCGGTTCTTCCGTGACACCACCTGGGCCGTGCACGTACCGCGCCGGCTCCAGGAGCTGCGCGTGGAACTCGCCAAGGCGAAGGAGGAGCTCTCCGCCCGTCTCGACCACGACCCGACCGTCAAGGAGCTCGCCGAGCACCTCTCCATCACCGAGGAAGAGGTCATAGACGGCATCGTCGCCTCGAACGGCTACACCGCCGGTTCCCTGGAGGCGCCCACCGACGGCGGCGAGAGCGCGTCCGCCCCGACGCGCACCCTGGCCGACGTGATGGGCGGTCCCGACCCCGCCATGGAGACGGTGGAGAACCTGCACACCCTGGCACCGCTGCTGGACGAACTCGACGAGCGGGAGCGCCGCATCATCGAGATGCGCTTCGGCCAGGAGATGACGCAGTCGCAGATCGGAGCCGAACTCGGCTTCTCCCAGATGCACATCTCCCGCCTCCTGACCGGGACCCTCACCAAGCTCCGCACCGGAATGCTGGCCTGACGCCGGCATCCGCGGCACCCGACCCGTCGGGAAGACGAGACATCGCGACACCGAGAGACGAGACATCGCGACACCGAGAAGCGAGAAGGAGAAACACCGTGCTGATGGCTCACCCCGCGATACTGCGTGACCTCGTTGAGCAGTACGGCACGCTCACGGTTCTGCAGGCCGAACAGGGCACCCAGGAGACCCGGCGCCAGCTGGAGGACGTCACCTACACGCTGTGCGTCTCCACCGGCACCCACACCGCCGAAGCAGCGCTGATCGCCGCGGAGGAGCAGCTGATCACAGCCTTCCGCGATGAACCGGCCGCGAGCGTATAGCCGTCGGCCGCCTCAACTCGTCCAGCGGGTACGCCCGCTGATGGATCACCTGATGGATCACCGTTCGTGGGCCTCGGGGCGCCGACAGCGCCCCGAGGCCGACTGAGTCATACCCTGGAGAAGAATTTCATGCTGCTGGCACACCCCGTCGTCCTGCGGGACCTGGTGGAGCGCTACAAGGCCCTGGCCGTGCTGCGCGCCGACCGGGGAGGCGCCGCGAGTCGGCAGGAGTACGAAGACGTGGCCTACAGCCTGTGCCTGGCCACCGGCACCAGCGACATCGACGCCGCCGTGGTGGCCGCGAGCCATCAGCTGCCCGGCGCCCGCCCCGCCGACGACTCACTGCTGTCGGCCGACGCCCTGAGCTGACGCCCCGGCCGGCCCACGGCCGGCCGCCGAGGAAGGCCGTCGATCGGCCGCACCCCAATGCGGCCGATCGACGAAGCCAAGCGTCCGAGGCCGTTCCGACGCTTCGCACCCCGCGTCACGTGTGCCCCATCCGTTCCTCGGCATGCGTAGCGCGTCAGGTGAACATCGCCCGGCCGGCGGCACCGTCAGCGGCCGAGTGCCTTCTTGAGCTCCTGCTTGTTCATGGACGAGCGGCCCTCGATGTTCTTCTTCTTGGCCTCGGCGTACAGCTGATCCTTCGTCGGGCCCTGCGCGCCGCTGTGCGAGCGCTCGCCGCCTCGCTCGTACGCCGACTTCTTGTCCCGCGTCGACGTCTTGCCGGCCGTCTTCGACTCACCCGAGCGGGCCCGCTCCTTGTTGACCGTCCGGGCGGCGATCTCCTTCGCCCGCTCGGGCGAGGTGCCGCGGTCCTCGGCGCTCTCCTTGATGTGCTCGTACTGGCGTTCACGCTTCTTGTTCGATCCAGCAGGCATGTGATGCCCCTTCCTTGTCTTCCTCGTCTCGCTCACCAGCGGGTTCGCCCGGTGCCGCGTCCTCATGATTCGTCGTGGCCGCGCGGGCCGCACGTCGGCGGACCGGCACGGGCGCCTTCTCCGGGCTCGCCCGGGGACGCCGCGGCAGCGAGCCGGGCCCCCTGCCGGTACGTGCGCTCAGGTACCCGGGAAGTACCGGGCGATACATGGCTCATGGGCGCGGCGAACGCCCTGCCGCGGGCCTTCGCGGGCCTTCTTTGACAGCGCCGGGGCAATCCGCGTACCTGGTGGTTGTTTCCTCTCCGAGTCGAGGGGCAGGCGGAGTTCGTGCTTCGGACCGGAGGCGCATTCGCGGGGAGCGGTGTGTTCACTCCCGCCGGATGTCCGGCTCCGGGGTCACCCCCGTTTCTCGCGGTCCCTTGTTGGCCCACCGCTGAGGAGCGATTCCAGATGCTTACCGATCTCGCCGCACCCTCCTCCCCTCGCCGCACGGCGACCAGGCACATCCACGACGACGCCCCCGACACCAAGGCGGCCGCCACCCACCTGGCCGCGCTCGATGACGGTCCCGAGCACGACCTGCTGTGCGAGGAGATCGTGACCGCATGGCTGCCGATGGCACACAGACTGGCCAGCCGGTTCCGCAACAAGGGCGAAACCATCGAAGACCTGCGTCAGGTCGCCGCGATGGGCCTGATCAAGGCCGTCAACCGGTACGAGCCCGAGCGCGGGGCCTTCGAGAGCTACGCAGTGCCCACCATCACCGGCGAACTGCGGCGCCACTTCCGCGACCGCATGTGGGACGTACGCGTGCCCCGGCGCGTCCAGGATCTGCGCAACAAGGTCCGGGTCGCGCGCCGCGATCTCCTGGAGCGGCCGGGAAGCGCCACCGAACCCGGCATCGCGGAGATCGCCGGGCACGCGGGGCTGACCGAGGACGAGGTCCGCGACGGGATGGAGGCCATGACCAGCTACAGCGCCCTGTCCCTGGACGCCGAGATATCGTCCGCCGACCCGGACGGATTCAGCCTGGCCGACACCCTGGGGGCGCCCGACCCGGCCTACGACTGCATCACCGACCGGGAGGCCGCCAAGGCAGGTCTGCGGCGGCTGCCGGAGCGTGAGCGGACCATCTTGTACCTGCGCTTCTTCGAGGACATGACGCAGAGCCGGATCGCGGAGGAGCTCGGCATCTCCCAGATGCACGTCTCCCGCCTCATCACCACCAGCTGCGCCCGCGTCCGCTCGGAGGCCACCCGCAAGAACGACGGCGCCGGGCACTCTCAAGCGGCGTGACGGCGGGTCGCGCCGTGCGCGCCGTGCGCGGTAGTTGAAGCTGCCCCTGGGGCGCCAGGGCCGCCCCAGGGGCTCGTTCGGGCCTCGTCGGCCCCGGTCCGGACACGGATACTGGGGCCATGGAGTTCGTCTTCTTCATGACCCTGCCCGGCCTTGTCATCCTGCTGACCGTCGTGGCCTTCGCCGACCAGCTGTTTCTCCGTGCAGGCCGCGCCGGACTGCTGCCGTGGCGCAACAGCGCCCGGCAGGGCCAGATATCGGCGACGGGTTTCGAGCAGCTCCACGCGAGCTTCTCGCCGGGGAAGCAGAACGAGCTCAAGGAACGGCAGTCGGCACTGGTGATGCCGGACGGCGAGGACAAAGGGGCGCCACCGCACCGCACGACGGTGGACCTCGACGCGGGGGTCGCGGTCGTTCGCGGGACGGAGCCGGCCGGTGAGGTCCGGGGCCGCTCCTCACTCGGGTGATCCGTCCCTCGGTTCCTCCACCGCTCTGGGTGAACCAGCCCGGGAGCGTCCCTTCTTACCGCCAAGTAGTATCGCGTGCCACCCTGCCTTGTGACGCCGAGCCGTGAGGAGACCCCGTGTCTGCCCGTCCCCCTGGTCCGCTCCTTCCTTCGTCCGCCTGCCTCCGCCCCTGCCGGGGAGCGCGGCGATGACCCGGATCCAAGTCGGCTCCCTCGTCGATGACTTCACGCTGCCCGACGAGACGGGCACGCCCACGTCCCTCACCTCGCTCCTGTCCGATGGCCCGGTGGTGGTGTTCTTCTATCCGGCCGCGATGACACCCGGCTGCACCTCGGAGGCATGCCACTTCCGGGACCTGGCGGCGGAGTTCGCGGCGGTGGGCGCCAAGCCGGTGGGGATCAGTTCGGACGCCGTCGAGCGCCAGCGCGAGTTCGCGGGGCTGCACACGCTCGGGTTCCCGCTGCTGTCCGATCCGCAGGGCGAGGTGCGCGGGCAGTTCGGCGTGGCACGCGGCTTCGGCCCCCTGCCGACCAAACGGGTCACCTTCGTCATCGGGACCGACCGCCGCGTCCTCGAGGTGGTGCGCAGCGAGTTCCGGATGAGCGCCCACGCGGACCGGGCCCTGGCGGCTCTGCGGTCCGCGGCCGGCTAGAGCACCGAACAGACCCGGCCCCCATGAAGGCCTGGGTGAAATGCCCCGACATGGCGCACGGTTCGCGCCTCGCCGCCCATGAGGCCGTCTCCACCGCGCTGGCCCGGCACGATGACCGGGCCCTGCTCGCGCTCGTGGAGACGGCCGCACCGCTCGGTTCCGGCATCGGCGGCACGTCGGCCCTGCTGGACGTCGCCGGGACCCCGGTCTTCGTGAAGCGGGTGCCCCTCACCGATCTGGAGAGGCGACCGTAGAACGTCGGCTCCACGGCCAACCTGTTCGGCCTTCCCCTCTTCTGCCAGTACGGCATCGGCAGTCCCGGCTTCGGGGCCTGGCGGGAACTCGCCGTGCACACCATGACGACGGACTGGGTGATCGCGGGAGACCACGAGGGGTTTCCCCTGATGCACCACTGGCGGGTGCTGCCGGATTCCGCGCCGCCGCGCGACTCCACACTGCCCGCTGAACTGGCCGACACCGAACGGGCGGTGGCCTTCTGGGGCGGCGGATCGCAGGTGCGCAGCCGGATCGAGGGGCTCCAGCGGTCCTCGGCGAGCGTCGCGCTGTTCCTGGAGTACGTCCCGCAGAACCTGCACCAGTGGCTGGGCGAGCGGTTGGGCACCGGCGGCGAGGCGGCCGAGCGGGCCTGCGCCATGGTGGAGAGGGACCTGGAAACCGCAACCGCGTTCATGAACGCCAGCGGCCTCCTGCACTTCGACGCCCACTTCGAGAACATCCTCACCGACGGCCGGCGGCTCTACTTCGCGGACTACGGCCTCGCGATGTCCTCCCGCTTCGCACTGTCGCCGCAGGAGGCGGACTTCTTCGACCGGCACCGGACGTACGACCGCGTCTACGCGCTCACCTATCTGGTGAACTGGCTGGTCACCGCCGTGTACGGGGACGAGAGAGACGATCGCGAGGCGCGGATTCGCGCTTTTGCCCAGGGCGAGCACCCCACAGGAGTCCCGGCGGCGGTCGCGGCGATCGTCGCCCGGCACGCGCCGCTCACCGCGGTGATGGCCACGTTCTTCCGCAGGCTTCAGCGCGAGCACCGGCAGACGCCCTACCCGCTGGCGGAGATCCGCCGGATCGGCCGCGGGTACAGCCCGCGCATCGCCTGACGGACCGCCGCACGGTGTGTCAGGGGTGGGGCGCGGCGGGTGTCCAGGCCGCTTCGGCCGCTTGCGCGGTGGGGTGGGTGGGGAAGACCCGGTCCAGCCCGACCATGCCGAGGATGCGGCTGATGTGGCCGGGGACCGCGGCCAGGGCGATGTCCGCCCGGGCGGCCAGGGCGTGGTTGCGGGCGGCGATCAGGGCGGAGATGCCGCTCGAGTCGCAGAAGGTGATGCCGGTCAGGTCGACGACGAGCTGCTGGTCTGCCCGCAGGGTCAGCTTGGGCAGGAGTTCGCGCAGCTGGGAGCAGCTGTCGTAGTCGAGTTCGCCGGCCAGTTCGACGACGGGCCCGGCGGCGGTGGTTCGGGTATGGATGGCGAGCTCAGTCACTGCTGCTCTTCACTGGTGGGTCGGGGCACGCTGATGGCGAGGACGGCGGTGTCGTCATCGACTCCGGTGCCGAAGGTGTCGAGCAGGTCACGGATCGCTGCGACGGCGCCGGATGCGGTGGCCGGTGCCAGCGTCTGGGCGAAGTCGAGGAGGGCCTCGTCCCCGTAGCGGTCGTCGTCGCTGTTCGAAGCCGTGTGGGCTTCGGTGAGGCCGTCGGTGTGCAGCAGCAGGGTGTCGCCCGCCGTGAGACGGACGGCGGTGGTGGCGATGTGGGCGTCGGGCAGGACGCCGATGAGCTGGCCCCCTGGGGTGGGCAGGTAGTCGGCGCTTCCGTCCGTGCGCATCAGCAGGGCCGGGGGGTGGCCGCCGCTGGCCAGCGTGACGCGGAAGCCGCCCTGGTCGGTGTCGGGGGTGAGCAGTCCGAAGATGACGGTGCAGAACCGCGGGTCCTCGCCGTTGTACTCGTGGTTGAGGACCGTGTTGAGGTTGCTCAGGACGGCGGCCGGGTCGGGGTCGTAGACGGCGGCGGCCCGCAGCGTGTAGCGGGCCAGGGAGGTGACGGCCGCGGCGGCGGCACCCTTGCCGCACACGTCGCCCAGGAACAGCCCCCATGTCCCCTCGGCGAGGGGGAAGAGGTCGTAGAAGTCGCCGCCGACCTTGTCGGCGGAGGCGATGTGGTAGTGCGCGGCCACTTCCAGGCCGGGCACGCTCACCAGCGCCGGGGGCAGCAGGGTCTGCTGGAGGGCGGCGTTGAGCCGCTTGAGCTCCTCGCGTTCGCGCTCTGCTTCCTGACGGGCGCGCAGCAGCTCGGTCTCGTAGGCGCGGCGGTCGCGGGCGTCGAAGACCGTGGTGCGGATCAGCAGCGGCTGGCCGTCGCCGCCGGTCTTGACCGTGGAGGTCACAAGGACGGGCAGCCGGCTGCCGTCGGCGGCCCTGAGCTCCAGGGCGATCTCGCTGATCTCGCCCTGCATGCGCAGCAGCGGGGCGAAGTGCGTCTCGTGGTAGAGCCGGCCGCCCACCGTCAGCAGGTCGGCGAACGTCCTGCGGCCCACCAGGTCGTCGTGGGCGTAGCCGAGCCAGTCCAGCAGCGTCAGGTTGATCTTGGCGATGGTGCCGTCGAGCAGCGTGGAGAGGTAACCGCACGGCGCGTGCTCGTACAGGTCCTCGACGCTGTCCTCCAGGAGTGCGGAGAACGCCGCGTGGTCGCCTCCGGGCAGCTCCTCGGGGTCCGGGTGCTCGCCGCTCCCGCCGTCGCTGGTCCTGGACATCATCGTGTGGCTTCGACGAAGTCGGTGATCGCGGCGGCCGTCTCCTCCGGCGCGGCGAGCTGGGGGCAGTGCCCGGTCGCGTTCAGGGTGACGAGACGGCTGCCGGAGATCTGGGCCTGCACGAAGGCTCCGACCTCCGGGGGCGCGATCGCGTCGCTGGAACACTGCGCGACCAGGGCGGGGACGCTGACCTCGGCGAGGTCGTCGCGGTTGTCGGACAGGAAGGTGACCCGGGCGAAGACGCGGGCGATCTCCGGATCGGTGCTGCAGAAGCTGTTGGTCAGTTCCTCGCCCAGCTCCGGCCGCTCGGGATTGCCCATGATCACCGGAGCCATGGCGCCCGACCAGCCCAGGTAGTTCGCATCCAGTGAGCCGAGGAGCTCGTCGATGTCCTCGGCGCTGAACCCGCCGCGGTAGCCGGTGGCCGGATCGTCGATGAAGCACGGCGAAGGGGCGAGCAGCACCAGACCGGCGAATGCCTCCGGTTGCCGCGCCGCTGCCAGGACGCCCATCATCGCGCTCACCGAGTGCCCCACGAACGTCACCGGGCCGAGCGCGAGGTCACGGCATATCTCCAGCACGTCCTGTACGTAGCCCTCCAGCGAGGAATAGCGTTCCTCGCTCCACGCCGACAGGTCCGAGCGCCCGGCCCCCACGTGGTCGAACAGCACCACGGTGTAGTCGCGCTCCAGGAGCGGCGCCACCAGCCGCCACATGTTCTGGTCGCATCCGAACCCGTGCGCGAGCATCACCACCGGTCCCCCGGCCCGACCGGACACCGTCACGTGGTTCCTGCTCCGAACAGCCATGCGGGACATCCTCGCAGAATCCCCGCTCACCGCTTCCTCGGCGCTTCTTCGGCGCTTCCTCGACGCGGGCGGGGGTCTGTCACCATGTTCTGGACTGCACTCGCTGGTGCGGCGCGGGCCCGAGCAGACACCGGAAACCTGCCTGACGGTACGGGCGGTCCTGCTCGAACGGATTATCGATCCAACCCAGAACAGTATGCGACGCGTCCAGCAGGGTAGGTGAGCGCAGACAACGGGGACGAAGGTGGAGAAGAAATGGAGTCAGCCGGCATTGACGGCGCGGGGCCGTCGAGAGCTCGCACCATGGGCGTAGCCGTGCCCTTGAACGGCGGGGACGCCTCCATCGCCGAGGCACGCCACCTCGCGATCGACTTCCTCACCCGCGCCCAGGTGGACGAGAACGTGGCCGTCTCCGCCCGCGCGATGGACCTCACCCAACTGGTGGTGAGCGAGCTGGTCACCAATGCCCGCAAGTACGCCCCCGGGCCCATGCTGATGGAGCTGTGCATCGAGGACGCCGCGGTGGCGGTGACCGTGCACGACAGCGCCCGCGTCCGGCCCGTCGCCCGCTCCGAGGACCCGCACAGAATCGGCGGGCACGGCCTGGAGATCGTCATGGCCGTCGCCCAGAAGTTCCACGTCCACCTCGAACCGGCCGGCAAGCGCGTCACCGCCCACATCGCCCTGGCCGCCGAACCGGCCGCCGGCGTCCCTCGCGGCGCCGCCCCTCACGCCTCACGGTGACCTGCCGGCACCGGTGACCTGCTGACAGCCGCCGCGCGCATCCGGTAGGCCGCAGGAGTGACACACGCGATGGCCGGGTACACGGGGCACCCCATGGGCCGGTGCGCACGCTACGTATCTCTACGAGGGCACCCACCGCACTGAGCCCGTCCGCCCCGCTGAGAAGGAGCCCCACCATGCCGGACAAGGCAACGGCAACCGACGTCGTAGAACTGATCCTCGACGACCACCGGCGGATGGAGGACCTGTTCCGCCAGATGCGCAGCGTGGAAGCCGAGCGGGCCGATGCGCTGAAGAAATTCGCCGGCCTGCTCGTCGCGCACGCACTCGCGGAGGAGGCCGAGGTCTACCCCGCGCTCAGGCGCTACCGCGACATCGACAACGACGAGGTCGAACACGGCGTCGAGGAGCACGAGGAGGGCAACGAGGCGCTGCTGGCCCTCCTGGAGGTGGACGAAGTCGGCTCCGACGACTGGGACGAGAAGCTGGAGAAACTCGTCGAGGCCGTGGCCCACCACACCGACGAGGAGGAGCGGACGATCCTCAACGGCGCACGCGAGAACGTGGCCATGGAACGCCGCGAGGAACTGGGCGCCGCCTTCACCAAGGAGCGCGCCAGGCACCTCGACGCGGACTGCGGAAGCATCGACAACGTCCGGCGCCTCGTGAAAGATTGAAACGGGCTTGGCGGACCAATCCGCACCCGCCCCCGCTCCGGATAACCCGATGTGAGCGAAGAAGTGAAAACATCGAGGCGCGAAGGCGTATGGCGCCCAGTCGGGCTCGGCGCCTTGAGCGGCCTTCTGGCCGGTTACGCCGCGCTGGCGACGGCCGAGCTCGTGTCCGCCGCGGTACGCCCCGAGTCCAGCCCCGTGATCGCGGTGGGCGGGGCCGCGATCGACCGCACCCCGACCGCGGTGAAGGACTGGGCGATCCGGAACTTCGGGACGGAGGACAAGCTCGTCCTCCAGCTCGGCATCCTCGCCGTCCTCACCCTTCTCGCGCTCGCCCTCGGGGCACTGGCGGCCCGGCACCGCCGTATCGGCTCGGCGGGAGTCCTCCTGTTCGGCGTGGTCGGCGGCCTGGCCGCGACGAACCGGCCCGACTCCACGAGCGTCGCGGACGCGCTGCCGTCGGTGGCCGGCGCCCTGGTCGGAGCAGGGCTTCTCTATTGCCTCGTCGGACGCCTGCGGTCACCCAGGACACTCAGGTCACTCGAAAGTCCGGCTCACGACGAGGCGACGGGCGGCTGGGACCGGCGGGGATTCGTCCTCGCGGCGACGGCCGCGGCAGCCGCTTCCACGGGCGTCGGCCTGCTCGGCCGCTCGCTGAACGGCGCGCAGGGGCAGAGCGCCGTCGCCTCCCGCGATCAGATCAGACTGCCCGCCCCCGCATCGGCAGCCTCGACCGTGCCCAAGGGCGCGGCGCTGCGGGTCAAGGGCATTAGCCCGTACATGACACCCAATCAGGACTTCTACCGGGTCGACACCGCGCTGGTGGTCCCCAAGGTCGACGCGACCTCATGGCGGCTGCGCATCCACGGCAAGGGGGTCACGCGCGAGACGACCGTCTCCTTCGCGGACCTGCTGGGCATGCCGCTCATCGAGCGGAACATCACGCTGGCCTGCGTCTCGAACGAGGTGGGCGGCCCGTACGTGGGCAACGCCCGGTGGATCGGCGTACGGCTGGCGGATCTCCTGGCGCAGTGCGGCGTGCGGCCGCCGTCGAAGGGCGGGCCCGCGGACCAGCTGGTCGCGCGGTCCGTGGACGGGATGACCATCGGCAGCCCGGTCGAGGACGTCATGGACGGCCGCGACGCGATGCTCGCCCTCGGCATGAACGGCGAGCCGCTGCCCTTCGCGCACGGTTTCCCCGTACGCATGGTGGTCCCCGGCCTGTACGGGTTCGTGTCCGCCTGCAAGTGGATCGAGGACATCGAGCTGACCACGTTCGACGACTACGACCCCTATTGGGTGAAGCGGGACTGGGCCCGCGAGGCCCCGGTCAAGACCCAGTCCCGGATCGACACACCCAAGCCCTTCGCCCGCCCCCAGGCGGGCACCGTGATGGTCGCCGGGGTCGCCTGGGCCCAGCACCGCGGCATCGACAAGGTGGAAGTACGCGTCGACGACGGGCGCTGGCAGCAGGCGGATCTCGCCGCCGAGGACACCCGGGACACCTGGCGCCAGTGGTCCTTTCCCTGGAAGGCCACATCGGGCGGCCACACGCTCACCGTGCGGGCGACCGACCGCACGGGCGAGGTCCAGACCGAGAAGCGGACCCGCACCGTGCCCGACGGGGCCAGCGGACGGCACTCGGTGGTGGTCACCGTCGACTGACCCGCCCCACGCCATTGAAACGGCCCTGGTACCGAAGACCTGATACCGAAGATGTGACGGCTCATTCGCGTGGCGACCGAACGCGATGGCCGCGAACGGTTAAGCACATGCCATGGAAGAAAACGCGGCTTCCCCCTGCGTGCGGGTCCGGGGGGCCAACGAGCACAATCTGAACAACGTGGACGTGGACATTCCGCGGGACGCGATGGTCGCCTTCACCGGCGTCTCCGGCTCGGGCAAGTCCTCGCTCGCCTTCGGCACGCTCTACGCCGAGGCCCAGCGCCGGTACTTCGAGTCGGTCGCGCCCTACGCCCGTCGGCTGCTTCAGCAGGTCGGCGCACCGCACGTGGAAGAGATCACCGGGCTGCCGCCCGCCGTGGCCCTTCAGCAGCGCCGCGGTGCGCCCAGTTCACGGTCGACGGTGGGCACGCTCACCACCCTGTCCAACCTGCTGCGCATCCTCTACTCCCGTGCCGGCACCTACCCGCCGGGCGCCGAACGGCTGGAGGCCGAGGCGTTCTCGCCCAACACCTCGGCCGGCGCCTGCCCCCAGTGCCACGGCCTGGGCGCCGTGCACGACGTCACCGAGCAACTGCTCGTGCCGGACCCGTCGCTGAGCATCCGGGACGGCGCGATCGCGGGCTGGCCGGGTGCCTGGCAGGGCGCGAACCTGCGCAGCATCGTGAGCGGTCTCGGCATCGACATCGACAGACCCTGGCGCAGGCTCAAGAAGAAGGACAGGGAATGGCTGCTCTACACCGACGAGCAGCCTTCCGTCCGCGTCGAGCCCGAGCCGGGCCGTGTCGACTACGGCTACTACGGAAAGTTCTGGAGCGCCCGCAAGCACGTCATGCACGTCCTGGCCGACTCCAAGAGCCAGCGGATGCGTGACCGTGCGATGCGGTTCGTGCAGGGCGTGCCCTGCCCCGCGTGCTCGGGCAGCGGCCTGCGGCCCGAGGCGCTCGCGGTCACCTTCGCGGGCCGCTCCGTCGCCGAGGTGAACGCGCTGCCGCTCGCCGAGGTCGCGGCCCTGCTGCGGCCCGTCGCGAAACCGCCGAAAGCATCGGCCGCCACGGCGAGCGCCCGGTCCGGGGAGAGCACCGAGGCCGCGGTGCGGATCTGCGCCGACGTGGTCGCACGCGTCGAGGTGCTGCTCGACCTCGGCCTCGGCTACCTCAGCCTCGGTCGCCGCTCGACGACGCTCTCGCCCGGCGAGGCACAGCGCCTGCGGATCGCCACCCAGTTGCGCTCGGGCCTGTTCGGCGTCGTCTACGTGCTCGACGAGCCGTCCGCGGGCCTGCACCCCGCCGACGCGGAGCCGCTGCTCGACGTGCTGGACCAGCTGAAGGCCTCGGGCAACTCGCTGTTCGTCGTGGAGCACGACATGGACGTCGTACGACGGGCGGACTGGGTCGTCGACATCGGGCCCGGCGCCGGTGAGGCCGGCGGACGGGTCTTGTACAGCGGTCCGGTCGCCGGCCTGGAAGAGGTCGCGGAGTCGGCCACCGGCGACTACCTGTTCGGACGCGCCCAGCAGCCCGCGCACAGCCCCCGCGCGCCGCAGGGCTGGCTGCACCTGCGCGGTGTCTCCCGCCACAACCTGCGGGACGTGTCCGTCGACGTACCGCTGCGCGTGCTGACGGCGGTGACCGGCGTATCCGGGTCCGGGAAGTCGACGCTGGTCACGCAGGTGCTCGCCGAAGTCGTGCGCAACCACCTCGGCCTCGCGCCCGAAGAGCCCGACGAACCCGGCGAGGGCGAGGCGGAGCTGGAGATCGACGTGCGGGACGCGGCCGGGGTCGAATCGTTCGACCGGCTCGTGCGGGTCGACCAGCGGCCCATCGGCCGCACGCCCCGCTCCAACCTGGCGACGTACACGGGGATGTTCGACGCCGTACGCAAGCTGTACGCGGCGACGGACGAGGCGAGGGCGCGCGGCTACACGCCAGGCCGCTTCTCCTTCAACGTCGCCGAGGGGCGGTGCGAGACGTGCCAGGGCGAGGGGTTCGTCGCGGTCGAATTGCTGTTCCTGCCCGGGACCTACTCCCCCTGCCCGGCGTGCCACGGCGCGCGGTACAACGCCGAGACACTCGAAGTGACCTACCGCGGCAAGCACATCGCGGACGTGCTCGCGATGTCCGTCGACGAGGCCGCCGTGTTCCTCGTGGACGTTCCCGCCGCGGCCCGAAGCCTCGAAACGCTCCGGGAGGTGGGCCTTGGATACCTTCGCCTGGGCCAGCCCGCGACGGAACTCAGCGGCGGCGAGGCCCAGCGCATCAAGCTCGCCACCGAACTCCAGCGGGCCCGGCGCGGCCATGCGCTCTACCTGCTCGACGAGCCGACCGCGGGCCTGCACCCAGCGGACATCGCGCTGCTGCTGCGACAACTGCACCGACTCGTCGACGCCGACAACACGGTCGTCCTGGTCGAGCACGACCTCGACACGATCGCCACCGCCGACTGGGTCATCGACCTCGGACCGGGCGGCGGCGACGCGGGCGGCCGGGTGGTCGCCAAGGGCACACCCGCGAAGGTCGCCAGATCGAAGCGCAGCGCCACCGCGCCCTATCTCGCGCCTCGGCTGGTGCGCTCCTGAGCGCACCAGCCGACGAAGCTGTCGTCGAACCAGTAGTCGAACCGGTCGTCACGCCGGGTCGATGCGGAAGATGCTGCCGCCGATGTCGAGCACGTACAGCTCGCCCCTGCCGCCCTGCATGAAGGAGATGACCTCGCCGCCGTTGACTCCGAGGTCGCTGGCGCCGGTCACCTTGCCGTTCTCCATCCGCAGGGCGCGGATGGTGCCGTCGCAGTAGTCGCTGAACACGTACTGACCCTTGAGGGCCGGGATCGCCTTGCCCCGGTAGACGTATCCGCCGGTCACCGAGCAGCCGAGCCCGGTGCGGTCGTACTCGTGGACCGGCGGCACGTGGTTCGCGGGCTCCGTGCCGCCCCGGAAGGGATGGCTGCCCTCCATCTGGGACCAGCCGTAGTTCTCGCCGCCCTTGCTGGCGGCCGGGGCCCAGTCGATCTCCTCCCACGCGCTCTGGCCGACGTCGCCGATCAGCAGGTCGCCCGTGCCCGCGTCGAAGGAGAACCGCCACGGGTTGCGCAGCCCGTACGCCCAGATCTCGTCCTTGGCATTCGGGTCGCCCACGAAGGGGTTGTCCGACGGGATCGCGTACGGCTTGCCGCCCCTCGGGTCGATCCGCAGGAGCTTGCCGAGCAGTGTGTCGAGGTTCTGCCCGTTGCCGTGCGGGTCACCGCCCGAACCGCCGTCGCCGAGCGCTATGTAGAGGTAGCCGTCGGGGCCGAACTTGATGTCGCCGCCGTTGTGGTTCGGATAGGGCTGCGTCTGGGTGATGACGGTGCGCCGGGTCTCGGTCCTGATCTTGCCGTGCCGCACGGCGAACTCGTCCACGGTGCTGGTGCCTTCGAGGTTCGTGAACGAGATGTACAGGTGCGCGAACTTCTTGTCGAACGCGATGCCGAGCAGCCCGCGTTCACCGTCGGTGGTGGTCTCCTTGGATATGTCGAGGACGGGCTTGCTCAAGCCCTTGGGGCTCAAGACCCTTACGGTGCCCGCGCGTTCGGCCACCCAGACGGTGCCGCCGGGCCCTGCGGCACCGGCGGTCGGATTCGCGGCCGTGGTCACCTTCGTGAGCGCGACCTTCGGAACTTCGCGTGGGGCGGCGGGCTCGTCGGCGGACGCCGCGGTCAGGGCGAGGGAAGCGACGAGACAGATGGTGGCGATGATCGCCGAGCTTCTGGTGCGAACGTTCACCGTGATCCTCCTGGAGGCGGCGAAGAGGGGGTCACCCGGCTGCTCGGGGCAGACGTGGACGGGGTGCGGCCCGCACCGGCACGCAACCTGGGTGGGGGGATGGTGTGCTAGTGGTCACGGATGAGGATACTGGGACAGGCGTGCCTGGTATAGACCAGGACGCCACCCATCTGCTCCCCGCCCTCAATCCACCAACTCCCCACAACACAGCGCCACTTGGGAAATGACTGCCACCCGGTGAGGTGCATGCTGCGGGCGATGTTGCCGAGCCAGTGGGCGCTTGGCTTGGGGGTTACATCGTCGCCGCGACCGCGGGCCCTTCACCGGGCGGGTGAGATCCGCCGGTGTCACAGATCCAGGACGAGGCGCGGACCGGCGGCACGCGATACGCAGATGAACATCGTGTCGTTGCGGGCCTGTTCGGCGGGGGTGAGGAGGGAGTCGCGGTGGTCCACGACGCCGTCCAGGACCGGGGTCTCGCAGGTGCCACAGGTGCCCTCCCGGCACGAGGACAGGACCTGTACGCCGGCCTCCTCGACGCTCTGGAGGACGGACTTGTCCGGCGGGACGGTCACCGTCACACCGCTGTGGGAGAGCTCGACCTCGAAGGAGGCGGGCCCGACCTCGAAGGAGACGACCGAAGGGCCTTCGCCGTCGTCCGCCCGCGCCTGCGACTTCGTCTTCGTCTTCGGCGTGAATCGCTCGACGTGCAGCGCGCCGTCGGGCCAGGTGGCGCACCGCCGCTCCACCGCGTCGAGCAGGGGCTCGGGACCGCAGCAGTAGACGAGCGTGCCCGCGGCGGGACTGCCGAGCAGCCCGTCCAGGTCCAGGAGGCCCCTCTCGTCCTGGGGGCACAGCTCCACCCGGCGGGGATGGTCCACGGCGAGCTGCCCGGCGAAGGCCATGGTGGCGCGGCTGCGCCCGCCGTACACCAACCGCCAGTCGGCTCCCCGCCGCTCGGCGGCGTCGATCATCGGCAGGACGGGCGTGATGCCGATGCCGCCGGCGATGAACAAGTAGCGCTCGGAGTCGACCAGTTGGAAGCGGTTGCGGGGTCCGCCGACCCGGACCGTGTCGCCTTCGGCCAGCGTGTCGTGCACGTGCCGGGAGCCGCCCCGGCTCTCCGCCTCGCGCAGCACGGCCACTTGGAGGAGGGAGGTGTCCCCCGGGTCTCCGCACAGCGAGTACTGTCGTACGAGGCCGGGGCCGAGGACCAGGTCGATGTGGGCGCCGGGGCTCCAGGCGGGCAGCCGCCCGCCGGAGGGGTGGGCCAGGCTGAGCCGGACGACGCCCTCGGCGAGGTGCTCCTTGCGCACCAGGGTCAGGTCGAGTTCGCCCCCGCCGCCCGGAAAGGTCGTGCTGGTCATGAGGACTCCCCCTTCACAGGCGCAGGATCAAGAGCAGGAGCAAGGGCAGGGGCAGGCGCAGCAGGGGTGAACTCCGGTGCGGGGCCGGGACGATGGCCATCGGGGTGACCCAGCAGCCAGTCCCACAGCTCCACCGGATCCTCGAACTCCCGCCGCGCACCGCAGTGGCAGGCGGCCAGCAGCCGGTCGGTGCCGAGCACCCAGTGGATGCGGTGGACGCCCTGCCCGGAGAGGACGGGCGGGTGCGGCGGGATCACCGGGCCACCGCCCGGTCCTGGGCCGCGGTGTCCCCCTGGGCCAGGCGGGCGAGAATCCGGCGGGCGGCGAGGCCGCCCGTGTCGATGTTGATGCTCAGCTCCTGGTAGCCGTCCGGCTCGGTGTCCAGGGACTTCTGCAGGACGTTGAGGGCCACCACGTCCTGCATGACCACCGTGTGGTTGCTGGCGCGCAGGAATTCGGTGACGTCCTGGTCGTCGAGGGCGAAGTCGCGGGCCACCGCCCAGAAGTCGTACGTCGTCTTCTCCGTCGAGGGAGTGATGCCGTAGACGACCTCCACGTGGAAGGCGTGCGGGTCGCTGCCGTCCGGATGCGGCTGGGGAGCGCCGACGGGCGCGATGCGCGAGTGGAGCAGGTAGAGACAGGGCGCGTGGTACTCGATGTCCTGCCAGCGGCTGATCCGGCCCGCGATGCCGGTGGACTTGGCGTAGAACGGAGGGCACTGGGCGTCGTCCATGTGTCGGCTCACGCGGATGATCCCGGCCGTGTCGTCGACCTCCGTGGTGATGGGGGTGTCGGCCACCTCGGGGGTGCCGATGTAGCCGCCGTGCAGGTACGTCTCGTGGGAGAGGTCCATGAGGTTGTCGACCAGCAGGCCGTAGTCGCCGTCGATCGGCTCCATGCCCGACACGACGGTGTACTCGGGCGCGTCCATCCACGGAGCGCGGGGCGGCAGGGTGTCCCCGGGCTCGCGGTCGCCTATCCACACCCATACGAAGGAGTCCTGTTCGACCACCGGGTACGTCTTCAGGCGTGCCGTGCGCGGGATGCGCTGCTGGCCGGGCACGGAGACGCAGCCGCCGTCGGTGCCGTAGGTGAAACCGTGGTAGCCGCAGACCACCCGGTCGCCGTCCAGCCGGGTCGGCGCCTGCGACAGCGGGAAACGCCGGTGCACACAGCGCTCCGCCATCGCCACCGCGCGGCCGTCCTGCGTGCGGTAGAGCAGGATCGGCTCGCTCAGTACGGTGCGTCCGAGCAACTCCCGGCCCACCTCCCGGCCGTAGGCGGCGACGTACCACTGATCGCGGACGAAGGCAGTCATGATGTTCCCTTCGGAAGAGGGCGTTCGGAGCGCCTCGGAGCGGGGCGTTCAAGGCGCCATCGTGGAGTTGGCGCCCTCGGCCCACCAGAGGGCTTTCCGCATGCCGGGAAACATCTGCTCAAGGGATGGGTGTGGGGCCGGCGCCGGTCGGGCGGTTCAGACCCGCGGCGTGACCATGGCGCGCGAGATCGCCCGGGCGCTCGTGCACACGAGCCGGGCCAGTGCGTGCGCGGAGGTGCTGCCGCGGTGCACCACCAACGACACCGAGGCGATCACCGTTCCGCCGCGGTGCACCGGGGCGGCGACCGACAGGGCGTCCATCGTGACCTGGCGGTCGCTGACCGCGTAGCCGTTGGTCCGCGTATCGGCCAGCATGCGCCGCAGCTCACGCGGATCGGTGACCGTGCCCGGCGTGAAGCGCTCGAAGGGGCCCGCGAGCGCCTGCTCCTGCACCTCGGCAGGGGCGTGCGCCAGCAGCACGAGTCCGACGCCGGTGGCCGTGAGGGCGAAACGCCCGCCGACGCGCGTCAGTACGGGCACCGCGCCGGACCCCGCGATGCGCTCGACGAAGACGACCTCGGTGCCCTCGCGCACCGCGAGCTGCACGTTCTCGCGGGTGATCTGGGAGAGGTCCTCCAGGAACGGCAGCGCCCGCTCGCGCAGCCCTTGCCCTCGGGGCGCGAGGGAGGCGACTTCCCACAGCCGCAGGCCGACGCGGTAACTCCCCTTGTCACCGCGCTCCAGCGCTCCCCAGGCGGTGAGCTCGCCGAGCATCCGGTGCACGGTCGACACCGGGAGCCCCGTCCGGCGGGAGAGTTCGCTCAGCGTCAGCTCCGGGCAGTTCGCGCTGAACGCACCGAGGATCTGCAGGGCGCGACCAAGCACCGGCCTGGCGCCCGGCTCCGAGCCGCGGCGGCCGGCTGCATCGGCATGCTGCGCCTCATGTACGCGCGAGTCGTCCAATACGCCCTCACCGATCTCCCGACGTGCCTTGCCGTCCCGACGTGCGTTCGGGTCGGCGACCGTCCCAGGCTGCCGCCGTCAGTGTGCAAGAAGGCCGCGGCCACGTCGACACTTCCTGCCCGGCGGAGCCGGTGACGGCACTCGCTACGGTGGGGCCCATCGGGACACCAAGAGGGCCGCGCGGCGGCTACGCGGCAGGGCTGGCCAGGCGCGACCAGATCCTCGAGGCCGCGCTGCTGCGTTTCGGCAAGGACGGCTACCGCAAGACGTCCCTGGCCGGCGTCGCCCGTGATGCCGGGATCACCGATGCCGGGCTGCCGCACCGCTTCCGCGACAAGCAGCAACTGCTGCTGGCCGTGGTGCAGTACTGGCACGAGCGGCTCGACGCCGTGACGCGCTCGCACCTGAACCGCCTGATGAGCGGCATCGCGACCGACGGCAAGGGGCGGCCCATCGCCGACGGCCGGATGGCGCGAGACGGTCAGCCCCTGGGGTTCTTCCGGAGCCCGCTCAGGCGTTCCGCGGTGCCGGGCAGCGAGAGCGACCAGAGCTGCTCCCGCGTTTCCTCCTCCACCACCTGGTCGTGCCCACGCCCGTCGCCCGCGCGCCGCAGCGACTGCTTGGTACGGCGCACGAGTTCCGGTTCGACCGTGCCTGCCCTGGCGGCGAGGGCGTGGGCGGTGGCGAGCAGATCCGGGTCGGGGACGCACCGGTAGGCCAGTCCGGCGGCGGTGGCCGCGGCGCCGTCCAGGCGTTCGCCGAAGAGCACCATCGCGGCGGCCGTCTGGGGTCCGACCAAGCGGTTCAGCATCCAGGTGTGGCCGCCGCCGGGGTGCAGCCCGAGCTTGAGGAATCGGGTGTCGAACCACGCCGATTCGGCGGCCACCCGCACGTCGCAGGCCAGCGCGAGGTTGAGGCCTGCGCCGACCGCCGGGCCGTTGACGGCGGCGATGGTCGGCAGCGGCGAGCGGGCCACCCGGAGGAAGGACTCGTAGACCGTCTCGACTCCCGAGGTGTCGCCCTCGGACGCCGCCAGGAGGTCCGTGAGGTCGGCCCCGGCGCAGAAGGCCGTGCCCGCCCCGGTGAGGACGACCGAGGTGACGTCGGGGTCCTTCTCCAACTCGTCGAAGGCCGCGATGAGTTCGGCGACGAGCGCACCGGACAGGACGTTGCGGCGGTCGGGGTCGTCGAGCGTGAGCGTGGCGGTGCCCCGGTCACGCTCCATCCGCAGCAGGCCGCTCATGCGCCACCGCCCGGGGCGCCGAACGGCTCGGCGGACGGCGTGGCGGGCGGCGCGGCGTCGGCGAACCGGGCCAGCAGGTCCTTCTTGGAGACCCTTCCGACGTGTGACAGGGGGAGGCTCGGCATGATCTCCAGCCGCTCGGGGAGTTTGGATGTGGCGTCTCGTCCTGGGACAGAAACTGGGTCGGCTCGTCCAGGGTAGGCGGCCCCACTCCGTCGCGGGGGACCACACCCGCACACGAGCGACGACCGGTCCGCCGCCACGCCTGCCGGACGGCCCGGCTGAAGGGACCGGTGGGGGCACACCCCGGTCCACCGGTCCCCTGATCCGCCCGTCGCCCGGTCCGCCTATCCGACGCGCTCGATCCGCGCCTCGCGGATCAGGAACTTCCCGGCCTCGCGCACCTCCTCGAACGCCTCGTTGTTGAGCAGCACACAGCTGCCCGACGTCGAAGTGACCTCCACCGTGGTGGACTTGGAGTTGTCCAGGTTCGTCACCTTCAGCTGCGTACCGACGGGGAACTCGTTGCTGGAAGCGGCGGGCGCGCCGGCCTCGCCGGACAGCGTGACGGTGGAGCCGGCGCAGACGACCTCGCCCTCCGCCCCCGTCTCTCCGCCGTCCCCGGGCGGGGCCGTGGGGGAGGCATCGCCACCGGGCTCCTCCGCCGGCGGCTGAGCGGCGTCCCCACCGGCGCCCTGCTCCTCACCGGCACCTGCTCCTTCACCGGCGCCCGCTTCGTCGCCGGCCCCGGCACCCTCGCCCGCACCGGCATCTTCGCCGCCGCCCGCCCCGGCCTCCGCTTCTCCGCCCGTGTCGCAGCCCGACGCCGCCTGCTTTCGCCTGATCTCCTCGATCACCGCTTCCCGATTGGCGATCCGGGCAGCGGACTGCGCGTCGGGATTCGCTCGCTGACCTGCGATGAACTTCTCGTTGTTGCTCAGCGCGGTGGCCAGCCCGTCACACGCTCCCGAGGCCTGGCTCGTGCCGGTCATCACCACCGCGGTTCCCGCCACCAGCGCGGCGGCGCCCACCATGAGGGCGACCTTCTTCTTACGGCTGAGGGTCTTCTTGCGCGACACGTGCGACTCCTGTCCCCGACGGTGTACGCCACCGCCGGATGGGCTTCCGTGTGCCGTCACGTACGCGCGGCGAGCCCGTTCGTCTCAACCGCCCCACCCACAACTCGCGTATCGGAGAGACGCGTACGGCTTCAGACGACGGCGTCGAGGAGCATGAACGCCGTCACAGCCAGCAGCACGGTCGCGAAGGAGCGCTGCAGCACGGGGCCCGACGTCTTGAGGGCCAGGCGCTCGCCGTCCCACGCGACGCGCCCAGGAGTGCGGCGCCCACGAACGGGCCGATGGCCGACCAGCCGAGGCCCGCGACGCTAGCCCCTCCCCCCACCCCCAGCGGGCCGATCAGTGCGCCCGGACCGGCCCCGGTGGCTGGCCGCCGCCTTCACCGGTCGCACCGCGCCGCCCCCAAGGCCTCGGCCGCCGGGGCGGGACGCAGCATCCTGAGCACGGCGAATCCGGCGACAGCGGCGGTGAGGATGGTCTGGGGCAGGCGGCCCGCGACGGCTCCGGCGAGCGCCGCGGGCAGGAGACCGGCGGCGGCCGACCCGCCGGTGACGCTGAGGGCCGCGGAACGGTCGAAGGACACCGCCGGCGACGCGCCTCCGTCGGCGACGGTTCGTCGACCTCGTGGGTGTGAACCTGGCCTCCGCCCGCGACCGGGAGGACGGTCCGGATCGTCTCGTACTTCGATGCGTGGACGGCGGCCAGCTGCCGGCCCAGCAGCGGACCCACGTTCATCGCCTCTTCCCACGGGGCTCCCGAGCGCCCAGCAAGGCTGCTTGCCGTTACCGCGGGTTCGGGGAGGTTGCGGCACTGGTGACGGGGTGCCCGGCGAGCGCGACGCGCCGAGAGCGGAAGAGCGAACAGGCCGCCGGGGAAGGGCCGGTCGAGATCACAAAGTGCACGTGCCGGGGCGACCGCCACCTCGGGAGATGCTCCGCCGGCAGCGAGTTCCGGACCCGGGTGACCAGGTGAGACTGTTTCGCCCGTTACCCTTTGCTGTATCTACGGCGTCAAATAGTGGGCGCCGAACTCTGGAGGCAATACTTCATGCTCATCGCTCAGCGTCCCTCGTTGACCGAAGAGGTCGTCGACGAATTCCGCTCCCGGTTCGTGATCGAGCCGCTGGAGCCGGGCTTCGGCTACACCCT
>NZ_JBITWR010000017.1:0-192107 GCF_044544025.1 Streptomyces sp. NPDC055243
AACGCCCGGTTACATTCCGAACCCGGAAGCTAAGCCTCACAGCGCCGATGGTACTGCAGGGGGGACCCTGTGGGAGAGTAGGACGCCGCCGAACTCATTTTAATAGCCGTGGTCCCTGGACTTTATTGTCCAGGGACCACGGCTTTTTGTATTTCTGGGCCCTTTCGGGCCCTCGGCCACCCCTCTGCACCGCCGGCTGACAACTGAGGGTAAGGTCAGGGGGCATCATCGGCTCGTTTCCCACAGGAGGCCCCCGGGTGGAGGTCCAGGAGACTCGCGTCCAGACGGACCGGGTCCTCACCATCCCGAACATCCTCAGCATGGCGCGTCTCCTTGGCGTACCCCTCTTCCTGTGGCTGATCCTCAGGCCGGAGTTCGGCGGGCCCAAGAGTGACCACTGGGCGCTGCTGGTGCTGATGCTGAGCGGCATCAGTGACTATCTCGACGGCAAGCTGGCCCGCCGCTGGAACCAGATCAGCAACCTCGGGCGGCTGCTCGACCCGGCTGCCGACCGGCTCTATATCTTGTCGACGTTGCTCGGGCTCACGTGGCGGGAGATTCTTCCGCTGTGGGTGACCGCGGTGCTGCTCCTGCGCGAGCTGGTTCTGCTGGTGATGGTTGGGATCCTCAGGCGTCACGGCTATCCGCCGCCGCAGGTGAACTTCCTGGGCAAGGCCGCCACCTTCAACCTGATGTACGCCTTTCCACTACTGCTCCTCAGTGACGGCAGTGGCTGGATCAGCACTCTCGCTGCTATTTTCGGATGGGCGTTCGCAGGATGGGGTACAACTCTGTACTGGTGGGCAGGGATCCTCTACGTGGTTCAGGTCCGCCGACTTGTCCGTGCGGACGTCACGGCCGATTGAGCTTGCCGATTCGGCAGCTGTAGAGGCTTGCAGACCCGTAAGAGATATTTACGGGACTATCTTGGCGGGCTGAGTCGGCTAGATCGTCGCCTATTGAGGAGGACGCTTCCGACATGAAGGCCGTCGTAATGGCTGGAGGCGAAGGCACGCGCCTTCGCCCCATGACCTCGAGCATGCCCAAGCCGCTCCTGCCTGTGGCCAATAGGCCCATCATGGAGCATGTGCTGAGGCTGCTCAAGAGGCATGGACTCACCGAGACCGTAGTAACAGTCCAGTTCCTGGCCTCACTGGTCAAGAATTACTTCGGCGATGGTGAAGAGCTCGGGATGGAGCTCACCTATGCCAATGAGGAGAAGCCACTCGGCACTGCCGGGAGCGTGAAGAACGCCGAGGAGGCATTGAAGGACGATGCCTTCCTCGTGATCTCCGGTGATGCTCTGACCGATTTCGACCTCACCGAGCTGATCAACTTCCACAAGGAGAAGGGCGCGCTTGTCACCGTCTGCCTGACGCGCGTTCCCAATCCGCTGGAATTCGGCATCACCATCGTGGACGAAGAAGGAAAGGTCGAACGCTTCCTGGAGAAGCCGACCTGGGGACAGGTCTTCTCCGACACGGTGAACACGGGCATCTATGTGATGGAGCCCGAGGTCTTCGACTATGTCGACGCCGATGTGTCGGTCGACTGGTCCGGTGACGTCTTCCCCCAGCTCATGAAGGAAGGCAAGCCCGTCTACGGGTACATCGCCGAGGGCTACTGGGAGGACGTCGGCACGCACGAGAGCTACGTCAAGGCGCAGGCCGACGTGCTGGAGCGCAAGGTCGACGTCGAACTCGACGGCTTTGAGATCTCGCCCGGTGTGTGGGTCGCCGAAGGCGCCGAGGTGCACCCCGACGCCACGCTGCGGGGGCCGCTCTACATCGGTGACTACGCCAAGGTCGAGGCCGACGCCGAAATTCGTGAGCACACGGTCGTGGGCTCGAACGTGGTGGTCAAGACCGGCGCGTTCCTGCACAGGGCCGTCGTGCACGACAACGTCTACATCGGCCAGCACAGCAACCTGCGGGGCTGTGTCATCGGCAGGAACACCGACATCATGCGGGCCGCCCGCATCGAGGACGGTGCCGTCATCGGCGACGAGTGCCTCGTCGGTGAGGAATCGATTATCCAGGGCAATGTGCGGGTCTACCCGTTCAAGACGATCGAGGCCGGCGCGTTCGTCAACACGTCCGTCATCTGGGAGTCCCGCGGCCAAGCCCATCTCTTCGGTGCACGCGGTGTCTCCGGAATCCTGAACGTGGAGATCACGCCGGAGCTCGCGGTGCGGCTCGCGGGGGCGTACGCCACGACCCTGAAGAAGGGCTCGACCGTCACCACGGCCCGTGACCACTCTCGAGGCGCCCGGGCGCTGAAGCGAGCGGTGATCTCGGCCCTCCAGGCCAGCGCCATCGACGTACGCGACCTGGAGAACGTGCCGCTGCCGGTGGCGCGGCAGCAGACGGCTCGAGGCAGTGCCGGCGGGATCATGATCCGGACGACGCCCGGGGTGCCGGACTCCGTCGACATCATGTTCTTCGACGCACGCGGGGCCGACCTGTCGCAGGGGAGTCAGCGGAAGCTGGACCGGGTGTACGCGCGCCAGGAGTACCGGCGTGCCTTCCCCGGGGAGATCGGGGATCTGCACTTCCCGTCCAGCGTCTTCGACTCCTACACGGGCTCGTTGCTGCGCAACGTCGACACCACGGGCGTGGCCGAGTCGGATCTGAAGGTGGTCGTCGACGCCTCCAACGGCAGTGCGGGCCTCGTGCTGCCGAGCCTGCTCGGGCGACTGGGCGTCGACGCGCTGACCATCAACCCCGGTCTCGACGAGTCGCGTCCGACCGAGACCTATGAGGCTCGCAGGTCGGGGCTTGTGCGGCTGGGCGAGATCGTGGCGTCGTCGCGTGCCGACTTCGGTGTGCGGTTCGACCCCGTGGGCGAGCGGCTTTCGCTCGTCGACGAGAAGGGGCGGATCATCGAGGACGACCGCGCGCTTCTCGTCATGCTCGATCTGGTCGCCGCGGAGCGCCGCAGCGGGCGGGTCGCGCTGCCGGTGACGACGACGCGCATCGGCGAGCAGGTGGCCGCGTACCACGGGACGCAGGTCGACTGGACGACGACGTCGCCCGACGATCTGACGCGCGTGGGGCGTGATGAGTCGACCATCTTCGGTGGCGACGGCCGCGGTGGATTCATCATTCCGGAGTTCAGCAGCGTCTTCGACGGTGCGGCGGCCTTCGTGCGGCTCATCGGTCTCGTCGCGCGGACGCAGCTCACGCTGAGCCAGATCGATGCCCGTATCCCGCGTGCGCATGTGCTGCGGCGTGACCTCGCGACGCCGTGGGCGGTCAAGGGGCTCGTGATGCGGACCGTGGTGGAGGCCGCGGGGGATCGGTCGGTGGACACGACCGACGGCGTCCGGGTCGTGGAGACCGACGGGCGGTGGGTGCTGGTGCTGCCCGACCCCGCGGAGGCCGTCACCCATCTGTGGGCCGAGGGACCCGACGACGCATCCGCCCAGGCGTTGCTCGACGAGTGGTCCGCCGTGGTGGACAGCGCCGGTCGCTGACCGGCGGCGTGGGCCGGACGGCACCTGTGAGAGGTGCTGTCCGGCACGCCGGTGGGGCCATTCGGAGGTAGCGCCCGCGACGTGCGACGATGTGCGGCATGCCGCAGCAGCCCCCCGTTCGGAGCACCCCCTCGCGCCCCCGGCGCCCGGACGCCTCCATGTCGCTGCTGACCACGGTCATGGACCACAGTCTGGACGAGGGCTACGCAGAGGCGGCGGCCCGCAAGAAGGCGCAGGGCGCGGCCGGTGTGCCGCGTCCGCTGCGGGCGAAGCTCGGCCTCGCGCTCGGACTGGTGCTCGCGGCCCTGGTGGTGACGGTGGGTGCGGCGCAGGCGCGGATAGCCGCTCCGGTCGTCGCCAAGGAGCGCGTGGAGCTCATCGACCGCATCGAGTCGGCGACCTCGGACGCCGACGAGCTCGAAGAGGACGTCGAGACGCTCCGTGACGACGTGGGCGAGCGGCAGCGCGAGGCCTTGAAGAAACACGGGGGCAGCAAGGGCGAGTTGGTGTCCCTGCTCTCCGGTGCCACCAAGGTCCACGGGCTCGGTGTGAAGCTTGTCGTGGACGACGCGAAGGAAGCCGACCAGGGCGGGGGCGGGCCGCGCGAGAGCGCGGGGTTCTCCGACACCGGACGGGTGCGCGACCGCGACATGCAGCGGGTCGTCAACGGCCTGTGGCAGTCCGGCGCTGAGGCGATCGCCATCAACGACCAGCGGCTGACGGCCCTGTCGGCGATCAGGGCCGCGGGTGACGCGATACTGGTCGACAACAAGCCGCTGGTGCCGCCGTATACGGTGCTTGCCGTGGGTGACGGTCAGCGCTTGAGCACGAGATTCCAGAACAGTCGCGACGGTCAGTATCTGCATGCTCTGCAGGAGAACTTCGGCGTACGGACCAGTATTTCCGTCCAGGAAGACGTCCGACTGCCGGCAGCACCGAGTGTGACCGTACGTACAGCAGAGCCGAAGGCAGGAAAGGGCACATCGTGATCGCCGTACTGGGCCTCGTCGTGGGAGTCGTGGCCGGATTGTTGGTCCGGCCCGAGGTTCCGGCGGTGGTCGAGCCGTACCTTCCGATCGCCGTGGTGGCGGCACTCGACGCGGTGTTCGGAGGTCTGCGGGCGATGCTCGACGGGATCTTCGACGACAAGGTCTTCGTGGTGTCGTTCCTCTCGAACGTGGTCGTGGCCGCCCTGATCGTGTTCCTGGGCGACAAGTTGGGCGTGGGCGCCCAGCTCTCCACCGGTGTCGTGGTGGTCCTCGGCATCCGGATCTTCTCGAACGCCGCCGCCATCCGCCGACACATCTTCAGGGCGTGACGCGCATGGGTACGGACGAGACGCCCGGGGGCGACAACCGCGGCAGGGCGCTTCCCGCCGAGGTGCACGGCGCTCCCGCGGAGCCCGTGCAGGCCGCGGGGCCCGAGCAGGGCGAACAGCGGGACGCACACCACGACGAGCAGCAGAACACGCAGCAGGACGGGCAGGCGCCGCTCAGCGGCCGTCGGCGGCTGGCGGAGGGGCTGTGGCCCCCTCGCGTCACGCGCCCCCAACTCATCGTCGCCCTGCTGCTGTTCGTGCTGGGGCTCGGTCTTGCCATCCAGGTGCGCTCCAACAACGACAGCAGCGCGTTGCGCGGCGCACGTCAGGAAGATCTCGTACGCATTCTCGATGAACTGGATGACCGTACACAGCGTCTGGAAGGTGAGAAGCAGCGTCTTGAGGACCAGCGCACCGGGCTTGAGAACAGCTCGGACCAGGCCGAGGAGGCCCGCAAGCAGACTGTCGAGAAAGAACGTCAACTCGGCATTCTGGCGGGCACCGTGGCGGCGCAGGGTCCTGGCATCACGCTGACCATCGATGACAAGAAGGGGTCGGTTGAGGCGGACATGCTGCTCGACGCCATTCAGGAGTTGCGTGCTGCGGGTGCCGAGGCCATCCAGATCAATGATGTACGCGTAGTGGCCAACACCTATCTGTCGGATACGGACAGTGGTGGTGTCCGGGTGGACGGCCGCAAGGTCGGCAAGCCCTACCGGTTCAAGGTGATCGGCAAGCCGCAGGACCTCGAGCCGGCGCTGAACATCCCAGGTGGCGTGGTGCAGACTCTGGAGAAGGAGCAGGCCACCGTCACCGTGACGCGAGCGGAGAAGATCGTGGTGGACGCCTTGCGAGCGGCGAAGCGGCCTGACTACGCTCGGTCGTCGTCCCAGTGAGGGCGGGGTGCATGGGGGCCGCCGGTCGAGGGCATGAGGTTGCGGGGGGTCGGCGCACTGTAAGCGTGGTGCGTGGTGGAAACTGTTTGGCGGATGCGGACGTTGTGAGGATGTCTGTGCTGCCGATGTACGCCGGTGTGTGCAATCAGGGTTCGTCCTGCCCCACGGGCGGGTCTGTTTCGGTCAAGGGGAATCGCCCGTGAAGTTGTTTGCGAAGTTGTTCGGCAAGAGCGCACGTGAGGACAGTGGCAACCCCGCCACTGCCCGGCACCGTGCCACGCGCCATGGAGATGCAGAGGAGCAGGGCGCCGAGCGCCCGATGTTCCGTGACCAGGTCGGTGGGCCAGGCGGTGACATTTCGGGCGCGCAGGGCGCGTCGTCTGTTGACCCTGCCGGTCCGGGCCGCATAGGTTTCGGAGAACCGTCAACCTCAAGTACGGGTGGAGGGTTTACCCCCGATCCGTACGCATCGAATGCCCCCGCGGGGCAGCCGCGGCAGGAGGATCCGTCCATGGCCCTGGTGTGTACGAGGTGCGGGAACCGCAACGCCGAGGCGAGCCGGTTCTGCTCCAACTGCGGCGCGCCGCTGCGGGCCGGGGCCGCGCCGGAGCGTCCCTCGGAGACGACCTCCACCATCTCCATCTCGGGCCTGGAGGCCTACGACGCGGAGGTGACGGGGCAGACCGCCTCGCCCGCCCTCTCGCCGGAGGCCCAGGCCGCCGTTGACGCACTGCCGCTCGGTTCCGCGCTCCTCGTGGTGCGCCGTGGGCCGAACTCGGGCAGCCGCTTCCTCCTGGACGGCGAGCTGACCACGGCGGGGCGCCACCCGCAGAGCGACATCTTCCTGGACGACGTGACCGTCTCGCGTCGCCACGTGGAGTTCCGTCGCCTCGGTGACGGCTCCTTCACCGTCGCCGACGTGGGCAGCCTCAACGGCACGTACGTCAATCGGGAGCGCATCGACTCGGTCGCGCTGTCGAACGGCGACGAGGTGCAGATCGGCAAGTACCGCCTGGTCTTCTACGCGAGCCAGCGGGCCATGGGTATCTGATCCGTCAGGAAGGTCCATGCTTCAAACACCGAGGGGCGGTGCCGGCAACGGCACCGCCGCCGAGGACCGTCGGCTGATGAGCATCGGCGCCGTGTTGAACGCGCTGCGTGACGAGTTTCCCGAGGTCACGATCTCCAAGATTCGTTTCCTGGAGTCGGAAGGGCTCATCGAGCCGGAGCGCACGCCGTCGGGCTATCGCAAGTTCAGCCCGCAGGACGTCGAGCGGCTCGGTCACGTCCTGAGGATGCAGCGGGACCACTATCTGCCGCTCAAGGTCATCCGGGAGCACCTGGACGCCCTGGAGCGCGGAGAGAAGGCTCCCGTGCCCTCTCTGGGGCAGCCGCGCGAGCCCGGTGACGCCTGGGGCGTGAGTGACGCCGATGAGCCCACTGCTGCCCGTGTGGGCCGTGCCGAGCTCCTTGCGGCCGCCGAGATCGACGCGGAGCAGCTCGCGGACTGGGAGACGTACGGGCTCATCGTGCCCTTGCCGGACGGCGGCTATGACGCGGAGGCCGTGACGGTGGCCGCGCTCGTCGTCGAACTCGGGCGGTTCGGTATCGAACCCAGACATCTGCGCACCCTGAAGTCGGCGGCCGAACGCGAGGCCGGGCTCGTCGACCAGGTCGTCGCGCCGCTGCGCCGGCACCGCAATCCGCAGACCAGAGCCCATGCGGAAGCTCGTACGAAGGAGCTCGCGGGACTGACCGGAAAGCTGCACTCTGCACTGGTGCAGACCGCGCTCGGGGTGCGGTTGCCCTGACTCAAGGGGTGCCCGACTACCCAAACCGGCCGGGCACGTCCTAGGGTTGCTGTGTGAACGAGCTCGACGTCGTAGGTGTCCGGGTGGAAATGCCCTCCAACCAACCGATCGTGCTCCTGCGTGAAGTGGGAGGCGATCGGTACCTCCCCATCTGGATCGGACCAGGTGAGGCGACCGCGATCGCCTTCGCACAGCAGGGGATGGCGCCCGCACGGCCGCTGACCCACGACCTGTTCAAGGACGTGCTGGAGGCGGTGGGACAGGAGCTCACCGAAGTGCGCATCACGGACCTCCGAGAAGGGGTCTTCTATGCGGAACTGGTCTTCGCCAGCGGAGTCGAGGTGAGCGCCCGGCCGTCCGACGCCATAGCGCTCGCCCTGCGCACCGGAACGCCGATCTACGGCAGTGACGGTGTCCTCGACGACGCGGGCATCGCCATTCCGGACGAGCAGGAGGACGAGGTGGAGAAGTTCCGCGAGTTCCTCGATCAGATCTCGCCCGAGGACTTCGGTACGAACAGCCAGTAGTCCGTCAGCCGGTGGTCCGTCGCTTCCGAAGGGGTCCGGCGGACCATTCGGCTAGCTTTTCCCGGCGGTGCGGTACGGCAAACCACTCTTAGGGTGATTATCACTCGGCGTGCCGAGTGTGGCGATCGTTGACGAGCCCCTGGTGACTGCCTACCGTCGAGAAGGCAGGTCAAGGACGGAGGTCGGCGTGGGAAGCAGCGGCGACGGTACGGCGATGGGCGGGCCGTATCCGCTTCACAGCAGCGCGGCCGGTCACTCTCCGAAGAGGCCGATGGTGGTTCAGGGGAGCGTTCAGGGGAGCGGGGACGCCACGTCCGGACAGTCCGAACAGGAACAGATCGGTTACCGGGGGCCGACCGCGTGCGCGGCCGCCGGCATCACCTACCGACAGCTCGACTACTGGGCCCGTACGGGTCTGGTCGAGCCCAGTGTGCGGTCCGCGGGCGGGTCGGGCACCCAGCGGCTCTACAGCTTCCGGGACGTCGTCGTCCTGAAGATCGTGAAGCGGTTCCTCGACACCGGTGTGTCCCTGCAGAACATCAGGACCACGGTCCAGCATCTGCGCGACCGCGGCTTCCAGGACCTGGAGCGGATGACGCTCATGAGCGACGGCGCGACGGTCTACGAGTGCACGTCGCCCGACGAGGTCCACGATCTGCTCCAGGGCGGCCAGGGGGTCTTCGGGATCGCCGTGGGCGTCGTGTGGCGGGACGTGGAGGCGGCGCTCTCGCAGCTGCACGGCGAGCGGATCGAGACCGGGGAGACGCTGGTGCGGCCGAACCCCGCCGACGAGCTCGCGCGGCGGCGCAACAGGGCCGTCTGAGGCCGCCGCGCGCGTCGCGGACCGGTCGCGGCCCGGTTGGGTGCGGGGTGGCGTTCTCGGGGCGTTGTCAGTGGCGTAGGGCAGCATCAGTGGTGTGAGAACCGCGCCCACGATTCTGCATCTGGACATGGATGCCTTCTACGCGTCCGCCGAGCAGGCCGCGAAGCCGAGTCTGCGCGGGAAAGCCGTGGTGGTGGGCGGGCTCGGGCCGCGGGGCGTGGTGGCCACGGCCTCGTACGAGGCGCGGAAGTTCGGTGTGCACTCGGCGATGCCCATGGGGCAGGCGCGGCGTCTGGTGCCCAATGCCGCCTATCTGGTGCCGCGCTTCGCGCTCTACCGCGACATCAGCGACCAGGTGATGGCGCTGCTGCGTGAGCTGTCGCCGCTGGTGGAGCCGCTCAGCCTGGATGAGGCATTCGTCGACCTGGAGGCGGGCGGGGTGGCCGACGACCAGGCGTCGGCGCTGGCCGTGGGAGAGCGGTTGCGTGTCGACATCAAGGCGGTGACCGGGCTCGCGGGGTCGGTCGGGCTCGCCGCGTCCAAGATGCTGGCGAAGATCGCCTCGGAGGAGGCCAAGCCGGACGGCCTGCGGCTGATAGTGCCGGGGACCGAGCGGGACCTGCTCGGGCCGCTGTCGGTGCGCATCCTGCCCGGTGTGGGGCCGGCCACCGGGGACCATCTGCGGCGCGGCGGGATCACGACGGTGGGGGAGATCGCCGAGGCGGGCGAGGACGAGCTCGTCCGACTCCTGGGCAAGTCGCACGGGAGCGCGCTGTACGCGATGGCGCTCGCGCGCGACGAGCGGCCCGTGGTGGCCGAGCGGGAGTCCAAGTCGGTCAGCGTCGAGGACACGTACGACGTGGACATCCATGACCGGGTGCGGGTCAGGGGCGAGGTGGCGCGGCTCGCCGACCGGTGTGTGGAGCGGCTGCGGGCGGCGGGGCACTCGGGGCGGACCATCGTCCTGAAGGTGCGGCGGTTCGACTTCTCGACGCTGACGCGTTCCGAGACGCTGCGGGGGCCGACGGACGACCCCGGGGTGGTGCGGGAGGCCGCCGCGCGGCTCCTGGAGTCCGTGGACACCACCGGAGGCGTGCGGCTGCTCGGCGTGGGCGTCACGGGGCTCGCCGACTACACGCAGGAGGATCTCTTCGCGCAGGCCCAGGCCCAGGCGCTGGCGCTGGCAGAGGGCCCTGAGCAGAGGGAGGGCGAGGCCGCGCCGGAGGGGGTGGCTGCCGAGACGGTGGAGGAGCCGGCCGAGGAGGTGCCGCTCGTCCTGCGCCGGTGGAGCGCGGGGCACGATGTGCGGCATGCGCGCTTCGGGCACGGGTGGGTGCAGGGGAGCGGGCTCGGGCGGGTGACGGTGCGGTTCGAGACACCGGGGTCTGCACCGGGGCGGGTGAGGACCTTCCGGGTGGACGATGCCGAGCTCGTCCCCGCGGAGCCGTTGCCGCTGGTGACTCCGCCGGGGGAGGAGGGCTGAGCCGTGGGGTCAGGTGCTCTCCTGGCCCGCGATCTTTCCGAAGTCCTGGTCCGGCGGTGGCGCCGACTGCGGGGGCGTGATGTCCAGGCCGTAGTGGTGGTAGAGCTGTAGTTCCTGCTCGGGGGAGAGGTGGCGGCCCACGCCGAAGTCCGGGGCGTCCTTGACCAGGGAGCGGTCGAAGGGGATGCGCAGGGTGCCCTCGCTGGTGACCTCGCTGGGCTCCAGGGGGACGAAGGCGTCCCGGCTGAAGAGGCCCGTGCGTATGGCCGCCCACTCCGGGGCCCCGGTGGCGTCGTCGAGATAGACCTCGTCGATCGTGCCGATCTTCGCCCCGTTGCGGTCGAACGCCTTGCGGCCGATCAAGGTGCGTGGATCGATATCGGTCTGCACGGGCCCTCCAACTGGTCGAGGCTTGTCGAAGTGGGGCGTAACTCATCCTTGTTCGTTCGTATTCACTACGAAAGAGCACTTCGGGGCAGGCGGCCACTCGAGGGATCCTCCATCTCCTCGCTGGTAGGCTGGCGCTTGGCTGCTGACCCCGTGCGGGAGAGCTCTCCGGTGGACACACCGGAGGCGCCGAAGGAGCAACTCCTCCCCGGAATCTCTCAGGCCCCTGTACCGCACGGACGAGGTCACTCTGGAAAGTAGGGCGGGCGTCGGGCGGGCACGTTCGAAACCCTTCCTCACCGACGGTGAAAGCCGGTACGGCGTCTCTCGCGAGGCACGGACCGGTGAAGCTCTCAGGTTGAGATGACAGAGGGGGAGGCCGTCCGGGTACCCGCGCCGTGGTGCCCCTCGCAGGTCGCGTCAGACCCGCGTCAGACCAGGAGGCCTCCGCATGACCGCCACCCCTCGTATCCCGCTCTCGCAGCTCGAGCAGGGCATTCCCTTCGAGCAGCGGCACATCGGTCCCGATGTGGAAGCACGGGCCAAGATGCTCGCGCAGGTCGGATACGGCTCGCTGGACGAGCTGACCGCCGCCGCCGTGCCGGATGTGATCAAGAACGCCGAGGCGCTAAACCTGCCCGGGGCGCGCACCGAGGCCGAGGTCCTGGCCGAGCTGCGCTCTCTCGCGGACCGTAACCAGGTCCTCGACTCCATGATCGGGCTCGGTTACTACGGGACCTTCACTCCGCCGGTGATCCTGCGGAACGTGATGGAGAACCCCGCGTGGTACACCGCTTACACGCCGTACCAGCCCGAGATCTCCCAGGGGCGCCTCGAGGCGCTCCTGAACTTCCAGACCGTCGTCGCCGAGCTGACCGGGCTGCCCACCTCCGGTGCCTCGCTGCTCGACGAGGGCACCGCCGCCGCCGAGGCCATGGCGCTCTCGCGGCGCATGGGCAAGGTCAAGGACGGTGTCTTCCTGGTCGACGCCGACGCCCTGCCGCAGACCGTCGCCGTCATCCAGACCCGCGCCGAGCCGACCGGTGTCGAGGTCGTCGTCGCCGATCTGAGCGAGGGCATCCCGGCCGAGGTCGCCGAGCGCGGTGTCGTCGGCGTACTGATCCAGTACCCGGGCGCCTCCGGTGCCGTGCGCGACATCAAGCCGCTCATCGAGCAGGCGCACGAGATCGGTGCCATCGTCTCCGTCGCCGCCGACCTGCTGGCCCTGACGCTGCTCACCTCGCCCGGCGAGCTCGGCGCCGACATCGCCGTCGGCACCACGCAGCGCTTCGGTGTGCCGATGGGCTTCGGCGGCCCGCACGCCGGTTACATGGCGGTGCGCGAGAAGTTCGCGCGCAGCCTGCCGGGGCGGCTCGTCGGTGTCTCCGTGGACGCGGACGGGAACAAGGCCTACCGCCTGGCGCTGCAGACCCGTGAGCAGCACATCCGCCGCGAGAAGGCCACCAGCAACATCTGTACGGCGCAGGTGCTGCTCGCCGTGATGGCCGGGATGTACGCGGTCTACCACGGGCCCGAGGGCCTCAGGTCCATCGCGCGGCGTACCCACCGCTACGCGACCGTGCTCGCCGCGGGACTCACCGCGGGCGGTGTCGAGGTCGTGCACGGCGCGTACTTCGACACCCTGACCGTTCGGGTGCCCGGCCGGGCCGAGGCGCTCGTGGCCGCGGCCCGCGAGGGCGGTGTCAACATCCACCAGATCGACGCCGACCACGTCTCCCTGGCCTGCGACGAGACCACCACGCGCAAGCAACTGACCGCGATCTGGACGGCGTTCGGCGTCGAGGCCGACGTCGAGGCGCTCGACGCGCAGACCGCGGACTCGCTCCCCGGCGCTCTGCTGCGCTCCGACGACTACCTGACGCACCCCGTCTTCCACCAGTACCGCTCCGAGACCGCGATGCTGCGCTACCTGCGCAAGCTGTCCGACCGCGACTACGCGCTCGACCGCGGCATGATCCCGCTGGGCTCCTGCACCATGAAGCTCAACGCGACCACGGAGATGGAGCCGGTCACCTGGCCCGAGTTCGGCCAGCTGCACCCCTTCGCCCCCGCCCAGCAGGCGCAGGGCTATCTGACGCTCATCCGTGAGCTGGAGGAGCGCCTCGCCGAGGTCACCGGGTACGACAAGGTCTCGCTGCAGCCCAACGCCGGTTCGCAGGGCGAGCTCGCCGGACTGCTCGCGGTGCGCGGCTACCACCGTGCCAACGGCGACGAGCAGCGCACCGTCTGCCTGATCCCGTCCTCCGCGCACGGTACCAACGCCGCGAGCGCCGTGATGGCCGGCATGAAGGTCGTCGTCGTGAAGACCAGCGACGACGGCGAGATCGACGTCGAGGACCTGCGCGCCAAGATCGAGAAGCACCGCGACGAGCTGTCCGTGCTCATGATCACCTACCCGTCCACGCACGGGGTGTTCGAGGAGCACGTCGCCGACATCTGCGCCTCCGTGCACGAGGCGGGCGGCCAGGTCTACGTCGACGGCGCGAACCTCAACGCCCTGGTCGGCCTCGCCCAGCCCGGCAAGTTCGGCGGCGACGTCTCGCACCTGAACCTGCACAAGACCTTCTGCATCCCGCACGGCGGCGGCGGCCCCGGCGTCGGCCCGGTCGGTGTGCGCGAGCACCTCGCGCCGTTCCTGCCCAACCACCCGCTGCAGCCCGCCGCGGGCCCCGAGACGGGCGTCGGGCCGATCTCCGCCGCGCCGTGGGGCTCCGCGGGAATCCTGCCGATCTCCTGGGCGTACGTACGCCTCATGGGCGGCGAGGGCCTCAAGCGCGCCACGCAGGTCGCCGTGCTCTCCGCCAACTACATCGCCAAGCGCCTCGAGCCGCACTACCCGGTGCTCTACACCGGCCCCGGCGGGCTCGTCGCGCACGAGTGCATCATCGATCTGCGCCCGCTGAGCAAGGCGACCGGTGTCAGCGTCGACGACATCGCCAAGCGGCTCATCGACTACGGCTTCCACGCGCCGACCATGTCCTTCCCGGTCGCGGGGACGCTGATGATCGAGCCCACCGAGAGCGAGGACCTGGTCGAGATCGACCGGTTCTGCGAGGCGATGATCAACATCCGCGCGGAGATCGAGAAGGTCGGCGCCGAGTGGACGGCGGACGACAACCCGCTGCGCAACGCGCCGCACACCGCCGCCGCGCTCGGCGGTGAGTGGGAGCACGCCTACAGCCGCGAGGAGGCCGTCTTCCCGGCCGGCGTCGTAGCCGCTGACAAGTACTGGCCGCCGGTGCGCCGCATCGACCAGGCGTACGGCGACCGGAATCTGGTCTGCTCCTGCCCGCCGCTGGATGCGTACGAGGACTGACAGCGCGTCCAGAACATGCGTGGGGGCCGGTCCGGAGGTTGTTGCTCCGGGTCGGCCCCTTTGTTGTCCGTGCCGTGATGGCGCCGCGTCAGGCGGCGGTCATGATCTTGTCCGTGCCCAGCGGTCGATGCGGGGCGATGATCTGGCCGTCCGGCAGCAGCTCACCGGTGTCCTCGAAGAGCAGGACGCCGTTGCACAGCAGGCTCCAGCCCTGCTCCGGGTGGCTCGCCGTGAGCAGTGCGGCTTCCCGGTCGGCGGAGTCGGCTGTCGGGCACGGTGGTTGGTGCTGGCACATGGAAGGGTTCTTTCGCTGCGGTGTGATGGCTGTGACGTCTGCCTTGCGGCTCGATGCGGTGTTCATGCCGCCCCCCGTTTAGTCGGTCCGATCCCAGTGTTGCCCTACGGACGTCAATCCGCAGGGATTTAGCGGCAGCGCTCCTTACTGCTTAATGACGTATCACCCGCCCGGACGGTTCAGCCCAACTGCACTGTCTCTTCGGGTGGTTCGGGGTGGTCATACTGGGCTAGTCCGTATGGGCACATCACGCGCCGAGCCCCGCGGCCGAGGTCGGCGGCGGGGCACGGGGACGTACGGCGAGGTCAGGCGGGCGAGCCGAGCAGCGGTGCCGGGGTCAGACGGTGGGTGAGGACCTTGAGGAGCTCCGCGGCGCGGTGCGGGCGGTGCGCCGCGATGCCGGGAGGCGCGGGCGCCAGGGGCACGAGGATGTCGGAGGGCGCGAGATCGCCGTCCGCGCCGTCCGCCGTGCAGTCGCCGTGCAGCCAGAGGGTCAGCATGTAGAGCTCGGGTACGGACAGCAGACGGGGTTGGTAGGGCATCGGCATTGCCTCGGCATGGCGCAGGGCGCGTTCTGTGGAGGCGATGTAGGGGCCCTCGAAGAAGTGGGAGAAGGCCCATCCGTCAGGGGTCAGCATCGTGTCCGCGGCGGCGACGGCTCGCTCGCCGGAGCGGATCAGGAAGCGCCACCCGGCGAGCCGGGTGGGCGATGTGCCCGACGGGGCGATCCGGTCAAGGACGTGGACGGGCAACGGGAGTTCGGGGCTCGTCGGTCCCTGCGCGGCACGCAGGGACGGGGTGCGGGCTTCGCGTACGGCGGTGGGTGAACCGAGTGCCGCGAGGACGCTGCGCAGGGCGGGCGCGGGAGCCGGGGGGACTTGCAGCGGCATGATGGGTCGCCTCTCTCATTCGACAGGCACGGTGGAACGAGGACAGGTGCGGACGTCGCTGTCTGCTCCGAAGTCAGAGGGGGCGGGGGCAGGGGACCGCGAGCGCCAACTCTCTGCCTCGTTCGCGGAGTTTATACGACACGTGTTCAGGCAGTGTTTCGTCTAACCGCACCCGATATTGCCTGCAAGGCGTTATTCGGTCGCCATTTTGCGGGCTTTATCCCGATCTCGGATGAGCCCAGGCGTTTGACCTCGGCTCCCTTCGCGGGAGCGGACGGCCGATTCTCGTCGGCGTTTTTCACCAGGGGTTCGGGGCGAGGAATCCCCGGCGTACCCCATGCCCGGTGAATGTGCCGCGCGGGCACGGCATCGAGCCTACTGGGCCGGAGGCATGTGCGGGGCGTTATCGATCACATTGCAGGGCATCATCCCCCGAGACATCGCGGCCGGATCATTGGCTGCCCATCCGAGGAGGGGACGCTTCGATGGGGGAGAAGGTCGTAGCAGGAACGTTTGACCTGGCCGAGCGGCACCGGTACCGGAGCAAGCTCAGGGAGTGTCTCGCGGGGCTGCGGAGACTGTTGGACGAGGAGCGGTTCGAGCGCCCCCAGAACCTGATGGGGGTGGAGATAGAGTTGAATCTCGCGGGGCCCGACGGCATGCCGAGAATGCTGAATGCGGAAGTTCTCGAGCGCATCGCAAGCCGCGACTTCCAGACCGAACTCGGAATGTTCAATCTTGAAGTCAATATCGCCCCGCACCGATTGGGCGGACGGGTTCTCGACCGCCTCGCCGAAGAGCTGCGCACCGGCCTCGCCTATGCCCACCGGAAAGCCAACGAGGTGAACGCGGGCATTGTGATGATCGGTATTCTGCCGACGCTCGCCCACCACGACCTGGTCTCGGGGAACCTCTCCGACGTCGACCGCTACGCGCTGCTCAACGACCAGATCGTGGCCGCCCGCGGCGAGGACTTCGTCCTGGACATCCAGGGCATCGAGCGGCTGACCTGCACCTCCGCGTCGATCGCGCCCGAAGCGGCCTGCACCTCCGTGCAGTTGCACCTCCAGGTCACGCCGGGCAGGTTCGCCGACGTGTGGAACGCGGCGCAGGCCGTCGCCGCGGCGCAGGTCGCCGTCGGCGCCAACGCGCCCTTCCTGTTCGGGCGCGAGCTGTGGCGCGAATCCCGGCCGCCGCTGTTCCTGCAGTCCACCGACACCCGCCCGCCCGAGCTACAGGCACAGGGCGTGCGGCCGCGGACCTGGTTCGGCGAACGCTGGATCAGCGACGTGTACGAGCTCTTCGAGGAGAACCTGCGCTACTTTCCCGCGCTGCTTCCCCTCATGGACGACGAGGACCCGCTGGAGGCGCTCGACGACGGCCGGGTGCCCCAGCTGGGCGAACTCGTCCTGCACAACGGCACCGTGTACCGCTGGAACCGTCCCGTGTACGGCATCGCCGGCGGCGTCCCGCACCTGCGCGTGGAGAACCGCGTCCTGCCCGCGGGCCCCACCGTCACCGACGTCATCGCCAACGCCGCCTTCTACTACGGCGTCGTACGCGCCCTCGCCGAGGAGCCCCGGCCCGTGTGGACCCGGCTGCCCTTCGAGGCCGCGGCGAGCAACTTCGACACCGCGTGCCGCGACGGCATCGAGGCCCGGCTGCAATGGCCGCGGCGCGGCCGCTACGGAGGGCTGGTCGAGGTGCCCGCGGTCGCTCTCGTACGCGACGAGCTGTTGCCGCTCGCCGCGGCGGGGCTCGACGCGTGGGGAGTCGAGCCCGCCGACCGGGACTTCTACCTCGGCGTCATCGAGGAGCGCTGCAGGCGGCGGGTGAACGGGGCGTCCTGGCAGGCGGCGACCTACCACCAGGCCCTGGAGACCGGGCTCGAACGCGAGGCCGCGCTCGCGGCGACCACCCGGCGCTACGCCGAGCTGATGCACGCGGGGGACCCGGTGCACACCTGGCCGGTGGGGCTGCCCGAACCGGCCTTCCTGAGCTGAGGCGCCGCGCCGAGGCGCACGGGGGCGGGCTCAGCCGTGGCTGCCCGCCTCCATGATGGCCTTGAGGATGACCGCGTGGATCTGCGCCGGATCATCGACCTGGTGACCTGATCCGCCGGTCGCCTCCGCGATCTGCACGACCTCCTCCTTGTCCGCGTTCGGGCCGACCGCGATCGCGATGAGCGGCACCGGGCGCTTGGGGTCGGCGAGGTTCTCCAGCTGTGCGATGAGGTTGCTGCGCGAGATGGAGCCGAGGTCCTGGTTCGCGCCGTCCGTGAGCACCACGAGCGCGTTGAACTTGCCCTTCGCGTAGGTGGACGTGGCTTCCTTGTACGCCGCAAGCGTCGTGTCGTACAGGCCGGTCGCGCCGCCCGGGATGGGCGCCAGATCGCTGAAGGCCTCCGAGACCTTGTCCCGCTGGGTGCCGCCGCCCTTGCGGTCGCCGAGCCGCTCGGTCGGCACGAGCTTGCGGTAGTCGCGCTCGCCGTCCAGGAGGGTGGAGAACTCCCAGAGGCCGATCTCGTCCTCGTCGGTGAACCCCGCGAGGGCCTGGAGGAGCGAGGACTTGGTGACCTCCATCCGCGTCTGCCCCCGGCCCGGCACGAGCTGGCCCATGGAGTCCGAGACGTCGACGACGGTGCTGAGCCGGGCGCTCTGGACGGTGATCGTCCACATGCCGAGCGTCTCCTGCACCTCCTTCTCGGAGGGAGGATCGGTCGGTTCGTCGCCGTACGGCTGGGGGGTCCGGCCGCCTGCCGCCGTGATGAGCTTCGCCGACGGGGCCTCGGTGCCCGTCCTGAAGCCGTGCCTCTCCAGGATCGCGCGCCCCTCGTCGTCGCCGAACAGCGTCATGAAGCGCAGGGCGGCCCGGCTCTGGTCCGTGGACAGCTCGTCCTCCTGGACCAGGGTGTACGGGTAGTCGAGGCGCGGCGAGCCGTCCTTCGGATAGAACATGTCCAGGCTGTTCTCCTCGCCCGCCGTCGCGTTGTGCTTGAACGCGGCCTGCTCGGAGAGGATCAGCGCCTGGTTGCGGCGCGGGTTGCCCTGCTCGGTGCCGGAGGCGTCGCGGGCCAAGGTGTCAAGGAGCTGGCTGTCGCTGTCGGAGGTGCGCGCGGACAGCGCCTTGGCCAGCCCGGCGGCCTGGGTGTCGCCGTCCTTGCCGCCCGACTTCTTCGCCGAGGCGCTCAGCTTGGCGAGGGCCAGCAGGCCGGTCGCGCTGCGGGCCGGATCGGCGGCGCCGAGCCGCAGCTTGTCGCCCTTCATCGCCGCGCCGGTCAACTCCGGCCAGTTATACGTCTTCTTGGGCCAGCCCAGGGATTCGGCGGCCGAAGGGACCATGGCCATGCCGACCGGCGACGAGGCTATGTTCCCCGCGGGCGACACCTTGTTCTGCCGGCCGCCCAGGCCCACGCGCTGCAGCCACAGTTCGGAGTCCGGCACCCACACGTCGTAGCCCGGATCTCCCTTGCCCGTGCGCAGCTGGTCGGCGACCTTGTAGGAGTCACGGGCGGTGACCCGTACGTCGATGCAGGCTCCGTCGGACGCGACCTCGTTCTCGCGCGCGTCGTCGGCGGCCGCGCGCAGGGCGGGGGCGATGTCGGGCGCGGCGACGACGTCCAGCTCCACCGCGTCGTCGCTGCACGAACCGCCGAAGGTGAGCAGGTCGCTGCGGACGGCGACCGCGGTGCCCGCCGCGACCGTCAGGACCAGTGCCGTCGCGATGGCCACGGTGCGGCCGCGGGTGCGTGGCCGAGGGTCGGGTGCGTCCGTCCCGTACTCATCGGGCAAGCTGTGACGTCCCATGGCGGTGGTGCCCCTCCTTGAGTGATGAAGCAAGGAAAGAGGGGGTGGCATGACCGCAGTCGGCGTCCGTCCCCCTCGGCCTGTCGCGCACGATCTTCGTAACTCTTTTCGAGACCCTAGCGGGGCGGAGATGGGGATGAGGCGGGATTACTCAACTGGAGGCGGAGTGCAAGCGGAGCCCGGGCCGTTGGCCGGTTCTTTTCGGGGCGAGGAGCCATCGCGACGGATCCTCCGGGACGAGACGCTGCTCGTCCTGGCACTTTCCCTGGGTGCGAGCGGTGTGTCCGCGCTGATCAGCTTTGTCGGGTCGGTCACCAAACCGGGTGGTCTGAAGGATCAGGCGGCGACCATGAACGCGTCGGCCGCTCCGGGGCGGCCATGGCTTGATCTCGCGTGGCAATTGTTCGGAATCTCCACCGCGTTGGTGCCGGTCGCGCTGGTCGCGCACTTCCTGATCCGGGAGGGCGCCGGGCTGCGCACGATCGGCTTCGACCGGAGCAGGCCGTGGCCGGACCTGGGGCGCGGGGCGGCGATCGCGGCGGTGATCGGCAGCACCGGGATCGCCTTCTATCTGGCGGCGCGCGGGCTCGGGTTCAACCTGACGGTGGTACCGGAGGACCTGCCCGACGTGTGGTGGAAGTACCCGGTGCTCGTGCTGTCCGCGGTGCAGAACGCGGTGCTCGAGGAAGTGATCGTCGTCGGCTATCTGCTGCGCAGGTTCGGGCAGTTGGGGTGGACGCCGACGGCCGCGCTGGTCGGCAGCTCGGTGCTGCGCGGCTCGTACCACCTCTACCAGGGCATCGGCGGGTTCATCGGGAACATGGCGATGGGGGTGGTCTTCGTGCTCCTGTACCGGCGGTGGGGGCGGGTCGGACCGCTGGTGGTGGCCCATTCGCTGTTGGACATCGGCGCGTTCGTCGGGTACGCGCTGCTCGCGGGGAAGGTGGGGTGGCTGCCGACGCCTTAGGCGGCGGGCAGGGCGGTGCTGGGCTGGCGCGGACGGTGCTGGGCTGGCGCGGACGGTGCTGTGGGGACGTACGACCGGGTGTCGTGCGTCCCCACGGTTGCGTCAGGTGTCAGGGGGTGGTGTCAGGCGTAGAGCTCGCCCTCGATGACGGTGACCGCGCGGCCGGTCACCACGGTGCGGTCGCCGCGCAGTTCCGTGCGGACGAGACCGCTGCGGGCCGAAGCCTGCAGGCCGGTGAGTTCCGCGCGGCCCAGGCGCTCGGACCAGAAGGGGGCCAGGGCGGTGTGGGCGCTGCCGGTCACCGGGTCCTCGTCGATGCCGACGCGCGGGAAGAAGCCGCGGGAGACGAAGTCGTAGCCGCGGCCGGGGTCTTCGGCGCGTGCGGTGGCGATGATGCCGCGCCTGGAGTGCTGGGCCAGGGCCTTGTGGTCCGGGGTGAGGGCGCGCACGGTCTTCTCGTCCGCGAGCTCGACCAGCAGGTCGCCGAGGTTCGCCCCGGTGTCGTAGACCGCGAGCGGCTCGGCGCCGAGTGCCTCCGCCGCGCCGGCGGGGATCTCGGCCGGGGTGAGCGGGGCGGTCGGGAAGTCCATGGCGATGTTGCCGTCGGCGTGCGCGGTCGTGGTCAGGACACCGCTGCGGGTGGCGAAGCGCACGGTGCCCTCGGCGGCGCCGGTGGCCTGTAGCACGTGGGCCGTGGCGAGCGTGGCGTGGCCGCAGAGGTCGACCTCGGTGGTGGGCGTGAACCAACGCAGCGCCCAGTCGGCTTCGCCGTGCGCGGGGAGGCGGTGGGCGAAGGCGGTCTCGGCGTGGTTGACCTCCGCGGCCACGTTCTGGAGCCAGGCGTCCTCGGGGAATGCGTCGAGGAGGAGGACACCTGCGGGGTTGCCCGTGAAGGGGCGGTCGGAGAAGGCGTCGACGATGCGGATGCGGTGGGAAGTGGACATGTCGATGACGCTAGCGGGCCAATGCGGGGGTGGGACAAGGCCAATTGGGGGTTGGTGGCCCGTTGGGGGGCGGTTTTTTTGGGGGGCCACGCGTGAGTGGGGCTCGGTGGACTGGGTGAAGTGGGGGGCGGGGCTTGCTGGGGGCTGCCGTGGGGGCGCGGGTGCGGGGGTTGCGGGTGCGGGTGCGGGTGCGGGTGCGGGTGCCGGTGCCGGTGCCGGTGTGGTGGGGCTGGTTGGCGGGGTCGACGGTGGTGGTCGGTGAGTCGGGTGGCGGCGCCGTCGGTGTGCGGTCGCTGCTCCCTCTCCGTTCGGGCCGTTGGTGATGACCCGGCCTGTCCGGCCCAGCCGCCGGGTGGCCCTGCCCTCCCCTGCGGGTGTCGGCGCCGGTGTGGTGGGGCTGGCTTCGTGTGAGGCGTCGGCCGGGCTCGTGAGCGTGATCGCGTACGGCTCAGGGGGGCGTCGTTGGCGGGGTCGACGGTGGCGGTCGGTGAGTCCGGTGGCGGCGCCGTCGGTGTGCGGTCGCTGCTCCCTCTCCGTTCGGGCCGTTGGTGATGACCCGGCCTGTCGTCCGACCCAGTCGCCGGGTGGCTCTGCCCTCCCCCCAAGCTCCTGACCTGCTGCTCTGCCCACCCCTCAGAAGAGCCTTGCCATGCGAACTGTTCCGATATATCGTTGACGCATCGCGACAGATCAACGATGGCGCGATAGATCACCTACGAGAACAAGCGCACGAGGAGTGATTGCTATGCGTTCCCACGGTTATGAACACGAGCACGGACGTGGAAAGTGCGGCCCCGGCCATGAGGGTCGGGGTGGCTTCGAGGGCCGGCGCGCCGCTTTCGGTCCCTTTGGGCCCGGCTTCGGCGGTCCCGGTGGACCCGGCGGCCCCTGGGGCGGCGGACGAGGCGGCAGGGGCGGTCCGCGCGGCAGGGCGCGGCGCGGCGACGTACGCGCGTCGATCCTGGCCCTGCTGAAGGACCGGCCGATGCACGGCTACGAGATGATCCAGGAGATCGCCGAGCGCAGCGGCGGGGCATGGAAGCCCAGCCCCGGTTCGGTCTACCCGACCCTCCAGCTCCTGGAGGACGAGGGTCTGATCAGCAGCGCGAGCGAGGGCGGCAAGAAGCTCTTCTCGCTCACCGAGGCCGGTGTCACCGCGGCCGAAGAAGGTCCTGACGCGCCTTGGGAAGAGGCCGGGCGCGGGGTCGACTGGGAGACGCTGAACGAGATCCGGCAGGCCGGCTTCGGTCTGATGGAGGCGTTCGGCCAGGTCTGGAAGACCGGCAGCAAGGAACAGCGCGAGAAGGCTCTCACGGTCATCAACGACGCCCGTAAGAAGCTGTACCTGATCCTCGCCGATGAGGACTGAGGTCGTGGGGGTCGATGAACCCCATGGCCGCTGAGGCGCCCCGCACTTCGCGTGTGGGGCGCCTCTTTGCGTACGAGTTGCCCGCGGGGGAGTCTCGCTCAGGTCACCAGGCCCGCCAGCTTCCGCAAGGACTCGTTCAGTGCCGCCGTCGCCGAGTCCTTCAGCTTGCCCGCCATCAAGGAGACCGCCGCGCCCGTGAAGTCGCCGTCGATGCGTACGTTCGTCGCGTCCCCGTCGGGCGTGAGCGTGTAGCGCGTGCCGACCGTGACGCCCATCGGGCCCTTGCCCTTGATGGCCAGGGTGCGCTCGCTCTCCAGGTCCTCGATCGTCCAGTTGACCTCGGCGGGGAAGCCCATCAGCTTCATGTTCTCCAGGAACGTGCCGCCCACCTCCAGCGTGGTGGGACCGCCCTTGGGAAAGTTCGTGTGCGTGGCGTTCCACTCGCCGTACGAGGAGAAGTCGGTGAGCTGGGCCCAGACCTTCTCCGCGGGCGCCTCGATCCGTGCTTCCGCGCTGACTTCGGCCATGCGACACCCCTTCTCTGTGGGCGCTGCGGCGGGGCGCAGCTGTGGTGTCGCGGAACGTAGCCGCAGGGCCTGGAACATTCAATACTGATGAACCGTCAGATGTCATGGACGCTCCGGGGTGCCGCCCCTGCTGCCCGGAACCGGGTCGGGTACTGTTGCCCTCCCCGCGACGGACGCGGGCAGACGGACCCAGGAGGTGAGACCCATTACCGCAGCAGCAGGTCGGGCGCTCCCCCTTCGCGACCGCGCGGTTCACCCGGCATAGGTGACCGAGGGAGCCCCATAGGCGTCCCGAAAGGTTCCTCTTCTCATGTCGGTCTCACCTTCGTCACCCGCGGCACCCTCGTCTTCCGTGGCCCCCTCGTCACCCACGGCATCCGCCGCGTCGCCCATAACGCCCCTCGCGCCTTCCGTCATCGTCACCAGGCTGCGCGCCGCCGGTTGTGTCTTCGCCGAGGACGAGGCGCAGTTGCTCGCCGACACCGCGCGTGACCCCGCCGAGCTCGCCGCCATGGTGGAGCGGCGCGTCAGCGGTCGGCCGCTCGAACACGTCCTGGGCTGGGCGGAGTTCCGCGGTCTGCGGATCGCCGTGGACGCCGGGGTCTTCGTGCCCCGGCGGCGCACCGAGTTCCTCGTGCAGCAGGCCGCCGCCCTCGCCGGGCCCGGGGCGGTCGTCGTCGACCTGTGCTGCGGCTCGGGCGCGCTCGGGGCCGCGCTCGGCGCCGCCGTCGCCGGGGTCGAGCTGCACGCCGCCGACATCGACCCCGCCGCTGTGCGGTGCGCCCGGCGCAACCTCGCCGATGCCGGGGGGCGGGTGTACGAGGGCGACCTCTACGAGCCGCTGCCCGGCGCCCTTCAGGGCCGCGTCGACGTACTGCTGGCGAACGTCCCCTACGTACCCACCGAAGAGGTCGGTCTCCTGCCGCCGGAAGCCCGTATCCACGAGGCGCGTGTGGCGCTCGACGGTGGCGCGGACGGCCTCGACGTCCTGCGGCGGGTGACGGCGGACGCGGCGCGCTGGCTGGCACCCGGCGGCCGGCTGCTGTTCGAGACGAGTGAGCGGCAGGTGCCGTACGCGCTCGAAGCGGTCGCCGACGGCCGGCTCGTGGCGCGGTCGGTGAGCGACGAGGAGATGTACGCGACGGTCGTCATCGGGACGCGGCCCGCGTAGGTCTCGTCCGGGGAGCGCGGGGCCTGGCGGGGTCAGGGGGGGGCGTGGTTCAGCCGACCTTGCGTATGACCGCGGCGTCGAAGAGGTCGCACGCCCTGGGGAAGGGGCCCTCGTCGTGGCAGTGCCAGGCCTCCCAGAACAGGTCGGCGGGCAGTGCGTCATCGGGTGCGTACACCCGATACACGTACTGCCTGCCGTCGATCGCCGGCAGCGCGACCATCCAGCACTCGCACTCCATGCCTGAAAGACGAGTGACCGGTGCGTCATGGTTGCGTTCCCGGCGCGAATCAAGGCGGCGCGCGCCCCTCGGGGAAGAACAGTGGGATCTCATCCGTAAGGAGGAGAAGCCACACATGCGTACCCAACCTGTGTCGGACGCGAAGATGCTTCCCGCCGCCGATGACGGCGCTCTTGGGGGCTGATGGGGTGGGAGATGTGCAAAGCCGTACCCCGCAGGGCGCCGAGCCCGGCCCGACCCGAGCAGACATCGACTCCCGACTCAGCGCAGCGCTGGCGTCGGTGGTGGCAGGCGCGCGCCGGCGTGCGGTGCGCGACGGGGACCGGCAGATCGACACCGCGCATCTGCTGCACTCCCTGCTGGAGACCGACCCCGACGTGCGGGCGGCCTTCGACGACGGGGCGCACGTGGTGCGGCTGCTCGGCTATCTCGTCCAGCGCAGCATCGGCTACGGCCTGCAGTGGCAGGGGACGGTCGAGGACTCCGGAGCCGTGCCGCTGGTGCGGGCGGGCAACCCCGCCTCCGTGCAGTCCGCCCCGGTGAAGGAGACGGGCTGGTCGCCGTCCGCGACCGCCGCCATGGAGGCGGCCATCGAGCGGGCCGGCCGACGCGGTGAACCGCGCGCCCTCGGCATGGACCTCCTTGCGGCGCTCGCCGCCGATCCGGACTGCCGCGCGGTCGAGGTCCTGGGGCGGGCCGGGGTCGACGCGCGGGCGATCCTGCGGCGGATCGAGGACGATCCGTTCCCCGGGACGCCCGCCGACGCGTTTCCGTACGCCGACCCCTACGCCGAGACGTCCGCGGATTGAGACAGGGTCTACCGAGGATGACGCTCATGACACGCCCTGACATGCTGGGCCGGTGCAAGCGTCTCAGGGGAAACAGGCAGGCTCGCGGCTGAGCCACGGGAGAGGCGTCGGTCTGGGGCTCGCCCTGGGGTCGGCGGTCGCCTTCGGTGGTTCGGGTGTCGCGGCCAAGCCGCTGATCGAGGCGGGCCTCGACCCGCTGCATGTGGTGTGGCTGCGGGTGACGGGCGCCGCCCTGGTGATGCTGCCGGTCGCCTGGCGCCACCGCGGACTGCTGTTGCGCAGGCCCGCGCTGCTGCTCGGCTTCGGCCTGCTCGCCGTGGCCGGTGTCCAGGCCTGCTACTTCGCGGCGATCTCCCGCATCCCCGTGGGCGTCGCGCTCCTGATCGAGTACCTCGCGCCCGCGCTCGTCCTCGGCTGGGTGCGCTTCGTGCAGCGGCGGCCTGTGACGCGGGCGGCCGCGGTGGGCGTGGTGCTCGCGGTCGGCGGGCTCGCCTGTGTCGTGGAGGTGTGGGCCGGGCTGAGCTTCGACGCCGTGGGGCTGCTGCTCGCGCTGGGCGCCGCGTGCTGCCAGGTCGGCTACTTCGTCCTGTCCGACCAGGGCAGCGACGCGGGGGACGACTCTCCCGACCCGCTCGGCGTCATCGCGTTCGGACTGCTGATCGGCGCCGTGGTGGTGACCGTGGTGGCGCGGCCGTGGGGCATGGACTGGTCGGTGCTCGCAGGCAGCGCGGACATGGACGGCTCGGCCGTTCCCGCGTGGACGCTCATCGCCTGGATCGTGCTCGTCGCGACCGTCGTCGCCTACGTCACCGGGGTGCTCTCGGTGCGTCGGCTCTCTCCGCAGGTGGCAGGCGTCGTGGCCTGTCTGGAAGCGGTCATCGCGACCGTGCTGGCCTGGGTCATTCTGGGCGAACACCTGTCGGCGCCGCAGATCGTCGGGGGCGCCGTGGTGCTCGTCGGGGCGTTCATCGCGCAGTCGTCCACGCCTGCCAAGCCCCGGGTGGGGCCGACCGCGGGCGGCCTTCCGGAGCCGGAAGAGCAGTTGTCGTCGACCGGCACCGCCGCCTAGGGTGCTGATCATGCATTCACGCGCGCTCGTTCTTCCGCCTCCCGCCGCTTAAGCGCGGGCACCTCCTGGATCACACCCGGCCGGTCGCCGGGTGGAACGACGCTGCCCGCAGACGGAGCCAAGGACCTTCTTTTCCTTTCTGCGGAGAACTCACGTGTCGAATGTGTCGCATGTGTCGACTGTTGCCTCCGGCCTGTCCGTCGGACGCGGCCTCTTCTATCTGATCGTCGCCGGTACGGCCTGGGGCACCGCCGGTGCCGCCGCCGCACTGGTCTTCAACGCCAGTGACATGGGGCCGGTCGCCCTGTCCTTCTGGCGCTGCGCCGGCGGCTTCGTGCTGCTGTTCGCCGTCCGGCTGGTGCGGGCGCGCCGACGGCCCTCGTACGCCGCCGCGGGCGCGCCGCTGCGGCGCAGGCTGCCGCGGATCGTGGCCACCGGCGTGGCCCTCGCCGTGTTCCAGACCGCCTACTTCGCCGCCGTCGAGTCGACCGGGCTCGCGGTCGGCACGGTGGTCACCATGGGTGCCGGGCCCGTGCTCATCGCGCTCGGGGCGCGGTTCATCCTGGGGGAGCGGCTCGGGGCGGGCGGCGTCGTGGCCGTGGCCGGGGCCCTCGCCGGGCTCGTGGTGCTCGTCCTGGGCGGCGGCGGCGCCAGCGTGCGACCGCTGGGCGTCGGGTGGGGGCTGCTCTCGGCGGCCGCGTATGCCGCGATGACGCTGCTCACGCGGTGGTGGGGGCGGGACGGCGGCGCCGACTCGTCCGACACGACGGTCTGGTCGTTCGCCGTGGTGTCCGTCTGCCTGCTGCCGCTCGCCGCGGTGGAGGGCCTCATCCCGCATGCCGCCGATCCGGCGCGGATGGGCCTCTACCTGCTGTACATCGTCGTGATCCCGACGGCGGTCGCCTACGCGCTGTACTTCGCGGGCGCCGCCGTCATCCGGTCCGCGACCGTCTCCGTGATCACGCTCCTCGAACCGCTGAGCGCCGCGGTCATCGCGGTCGTGCTGCTGGGCGAGGAGCTGACCGTCTCGACGGTGGTCGGCACCTTGCTGATGCTGGCCGCGGTGACGGGCCTCGCGGTCGCGGAGACGCGGGGCGTGGCCGCGGCGCGTCGGGAGGCGGCCTTGGCCTGAGAGGGCTCGCGGGGCGCGGCTTTTGTGACCGCGCCCCGCGGGCGCCGCCCTCTGTCGGGTTGGTGGGGGCTGGTCGCGCAGCTCCCCGCGACCCTGACGGGGCGCTCAGCGGCGGCGCAGTTGGTGTTCGTGTGCCGCCCTGTCGCGTGGGCCGTCGCGTTGCGTGAGGCCCGCCGCGATTCTGTTCTGGACCTCCTGCGGCTTGTGGCTCGCGTACTTGAACTTGGCTTGTACGTCCGTCACTTCGAGGCACAGGGCGCGGATGCCGGAGAGCATGCGGCCGAACGGCGCCTCGCCCACCGCTGCCGGGGCCGAGCCGCCCTCCGGCTGGAAGTGGGCGACCTGGCGGTTGAGCAGCTCGGCCTTCTCCTCCGGGGCGTCCACGATGCGGGCGGTGCACCGGAGCTGGACGGCGGCGTAGAAGCTGGTCGGCACGCCGTGCTCGGGCGGGGTGTCCGGGGGCGCCTGCCAGGGGCCCGGCACGTACACGTAGTCGTCCACCACGCTGAGCAGCACTTCCGGATCGGCTTCGAGCGCGGGCCACAGCGGGTTGGGGCGCGCCAGGTGGGTGATCACGCGGCCGTGCGGGCCGTGGCCCGCTTCGTAGGCGAAGTGCGTGGGCTGGACGTGCGGGGGCTCTCCGGGCAGGCCGTTCACGGCGAGCTGTCCGAAGTCGTGGGCGGCCAGCCACTGCTGCCACTCGGTGTCGGAGCGCGGTGCGTCCCAGGGGTGGATCAGCATCACAGCTCGATCAGGTAGTCGGGGGCCTCGATGCCGGGGCCCAGGTCGGCCGACGGGACGAGCGGGTCGTGGCCCTTGCGCAGCGGGACGACGCCGGCCCAGTGGGGCAGGTCGAGGTCCTCGGGGTCGTCGTTCGGGCCGCCGGTGCGCACCTTGGCGGAGACCGCGGCGAGGTCGAGGCTGAGCACGGCGGTGGCCGCGAGCTCCTTGGCGTTCGCGGGGCGGGAGTCGGCGGCGCGGCCCGGCACGACGTGGTCGACGAGTGCGTCCAGGGCGGCGCGCTTCTCCTCGGGGTCCGTGACCTGGTGGGCGGTGCCGTGGATCACCACGGAGCGGTAGTTGATCGAGTGGTGGAAGGCCGACCGGGCCAGGACGAGGCCGTCGACGTGGGTGACGGTCAGGCAGACCGCGAGCCCCGGGTCGGCTTCCTGCTGCCGGGCGTCGCCCGCCATCCGCAGCGGCCTAGAACCCGTCGAGCCGTGCACGTACAGGCGCTCGCCCACCCGGCCGTACAGCGTCGGCAGGACGATCGGGGAGCCGTCCCGCACGAAGCCGAGGTGGCAGACGTAGGCCTCGTCGAGTATCGCGTGCACCAGTTCCTGGTCGTACGCGGCGCGGTCGCGCCCGCGGGTGGGCACGGTCAGGTCGGTCGGCGCGTACGAGGCGGTGTCGGTGGCGGTCTCGACGCCGGTGTCGATGCCGGACTCGGATGCGACGCTCATTGCCTTCTCCATTGCACTAGTGCATAATCTGGTTTGTGCTAGGAGAGTATCGGATCGAAGGCCGGCGTGCAGCTGAGATCGCTGCCAGCGTGGAGCGCGCGGTGGGCGGCGGTGACCTGGAGCCGGGTCAACTGCTGCCGCCAATGCGCGAGTTGGCGGAGCGGCTCGGGGTGAATCCCAATACGGTGGCCGCCGCCTACCGCACGCTGCGCGAACGCGGCGTGATCGAGACGGCGGGGCGGCGCGGCAGCCGCGTACGCCCCAAGCCCGCGACGACGGTGCGTGAGCTGATCCGGGTGGACGTGCCCGCCGGTGTGCGCGACGTGTCGAACGGCAATCCGGACACGGCGCTGCTTCCGCCGCTCGCCGAGGCGTTCGCGGCCGCCGCCGCGGAGGGCGACCGGCATCCCGTGCTGTACGGGGAGGAGGCCGTGGACCCGGAAATGACCCGCCACGCGCGCGTGGCCCTCGACGAGGACGGCGTGCCGGACGGCCCTGTCGCCGTCACCTCGGGCTCCCTCGACGCGATCGAGCGCGTGCTCGCCGCGCACCTCAAGCCCGGCGACGCGGTGGCGGTGGAGGACCCGGGCTGGGGCAGCCTGCTCGACCTGATGCCGGTGCTCGGGCTGCGCACGGTCCCGGTGGGCGTCGACGACGACGGGCCGCTGCCCGCAGACGTGGAGGAGGCGCTGCGCGGCGGCGTGCGGGCGATCATCGTCACCGACCGCGCCCAGAACCCGACCGGCGCCGCGATCAGTGCTCCACGCGCGCGTGCCTTGCGCGAGGTGCTCTGCGCGCACAAGGACGTGCTGCTCGTGGAGGACGACCACGGCCACGCCATCGTCGACCTGCCGCTGCACCCACTGGCGGGCGTGACCCGCAGCTGGGCCTTCGTGCGGTCCACGGCCAAGGCGTACGGACCGGACCTGCGGCTCGCCCTGCTCACGGGGGACGCCGTCACCGTCGATCGCGTGCAAGGGCGTCAGCGGCTCGGCCCCGGGTGGGTGAGCCATCTGTCGCAGCGCGCCGTGGTGCGTCTGTGGGAGGGCGGGGCGGTGGACCCGGCCCAGGTGGCGGCGTCCTACGGGAAGCGGCGTGACGCCCTGATCGCCGCACTCGCCGAGCGGGGCGTCGCGGCGCACGGGCGCAGCGGGATGAACGTGTGGGTGCCCGTGCCGGACGAGACCGGCGCGGTCGCCCGGCTGCTGCACGCGGGGTGGGCCGTCGCCCCGGGCGCGCGGTTCCGGATGGGTGCGCGGCCCGGGGTGCGGATCACGGTGTCGACGCTCGGCGCCGGTGACATCGAAGCGGTGGCGGACGCCGTCGCCTCCGCCACCGGGCCCGCTCCCGCTCGCCGCTACGAGTGAGCGGGCTGCGGGCGGCGGTACGAGCCCACCGGTTTCCGCACGGCCCTACGAGTCGGCCGGTTTCCGCACGGCGTTACGAGCCGGCGGGTTTCCGGAAGCGGTCGCGCGGCCTGGACTGGGTGAGGGCCGCGCCCGCAAGGACGATCACCGCGCCGACCGGCGTCGACCAGCTCAGGGACTCGCCGAGTACGGCCACGCCCGCGGCGGTGGCGATGACCGGGACGAAGTACGTGACCATCTGGGCCGTCGTCGGCCCGACCTCGGCGACCAGGCCGTACTGGATCAGGAAGGCGACCCCGGTGCCGACGGCGCCCAGCGCCACGATCGCAAGGAGCGGCACCACGGGGAAGTGCGTGGGAAGGGACGTGAACAGCGGGGTCACCACGGCCAGTTCGACGGTCGCGATCAGCAGCTGGGCGCCGGTCAGCGAGAGGTTCGAGTGGCCGCAGCCGGCCAGGGTGCGGCGCACGTAGATCCAGCCGATCGGGTAGCAGAGCGAGGCGAGCAGCGCCATCGCCGTACCGCCGAAGTCCAGCCCGTTGAAGCCCTGCCAGGCGCCGAGGACCGTGAGCACGCCGAGGAAGCCGATGCCGAGACCCGCGACCCTGCGCCGCGTGGGGCGGTCCTCGGAGAGCGCGACCAGGGAGAGCGCCATGCCCCACAGGGGCGACGTCGCGTTGCAGATGCCGGCCAGCGTGGACGGGATCGTCAGCTCGGCGTAGGCGAACAGCGAGAACGGCAGGGCGTTGAGCAGCAGCGCCGCGACCGCGAGATGCGCCCACGTCCGTGCGCCGCGCGGCAGCCGCTCGCGCTTGGTCACGAGGACGGCCGCGACGACCGCGGTGCCGAAGACCAGGCGGCCCAGGGTGACTTGGAACGGCGCGTAGCCTTCCGTGCCGACCTTGATCAGCAAGAAGCTGAAGCCCCAGATCAGCGAGAGGATGCCGAAGCGCAGGCGCCAGCCGATGGCGCGGCGCTGCGGACCGGCGGGGGAGGGGCCGGTGAACGGGACGGAGGGGGCGGAGGGGGCGGAGGGGGCGGAGGGGGCGGAAAGGGAGCCGGGAGGGGTGGTGACGCGCATGTACGTCACCTTGAAGCAGCCGACCTCGTAGGACAAGCGAAATAAACTGCCCGGTATCGCGTAGCATCGCTTACATGTTGAACCTGGAGCGTCTGCGCACGCTCGACGCACTGGCCCGGCACGGCTCGGTCAGCGGAGCCGCGGCGGGACTGCACGTCACGACGTCGGCCGTCTCCCAGCAGATGACCAAGCTGGAGCGCGAGGTGGGCCAGCAGCTCCTGGCCAAGAACGGCCGCGGGGTGCGTCTCACCGACGCCGGACGGCTGCTCGCCGAGCACGCCGCGCGCATCCTCTCCCAGGTGGAGCTCGCCAAGGCCGACCTGGAGGAGCAGCGCGGCAAGGCCGTGGGCGAGTTGCGCATCGCCGCGTTCCCCACCGCGATGCGCGGTCTGCTGCCCGCCACGCTCGCCGCGCTGCGCACCGGCCACCCCGGCCTGCGCGTCCGCTCCCAGGAGCTGGAGCCGCAGCCCGCGGTGGCCGCCGTGGTGCGCGGCGACATCGACATGGCGGTCGTCCTCGACTGGTACAACAAGCCGCTGCCGATGCCCGAAGGCCTGGTCAAGGCATCCCTCCTGGACGACCCCGCCGATGTCGCCATGCCCGCGGCGCACCCGCTGGCCGACCGCATCGACGTGGACCTGGAGGAGTTCGCGGACGACGAGTGGATCACCTGGGCGGAGGGGGAGTTCTGCCACGAGTGGCTGATGTTCACGCTGCGCGCCAAGGGCATCGAGCCGCGGATCGCCCACCGCGCGGAGGAGCATCACACCCAGCTCGCGCTGGTGGCCGCGGGCCTCGGGGTGTGCGTGGCACCGCAGTTGGGGCGCGATCCGATGCCCGCCGGGGTCAGGACGGTCCCGGTGCGCCACCGGGTGCACCGTCATGTGTACGTGGTGTGGCGCGCGGACGCGGACCGCAGGCCGTCGATCAGGGCCGCGGTGGAGGCGCTCCAGGGGGCGGGGGCCGGTCCCTGCGGGTGATCAGGGGCGGGCCCCCAGCTCCGCCAGCTTCCGGAAGTCCCAGGACGCGATCGCGTCGGGTGTGAGCCGGATCCAGGCGTGCTTCCCGTCGTACGGCATCGTGTCGAGGCCGAAGTACTTCTGATTGAACAGCCGCTCGGGAACGTCGAGTTCCGGGCAGGGATCGCCCACGCGCGGCGACTCGCCGACGAAGACCGCCGTCCCGGACAGCTCCACGCCCCGCAGCTCTCCGTACTCCTCGCCGGAGTCGATCACCACGGCGATCCGCCCGTTGCCGCGCAGATCCGCCCAGCGCCTGCTGCGGGTGATCGAGAACAGCCACAGGGACGTGCCGTCCCAGGCGAACCAGAGCGCACTGACGTGCGGGGCGCCGTCGCCGGACACGGTGGCGACCCGGCAGGTGCGCTCCGTGCCGAGGAACGCGTCGAGCTCGCCCGGCGACATCATGATCCGGCGGCCCCGGCGCTGTGTGACGGCCATCGTTCCTCCCGCGACAAGTGGAAAGGGTGGGCGCACAAAGGCAACTGACTGGGCGTCAGTTGCGTGCGTCAGGAAAGCATGCGGTCTCTTCCGCCGTGGCGCAATGGCCGCTAACCTCCGCGCATCCCGGGCGCCGGTTGCCCCGGCGGTCCCGGACGACCCGGATGACCCGGATGACCCGGACAGGGGGAGCCATGCCGTCGTACGAAGAGCTCAGGGAACTCCTCGATCCCGCCACCACCGTGCTGATGACCGTCGAGTGCCAGCAGGGCGTGGTGGGGACGGAGAGCGCGCTGCCCGAACTCGCCGACGAGGCACGCTCTTCGGGCTGCCTCGCCAATGTCGCGCGACTCGTCTCCGCCGCCCACCAGGCCGGGGTCCAGGTCCTGCACGCCGTCGCCGAACGGCGGCCCGACGGGCGGGGCGCCAACCGCAACGCCCGCCTCTTCCGCGCGGCGGGGCGGCTGCCCGTGCAGCAGCTGTGCGGGACCAGGGCCGTCCGGATCGCGCCGCCCATCGAGGTGGCCGACGAGGACCTGGTCGTACGGCGGCTGCACGGGCTCTCGCCCCTCGCGGGCACGGACGTCGACCCGCTCCTGCGCAACCTGGGCTGCCGCACCCTCGTGGTGACCGGTGTGTCGGCGAACGTGGCGATTCCCAACGCCGTCTTCGACGCGGTGAACCTGGGCTACACCGCCGTCGTGCCGTCGGACGCCATCGCGGGAGTCCCCTCCGACTATGCTCCCGCGATGATCCGCAACACGCTCGCCCTGGTGGCCACCATCGCCACCACCGAGGACGTTCTCGGCAGCTGGAAGCGCCCTAGGCCAGTGTGATCGACTCGCCCTCCACGGTGATCTCGGCGGCGGGCAGCGGCTTCGGCGCCGGGGAGGACTTCACGCTCCCGTCGGCGATCGAGAACTTGCTGCCGTGACAAGGGCAGTTGATGGTGCCGCCCTCGACGCTCGTCACCGGGCACTGTTTATGGGTGCAGCGGTTCGAGAAGGCCTTGAACTCGCCCTCCGTCGGCTGGGTCACCACCACCCCCTCCTCCTTGAAGATCTTGCCGCCGCCCACCGGGATCTCCGAGGTCTTGGCGAGCACGGCCCCGGCGGCGCCGGCGGGCTCCTCGCCCTCCTTGCCCTCCTCGGGCGCCTTGTCCGCGGCCGGGTCGGAGTCGTAACCGTCGTCGCTCTCACCGCAGGCGGCGAGCGCCGCGGCCAGGCTGACGACACCGGCCGCCGCGACGACCGAACGGCGGGAAGGGGCGGGCAGATGTTCCTTCGAAATGGTCATGTCCGGTGGTACGAGGCCGCGCACCGCTGTGTTCAAACGCTCAAGCACTTCTTGCGCGAGCGGCGTTCGGACCGGCATTAACCTGGGGCAATGCTCACCGAAGTCACCGCGGTTCGCTACGCCACGCCCCTGCGGGAGGGCGGATCGCTCCCCGGCCTCGTGGAGGCCGTGGACAGCCAGGGAACGTACGCGGCGTACGTCATGAAGTTCACCGGGGCCGGACAGGGCCGCAAGACGCTCGTCGCCGAGGTGATCTGCGGACAGCTGGCGCGCGGCCTGGGCCTTCGGGTGCCGGGCCTCGCGCAGATCCGTCTCGACCCGGTGCTCGGCCTGGGCGAGCCCGATCAGCAGGTGCAGGAGCTGCTCAAGTCGAGCGGCGGCCTGAACCTGGGGATGGCGTACCTCTCGGGCGCGCTCGGCTTCGACTCGCTCGCGTACGGGATCGATCCGGCGGAGGCGGGCCGCGTCGTGTGGTTCGACGCGCTGATCAACAACGTGGACCGCTCCTGGCGCAATCCGAACATGCTCCTCTGGCACGGCGACCTGTGGCTCATCGACCACGGCGCGAGCATGATCTGGCACCACAACTGGCGCACCGCCGAGACCGCGGCCGCCAAGCCGTACGACGCCACCGACCACGCCCTGGCGCCGTTCGGGCCCGACGTCGCGACGGCCGCGGCCGAGCTCGCGCCGCTCGTCACCGAGGAGCTGCTCGCCGCCGCCGCGGCCGACGTGCCCGACGCGTGGCTGGTGGACGAGCCGGGCTTCGAGAGCCCTGACGCCGTACGCCGCGCCTATGTGGCGGCGCTGCTGCCGCGGGCCAGGACCATCCACGAACGGATCCAGCTGCCCGAGAGCCTCTCCGGGCCGCAGCGGAAGGGTGCCACCCGATGACCGGACAGCTCTCGATCCAGCGGGACGTCTTCGAGTACGCCCTGGTGCGCGTCGTTCCGCGGGTGGAGCGCGGGGAGCAGTTCAACGCGGGGGTGGTGGTCTACTGCCGCGCCAAGTCCTTCGTGGCCGCCCGTACCCATCTCGACGAGGGCAAGCTGCGGGCCCTGGACCCGGAAGCCGACCTCGGGGGCATCAGGGCCGCGCTCGGCGCCGTCGAGCGGATCTGCGCGGGTGGCGAAGGGGCAGGTCAGGCCGAGCGGGACGATGCCGGGCGGCGCTTTCGGTGGCTGATCGCGCCGCGCTCGACCGTCGTGCAGCCCGGACCGGTGCACACGGGCCTCACGGCGGATCCTGCCGCAGAGGTGGACCGACTCCTCGACCTCCTGGTGAGGTAAAGAATCACAGGCCCCGGTGTGCCGTTGACACCGGGTGCCAGGGCTTCTAGCGTCTCGTTCAGCTGAAGGTACTAAGCGGTCGCTCACCATCGGGGCGTACCGTAGAGCCGCATCCCAAGGGCGAGGAGAACCAGCATGTCCACCACTGAGCAGCGCGTCGCGGTCGTGACCGGAGCAGCGCGAGGCATCGGCGCGGCGACCGCCGTGCGTCTGGCCGCCGAAGGCCGCGCCGTCGCGGTGATCGACCTCGACGAGGCCGCCTGCAAGGACACCGTCACGCAGATCACCGCTGCCGGTGGCAAGGCGATCGCCGTCGGCTGCGACGTGTCCGACGAGGCTCAGGTCGAGGCGGCCATCGCCCGCATCGCCGACGAGCTCGGCGCGCCCACGATCCTCGTGAACAACGCCGGTGTGCTCCGCGACAACCTCCTCTTCAAGATGAGCGCGAACGACTGGGACACCGTCATGAACGTGCACCTGCGCGGCGCGTTCCTGATGTCCCGCGCGATCCAGAAGCACATGGTGGACGCCAAGTTCGGCCGGATCGTGAACCTCTCCTCGTCCTCCGCGCTCGGCAACCGGGGCCAGGTCAACTACGCCGCGGCCAAGGCAGGCCTCCAGGGCTTCACCAAGACCCTGGCCAAGGAGCTCGGCAAGTTCGGCGTCACCGCCAACTCCGTGGCCCCGGGCTTCATCGTCACCGAGATGACCAAGTCCACCGCCGACCGCGTCGGCATGGGCTTCGAGGACTTCCAGGCCGCGGCCGCGACCCAGATCCCGGTGCAGCGCGTGGGCCGCCCTGAGGACATCGCCAACGCCATCGCCTTCTTCACGGGCGACGCCGCGGGCTTCGTCTCGGGTCAGGTCATGTACGTGGCCGGCGGCCCGCTCAACTAGTTCGGTACCGGTAGTTCTGTCCCGGAGGGATGCGGAGATGACTGTGCAGGACAGTGGAAAGGCGGCGCTCATCACGGGCGCCAGCCGCGGTATCGGCTACGGCATCGCGGAGGCGCTCGTCGCCCGCGGTGACCGCGTGTGCATCACCGGACGCAACGAGGACGCACTCAAGGAGGCCGTCGAGAAGCTCGGCGCCGACCGCGTCATCGGGGTCGCGGGCAAGGCCCACGACGAGGCCCACCAGGCGGTCGCCGTCGAGCGGGCCATGGAGGCCTTCGGGCGGGTCGACTTCCTTATCAACAATGCCGGTACGAATCCGGTGTTCGGGCCGATGGCGGAGCTCGACCTCAATGTGGCGCGCAAGGTCTTCGAGACCAACGTGATCTCGGCGCTCGGCTTCGCCCAGCAGACCTGGAAGGCCTGGCAGAGCGAGAACGGCGGCGCGATCGTGAACATCGCGTCCGTCGCGGGCGTCGCCCCCTCGCCGTTCATCGGCGCGTACGGCATGAGCAAGGCCGCCATGGTCAACCTCACCCTGCAGCTCGCGCACGAGTTCGCGCCGAAGGTGCGGGTCAACTCGATCGCGCCGGCCGTGGTCAAGACCAAGTTCGCCCAGGCCCTGTACGAGGGCCGCGAGGAGGAGGCCGCCGCTGCCTACCCCCTGGGGCGGCTCGGTGTGCCCGAGGACATCGGGGGCGCCGCGGCGTTCCTCACGTCCGCCCAGTCCGACTGGATCACGGGGCAGACACTCGTGGTCGATGGCGGCATCTTCCTCAATGCGGGCGTCAGCTGACGAAGGCGGCACAATCGCCTGGTACGCCACGTAAAAGGGACGTACACGCGCATCAAGTGCCCCGTCGGCGCCGCAAGTTGGCCCGGCGGGGCATTGCGATATTGTCTCCCGACCCATGGCATGGCCGATCGAGGAGCGTGCGCGTGTTCACTGAAGTTCGCCTGGTGGCGGCGGCGGGTCTCCGTGGCCTGGCCGGGCTGCCCCGCCGGGGCCTGCGGCCGGCCGCGGCGCTGGTGTCCATATCCCTGCTCTCGGGGTGCGGAGTCTTCTCGTCGGACGAGTCCGACGAGGAGCAGCAGATCACCGTCGGCACGATGAGTGCGCCCAGCACCCTCGACCCGGCGGCCGCCTGGGACAGCTCCTGGGAGCTGTACCGGAACGTCTTCCAGACCCTCCTGAGCTTCCCCAGCGGGGCGGCGGAGCCCGAGCCGGACGCTGCCGAGTCCTGCAAGTTCACCGACGCGACGAACAAGGTCTTCACCTGCGAGCTGCGGGAGGACCTGAAGTTCTCCGACGGTCACCCGCTCGACGCGAAGGCGGTGAAGCACACCTTCGACCGGATGCGGCGCATCGACGTGAAGGGCGGACCGACCGGTCTGCTCGGATCGCTCGACTCGGTCGAGACGAAGGGCGACCGGACGGTCACGTTCCGGCTCAAGAAGCCGGACGCCACGTTCCCGTTCGTGCTCTCCACACCCGCCATGTCGATCGTCGACCCCGGCGAGTACCCGGCGGACAAGCTCCGCGAAGGCACCTCGATCGCGGGCTCGGGGCCCTACTCCCTGGAGTCGTACAAGCCCGGCGAGCGGGCGGAGCTGGTCAAGAACACCCACTACAAGGGTGCGGCCGACCGGCAGAACGACGCCGTCACGATCCGCTACTTCAAGAAGTCGGCCACCATGGTCGAGGCCCTGAAGAACAAGCAGATCGACGTCACCTTCCGCGGACTCGCGGCGGAGGACATCGTCGAGATGCAGGCCAACAAGCACGCGCGCGAGGGCATCCAGCTCGTCGAGGGCTCGGGCACCGAGATCCGCTACCTGGTGTTCAATCCCGACGACCCCTGGGCCAGGAAGAAGCCGGTCCGTCAGGCCTTCGCCCAGGTCATCGACCGCCCGGCCATCGCCCACAAGATCTACCAGGACACGGTCGAGCCGCTGTACTCCATGGTCCCCCAGGGCCTCACGGGGCACGGCACCGGCTTCTTCGACGACTACGGGGACCCCGATACCGCCAAGGCCGCCAACATCCTCAAGAGCGCGGGCATCAACGAACCGGTGCCGCTCACGCTCTGGTACACGACCGACCGCTACGGTTCGGCGACCGAGGGCGAGTTCGAGGAGATCAAGCGGCAGCTTGAGGAGTCGGGCCTCTTCAAGATCACGCTGAAGGGCCGTCCCTGGACCGAGTTCGACGCGGGCACCAAGAAGCGCGAGTACCCCGTCTTCGGCCGTGGCTGGTTCCCCGACTTCCCCGACGCGGAGAACTTCATCGCGCCGTTCATCGGCACGAAGAACGTGCTCAACACGCCCTACCCGGCACGGGAGATCACCGACGAGGTGCTGCCGCGCTCACGCCGTGAGCCGGACCGGGGCGCGGTGGCCGACGACTTCGAGCGGGCGCAGCAGCTCCTCGTCGACGACGTGCGGCTGCTCCCGCTGTGGCAGGGCAAGCAATACATCATGGCGAGCGAGGAGATCGCGGGCGGCGAACGCGCCCTCGACCCCTCGGCGATCATGATGATGTGGGAGCTGCAGCGCAAGACCAGCTGGTAGCGGAGGCCGGGGCGGCAGGGGCGAGGGCGGCGGGGCGCGGAAGTGGGGGTCGGGAAGTGGGGGTCGGGCCGATTGTCAGTGGCCGCCGGTAGGTTCTGCGGTGAGAAGTGACCGCACACCGGAGGTTGTTGACGTGACCGACATCGCCATGCTGCCCGCGTCCTGGCGCGGAGTCCTCGGCGAGGAGCTCCAGAAGCCCTACTTCAAGGAGCTCACCGAGTTCGTCGAGGAAGAGCGGGGGAAGGGTCCCGTCTACCCTCCGCGTGACGAAGTGTTCGCCGCGCTCGACGCGACGCCGTACGACCAGGTCAAGGTGCTCGTCCTCGGCCAGGACCCGTACCACGGCGAGGGACAGGGGCACGGCCTCTGCTTCTCCGTGCGGCCGGGCGTGAAGACCCCGCCCTCGCTGCGCAACATCTACAAGGAGATGAAGGAGGAGCTCGGCCACCCCGTGCCGGACAACGGCTATCTGATGCCGTGGGCCCGGCAGGGCGTCCTGCTCCTGAACGCGGTGCTCACGGTCCGCGCGGGAGAGGCCAACTCCCACAAGGGCAAGGGCTGGGAGAAGTTCACCGACGCGGTGATCCGCGCGGTGGCCGACCGCCCCGACCCCGCCGTCTTCGTCCTGTGGGGCAACTACGCACAGAAGAAGCTCCCGCTCATCGACGAGGAGCGGCACGTGGTCGTGAAGGGCGCGCACCCCTCGCCGCTCTCCGCGAAGAAGTTCTTCGGCTCGCACCCTTTCACGCAGATCGACGAAGCGGTGGCGGCGCAGGGGCACGAGCCGATCGACTGGCGCATTCCGGATCTCGGCTGACCTCAGCCGACGGTGTACGTGAAGGTATAGGGCACGGTGGAGTCGCCGTGCCGCGCGGTGAAGGACCCGGTGCCGCTCAGGCCCGCGAGATCACCCGCTCCCGAGCCGGGGTGCACGGAGAGCGCGCAGGTGATCGTGCCGTCGGCACCGAAGGAACCGCGCTGCTCCAGGACGAACGAGCCCGTGCGGCCGTCGACGCTTCCCGCGATGAACTCGTGCCCCACGAAGGAGCCGGTGGTCTCGTCGGTGTACACGAGGGTGTACTGGCAGGAGGTGCCGGTGGCCTCGATGGCACCGGTGAAGTCGTTCGTGACGGCGGCGTGCGCGATGCGTGCGCCGCCGTCCGCTCCGGCGACGGGCTTCTCGTCCCAGTGGGTGAAGGTGAAGGTGCCGGCGTTGGTGCTGGTGTCGGTGCCGGTGCCGTTGTTGGTACCGGTGTCGTTGATGGGGTGCGTGGCCATGTGATGCCTTTCTCGGTGACTCGGTGACTGGGTGACTCGGTGGCTCGGGTGGCGTGATGGCGCGGTGGCGCGGTGGGGTGGTGGGGTGGTCGGTGGTTGTTGAGAGGAAGCCTTTCAGCGGTACCTGACACCTTCTGTCAGGTACCGGTGCAGACTTGGCTCTCATGCGCGCCGACCGGCTTCTCGCCCTGCTCCTGCTGCTCCAGAACCGGGGCCGCATGACCGCGCCCGAGCTCGCCGATGAGCTCGAGGTCTCCGTGCGGACCATCTACCGGGACGCGGAGGCCCTGGCAGCCTCCGGTGTGCCCGTGTACGCCGAGCGCGGTCCGGCGGGCGGCTTCCGGCTGATGGACGGCTACCGCACCCGGCTGACCGGTCTTACGGACGATGAGGCCGACTCCCTCGCCCTCGCGGGCATGCCGGCGGCCGCGGCCGACCTCGGCCTGGGTGCCGAACTGGTCACCGCGCAGCTCAAGTTGGGCGCGGCGCTCCCGGCCGGGCTGGGTGAGCGGTCCCGGCGGATCCAGGAGCGCTTCCACCTGGACGCGGAGGGGTGGTTCCGCACGGCCGATCCCGCGCCGCTGCTGTCGGTCGTCGCCGACGCGGTGTGGCGCCGACGGGTGCTGCGGGCGCACTACCAGCGGTGGGGCGGCGAAGTGCGGCGCGAGCTGCACCCCTTGGGGCTCGTCCTCAAGGCGGGCAACTGGTATCTGGTGGCGTCGGCCGACGGCACCGTACGCACCTATCGGGTCTCCCGCTTCCTGGAGGTCACGGCGGCGGACGAGCCCTCCGAGTGTCCCGCCGGATTCGATCTGGCCGCCTACTGGGAGACGGCCTCCGGCGATCTGCGGGCGCGCGTGCTGCGGGGCACGGCGCGTGTACGGCTCTCTCCGGCAGGGCTTCGGCTGCTGCCCGCGCTGTTCGGGTCGGCCGGGACACGTGCCGTTCAGGAGGCGGCGGCGCCGGACGCGGACGGCTGGCGGGTGGTCGACCTGGAGGTCGAGACGCTGCCGGTCGCCGTGAGCGACCTGCTCAGACTCGGTCTGGAGGCCGAGGTGCTCGGCCCGCCCGAACTCCGCGCCCAGCTGGCCGCGACCGTCACCGGCCTGGCCCAGCGGTATGCGTGAGCGCCTCGCGGCCGATCGCGCCTGACCGTGATTGTCGGTGGGGGCGGATAGCGTCGAGAGCGGTTCGCGCGATGGGCGTACGGCGTACGAGTGTGGAGGATCCGGTGGCGGAGCAGCAGGAGCAGGCGGCGGAAGACGTCGTGATGACCCGGATCGGGCAGGCGGTAATGCTGCACCACGGGGGTGATCGCGAGGAGGCGCAGGGCCGCTTCCTCGGCCTGTGGTCGGAGATCGGCGAGGAGGGCGACCCGCTGCACCGCTGCACGCTCGCGCACTACATGGCGGACACACAGGAGGACCCGTCGGACGAACTGGCGTGGGACCTGCGGGCGTTGTCGGCGGCGGACGAGCTCACGGACGAGCGCCTGCACGAACACCACGACTCGATCGCGGTCCGTGGCTTCTACCCCTCCCTGCACCTCAACCTCGCCGCGGACTACGCGAAGCTGGGGCGCCCCGAGGCGGCGCGCAACCACATCCGGCGGGCGCGCGGGGCGGTCGGGGCACTGGGGGACGACGGGTACGGGGACGGGGTTCGGGCGGCCATCGGGCGGCTGGAGTTGCAGTTGGGGGAGGGCAGTGAGGTGGAGTGAGGTGGGGTGGAGTGGGTGAGGTGAGGTGGAGTGGGTGAGGTGAGGTGGGAGGGGCGGTTGTGTTGCGGGCGGGCGGGCCGTGCGGTCAATGGCCGTAGGCGTCTTCGCAGATGACTGCTTCGGGGCTGCCCGGCTGCCAGCCGCCGTACTGCTTGCCCAGGGCGCAGGGGTCCACGTTCGTCGGTACGGCGGTGGGCAGCGCGGGCGGGTCGGCGGCCTCGGGGCGGTGACCGTGGCGGTGTGGTGGCGGGGCGGAGCGCTGTGCGGGGCTCGCGGTGCGGGGAGGTGCGGCGGGCACGGTCGGGGCGGTCCCGGTGGCGCGGGGCGCCGGGTCGCGGGGTGCTCCGATGAGCTCCAGCGCCTCGCGGGCGGGGGCTTCCACGACCCGCGGGCGGGAGTCGCCGTCGGGGCGGGGCGCCGGGGGCGGGGCGCTCGCGGCGGACGGCCCTTGAGCGGGCTGCCGCTCGACGCTCACACAGCCGGAGACGGCGGTGACCGCCACGGAGACCAGGAGTGTGGCGGTGGTCGTGGTTCGGTGCATTCGCGCAACTCTGAGGGTTGGGGGGTGCATTCGGCGAGGGAACGGGGGGAAGTTGGCCCGCATGGGTGAGTGCGTCTCTGGCCGGCGGGGGGAGCGGGGGGCTTGTGGCCTGGGGTGTCGGTTCTGTGCTCCGTGGTGGGGGCTTGGGGGCTTGTCTGCGGGTTGACTCCGCCGTCCCGCCGCTTCGCGACGGATCTCTCCCACCCACCCACCCGATCACCCGGCAGTGCCACGCTCTGCCGCTGCGCGGCGGATCTCCCCCTCCCACCCACCCGGTCACCCGGCGGTGCCACGCTTTGCCGCTGCGCGGCGCGAGTTCCCCACCCACCCGCCCGATCACCCGGCGGTGAGGGGGCGCCGTGCCGTTTCCGCGGCGTGGCTTTCCTGCCCGATCACCCGGCGGTGCCTTCGTTGCCTCGCCGCTTCGCGGCGCCATTTTCCCGCCCGCCCACCCGATCACCCGGCGGTGACGGGGTGTCGTGCTTGCCCAGTTGTTTCGCGGCGCGATTCTTCCGCCCACCCCGCCCGATTGCCCCGTGGCGCTGTGCTTGCTTGCCTTGCCGCTTCGCGGGGCGTTTCCCGGCCGTCGGCGTAGGGCCGCCCCGGTGCTACCTCCCCCTGGCGCCGCCGGGTGAACGGGCGGGTGGGTGGGGAGCTATGGCTTGGGGAGCATTCCCTGTAGGAGTTCGCGGAGGCCGGTTCGGAGGGATTCCTCCGTGGGGGGCGGGGTGCGGTACGAGCCCGCCACGTGGGAGAACAGCAGGCCCTCCGTCCAGGCGACGAGAGACAGCGCGTGTCGCTCGGGGGCCGGGGACCCCAGGGTTCGCATCAACGCCACCAGTGGCTCTCTGAACTGGGCTCCCGCCGCGTCGTAGTAGGCGCGCAGCTCCGGTCTGCGGGTTGCCTCCAGGGCCAGTTCGTAGCGGGAGATCAGCAGGTGGCGGCTGTCGCCGGTCAGGTAGCGGTGCATCACCAGGGCGAGTGATGTGATCACGGGCTCGCGGGTGATCGCGTCGGCGGACATGAGGTTCCGCAGCTCGGCGGGGGTGAGGACGTCCGCCTCCCGCTCCGCCAGCCTACTCACCGCCGCCTCCAGGAGCGCCAGCCGAGTGCGCGCGTGGTTCGACGTCGAGCCCTGCGGGAGCCCCGCGGCCTCGTCCACGGCCCGGTGCGTCAGCCCCCGCATGCCGCGCTCGGCGAGCAGGGTCAGCGCCGTGTCGGCGATCAGTTCGCTGCGGGGCGGCCCCGGCGGCCCCGTACTGCTTCGGCGTGCGGTCATGGAACCCACCCTATCCCCGATCACTACAGGTGTAGTACGGTCGGCGCGCACCATCTACTACAGGTGTAGTGCTTGAGCTTCAGGAGGAGTCATGGCACAGCCCCACCAGGCTCATCGGTCCCGCCGACCCAACCGCCCCAATCAACCACCCCACCAGCCCCACCAGCCCCACGCCGTCGTCATCGGCGGCGGCATCGGCGGCCTCACCTCCGCCATCGCCCTGCACCGCTCGGGCTGGCGCGTCACCGTCCTGGAGCGGGCCGCCACCCTGGAGCCCGTCGGCTCCGGCATCGGGCTCGCCCCCAACTCCCAGCGCGCCCTGGACGTCCTGGGCCTCGGTGACCGGGTCCGCGAGTTGGCCGCCTGGGAGGGCGACGGGGGGATGCGCGCGCAGAACGGGCGCTGGCTCGTGCGGACGAGCGCCGCGGCGACCGCGGCGGAGTTCGGCGGCGCGCTCGTCCTCGTGCACCGCGCGACCCTCGTCGAGCTGCTCGTCGCCTCACTGCCCGCCGACGCCCTGCGCACCGGAGTGCGGGCCGAGCTCGCCGACCCGGGAGCGGCCGACCGCAGGGCCGTCGTCCGTACCGACGACGGGGACATCGAGGCGGACCTCGTGGTCGGTGCCGACGGCATCAACTCTGCCGTGCGTTCGGCCCTCTTCCCGGCGCACCCGCAGCCGACGTACACCGGATTCACGGCCTGGCGCCTCATCGCCCCCGCCCCCGACCGCCCCTTCGCGCCGCACGAGACCTGGGGGCACGGCGGCGTCTGGGGCACCCATCCGCTCAAGGACGGCAGGATCTACGCGTACGCCACCGCCACCGTCCCCGCGGGCGGCCGCAGCCCCGACGGCGAGAAGGCCGAGCTGACGCGCCGCTTCGCCGACTGGCACGACCCGATCCCCGAGATCATCGCCGCCGCACGCCCCGAGGACATCCTGCGCAACGACGTGCGCCACATGAGCACGCCCCTCGTGCGCTACCACCGGGGCCGTGTCGCCCTCATCGGCGACGCCGCGCACGCCATGGCGCCCACCCTGGCCCAGGGCGGCAACCAGGCCATCGAGGACGCCGTCGTCCTGGCCCACCACGTGGCCCCGGGAGGCGACCTGGCCGCCGGTCTCGCCGGCTACAGCGCGGTGCGGGTGCCGCGGACGACGGCGATCGTCCGGCAGGCGGCGCGCGCCGCCCGCATGAACCATCTGACGAGCGCCCCGCTCATCGCCGTACGCAACAACCTCATCGCCGCGGCGGCCCGCCTCGGCCCGAACCTGATCCTGCGGAGCTTCGCCTCCATCGCCGACTGGCGCCCGCCGCAGCAGCCGTATGCTGCGGGAACAGAACTCGCACAACGGTAGAACACAGCCGTAGGACACAGCCGTAGGAAACAGCGGCGGAACGAAGCGGCAGAGGAGACAGGGGACAGTGGTGAAGGTCGGCTGTATCGGACTCGGTGACATCGCGGAGAAGGCGTACCTGCCTGTGCTCACCACCCTGCCGGGGGTCGAGCTGCACCTGCAGACGCGCACGCCCGCGACGCTCGCCCGTGTCGCGGGCGTCCACCACATTCCCGACGAGCGCTGCCACGCCGACCTGGACGCGCTGCTCGCCCAGGGCATCGACGCCGCCTTCGTGCACGCCTCCACCTCCGCCCACCCGGAGATCGTGACCCGGCTGCTCGAAGCGGGCGTGGCGACCTACGTCGACAAGCCCCTCGCGTACGAACTCGCCGACTCGGAGCGGCTCGTGGGCCTCGCCGACGAGCGCGCGACGAGCCTGGCCGTCGGCTTCAACCGCCGCTTCGCCCCCGGCTACGCGCAGTGCGTCGAGCACCCGCGCGAGCTGATCCTGATGCAGAAGAACCGCGTCGGCCTGCCCGAGGACGCGCGCACGCTCGTCCTCGACGACTTCATCCACGTCGTGGACACGCTGCGCTTCCTCGCGCCCGGACCGATCGACCACGTCGGCGTGCGCGCCCGCATGCAGGACGGGCTCATGGAGCATGTCGTGCTGCAGCTCGCGGGAGACGGGTTCACCGCGATCGGCATGATGAACCGGCTGAGCGGTTCCACCGAGGAGATCCTGGAGGTGTCCGGCCAGGACACCAAGCGGCAGGTGCTCAACCTCGCCGAGGTCATCGACCACAAGGGCCAGCCCAGCGTGCGGCGGCGCGGCGACTGGGTGCCGGTGGCCCGCCAGCGCGGCATCGAGCAGGTCGTGCTCGCCTTCCTCGACGCCGTGCGCGCGGGCAAGGTGCTCAGTGCCCGGGATGCGCTGGCGACCCATGAGCTGTGCGAGCGCGTGGTCCGTGCGGCTCAGGAGCAGGCCGCCTGAACCGCCCCTTCGCGGGTCCCCGCAGGGACCGCACTCCCAGCGTCGCGCAGAGCGCAGCGAGCACCGCGAGGGCCGCGTGCAGGGGCCAGTCGCCCAGCCTGACGTACGGCGTGACGCCCTTGGCCAGCGGAATGTCGTACGTCGCCGTGGTGCTCGCCGAGGTGCCGAGCGGGGCTCCGACCCGCTCGCCGTCCGCGCCGTAGACCGCGGAGACGCCGGTGAGGGTGGCGTGCACCATCGGGCGGCCGGTCTCGGCGGCCCGTATCGCGGCCAGCGAGGCGTGCTGCTCGGGCGCCCAGCTGGACTGGAACGTCGAGGTCGAGGACTGCGCGAGCAGCAACTGGGCGCCCTCGCGCGTCAGATGACGGCTCATGTCGGGGAACGCGGACTCGAAGCACACCAGCGGGCCGACCTTCAGGCCGTCACCGACGTTCATCACGACCGGACGCTCGCCGCGCCTGCGGTCCTCACCCGCCGCCTTGCCCACGGACGTCGCCCAGCCGAGGAGGGAGCGTGCGGGGACGTACTCGCCGAAGGGGACGAGCCGCATCTTGTCGTAGCGGTCGCCGGTGGGGCCCTGGGGGCCCACGAGGACGGAGCTCTTGAAGATGCCCGGCCGGTCGGAGCGGCGCGCGTCCACGTTCACCATGATGTCGGCGCCGACCTCCCGGGACAGCGCCGCTATCCGCCGCGCGACGTCGGGGCGCTCCGCGAGGTCGTAGCCGACGCTGCTCTCGCCCCAGACGACGAGGTCGAGGTCCCGGCCCGCCAGACCGCGGGTCAGCTCCTCCTCGCGCGCGAGCCGCTTGTCGGGGCCGCCGACCCCGTCGATGACGCCGGGCTGGACCACGGCCACGCGCATCGAGCCCGCCGGCTCGGGGCGCGGTGCCCACGCCCAGGCGGAGGTGGTCACGGCGGCGACGGCCACTAGTCCGGCGGTGGCGGTGGCGGTGGCGGTGGCGGGGGCGGTCCGGGCCGTCGTCGTCGTACGTGACGTCCCGGGCGTACGTGACGTCCCCGTTGTACGTGGCGTTCCGTGCGGGCGTGCGGTGTGGGCCACGACGAGCGCCGCGATGCCGGTGTTCAGGGCGACGATCAGGGCGCTGACCAGCCACACCCCGCCGACCGACGCGAGGCGCAGGGCGGGGTCCACCTGCCACTGACTGGAGCCGAGCAGCCCCCAGGGTCCGCCCAACCCCTCCCAGGACCTGACCAGTTCGACCATCAGCCAGGCCGACGGCAGGACGACCAGCGCGGCCGCGGTCCGCCCGGCCGACGCCACCCCGCCCAGGAGCCGCCGCACCAGCCAGCCCCACGGCGCCCACAGCAGGCCGAGCAGCGCGGCGATGACGAGGGTGAACACATGCAGGCTCGGCAGCAGCCAGTGGTGCACCGCCACCATGAACCCGAGGCCGCCCAGCCAGCCGTCGAGCGCCGCCCTGCGCCCGGTGGCCGCCGAGCGGGCGAGCAGGATCCAGGGCACGAGCGCTATGCAGGCGAACCACCACAGCGACGGGGCGGGGAAGGCGAGGGCGGGCAGGGCGCCGGCGAGGACGGCGAGGACGCCGCGCCATCGGGCCGAGGCGAGTACCCCCGATGCGGCTGCGGGCAGCCTCGATGCCGAGGCGAGCAGCCCCGCCGGCGAGGCGCCCGAAAGGCGTGGCCGCCGCCCGTCCCGGTCGTCGCTGAGTTGATCCATGCAGCGCCTCCCTCGGCCCCGACGCCCGGTCGTTCCTCCAGTGTGCGCGCCCCGGACGATCTAGAACAGTGCGCCGACCGCGCCCCTGCTCAGGTGGGCGTGTGGTCCCGGGAGCGCTCCTGTACCTGGCGCCACTTCTCCTGCACGGTCACCTGGCGCAGCCGCCAGCCCTGGGGCGTACGCAGCGTGGTGAAGGCGTACCGGCCGCCGCAGATGAAGTCCGGGGCCGAGGATTCCGATGCGCCGCTGTTGCTGCCGCTCTCGCCCTCCCGTGCCGTGAAGCGCATCGGGTTCACGTAGTCGGCCTGTACCTGCGCGATGTCGCCGATGTCCTGGTCGAGCGTCCCGAACCGCAGCCTCCTGTTGACGATCAGATGCTGGCGCATCGGGAAGAGCTCCATCGTCCCGGCCAGCCATCCGGCCACTTCGGCGGCGCTCGCGTCGATGCCTCCCGCCGAGCTGTAGTCGGCGCGTCCGTCCGGGGTGAAGAGCCCCTGGTAGGCGTCCCAGTCGCCGTCGTCGACGGTCACTGCGTACTCGGTGATGAGGGAGTCGATGGCCAACCGGTCCATCACGGCGGCGAGTTCCACGCGCTGCGTCATCGGGTCAGTGTTGGGCACCGGGGGTGCCGAGCCAAGAGGCGTGCAAGAACGTGCGGGAAAGGGCCCGGAAGCCGGTGTGGCGATGAGGGCGGTGATGGGGGCGGTGACGGGGTGGCGACGGGTGCGGAAAAGCGGCGCGCGTGCTGCGGTCGAGACGGGTCGCGTATCGCTGAACTGTCGTACCATGCCCGGCAGTTGAGGATTCCCCGATGCGGGAACGGCCCGAGCTGGGAGGCCCGGTGAAGAACGAACAGCGCATCGCCGCGTACAAACGGCAGGGCAACCGCCGGGAACTGACGGGGCAGCAGAAGCGCCGCCTCGCGAAGAAGGAGCGCCAGGGCAAGGGCTGACGCGGCGGCCGTTGACGGTGAAGGCGCGGCTCGGTGAAGGCGCGGCTCGGCGAAGGTACGCCTCATGAGCTCGCACGCCCGAGTGAGCTCGCATGCCCGCGTGAGCCCGCATGCCCGCGGCGTCCTGATCGACGTCGGCGGTGTGCTCGTCCGCGAGTACCTGCCCGCCGCCGCTGCCGCCTGGGGCAGGCGGCTGGGGCTCCCGGCCGCCGCCTTCATGGCCGCGCTGTACGAGGGGGACGAATCCGGGGTCCTCATCGGCCGGGTCGGCGCGGACGCGTGGTGGGAGACCGTGCGTGAGCGGCTTCGCACGGGGCCGGACGTGATCGCCGAGCTGCGCCGGGACCTGGCGGCGAGGGAGACCTGGGACGAGGAGCTCGTGGCGTGCCTGCGCGGCCTGCGGGGGCGGGGCGTCCCGACGGCCGTCGTCAGCAACACCTGGCCCGGCCTGCGCACGCGGATGGCGGACGGCGGTCTCCTGGACATCGCCGACCACATCGTCCTGTCCTGCGAGGTCGGATGCGCCAAGCCGGACCGGCGGATCTACGAGATCGCGCTGCGGCCGCTCGGAATCGAGCCCGCGGCGGCGCTGTTCGTCGACGACACCCCCGGCAACGTCGAGGCCGCGCAGGCGCTGGGGATGGCAGGGCATGTGCACACCGGAACGGCCGAAACCCTCGCGCGCATAGAGGAGTTCACGGCGCGGCGGTGAGCGATCGAAGGCGCCGGCCGAGGCGCCCCGGCGAGCGCCGCTCGGTGCGCCGGGGTGTCAACTAGGCCGCCTCCACGACCTCTTCGCGCACGGCTGTCGCCCACTCCGTCACCAACTGTTCGTACTCACGGCGCTGTTCGGCCGAGAGGCGGCCGCCGGCGCGCAACCACAGGCCGCGGATCCGCTCGTTCAGTTCCGCGGCTGAGCGCGCGGAACCAGGGGGATGGGGGTTTAAGGGCATGCGTCAAGCCTAGGGGATACCTACGACAATCGGAACTCTCCGCTACCGGGCAGATCCCCCAAGTGAGCATTCGCACAGCAAGACGCGCCACATGCCGCACATGCGTCGCACGGGACGCCGTACTGCAGCCGCCGCGTCACAGTCCGTCACCCGTACGGCCCATCAGCGGGCCGTGCCCGACCGTGACTGCTGATATCCAGGAGAAGGGACGCGCCGGAAGCCGCGCGCCGTGGGGGATTCATCGCCCTGACGCCGTTGTGGCGCACGGGGCTCATCGAGTGGAGGGCCACTCATGTCCCAGTACATCAGTCTCTCCGTGGACTTCACCCAGGGCCTCAACGACGCCTGGTCGAAGGTCGCGCAATTCGTGCCGAAACTGATCGGCTTCCTGGTCGTCCTGGCCATCGGCTGGTTCGTCTCGAAGATGATCGCCAAGGTTCTCGACCGGGTCCTGCGCAAGGTCGGCTCCGAGAAGCTCGCCGAACGTGCGGGCGCGTCGCGCATGCTGGCGAACTCCAAGTACGACATGACGGGGATCGTCTGCAAGGTCGTGTACTTCGCGCTGCTCCTGATCACCCTGCAGCTCGGCTTCGGCGTCTTCGGCAGCAACCCGGTCTCCTCGATGCTCGACGGCATCGTCTCCTGGATCCCGCGCGGCGTCGTCGCCATCGTCCTGATGGTCGTCGCCATGGCGGTGGCCAACATCGTGCGGGACATCGTCACCAGCGCCCTGTCCTCGATGTCGTACGGGAAGACCGTCGGCACGATCGTCTGGGCCTGCATCGTCGCGCTCGGCGTGATCGCGGCGCTGGGCCAGGCGGGCATCGCCACGACGGTCACCCAGCCCGTCCTGTACGCGGCCCTCGCGGCCGGCGCGGGCGTCCTGATCGTCGGCGTGGGCGGTGGCCTCATCGGCCCGATGCGGGCGCGCTGGGAGCGCTGGCTGAACACGGCGGAGCAGGAGACGGCCAAGGCGCGCGGCAGTGTCGGCGCCTACCAGGCGGGCCGGCAGGACGCGATGACCAATCAGCCGGTGGAGGAGCGCGAGCGCTTCGACATCTGACCGGCCGGGTCTCAGGACCCGGAGGCCTCCGGCACCAGGTCGTGCCGCCTCACCAGCCAGGAGATGGCGGTGAGGCGGCACACCGCGTAGTCGTGGCCCACGGGCTCGCGCCACCCGTTCTCGGCCAGGGCGTCGAGGAACCCCAGGGCGTAGTCCGCGAGGATCTCCGGATCCGGCGCCGGCGGCACGAGCCCGGCCCCACGCATCTCGAGCCGCTCCCGCAATTCGGCGACGTGCTGGTCCACGGCGGCCGTGAAACCGGGCTCGAAGGCGAACTCGGCGAAGCGCGGGGCGTACGAGGCGCTGATGCGGGCGAGGGGCGACATTCCTTCACCGTAGGCCGGTCAAACCCTCCTGAAGAGGGTCTTTCGGCATGCCATTGGTCACAGCGCCGCTGCCCCGCCCCCGCCTGCGACCGGGCCGGGATCAGCCCCCGCGGACTCACCGGCGTGCGGACTGAGTGTGCCCGCGCCGACCAGGATGAACAGGATGATGCCGAGCAGGATGCGGTAGTACACGAACGGCATGAAGCTCTTGGTCGTAATGAACTTCATGAACCGGTTCATGCGTAGATGTCCTGAGCGGCTTTGACCTGCTGTTTTCCACCACTATTCAAGATCGAATGCGAGAGCAGTGGGAGATGGCACTTTCCAGTGCTCTCCCTCGCCGGCCACGAAGCGCAGCCACCTGGTTTGCAGCGAATGGGCAATCTCCTGCTCCATGGTCAGGGTGACGTGCGAGTGGAGACCTTCCACGCCGGCGACTTCGTGGCCCATGCGGGTCTCCACGGCGATTCGACTGTGCCGATCTTCGTCCAGCCGCTCCTTGCCGCCGTGACGAAGCAGGTACAGCCGCTTCCCCCCGTCGTACGCGGTCGCAGGGACCTCCGGGAGGGGACGGCGGGAGGTGACCAGCTGGGGCTGGTTCAGGCGAACCCTCGTGAACTCCTCGGAGGCCGGTCGACCGCGCGAGACCGGCTTCCAGTAGGAGTAGCTGAAGTTGGCGTTGGCCAGCAGCCCTGCCCTTGCCGGAAACCTCATCCGGCCTGGTCACGCAGCATGCTGGTACTCGTGAAGGAGGCCGCCGAGCCGGTCGGTTCGATGCATGTCGAGGCGGCGATTTCGTCCGGATCGGTGATCGGTTCGGGGAGCGGGTGCAGCGGGCAGGCGTTCGCGATGCCCCGGTGCGGCCGGTGCGCGTTGTAGAACTGCTCGAACTCCCGCAGTGCGTGGAGGAGATGCCGCTGGTTCCAGATCAGGGTGCGGTCCAGCAGTTCACGGCGGCAGGTCTGCACCCATCTCTCCATGATGGAGTTCATGCGGGGGATCCGGATGCCGCTGAGCACGACCTCGATCCCGCGTCGGCGAGGATCGTGTTGAACGGTTCGAGGAACTTCCCGTCCCGGTCCCGGATCAGGTAGCGGGCCTGGCAGCCGGCGCCCTGGAGGTCCATGCCGAGATTCCTCGCCGCCTGCACGACCCAGGAGGTGGTCGGGTGTGCGGTCTGACCGAGGGTGATCTGCCGCTGTATTTCGTGGCCGCATTCACGTACCTGTGCAGCGAGGTCTGAGTGATGGCACCCCTCTACGCCCACGACGTCTTCATCAAGGACAAGATCGAGGCACTCGCCCAGCAACTCGGCCTCGAACTGCCGCACCAGGAACAGTGGGACTTCATCCAAAGCGCGGAATCCCTGGACCTCCAAGCAGCTCCCGGTTCCGGCAAGACCAGCCTGATCGGGCTCAAGCTCGCCCTCCTGGGCCAGGGGTGGACCTCGCCCACGCGCGGCATCTGCGTCCTGTCCCACACCAACACGGCCAAGGACGAGATCGCCCACCGCCTTGCCGCAACGCCGGCGGGACGCCGTCTACTGAACTACCCGCACTTCATCGGCACGATCCAGGCCTTCACGAACACCTTCTTGGCTCTGCCGGCCCTGCGGTCCCGAGGTATTGAAGTCCAGACCGTAGACGACCAGGCCTACGCGGACGAAGCCCTCCGGCTGCTCGAACGCCACCCCAGTTCCGGAAACTCAACACCGCGCTCGGGCATCGTACGAACGGCTTCGGACTCGTCGCCGAGGCCCGCTACGTGTGCGACGCCGGAGAGCTGATCGCGACAGGACTTGACGGCACCCGCCCTTCAAAGCGTCCAGCGACAGTGGCAAACAATTCGCCGCTCTCAAAGAAGCGCTCACCGAGCGAGGCGTCTTCCGCTACCACGACATGTTCGCCATCGCCGAGCACCACCTCTTTCACCACCCACAGCTCGCGCTGGCCGCCACCCACCGCTTCCCCTTCGTCCTCCTGGACGAAATGCAGGACACCAGTGACCTCCAACAACGCCTGCTCGACAAGGTCTTCGGCTTGCCGAGCACGGTCGTCCAGCGAGTCGGTGACGTCAACCAGCGCATCTTCGCCGACGGACCGGATGCCTCACAGCCCTCGTCGTTCCCCCTGCCTCACGCCGCCCAACTCCCCGTCAGCCGCCGATTCGGCAGCAAGATCGCAGCACTCGCCAGCGACCTCACGGTCCACCGCCGCCAACACATCGACGGCGCCGGCCACGACGGGACCGTCGCCCTGCTGCTCTTCGACGACGACACCGTCGCCGAGGTCGTACCGGCCTTCGAACGGATGGCAGCGGCCACCGTCTCCCGCCAACTGCTGCTGAACAACCCGCCCCGCGTCCTGGGCGCCCGCCTCACCCGGGGAAGCATCAACGCCTTTCCGCAATCCCTCTCCTGCTACGTACCCGGCTTCACCGCCACGCCGGTCCAGGTAACCGGCAGTTTCATCACGGTGACCCGCACCGCCCAGGCGCTTCGGCAATCCGGCGACAACCACACAGCCGTCACGCTCCTGTGGAAAACGATGCGTGACGTAGCCCGACTCGCCAGTTCCGGCGCCCTGCCCCCGCTGAGACGACTGGACCGAGACCCGGCGACAGCTGGAGGCCGGGCACGCCTGCTTCTGCACGACCTGCTGACGAGCCCACTCGATAGCCACGCTGAATGGGCAGTTTTTGCCGCCCGGCTTCTGCGGCTGCTGCCGGACCTGACCCAGAGCCCCTTGAAGGGCGTCGCCCGTCTCACGGATCCCCTTGCTCACATCCCGTACGTCGCCCAGCCAGCGCCAGCGTCCGTGCCCGATGCGCCGGCTGATGCGGACCAGGGCGTGGTGGCGTCAGTTGCGGGATCGATCCAGAGTGCCAAGGGCGAAACCCACGCGGCCACACTCATCCGCGAATGCCTGGAACGCAGCGGCAAAAAGTACGACGTACACGAAGTCCTCGGACTCCTGAGCCGACAGCAAGACGCTTCCAAAGCCCTGGTCACGATCCAGCGCGCGGCGCAACTCGTCTTCGTCGGCGCCACCCGCCCCACCCACCTGCTCGCCTTCGCCGCGCACCACGCAAGAGCCGAACCGCACACCGAGGCGATGACGGCTCGCGGCTGGTCTGTCCAGGATGTCAGCTTGTGTTGAGCCTGCGGCAGAAGGCTGTGGCCAGAGTTTCTCTGTTCGCAGTCTGTGCCGTCTCGCCGCGCTGCGGCCGCTGCTCCCTCTACGGCCTGGTAGACGTAGAGAGAGGCACACCGGACCGTCCTCATGTCTGAAAATGGTTGTGCGCGAGTTCCATCACATTGCCTGGCGTGCAGTGGCCGTGGATCCTGAAAGGCTTGTCACGGTGGCAGGCGTTTGGGGGATGTGATGGCCCGCCCGGCGGTACGCGATGGTAGCGATCCCAAAGCCGTCCGCGACACTCGTGTATTGATCGACTGTCTGCAGGAGCTGGTGCGGGGCGCCATCTCCAAGACCATCCGCAACTGTGCCAAGTACACGGAAACGGTGTGGCTCGCGGATGCCCCCGACGGGACCGTGCGCCGGGCTGCGGACGCCGACCCCCGCATCATGGTCCTCAAGCACCGTCCGCTAAAAGAACCACCGCAGCTGCCGGCGATCCTGCATGGCAGGGTGTCCGCCGAGGCCGCCGGCACGGCTGGTCCGCAGCCTCCCGGACTGATCGAAAACACGTCTAACGAGCGGCAACCGGCCGATCACATCCAGGCCATTGGGGAGGAAGAGCAGCTGGCGCTGGAGAGCGGCAGCTCCGCAGAATGCAAGGCGTACGAGACCTGGGCCGCGAAATGGATGCGATGGTCGCAGGAAGAGCTGGCGGCCGAGCCGCAGCGGCGACTGCACCAGCAGCTGTACCGGATGGCCAAGAAGGTCGAGCAGGACAGCGACACCTTCGAAGTAGTCCTGGCCGTAGGCCTGTTGCAGCTCGGGAGCGATCGTCCCTCAGCCCGGGTCCGCCGCCACATCGTTACAACGCCGGTGACCCTCACTGTGGAACCGGCATCGATCAACGTGACCGTTTCTCTGCTGCCTGAGCAGCCCGGCCGTCTGGAAGACACCGACTTCCTCAGCGAGTCCGACGGCTACACGTCGGAGCTGCTGGGGGTCGTACGTTCCGCTGTCGAGGACGTCCCCTTCCACCCGCTGTCGGACCGGGCGGTACAAGCCGTGCGCTCGTGGGCGCAGCGGGCTTTCGGAGTCGACCGAGTGCTCCCGTTCGACCCAACCGGGCAGCACCCCGATCTGACTGCCGAACCCCAGGTGCGATCACTGCATCACGCGCCCGCACTCATCCTGCGCGAGCATGGCCAGCGCTCCGTTCTGGGCTTCTACGAGAGCATCGCCCGAGCGCTGAAACGTCCCGGAGCACAAGCGCCTCTGGGACTGGCGCAGTTGTTGTATGACCTCGAACCGGAGCACAGGACGGCCTGGGGGAGCAGGAGTGGCTCCGTGCCGCCGGCGCTGGGACCGGATCCGTTGTTCCCGATGGTCACCAATGCTGCCCAGCGCGATGTCCTGGACCGACTGCAGTGCGACACCAGCGTCGTGGTCCAGGGCCCGCCGGGCACCGGGAAGACACACACCATCAGCAATCTGATCGCCGCGCTCCTCGCCGACGGCAAGCGCGTCCTGGTCACCAGCGCGAAGAGCCAGGCCCTGAATGTGCTGCGCGAACAGCTGCCGGCCAGGCTGCGCAGCATGTGCGTGATCCAGAGCGATCAGTGGCAGGGAGGGAACTCCGATCTGAGCCAGTCACTGGGAGCCTTGGCGCACCTGAACGCGACCACGAACCTCGACCGCCTCCGACAGCGCATTGACGATCAGCAGACCCAGCGGCACCAGCTGATGGCGGAGCAGGCCAAGCTCCGTGACCGCCTGCGCCAGGTACGTGAAGTCGAGTGGTACGTGCACTCCGAGATCGCGCCCGGATACCGGGGGCGGCTCGAAGACATCGTGCAGGCAGTGGAGCAGGGCGCAGCCGAGTATCAGTGGTTGCCGCCCCTGGATGCCCAGGCCGCACAGGTTCCGCCTTTGACCACGGACGAAGCTCAGCGGCTGTGGCTGCTCGTCACCCAGCACGGCCCTGGCATCCTCGATGCGCACATCCAGTACTGCCCCGACCCGGCTGCTCTGCCCGATCCGACGGATGTGTCCCGCCGCATCGCGGAACTCCAGGCAGCTGAGGAGGCTCTCAGCCCCGAGCCGGTCACGCCCCTGGCGCAGACGCTGGCGGACCGTGGTGATACGGGGCTCACGGCGTTGGAAGCGCTGCTCGACCGAGCCCAGCAGGCCCTGCAAAGAGTAGGGCTGTCAGCGGACCCCGCCTCCTGGCACGCGGACACCTGGCCCACACGCGCCCTGCAGGACGGCATCGCCCAGCGATGGCAGCAACTGTGGGACAGCATCCGCAACGCCTCACAGCGTGCACAGCAGACCCACGACGAGATAGCCGCCGCCTCCTTCCTGGAAGTGGAGATCCCCCGGCTCTCTGAAAGCCAGGAGAAGGAGCTCCTGATCGCGGGCCGCAATCTGGAGCAGCACGTCCTGCACACCGGAAAACTGAACACGCGATGGCCGCGGCCGGCTGTCGTCAAGCAAGCCCATTTCCTCCTCGAACAATGCCGGGTAGAAGGCATGGCGCCCGCCGGCCGAGAGCACATCACCGCGGTCGTACGGCATCTGGAGATGCGCGCCCACGCCCGCACCCTGCGCGGCCGGTGGACCGGAGTCGGATCGGCCGTCGAACAGGACACCTCCGAACTGCTGATATCCGAACTCCTGGACAGGGCCGTCGTTCTGCAAGCCATCGACACCTGCGTGGAGGTCATCCGCCAGGTCCACGCAACACTGCTGGCCGACGGCATCCAGACACCGGTCACCACCCCCGAGCAGTGGCGCGACATCCGCCAGGCCAGGGCCCAGGCCCGTCAGCTCCTGCACATCAGGGCCGCAACACAGCGCTTCGAAGAGATCCTTAGGAGTCTTCCCCAACCCCACCCGTATGGCGTCGAAGAGCTCCAGCGTGCTGCGGATGCCGCAGCGGCCCGTGACGCGCAGGCTTACGCGCTTGCGGTGGATGCGCTGGCCGCGGCATACCAGCGTGAGGCAGACCGGCGCGAGACCGGGAAACTCTTCCAGCGCTTTGCCGAGGCCCATCCCGATCTGGCCAAAGACTTCGCCGGCGATCCCCTCGCCTCGCACTGGCGCTCCCGGTTCGCCATCCTGCCCCAGGCCTGGGCATGGCGGCAGGCACAGGATTTCCTCGACACCCACCTGCTCCAGGGGCGCGAAGAGCAGCTCGAAAGCGAACTGGCCCAGATCGAAGCCCGGTTGCACGACCTGGTGGAACAGCTGGTCTGCGACCGCGCAGCGCATCACTGCGTCAGCCGCATGACCACCAAACACAAACAGGCCCTGGCTGCCTACGCCAGCGCCGTAGCCAATGCGGGCCAGGGAACCACCGAGTACGGCAAACGCCACCAGCGCCATGCGCGCTCAGCCATGCAGACAGCGCAAGGAGCGGTGCCGGCGTGGATCATGCCGCTGAACCGCGTAGCGGAATCGATCAGTCCCGAACCGGACTCCTTCGACGTCGTCATCGTCGATGAAGCAAGCCAAGTGGGCCTGGACGGCCTGCTGTTGCTCTGGCTCGCGCCGCGCATCATCGTCGTCGGAGACGACCGGCAGTGCGCCCCGTTCTACAGCGGCAGCAAGCACGACCGGATCACCCAGATCTTCGACGAACGCATGGCCGCCCTCGAACCCTGGCAGCGCGAAGGCTTCGACCCCAAGTCCAACCTGTACGAACTGCTGCAGTCCCGCTTCACCGAAGTGATCCGTCTCACCGAGCACTTCCGGTGCATGCCGGAGATCATCAAGTGGTCCTCCATGCAGTTCTATCCCGACAACCAGCTCGTCCTGCTGCGTCAGCACGGCTCCGACCGCCTCCCCCCGCTGAAGGTCGTCCACGTGCCCGAAGGCCACTGCGAAGGACGCCGGGACAAACTCATCAACCGGCCGGAGGCAGAGGCCGTCGTCAACGAACTGCATCGCCTCACCCAGGAACCCGCCTACGCCGACCGCAGTATCGGCGTGATCATCCTGCGCCACGGCGACCAGACACGCCTGGTACAGAACCTCGTTGATCAGCGCATCGACGTGTCGGCCCGTGAACGCCACAGCATCAGGGTGGGCACCCCCGAGCAGTTCCAGGGAGATCAGCGCGACGTCATCCTGTTGTCGATGGTCGTCGACGGAGCCAACGCCATCGCCGCGACCGGCCGGCACCACGAACGACGCTTCAACGTGGCTGCCAGCCGGGCCCGCGACCAGATGTGGCTCTTCCACTCCATGACCGCCGACCAGCTCAGCAGCAAGGACCTGCGGCGCTCCCTGCTTACCTACATGGTGAGCCCGCCACCGCCCTACACACACCCCCACCAGCCCGCCAACGTCAGTTCTGACCGACGCTGCCCGCCGTTCGACTCACTCTTCGAACAGCGCGTTTTCCTGCGCATCAAGGAACGCGGCTACGACGTGGTGCCCCAGTGGGAAGTCAGCGGGAAACGCATAGACCTCGTCGTCACGGGAGGCCACGGACGCCTCGCAGTGGAGTGCGACGGAAGCCCCTACCACTCCACCCCGAAGCAGATCCAGGACGACGCCGAGCGCGAGCGGGAGCTACGGCGTGCCGGCTGGACGTTCTGGCGCGTACGCAGCAGCGCCTTCGCCCTCTCACCCGAAGAGGCCCTGGAGCCTCTGTGGGAACGCCTGATCGAGCTGGACATCCACCCACGCACTGTCCGCGAGACAATCGACGACGAACTGACAGACCTGACCTGGACTCCGGTCGGCCTGGCCGAGGCCGAGCCCGACGATGATGCGGACCCCTACGACGGCGAGCCGGCCGAAGACAGCGAGGGACACTGACATGGACAACTTCGACGACAGCACGCTCGAAGAACTCGCCGCCATGATCTGCGGTGACGAGCCGGGCATGAAACGCCGAGCCGGCTGGGAACTCGCTCCATTCCTCCGCCGGGCTGGCTGGGAAGACGTCCCCGACCACGACGGCAGCCCGCGTCACCGCTGGGTCCACACCATCCTGCGCGAACGACAAGAAGACCAGGCGGGGGACACCGAGCTCGTCATCCTGCGCCTGGCCGACCGGCGCGAATACCAACAACAGCCCGCCGACTACGACGCTGTCATCCAACGCCTCCAGAAAGTCCTCGCCCTCGAGAGCCGCCGCGTCGAATACCGCAAGGGCCGCCCGCTCCTCATCGAGTACGACCCCGACGACCCCCCCCCGCCCGCAGCGCGTAGAGCTCAAGGTTGCCATCACCGACATCGTCTCCGATCCCGACCTAGCCCGCGCCGTTCAGCTACGCCTCGACGAAGCCCGCATCTGCCAAGAACACGGCGCCTACACCTCCGCCGTCATCATGCTCGGGAGCCTCCTCGAAGGCGTCCTCGTCCACGCCGCCGACGTCAGGCCTGCCATCGTTCCGTTGCCCAGGCCCGCCCGCGATACCCGGCTGCAGGACCTCATTCAGCACGCCCACACCAACCAGTGGATCGACCAGGACGCAAAAATGGCCTCGGACCTGCTGCGGACCTACCGCAACCTGGTCCACCCCCTTGCGGAGAAGCGGGCCAAACACAGCGCAGACTTCGACACAGCCGATCTTTGTTGGTCCACGGTCAACGCTGTCCTCAACGATTTGGCGGCGAGCAGTCCCCACTAGAAGCCGAAGAGGCGATCTTGCTGGAGCGTCCTCCTTTGCGGCTGCCCTATCGGCGCAGTCGTCCCGAGGGCGTGGGGTTTCGGTGCGCTGGTGTGCCTTTCCTGCGCATTGCGGAATCTGCAGGCACGTAGATCCTCGCGCATCGACTGGGCTACGGGCGGCCGGCACGTTGCCTGCACAGTTCAGGCCTGGACACGTGGTGTGGACTCACTCGGCGCATCACGCCGAGCCATTTTCGCAACCATCGCATAGAAGTAGTTGCGATTTTGGTGATTGGTTGCGACACTGGTAACGGAAAGCTGGACGGCGCGAGGGGAGGCGGATATGCAAGGTGGACTGACAGGCATGGAAGCGCTGAGTCCGCTGCTGCCTGAAGAGCCCTCGGCCCAGGCTGCAAGCCCTGCCGACGTCGGACGCCGAGTCGGACAGGCTCGCACTCGCCGTGCACTGACGGGCGATGCCCTCGGCACGCTCGTTGGGCTGGGTAAGGACCAAATCTCAAAGATCGAAAACGGTCGACGTAAAATCAGCGTCCGGGAGCTGCCGAAGTTCGCGGCAGCCTTGGGCGTCACGGTAGCTCATCTGCTCGGGCAGCCTTCCCGGCCGACCTTGGCCATGGCTCACCGGCTGGCAGGCGACACCAGCCCAGACGAGAACAGCAACGCCAAGCGCCGCGCCCTGCAGTTGCTTGAGGTCGAGGACGTTCTGGCCCAGCGCGCGGCGCCGCAGCCCGCCTTGCCGACCGCAGCAGGGCAGCAGGTCTTCGACTACGCACGCAAGGAACTGTCCCGACGTCCGCGCAACAAGGCCGAGGCCGAACGCCAAGGCAAACAGCTGGCCGAGCAGATGCGACGCAACCTTTGCCTGGGGTCGCACGAACTAGGTGACTTGCCCGGACTGATCGAGCGACACTTCGGCGTCGACGTAGCGTTGTCTCCGCTCGGAACCCAAACGGATGGGCTGTGCATCCACGGGGACGACGTGGCGCTGATCGTGGCCAGCACTGATTTCTCACAAGGCCATGTGCGATTCACACTCGCCCATGAACTGGGCCACCACCTGCTAGGCGACCCGCGAGACGTCATCAACGAGGGCGAGCGGGACATGTTCGCCGACGACCTGCAAGAAAGGCGTGTGAACGCCTTTGCGGGCCACTTGCTAATGCCCGAGGACGGTATCCGCGAGACCTTGAAATGGCTGAGTGCCGAACGTGTCACCGAGCGCAGCATGGTTGCGCTCATGGAGCAGTTCGGCGTTTCGCTGGCAGCCCTGGTCTACCAGTTCTGCGTCATCGGCTTGATCACCTACGATCAGAGCAAGCGCCTGCGCAGCCAGAAGGTGGGCGATCTCGTCACACGCCACGCCTCGGTGGCTCCCACCGGTGCGGGGATCACGGTCCGGCAGACAGTCCGCGCGCCCGAGCGTCTCTTGAGCGCCGCAGTAGACGCAGCCCGCAAGCAGCGAATGGGCCTGAGCGTAGTGGCGACCTTGCTGCAACGCGAGGACGACGATGCTCTGTGGGATGCGGTGATGGAAGCTGATCCCGAGGTGCTCGTCTGACGCCGACCAGCGCGGTGACGACTCCCGCGCCCGCAAAGCCCGTCCTGTGGTTCGTCGACACATCCTCGCTGTTGTCCCTTGCTGCTGATGACAACTTGCGCCAGACGGTCCAGAGCGAACTCATGTCGCAACGCCGTGTCCTGCTGGACGTCGTCGTCGACGAGCTGGAACGCCTGGCAAGCCAGGGCCCACCGGGCATCAAAGACTTGGCGGTCGCAGCTCTGGGGCAACTCGACTGGCTCGGCGAACCCGTCGACACCGGCGAACTTGTCGCGCCGGAGCGGGTCGTGGAGATCCAGGACATCATGCGCAGCGGCAGGAGCCTGAGACATCCGGCGGAGCACTGGGCAGAATCAGTGATCATGGCTATGGCCGAGCGGCTTCAGCAGATGGACCCGTACATGCTGTGCGAGGACTACAACGCACGCGTTGAATCACTCCACCACAACCTCACCCCCTTCAGCATTCACAAGCTGTTGGCACGCATGGTCCAGGGTGACCGTCTCGCCGCTGATACAGCGGCTACCTTCGCAGATGCTCTCCAGTCAGCTGAACGGGGGAAGGACTACACAACCGCAGAGTTCATATCCGGCCGGTTGGGACGTGTGGGCCAGCCCTAGCTGTTCTGTCCACGGAGGTTGGACGGCCGCCGCCCCCAGCCCGCCGATGACATACGCGGCCAGACGTCAGCCGCGATGGGACGCTGCCCCCAGTGGCTACCATCTCTGACCGGGAGCTGGCGCCGGTGCTTATGGTCAGGAGCGCAGTTGGGCGCCTCTGAGGGCTACGTAACGGATGTGCCTCGGTGATGGCTTTCTGAGACAGCCGTACGCCCGTGCTGGTCACGACCCGTCGCAGGGGGTCCGGTGGGTAGCCCTTTGAGCGGAGCCAGGTGTCAACGGCCAGTGCCACGATGTCCCCGTGCGGTAGGCCGGTGTCGGCGTGGAAACGGCGGATCCGGCGCTGGAGCTCCAGCGCCTCGGGGACGGCGTAGTTGAGTTGTCCGTGTTTGGTGTGCCGGTTGCTGATGACGTCCAGCGTGGCCGGGTGCGGCGTAAGAGCGTCAGCGGTTGGCTGGCACTCAGTGTCGAGCGCGTCGGCGATTTCCCGCAGCCGGCGGGCATAGAGGGAGTGATCAGGCACGAGAGCTGCTCCGGTTGATCCGGCTAGGCGGATAGCTAGCCGCCTAACTGCCTATTAGGACTCCGTTAAGTCTTTCTGTCGGTGGTGTTCAGCGGCTGGTGGGTGTGTGAACGCGTACGAAGTGAACCGTGCTCGGGCGAAGTTGGCGTTATTCGTGGCTGACGTGTTCGCGTCGGTGCCGCGCAAGGACCAGCGGGCCAAGAGCGACTGCTATCTGCGGGGACTGATGGTGGACGGCCGCCGCCAGTCGATCCAGGCCATGGCTGCGCGGCTGCCGGACGGCAACGAGCAGAACCTGCAGCAGTTCGTGAACCAGTCGACGTAGGATCCGGTGCCGGTGCGGCGGCGGATCGCGCAGCGGATGGTGCCGTTGATCGGCCCGGATGCGTGGGCGGTCGATGACGTGTCGTTCCTCAAGGACGGGAAGCTGTCGGTGGCGGTCGCGCGCCAGTACTGCGGAGCTTTGGGCAAGCAGGCCAACTGCCAGGCCGCGGTGAGCATGCACGCGGTCTCCGATGCCGCGTCCTGTCCGCTGCAGTGGCGCCTGTTCGTGCCCCAGGAATGGCCGCACGACGCCGTCCGCCGGCGCAAGACGGGGATCCCTGAGGACATCGGGCACCGGGAGAAGTGGCGCCTGGCCCTGGACACGTTGAACGAGCTGGCCGGGTGGGGCCTCATCCCGCCGGTGGCGGTGGCTGATGCCGGCTACGGGCAGAACGCCGACTTCCGCGACGGCCTGAGCGAGCGGGGCATCGACTATGTCGTGGCCATCCGCTCGGATGTGACCGTCCATTCGCACGGTGCCGAGCCCCTCGCGCCGCCCTGGTCGGGCAACGGCCGCAAGCCGCAGCCCCGCTACCGGGACAAGGCGTTGCCGGTGGCCGCGCTGGCGGCCGGCCAGGGGCGGCAGGCGTTCACCGAGGTGACCTGGCGAAAAGGCTCCCGTGGACCGGTGCGTTCGCACTCTTTGGCACTGCGGGTGCGGCCGGCCGGGGTCAGAGCCCGCCGCCTGGCCCAGGCTGCCGCCACCGCCCGGGAAGGCTTGTGGGACGGTGTCCTGCCCGAGGTGACGCTGCTTGTCGAATGGCCCGAAGGCGCCGACGCACCCACCGATTACTGGCTGTCCAACCTGCCCCAGGACACCCCGCTTGCTGAACTGGTGCGCCTGGCCAAGACCTGCTGGCGGATCGAGCACGACTACCGGGAACTCAAGAACGGCCTGGGCCTGGACCACTTCGAGGGACGCTCCTGGAACGGCTGGCACCACCACGTCACCCCGGTCACCGCCGCCCACACGTTCCTGACCGAACAGCGCCTGGCCCCAAAAGCCGATACAGAGGACTCACCCTCTACCAGATCCTCGACACCATCCAGGACCTGCTGAACTGCTGGACAGGCACCTGCACCACCTGCCACCGCCCCCTGCCCAGAACATCAACCACCGGCCCAAACCCAAGAGCCAGAGCAACCTAACGGAGTCCTACTAGGAGCCTCCGAGCGTCGAGGGCGACTTGACGGGGCGCCGAGAGTGAGGCAGTACGACTGTGCCGTTCTGGTCCCCCCGCCGCGGTGCATTGCTTCAGCGCGTTCCATATACCCCGGTTCTGGCGAGACGCTGTGTCTCATTGTCAGTGCTGTGTACCACCATGCCCACTGTGAACGACTACGCCCTCACCCGCCTCGGGCCACAGCGGTTCGAGGAGTTGTCCCAAGCGTTGGCACTGCGCCTGCTCGGGCCGTCCGTGCAGATCTTCGGCCATGGCCCCGATGGCGGCCGCGAAGCCTCCTTCGAAGCCTTGAGCAACTTCCCTACGCGCGATGCTCCCTGGGCCGGCTACGGCGTGCTCCAGGCGAAGTTCCGCAAGCGCCCGGAGGACGCTGCCAGCAACGCAAAGTGGCTGGTTGGCCACATGATTACCGAGTTGGAGGAATGGGCGAATCCGGAGTCGAACCGTGTCCGCAACGGACGTGTGCCCAACTACCTGCTCGTCACCACCAACGTCGTGCTGTCGTCAGTCCCTGGGACGGGGGGCATCGACCGCGTCCAGGCTGCGCTCTGGGAGCGCGCACGCGCTCTCGGTCTGCCGCTCGAGGGGGTGGAGGTCTGGCACTACGACAAGATCTGCCGGTTGCTGGACGACAGCAAGGACCTCCGCCACGCCAACGCCGACGCGGTCTTGCCTGGCGACGTACTGGCGCGGCTGGATGAGTTCGTCAAGCAATTGGCAGACGCCCCTCTCGGTGCAGACTTCAGCGCAACCCCCGGCTTGCCTCGGGAAGTGCGCTCCCTGTTCGGACGTGAGACTGAAGTCGCCGAGGGCCTCAGTGTGCTGGAAGGTTCGGAGCAGGGTGCCCGGCGAGCGGTGGTGGTGACGGGGGCTCCTGGGATCGGCAAGAGCGCTGTTGCTCTACGGCTGTCGACACTGGCTGCCAAGGCGTACCCGGACGGGCAATTTCACCTCAACCTCTCCCTCTCGGTCGACGACGGACAGCCGACCGATCTGGTGTCGGCGCTGTTGCGGGCTCTCGTTTCCCGCAAGGGCCCCCTTCCTGAACAGCGTGCACAACAGTTGGCGCTGCTCCGCACGTCGCTGGCTCACAGCAGAGTGCTTCTCTTCATCGACGACGTCACCTCGGAGGAAGCTCTCCTTGACGTTCTGCGGATGGACGGGCCCTTCGCGTTGGTATGTACGAGTCGGGCCAAGCTGAGCGGCCTCACAGGTCTCGTCAGCCCTGTCGAGCTCCAGCCGCTGTCTGCCGAGCACGGTGAAGAGCTGGTACGCGCCATCGCAGGCCTCGATCGGCTTACCGACGCACAGGTGTCGGCGCTGGCCGAAGCGTGCGCCGGGCATCCGCTTGCTCTGCAGATTGCAGCCGCTCATTTGGCGAGCCGTCCCAGGGCGAATGTGAGTCGCTTCCTTGAAGCCGTGGCCAGTCCTGACCGTGGGGTGCGGACCCTCAAAGCCGGTCAGGACGCGATCCTGCCCGTGCTTGAGACCAGCTTCGCGGCCCTGAGGCCGGGCCAGGCAGACCTCTTCACCACCCTGGGGATTCTGCCGCACATGTCGGTCACAACGGATGTCGTTGCTGCCTCGACAGTCAGCTCGCTGGAGGAATTCGACGCGAACCACGTCGACGACGTCGCGGACCTGCTCGACTCACTCTTCGAACTGTGCCTCATCGAGCAGATTGATGAAGACCGGTATGTGCTTCACGACATCCTGCACCGGTTTGCCCGACACACGTCAGCGGCCCTCTCCGGAACGCGCCGTGAAGCCGTCATCCGTCAGACGTGCGTCATGCTCGCCGTCCGGACAAGGTCCTCGGCGGAAGCGATCGGCTTCATGGACGAGGAAGCGACTGTGCCCGCGCAGAGCAACGCGGTCGCCCTACGCGCTCTTAACGCTGACCGTCCGGGCGCCGTGGCGATGACGGCACTGGCCCGGCAGCACGAAGTGTGGGAACCCTTGATCCATTTGGCTTCAGAGCTCACGGGTTTTCTGGCACACGGCAGCCACTGGACTGATCTCGAGCGGGTGTCTCTGTGTGTGCTCGAGGCAGGCACCCGTTGCGGAGAGCCCGAATGGACATCGTCGGCTCAGCACAACCTCGCCGCGGTTGCCGCTCACCTCGGTGACAGCCAGCGCGCTGCCGAACTCTTGCACCGCAGCGCCCGGGCGGCGCACGAGACGGGCAACCTCCACCAGATGTTCCAGGCGGAGCTCAGCCTGAGCACGCTGCTGATCAACCTCGGGCGGAGCCGAGAGGCCATCCCACTGCTGCGTCGTGGTCTGCCCTTCTGGCGAATCACCGACGACCGTGCTGTGTTGGCTCATGTCCTGAGCAATCTCGGCCTGGCTCACGCAGCGATCGGCCAGTTCCGCCGGGCTGAGGAATACCTCCTGAACAGCAGGAACATGTCCTTGCTGGGTAGCCCTGCGGACCTGGCCAGCCGTGGAGCGATCTCCGCGCTGCTGCGCCGCACAGGCCGGTCGACTGAGGCGGCCCGTGAGGCCTGCCAGGACATCCAACGTGCGTGTGACGTGGGAAGCCGGGAGTGGGAAGCCAGGGCGCTGATGGAACTGGCCAAGACGCCAGTCGAGCAGCGCCCAGAATCGGCCCCGCCGCAGCCGCTGCAGGCCGCTCTCGCCATTTACCGGGACACAGGGGATGTCCAGGGCCAGGTGAGAGTTCTCTTCCAGCTCGGCGATCAGGCTGCGGGCCAGGCAGACGTGGACCAGGCTGCCGCTCTTCTCGCGGAGTGCGTCAACTTGGCTTACGGGATCGGCGACTACGACCACGCAGCACGCTCCCTGGCCTACCTCGCCACCTACCACGGGGCGCTTGGGCAGCTCGCTGAAGCAGAGAAGTACTTCGCAGAGGCGATCGACATGGCCCAATCGATTGACCACCCAGGTGTCCTCGCTGAGGCACTGCAGAAGAAGGCCAAGTACCTCTGGCAACTGGGGCAGATCAACGAAGCCGTAGACCTGTTCACTGAAGCTGCGGGTTGTCTCGAGGCCACGGACGACAAGCATTCACTCGATCAGATCAGAGCGGCCCTCGGGGAAGCCCTTATTGTCGCAGGACGATGGCAAGAGGGCGCCGCGATCCTCCGATCCATCGTCTCGGCGACATCCGCGACCACCAGACCAACCACCAAAGCCAAAGCACTGCGCGCCCTGGCCACGGTCTATTCGCGCCGAGATCTGCACCAGGAGGCTATGTCCTCCATCACCGAGGCACTCGACCTGTACGAGCAGGCCGGCCATGCCGCGGGCATCCTTGACTGCTGTCTTGCTCTGGGCAACACGCATGCACGGCACGGCGATTGGCCAGCAGCAGTCGACCAGTACGACAAGGCAGCCGAGGTAGCCGCTGAGCGGAGCGATCACTATCTCCTGATCGTCGCTCGCACCCATGCCGAGATGTGCCGGCTCAGCAACGGACAAACCGAGGCCGTTGCTTCGCTGACCCAGCTCATCTCCCCGGCCCAGCAGTTGGGCATGAAATCGGTCGAAGTTGTTCTGCGCGTCACGCTGGGTGCCCATTACGCAGAAGCCGGCGACCTCGAGCGGGCCGTCGCGGAGTTTCACGCTTCCTTGTCGCTCAGCGATCAACTCGGCGACAGACCAAGTCTCGCCACCTGTCACTTCAATTTGGCCCAGGCGTACCACGCACTCGGGAGTGCCGACCTCTCCCGCACACATGCACGCGAAGCGTTCTGCCTCCATCACGACCTCGACAACTGGCCAGACGCGGCGAAGGCACTCCTTCACCTCCTGGCCTTGCACTATGAGACATCGCCAGACGGCGACGCGCCCCCGTTCAGCGATCTGACTGGCCACGGCAAGCGCCTCGATGACCGCGTCATGGCAGCCATCGAGGCTCTCAAGCACCGCCTGGATCAGGAACCTGCGTCCGGAACCTCCCACCCTGCCAGCAGCACCCGTACCGAGACCAGGACGAGAAAGATCAACATGTCGGAGACCGTCCGTGACGAACTTGCCGGAGCGGACATCGGGGAGATCCTGATCCGGCTCGAGAACTCACGGCAGACGTGCACGGCATGCAACCTGCTGATCGGTGAGACCGGAGAGGCCGAACTCCTCGCCCTGCGTCATGCGCGGGCGGGCCAGGTTGTCCTGACCCTGGCACACCCGCACTGCATGCCATCATCCGTGATCCAGTCGGATGGCCCAGCACCGCAACAGGCCTCCGAGAGCTACGAGGTTGAGTGCATCCTCTTCGGTGGGGACAGCCCAGGCATCATCGCCGACTGCTACGGAGGCTACGGCCCCGCCAGCCAGGACAGCGGAAGCACAGATCTCATCCTTCGGCGTTACCAGGAAGCCGGCTTCACCAACCTCCTGAGCGCGCTCTCCGTGGAAGACGGGCAGACCCTGGCCTTGCGCCATTTTCCCACCATCGACAACGGGTGCGTCAAAGCACGTCTGGAAGACCACAGACTGTCCATCGTCGGGCCGCACGGGCTGCTCCTGCCTCCAGGGCCGCTCAACTTCCTGCCGCACTGGTACCAAAAAGCACTTGAGGGATCATTGACCGTAGTCATCGGCAGGAACCTTCAAGGCATGGCCTCAGACGACCCGTCGTATCTGTCTCGCGCCATCGCCCTGGGCCACACCGTCGGCGCCACCGTGCCGGTCACTGTCATCCGGCCGAGCAGGAACAGCCCGTGCCCCTGCATGATGCGAATGGGACGCAAGTTCAAGAACTGCTGCGGCAGACATCAGAAGTGACTGAGCCACGCCGCGCAGCCCCCTCGCCGACGCTCAGAAGCCACTAGTGGCCAGTTGCGCACCGTATGAAGCATCTGCGGCGTTACCCGCAACGTTGGCCGGCCCCGGCCCGGTCGTAGGCGCGGTAGCTGGCCAGGGCGCTCGGCTGTCGGTGAGGTGTGAGTGGGCTCCTGGTTACTCGGCTGAGAGGTGGTCAGCGAGTTCACCTGGGGTGACATCGAGGCCTTCGCGATGTCAGCCACGGTGAGGATGCTGGGGTTTCGCTGACCGTGCTCGATGTAGAAGCTCAGGCCGCTTCTCTCGGCGAGCTCTTCGACGGACAAGGCTTACAGCTCCCGCGGCTTCCGCACCTACCTGCGCCGCCGCGGTATCGCGCACACCATCCCGGAGAATAGCGACCAGCAGCAACACCGGTACAATCGCGGCCACCACGGCGGGCGACCACCCGGGTTCGACCGGCGCATCTACCAACAACGCAACATCCTTGGGCGTTGTTTCAACCGGCTCAAGGGGTCCCGCGGCATCGCAACGCGATACGAGAAGACCGCCGCCTCCTACGAAGCGGCGGTCACACTCGCATCGGTCCTATTGTGGGCAAAGACCCGTTTGAAGACCGGCCCTAGTCCTGTGGCCGGGCGACGTCCTGTACGTGCCGCGCGGGGTGTGGCACGCGGTCTCCGCCGACCAGGGCACCCACTCCCTGCGCGTCATCTGCGGCCTGCAGACCCACACCGCGATCACCTGATGGCGGGGGTGTCCGAACAGTGGACGGGATGCCCAAGCGGCTCGCCGAACTTCTGGATGACCCGCTGCTGCTCGCCCGCTACCGTGCGGCGACGGACGGGCAGGTCGTCGGCCAGATGGTGCCGAGCCTGCCGTACATCGACGCCGCCCCCGTCGACGGCAGCCTGCGCTCGCCGACACGGCCGGCCTCGCCCTGGAGGACGTCGTCGGGCTGGTAGGCCAACAACGACCCCGAGCCCGTGCTCCACGTTGCGGACAGACTTCACCCGCTCCATGACCCTAAGCGTGAACTGCTGGAACTCCTGATCCACCCCCCGGGCAGAACACCGGCAGCACAACTGATCCCTGACGACGACATCGACATGGCCGTCACCAGCTGGCGTCGCATCGCCCTGGCCCGCCTCTTCCCGGACGACCCGCACACGCACAGCCTTGACCGAGCCCTGCAAAAGCACCTACCGCATCGACTGGACAGGGCCCGAAGCCATCGCTGTGACGATCAACATCGCCCCGGTCGTCCACCTACCCGACCTCATCCTGCGCATAGCCGAACGGCTCCACCGCCGCGACGCCGACTTCGCTGCCCCGCACTCCTCGAGGCAACGGTCCACCGCGTCCGCCGTGACCCCCATGCCGAACAAGCCGTGATCGACGCCATCATCAGCCCCGACACCATGGACACCAGCGCCGCCCCGTGGCACCTCCACGGCCGCACTTACACCGCTGCGCCCAGCAATCCAGATCACCAGAAGATCCTCATGGCCAGCATTCTGGCCACCGCCACCGGACTGACCAGCGACGTCACAGCAGCCCTGGCACCGCTCGCTGACAGCGACAGCGTCCTGCACGACAACCCCCTCGTGAAACCAAGGCCGATCAGGCTCGCCCTCCTCGATCTTCTCGATACCGTTCGCTGAGCTCCGAACGGCGTTGCCCGCTCGGCCTGCCCCACCCCGCGCACAGAGGCCGGTTCCAGTGTGCGCTTCTAACGTTGCGACATGAACTCAAGCCCTGGTCGCCGCCTGCGTAATCGCGGCCGCGCACGCGGCACAGGCGTCGTCGAGGTGCCAGGTCCGGCCCCGGTCCGCCCGGATCAGCACCAGTTGTTCCGAGCCTCGCTCTCGTCCGGGCCTGGAGCCAGGAGCTTCGCGGGGCCACCGCGGAGAAGGAGGGCGCGCGGCTCCGCGGCATCGTGTCCACCGCTCTCCGCTACCTGCGCGAAGCAGGAGAGGGCCGCAGGGCGGCCCGGATCGAACGCGGGCTGAAGGGGAGGTAGCTCGAGTCAGTCGGAGTGTCAGTGGTCGCCGCCATACTCAGAAGACGTGCACCTGACTTTCAGGAGCATGTCCAGGAGTCCTCGACCGAGTAGGAACGAATTGACACCCGAGAGCGACACGGTGCCTGACCGCGACCCGTACCTTCTGGCGCAGATGCGAGAGGCCTTCGGGCGCGTGGTCTACAGCCACAAGACCCATGAGAAGCAGGCGGACATCTGCTTCGCCAAGCACCGGTGGCAGCAGGGCGTCCTCATTGCTCTCACCGCGATCAGCTCGGGCACCTTCCTTGCCGCGGTGGTCGGCTTGCTCGGCAACGCAGTGTTGACGAGCCTCGCGACCTCTTCTATCGCGCTCCTGGTCAGCTGGATGAGCCTAGGGACGAAGACCTTCAAGTTCGAGGAGGAGTCCGAGGCCCACCGTGGCATCGCCTCTCGGCTGTGGGACGTCCGGGAGTCCTACATCTCCCTCATCGCCGACCTGATGTCCGGCACCGTCTCCAACGCGGAGGGCCGGGAGCGGCGGGACGAGCTGCAGCAGGCCGCGCGCGACGCGTATGCCGCCGCGCCCAGGACGAGCAGCAGGGCGTTCGCGCGCGCCCAGGGCGGGCTGCAGAACAACGAGGAGATGACGTTCACCTCGCGCGAGATCGACCTCTTTCTCCCGGAGGCGCTCCGACTCGGCGAAGGCGAGGGATGACGATGAAGACCTCAGAGATCTTCGAAACACTGCTCAAGAACCTGAAGGTCGGGGAGACGGCCACGACGGTCGCCTCACGGCGGGACGAGATCACGAAGGCGCTCAACAAGGACTTCCGCGACAAGGACGGCTGCTCCGACTACAAGCTGATGGTCGGATCGTTCGGTCGACACACCGCGATCAAGGGCGTGTCCGACCTAGACATGATCTTCATCCTCCCGCCCGGGATTCGGTCGAGCTACAACGGGGACACCGGCCCGCGGAGGATTCTCGAGAGGGTCCGCGACGACCTCAAGGCGCGGTACAAGAACACGGAGATTTGCGTCGACCAGTGCGTCGTCCGAGTGCGGTTCACGTCCAACGCCTTCAAGTTCGAGGTCCAGCCGGCATTCGACAACGCTGACGGCAGCTTCGCCTACCCCGACACGAAGGCTGAGGGCTGGAAGGTCACCAAGCCGCGCGAGGAGATCGCCGCGACCAGGGAGTGCAACGACCGCACCTCGACGAACATGCGCCACCTTGCCCGGATGGCACGGGCCTGGAAGAACGCGAACGGCGTAAACATGGGCGGCCTGCTCATCGACACCCTCGTCTACAACTTCTTCGACCAGACCGACGACTACGACACAGCGGGCACAGGCTCGTTCGACCTCATGGCCCGCGACTTCTTCGAATTCCTCAAAGATCAGCCAGAACAGGAGTACTACCTGGCGCTGGGCAGCCGGCAGCGGGTCTACGTCAAGGCGAAGTTCCAGCCGAAGGCGAAGAAGGCGTACAACCGATGCCTCGAGGCGATCGCGGACGAAGGCAAGACGTCCGCCAACAAGAAGTGGCGTGAGGTCTTCGGCACGTCGGTGCCGCTGGCGAAGAGCACTAGCGAGTCGTCCCGGTCGTTCAGGGACACCGAGGAGTTCATCGAGGACGCGTTCCCGGTCGACGTGTCCGAGACTTTGTCCATCGACTGCGAGGTCATGCAGGCCGGGTGGCGTCCGACCTGGCTCCGCGCGATGCGTCGCGGCGGGATCCTGCTCAAGGCCGACAAGAGCTTGAGGTTCGTGGTCACCAGTTGCTCGGTCGGGGAGCCCTACACGCTGAAGTGGAAGGTGCTCAATTGTGGGCCGGAGGCCGAGCGGCGGGACGCGATCCGCGGCCAGATCGTCGACTCGAGCAAGCGGGGAGTCCGCATCGAGCACTCGGACTTCAAGGGCAAGCACGTCGTCGAGTGCTACGTCGTCAAAGACGGGGTCGTTGTCGCTCGGGACCGGATCGACGTTCCGGTCAGCAACACGAGCGTCAAGACGGCGAACGTCTTGTAGGGAGCCGGTCCTCGGAGCGCAACGAGGCCCCGACAACTCTGCCGGGGGCTCGTCGCATCAGACGCATCGCCTGTAGGGGTGAAGCATGAGCAGTTCTCGCTGCCATGTCTGAGCCCCTGCTAAACGTGGAGATGGCCTTCGCGGGCAAGCGGTACGCTGCCCGCCGCGCGGCTGAGCTGTGTTCCGAGGATCCCAGCAGGTCCGCGGAGTAGATCGTCGACCTGCTCTGCGACGAAGCAGACGCCGCGGAAGTAAAGTTCCGGCGGGTTCGAGACCTCAGCTGCTCTTGGTTCTTCGTCAGACGCTTCCGGAGAATGGTGCCGTGGAACGGCGGATTGACTTCTGGCGCGAGCGGCAGATGCTCTGTGGGCGCTGCGATCATCGGTGGCGCGTCGATCTGGACTGGATCGATCGCTGGGAGCAGGCGAAGGAGACCTGCCCCGGCTGCGGCATGACCTGCCAGTACGAGGACTCGCCCCGGGTGACGGTCGACCCCGATGACCCGGCGCTCGACGACGACCGGGTAGCGCGGTTCTTCTGGTACCACACGAGCACGCAGCCGGACTGGCCGACGCGTAACTTCGACGCGGCAGCCGTCCTGACTCCCGAGACCCGCATAATGATGGGCGGCGATGAGCGGGTCGCCGAGTGGGCCGCGCGGCAGCGGGCGAAGGCCCTCCACGTCGGCACGTACGAGGCCGCTGTCCACAACATGCTGCGTCGGATCCGCGACCAGGCCGATCAGCGCAGCCAGTTCTCTCTGTATCGGGTCCTTCTGAAGCCATCCGCCGTAGTGCGGGAGGGGTGGCTCGTCGACCCCAGCAACTTCGTCGGCGACGTCGTGCTCGACGAGATCTGCCCGCCAGGCGTCGACGCCGCCCGCTACCTGAATTACCACGAGGACCCGGGAGGGCTCTCGCTCGCGCTGGGAAGGGACGCGATCGCCAACGTTCAACGGATCGCTGTTCCGCTCCCCGACAACGGGGATGGCGGCTGGGTGCGCGATGCTGTCGCGGCCCTCGAGGGCGCGAGCGGCACCGCCGTCCCGGCGACCCGCAAGCTGGCCCGCTTCGTGCAGCGGCCATCGCCGCGAGCCGTCCTGGGCCGAGAGCTTGGTGCGTCCCTGGCTGGCAGACTGCCGGTCAACCTCCAGGACCAGTTCGCGTCGGCTGCGGCATTCGCGGAGGGAGAGGATCCAGCGCAGTGGGCGCGACGGACCAGCGGCCTGTTCGATCTGATCGACGATCCAACTCGCGTGCTGGCCGCGCTCGACCAGCAAGATCCCCGGGAGGTCTGAGAACGGCCTGTCCGCTCCTCAGGGACAGGAAGCCCGGAGGTCGCTGTCGGTCTGCCAGGTTGGCGCCGCCCTGAGTCGGGAGAGCGTGAGCAGCTCAAACGCCGCGGAGCGTCATGCTGACCGCGGAGGCGATGACGGCTTGGGAAAGCCGTTTCCATCCGATTTCGTTATCCCGGTCGAGTGCCGCCGTGTCGAGACCGTCGAGGCCATCGTAGATTTCGCGAATCGCGGCGTGCTCCCCGGCGCGCACCGCTTCCAGGAGGAGCAACGTCTGCATCTTGAAGGGCATGCACGTCACCCCCGCCTGGAGACTGAGCTGCTCGACCGTCATGCGTGACGCGATGCTGACGAGAATGGATAGCACTTGATGGCACTCAGGGGCAGGTGGTGCGTCGGCTTCGCCGACCAGGACCACGAGTGCGGCGCGGCACTCAGGCACGCCGGAGGCGACGGACAGCCCCACACGCAGCCCCACATCGTGCAAGGTTCTGGCGATTACCTGCGGATGCAGGGGCCGCTCGACCGAATACGCGTGGATGGATTGAAGGGGTTCCAGGGCATCGTTCCATCGCTTCTGATACACCAGGGCCTCGGTGAGGAACCCTCTTAGCTGAAGGCGCTGCGCGCCGCGCAGAACGTCGTCCTCAAGCAGCGTTCGGCAGCATTGCTCGACTTCCTCGTCGGTCATGAGTTCCGCAGTCAGGGCATCATCGATCCGGTCAATCTCGCGCTGAATGCGCGCGGACGGAGTGGTCGGCATCCGTTGGCTCAGCGAGTCGAAATCGGCGGCGAGGGCTAGCACCTCTGGCTCCGGGGTGCCATGGCCGGTGTGACTGCGGAGCACTGTTAGGCAGTTGGTGACGGCCAGGGACGCGTCCTCGGGCCGGGAGTCGGCCAGTTGGAAGGCGAGGTCTCGGGCGCGCTGTAGATGGTGCAGCCATATAGCCGGCGCTTCACCGGTGTTTCTCAATACGTCCGAGAGCTGAGCCCGGGTCTTCAGTTCAAGCACGGGCGCGGGTTCCTTGCGGGCCAGCAGATACTCCAGCTCGTTCTCGAATGCCTGCCGGGCGTCGTCCAGCCTCCCCCGCATCACGTAGGTGCCAGCCAGGTTGCCCCACAGGACCGCCAGCGTGCCCGTGGCGATACCGAGCCGGCTGGCATGGCCGGCGAGGCTCTGCACGTGCGGCAGGATCGCCAGGAGGTGCTCGTCGTCATCTGCCTCAATGAACGCCGTCAGCCATCCCTGCGCGTGGTAAGCCGCTTGGCTGAGGATCTCGGACATGTCGGTGCGGCTCTCCGCCAGCGTGCGAATGACGTGCTGCACAATCTCGTTGACGTTGATCGTGTCGTCGATGCCCTCGCAGTGCACGGCGGACCATTCTTGCGGAGGCAGCGCGCACAGCGGCTCATCGCGCCGGGCCAGCGACTCGGTACGCAGTGCGCGATGCATCTCGTGGGCAGTGAAAGGGACCTGGTCCTGCGGGCCGCAAACCTTTGGATGGCGAAGACCCGACCGGTCGGCGTCGTAGCTGGACACCAGGGTGGAAAAGTAGAGCAGCCAAATCGGGATCTGCCGGGAGGCGAAGTAAGCCGCCCGGCAGAGCGCGAGGGCTGCGCCTTCGGATGCGGGCTGCAACTCTTCCTTGTCGATCAAGCGTCCCAGAGCCAGTCGGATGGCTCCGACCAGCGTTTCGGGGTACCCGTGCGGAATGGCGTATCGGTCGTTCAGCGCCAGATCACGAATCTGCTCCAGATAGCGGCCCGCTTCCTCGAGCCCGAACTCGCGGCCAGCAAGGTGACCGCAGGCCAGCTCTACCGCCAGTGGCCAGAACTCAAGCTGTTCTGCGAGAGCCGCCGCAGTCCGCTGGCTCGGGGCATCCCATACTTCCTCGTGGTGCAGGCGCATCCTGATCAGCTCTGTGGCCTGATCGGGCGTCATGCTCTGGATCGTTACCTTGGCTCGGTGAGTTGCCCAACTAACCTGGTTAGTCGAGGTGATGAGGACGTGGCCGCGCCCGCTGGTCGGAATCCAAGGATCCACCACACGCCGGTCGACGACATTGTCGATGATCATGAGCCAGGGGCGGGCCGAGGAGCTAAGTCGCGTGCGCACCTGGTCACGGAGCCGACCGCTGTCAGTGTTTGGGCTGTCGTCTGTGCGACGGGGCAACCAGTCATGAATTCTCTGAAAAGAGGAGCGTAGGGACGTGCTGTTCTCGCCGTTCACCCAGAAGATGTGGTCGTAGGAGTCGGCCACGTCGTAGGCGTAGTCGGCGGCGGTACTCGTCTTGCCGATGCCGGAAGGGCCGAGTAGTGCGCAGGTGGGTACCGCGCGTTCGCGTCCACCGCTCGTCAAGGCTGCACGGATGTGACTGATGAGATCTGGGCGGCGGATGTCTGGTGGAGCCGGCACCGGCCCCACCATGATTCCCCAGTCGAACTCGCCGAGCTCATACGCCAGGTGGTGCCCTGGGGTGAAAAGTTCCTCGTGGAACTCCGCCAGGGTGAAGATCCCGTCGAACTCGCCCGAAGCACGGCGATGGATCTCGAATGCCAGAAAGTTCGTCAGTCGGCCGGCCGACTCATGGCCAAGACCGCGACAATGCTCGTTACGGAGTCGCCGCATGCGTTCCCGGAGCTGATCCCGCAGCTGATACCGCTGCCTGGAGTCGACCGAGATTCGTGCGCGGCCCAGTCGGTGCAGCTCGTCATCGCTCATTCCCGCCGGCTCGTCTCGCCAGCGTCCGCGCTCCATCAACCGCTGAAGGTGTTCGCGGAGCTCGTGTGGATCGTCGACGCTCAAGGCCCGGTTCAACTGCACCGCCTTGGGGTGGAGCCGCATGTTCGTGATCAGTCGATACGACCCTGCCCGCGGCCGTGCGCGGATCATCCGAAGCAGGATGCCGAACGCATCAGGAGCAGACATCTCCGTACCTGAACCGCCGGACTTCACCTGGGCTGCATGGATGCTGCCGCGGTGCTGGTCGGCAAGTTCGAAGTCGATTGCGTCGGGGTCCGTCGAGTCTTCATCCGGGGTAGTTGCAGGTTCGATCAGCGCTGCAGCGACTTCGGGGTAGCGGTCTTCTGCGGCATCGAGAAGCGCTTCCAGTGTCACGAGGTACTGGTATTGGAACCCATCTGCTGCCGCCTGCCCCCCGCGCTCCGCCACCCGGTGCCCCTCCCGCCCGTATGAAGGTAACCAACCTATCGGGCACCTCGGACATCGGTCGCCTGAGACCGTATGGCGGTTGGCCGGCCGGAGGCATCGTGTGCTGCGGTCTGACCACTGAGGCTCTTCAACCTGACGCGGCAGCGAGGTGAAGGGCGAGAACGGCCTCGACGATCGCGGTGATGCGGTTGGTACTGCAGCACAGCTTGCTCAGGAGGCGCCAGCCCTTAAACGTGGCCATGGCCTGCTCGCCAGCGCATCGGATCTTGGCGTTGGTGGTGTTGTGACGTCATTGCCACCGCTTAGGTGTGTCGTTCCGACACGTTGGTGACGCGGCTGGCTGGGGTTTGGCCGCTGATTCCGGTGTGGGGTCGGTGGTAGTTGTACCAGTCGAGCCAGTCGGTAAACGCTGCTTGGCGTTCGGCATCGTTGGTGTAGGGCTGGTGGTAAGCCCATTCATCGAGCAGGGTGCGGTGGAAGCGTTCGACCTTGCCATTGGTCTGCGGACGCCAGGGCCGTGTCCAGCGCGGCTGGATGCCCAGCTGTCGGCAGGTCTCGTGCCAGGTGGTTTTCGTGTAGGCCCAGGCGTTATCGGTAAGCACTCGTTCGACGGTGATGCCGTGGCCGGCGAACCAGGCGGCGGCCCGCTGCAGGAAGCCCGCGCAGGTGGCCGCCTTCTCGTCGGGCAGGTCCTCGGTGTAGGCGAGCCGGGAGTGATCGTCCAACGCCGTGTGCAGGAAGGCCAGTCCGGCCCTGTCACGGTTCTTGCGGCCTGCGGCCCGTCCCAGCACGCGGTGGCCGCCGCCGTCGGGGATACGGCCCAGCTTCTTGACGTCGATGTGGAGCAGTTCGCCGGGCCGGTTGCGTTCGTAGCGGCGGATGGGCCGACAGGTGACCCGGTCCAGCGTGGCCAGCGGCGGCAGGTGATGGTCACGCAGGATGCGGTGAACGGTCGAGGGGGCGATGTGGCTGCGTATCGCGATCCGTTGGGGGCCGATGCGATGTTCCTGGCGTAGCCGTACCACCTGTTCCTCGACACCGGCCGACGTCTTGCCCGGTGAGTGATGCGGGCGGCTGGAGCGGTCGTACATGCCCCTCCAGCCCTGGAGGCGGTATCGGTCGGCCCAGCGTTTGGCGGTGGTGTGACTGACCTGGAATCGTTCGGCGGCCCGCCGCAGCGGCCAGCCGTCCTCCACGATGCACCAGGCCAGGCGCATCCTGCCGGTGGGAGTGAGCGGCGCGTTACGGTGGCACATGAGGGCCTCCTGCACTCGGCGGTAGATGTCGCAGTCACCACCGAAACCAGAAGGCCCTCACCCATGCAAGACCGCACTCGCGTCACCAACGTGCCCGAACAGCACACTTAGGGCGGCGCCCCTTGAAGGGAACTCGGATGTTCGGGCGCGTCTTGGTATGCCTAATAGGCGCCGTGGGTTGGCCTCGCCGAGGGCGTCGATGATGCCGTGCTCGCGGGCCGCCACCTTCAGGTCGTGCCGTCGCACCGGGCAGCGCGGGCGAGGCCCACAGCAATCTCCCGAATGGACTGGCCAGCACCTGAACGTTCATGTCATCGTGCCGCTTCTTGCCGGAGTATGGCCAGTCCGCGGCGATCCGGTCGAACTACACAAAGCCGGGGTGCCCCGGCAAACCCTCGCAGCCCCCTGGTTGTCGAGGAGTAAACTCCTGCTTCCCGTGGTGACGTCCAGGGCGTTCGGCTTGGGATGTATGGGGCGTGCCATTTTCAAGTTAGGGCAATGGTGTTGAGACGGGCGCGCGTGAGTGCCACGTACAGGGCACGATGGTCTGACCGTGCAGGGTCGAGGCCGTGCGCCAGGGCCGCAGCGTCTGCCGGGCTTATCCTGACGGCTACCGTGTTCCACTCGCGTCCCTTGGACTGGTGGGCGGTAAGGCCGGGTATCACCCGGTCGTTTGCGAGCCGGAGTTGTAGACGATTGAGGGCGCGAAGTGGCTTGCGTGTGAGCTGGGTTGTAGCGATTGCCGGAATGTGCACAGCGAGACTACGTGTCAGTCTCTGCCACACCATGGCCGGTTGGTCGCCGTACTTGAGGTCAGTTATCGCGGACTGCAGGCAGGGGCGGAGCGTTGTCGCTAACACTTCCCTTTCCAGCCCGAGCGTGACCAGAGCGTCGTGCAGAAAGACTGCCTGCATGCTCAGCGCATTCTGTGCGATCTCATTGAGGAGCAGAGTGCAGAGCGCTTCTTGAACCTGACCGACACCTGGCTTGATAGCGAGGGGCAGGACGTGTGGATCGCACTCCCATAGTTCCTTCCACTTGAGGGCGAGGACCATATCGGCATCGCGGGGAGATCCGGCCTGCAGTGTGACGGGCAGGCGTCGTCGTAGGCGCTGTGTAAGCCATGCCTGTCTGTCGGTTCCCCACCGAAAGGAGTCGTCCAAGTAGTGTGTGAAGAAGCCGTTCTCGCTTATGTAGGCCGCCATGGCAGCGGGACGAGCGCCTCTGAACTGGTAGAGGGCCTGCCATGGATCTCCGACCAAGGTGAGAGAACTGGACGCTGAGGCAGCGAGTGAGAAGATCTCCCGGTCCAGATCGTTGGCGTCAAACACCTCATCTACGGTCAACGAGCGCACCGAGTTCTCGAAGTACGAGATTAGTGCTCGGCGCGCGGGATCAGCTGTTAGGGCCCCCTGAAGAACCTCACGTACGTTGTCATGGGTGCACGTGCCGGCCGAGACGGCTCCCTTGAAGTGCAGGGCTGAAGGGTGGCTGGCGTTCTGGGGCTCGTTGACGGTTCTTATGACGACGTGGCCGCAGTCGACCTGCAGAATGGGCCTTATGCGGCCGGGTTTTGTCGGGAGGGTCGACCGCCATGAGTCCAACACGTCAAGTTCCGTGTGTCCTCCTGGCCAGTGCAGAACGCCTCCATCGAGTAGGTGGAAGAGCAGGTCGCACAGAAGAGTATCCAGGGTCACGACGCGATGCGGCCAGCGCAGTGCGGCCGAACCCCATTGCCGGGCGACCCGCGTACGCAATTCCTCGGTGGCTGACCTGGTGAAACTGAGCGCTACGACAGCCCGTGCGTCGGTGAGGGCGGCAAAGCGGTGCAGGCCGAAGCGCAGGGCCGACACAGTGGTCTTTCCAGAGCCGGGCGCTGCTTCGATGTAGACGCGGTCATGGGGGCTGCCACTCGCCGTGAGCTGTTGGGGTGTCAGCGTATGAAGCCCCGTGCTGGATCTAGACATTGTCCTGTTCCTGCGGCCAGGCTCCGGGTATCGCTTGCGTGGGCCAGCCTCCTGACTGGCGGCCTGCCGTGTGGTTCTGCCGGATCGGATGTGAGCGCAGAGGATTGTCCCAGTTCGCGGTTTCCTCCACCTCGCCTGCCGCGACATCGAACTCGAGCTCGTGCTCTGCGTCGATAAGCTCGTCCTCTGGCCAGTACGCCGGGTCGTCGAGGTCGTCATCCCAGTCGATGACGTCAGGCAATCGGTCCCAGATGTTGTCGGGAGCAAGCCACTCGGGCGGTTCCATGGCGGCGTCTTCGGACGTCAGATCGCTGGGGGAGTCTGGCGCGGCTGGATAGAGGAAGGCGAAGAGCTTTTCAAGGTGATCGGGTACGGATACGAGGGATAAGCCGTCGTCCGCCTCGCGATCGGCGCTGTTGGCTTCCCGGAGCGCCGCGGCGAGAGCGAGGGCGAATTCGGCCTTACGCCGCGCACCCCGGCCTTCCTTGACTGCTTCCTCGCCGTCCTTTCCGGCCCTCCGGCTGGCGAAGTAGGACCGAACGTTGTCGGCGGTGACTTCGGCCAATGGATGGTTTGGGTCGACCTCCTGTTGGGCTTCCGCGACAAGCTCCTCGTTGCCCGGAGTGATCGCTGGCTCAAGGGTGGGATGACTGATGAAGACCCGGACCACGGACGTGTCGTGCTCTGCAGCCCACCTGGGCATGTCGCGTGTGCTGTCGAAGGGAAGGTCGCTGTCGCTGTCACGGAGGATCGCCAGCTTCGTGCACAGTTCCTTGCCCGGTGTCGCCAGGAGATGGGCAGCCCACTGGCCGACTTTGGTGCCCATCGGGACGATGCTCAGGGCATCAATGAAGGCTTGCTTGGCTTCATCGTCACCTGCCCAGGCACGACCGAACTCACGCACCACCGCGCCCTCGGTAACGCCTTCCACTAGGAGTAGGCGTTCGGCGAAGAGAGCCGACGAACGACTCGCGTCCAGGTGCAATCTGGCCATGCGGAGCGTGGCATCGCGATGCTGGTCTGGGACAACGTCCTTGACGCAGTGGCTCACACTTCCATGGTCGGTGCGACGCACGACGACGAGCTCGGTGGGGTCGCAGGCTGTGATGACGTCAGTCGCGTGACTGGTGAGGATCACCTGTAGCTCGGGGCGCGCCTTGACGGTTCTGCGCAGGTAGCGGACCAACGAGTGCTGCAGCTGAGGGTGGAGATGGGCTTCTGGCTCCTCGATGATGACCGTTGCGTGAAACGGGGCCGTAGAGAAGAAAGAGTCTTCCTCGGAGGCCGCCTCAGCTTGTGCTTGCGCCAGGTTCTCGAACGCTTGCCGCGCCTGCTCCTCCTCGGATGGGGATTGGTGCTCGCCGCTCTCCGGTGGGTTCGTTGAGGCGAGGGGAACCTCGGTGGAATCAGGTATCGCAGCCAACGTCACGGCAATATGCAGCAGGTTGACGTACCCAAGGCCAGAGACCTCCAGAGGACGGGCTGCGGAGCGGCCTTCGATCACGGCGAGCATGATCTCCAGGACGCGGGCGAGATAGGTGTCGTCGATGACCTGGCCTCGCACGTAGGGCCATTGTGGGTTCACGCCGGCGGACAGTCTGCCCAACTGCTCGCCGATGCGTGCCTCAACGGCGTCTATCAAACTGTCCTTGGCGAGATCCTCCAATAGCCGTGACGCGCGGGCGCGTAGAGCTACCAGGTTGCGGCTGCCATGGAGTTCCTGCTGCCGTGCGCGTAGCAGCTCCACCAGGATGCGCACCTCGCGGCGCGCCAGTTCGTCCAGTGGATGACGCCAGGCGGGAAGATAGATCAGCTTGAATTGGTCGATCTTCCGGGCGAGGCCGTGGCTGCTTGTCAGGCGCGAGGTGACTGTTCCCAGTTGTCGGTGAAGAGAGACACTCCAGGATTCAGCTTCTCCGCCGAGCCGCCGGTGCCCTGTGGTGTGAAGCTCGCGGCCGAGGCGCCCCTCGGCGTGGAGGTCGTCGGCCAGGGCGTACGCGATGTCGACGCTGCGCTCGACGCCGGCATCAGGCGATGCCAGCGTGGCTGAAGTCGGCCTCGGGAGCACTGGAAACCGGTTTCCTGGGTGCGCGAGGTAGATCGCGTCGGTGAGTGTGGTCTTACCCGCGCCGTTGGGCCCGATCATCACACTGAACCTGCCAGGAAGTTCGCAGCTCATTGGCTTCTCTGCGCTCGCGCGTAGACCGCTCACCTTGACGCGGCTCAGATACATGGCAGGCGCCCCCCGATCGACTCCGTCACTCTGGCAACATCATCGCTCAGCGGTCCGCTGCACTGCGCAGTTTTCCCTTTGGAACGCTGGCCACCCAGGGTGGCGCTCCGAATGTGCTGCCCGCTGCGCGCATGGCTCCCGAGTCATGGGCTGCCAGTTCAGGATCAGCCACTGATGATGCGCCAGCTTTCACATCATCCGACGCGAGAGCTGCCGAGCTGATTCGGGATGCGGTCGCAGCAGAGGCCGTGGAAATCTACCTCTTGCTAATAGCTGTGGAACCCGCAGGGTTCATCTCGATGCTGCGTAGCGTGTTGAGATTGCAGGTGGCGGTATTCCTCGCCCTAGGTGCGGAAATGTCTGCTGACCTGTGGAAACGCCTGTGCGCACGCTCGGATGACGGGGCGCTGGGTGCGTACTTCCTGGGTCGCTGAATCAGATGGTTCGACGGTCTTGCCGGTGTAGCCGCGCTGGTCCGGGTGTGTCGATGGCTTGCTGGTCCCCAAGGCCAGGGACGGAGTGCCCTCGCGTGGGGGTCGTGATGGAGTCCGTGGTGAGCAAGCGCCTGTACGCTCTGCCTGTCGCGGCTGAGTTTCTGCGTCGGCTGGACGTAGCGGGGATCGTCGACGGGCTGCGGCCACCGGATTCGCGGGCGGACGTTACGCACGGTCGGGTGATCGAGGTAGTGGTGGCGAACCGGCTGACCGCTCCCGTGTCGCTGTTCCGCGTCGGGGACGGGGCGTACTCGTGTGAGGCCGTCAAGGGTCTTGGTGGAGGCCGATGCGTGTCTCGGCTGGTGTATTCATCGGTGTCTTGCTGGGGGCTTCGGCGATCAGCGTCGTTGTTGCGTCCGGCCGGTGGCAGCAAAACGTCTCCTCAGGGACACCACCGGAACTCGAAGATGCCCATAGCGGGACACCGACGTATCAATCGGGTAGAAGAGCAGCTCAGGCTCAACTTCCAAGAAGCATCCTCCGAGGTCATCTACAGCGAGGACCCGGGGGACGACCGCCGGCCACTCCCAGTCGGCGAAGAGCACTACGACACAGACGGCCTGCGCTGACCTGAGCGCACACACAGAAACCGCCCGATGCTCCGGGGGGTTTGTTGGGCTGGGTCCGCTTTGATGGACATCGGAGAGCAGAGGCTTCGGCCCCCGGAGTGCATCGGTGGTCAAGCGCGGCATCGGCAACCTCGCCCCGCCGTCCCCGGATTAGCGCGCCACTGGTAGCGATCGGCTAACTTCGCTTATGGGCGCCGTGAGCCCAGAACCCGCCTTCGAAGATGGAGTCCCTCCAACGCATGAGGAGATGAGCGCCTGGGCCTACGCGGCCTCGGAGTGTAGCCCCCGGTCTCCCAGGACTGGGGCATCCTCGCAACACGCCCAGCCTTCGGCTCGCTGTTCGTGACCTTGGCAGCGGAGGGGTAGTGCCCTCGGCCAGTTCTTCATCGGATGCCTGTACCTTCTAGCTGGCAACGCCGTGCGTACGCGTCTACGAACGATGCCTGAAGTAAGCCTGCGCGCGCTGATCGATGAGGCGACGTCGACCGGAGAAGCCTGGGTCAGCACCTGGGCGGCACGCACCCGAGCCCGGGTTCGTACCGCTGAGCCCTTCGGCTTCGAGGACTGGTGCGACTCGCGGGGTCTGGCCAGCACACCAACGTGATCAACTCGGCGCCGACATCACCAGTTCAACTTGAGTAGGACCCGCCCAGTCGGCGGGGTGCTCGGGCGTCACGCTGCCTTGACCACGTTGGCCTGGGTGGCCTTCTCCCACTCGAGCAGTAGGCGCTCGTACTCCGCCGCGCGCCGGGGTGTGGTGGGCTCCTTCATTAGTCGGCGGATCGCCGTGTTGATCCGCGCAGCAGCAGGTCGCAGCCGACCGTGAGGCCTGGTGGGGGAGGGCATGGACAAATCGCACGGGCTCGCACCGACGACGGTTGCCGAGCTCCGCCCCGATGACGTAGCTCGGCCGGCACCTCGGCAGGGTGGTCCCGGCGAGGGCGTGGACGAGCAGCCGAGGCACGAGGACGTCCCCGGTCGTCATCACGGGCTGGAGGGTCAGGGAGTCGGCGCCCTCCGCGATCCACCGGCGGACCTGCAGGAGCGTGTTCCGTTGGGGTCGGCAGGGTTCGAGCTGGAGGCCGTGACGGTGACCGGCCCGCGGGTCGGTCTGCATGAGCGTCGTGAACGGCCCGTACGGCAACGTGTGAAGGACGCGGAGGCACGCCTCGGTCGGCTCACTCTCACGGCCGCCGCCGCGCTGGGCGACCTCACCGACCATGCCTGGGGCACGGTGGACGAGCAGCTGCGTTTCCTCGTGGAGAGGGTTGCGGCCTAGACCGGACATGAGCCCCAGCTGACCCGCTCCGCCCTCGCACGGAAAGGCCCTCACAGCAGCAGCTGTGAGGGCCCTTCCGCGTCATCCCCTACTTTGCGGACGCACACGCCCTAAGAGGGCGTTTCCCGCCTCCCCGGTGGGAGATGAGTGGGAGACAAGTGGGAGATGATCATGGCGTGGTGCTGCATTCAGGCGCTAGAAAATGCTAGATAGCGCTACCTGTGCGGTCCCTCTAGAGCCCGCTCTACCCCGCGGATTCGCCCGCGTGTGGGCTCAGTACACCCATGCTGACCAGCACAATCAGCACGATGCCGAGCAGGATGCGGTAGTACACGAACGGCATGAAGCTCTTGGTCGTAATGAACTTCATAAACCACGCAATTACGGCATATCCGACAATGAAGGCGATGATCGTCGCGAAGATCGTCGGGCCCCAGGACACGTGCCCGCCCTCGCCCGCGTCCTTGAGTTCGAAGGCGCCGGACGCGAGGACGGCCGGGATGGCGAGCAGGAAGGAATAGCGGGCTGCCGCCTCGCGGGTGTAGCCCATGAGCAGGCCGCCGCTGATCGTGGCGCCGGAGCGCGATACGCCCGGGATCAGGGCCATCGCCTGGCAGATGCCGAAGATCAGGCCGTCGCGGACGCCCAGTTCCCGCAGGCTCTTGCGTTCCTTTACGGCGCGGTGCTTGCCGCCGGTCTCGTCGCGGGCCGCCAGGCGGTCGGCGATGCCGAGGACGATGCCCATCACGATCAGCGTCGTGGCGATGAGCCGCAGATCGCGGAACGGGCCCTCGATCTGGTCCTTGAACGTGACGCCGAGCACGCCGATCGGGATCGAGCCGACGATGACCAGCCAGCCCATCTGCGCGTCGTGGTCCGAGCGCGGCACCTTGCCGAAGAGGGAGCCGAACCACGCGGAGATGATCCTCGCGATGTCCTTGCGGAAGTAGATCAGCACGGCGGCCTCGGTGCCGATCTGGGTGATCGCGGTGAACGCGGCCCCCGGATCGTGCCAGCCCGCGAACGCCGCGGTCAGCCGCAGATGCGCGCTGGACGAGATCGGGAGGAACTCGGTCAGTCCCTGGACGAGCCCGAGAATGAAGGATTCAAGCCAAGACATGGAAACTGCGCCGTCCAACTACGGATCATGGGCTGCGGGTGCGGTCATGTGATGGGGGATACGGGAGGTGTGAGTGCGAGGGGTGATCACTCCCTTGCCGTGGGGCAGCGTAGCGTCACTTGGTTACGAGACCGCTGGAGGGCCGTCGTCCGCGGGCGCGGCCACCTGTATGACACCTCCTGTTCAATTTCCGTACATCCGGACCGACGACGGCGTGATGCTGCCGTGGCTCATCTCGAAGCGTGCGCCCGCCCCGAACGTCGGCACGACGGCGTCGACGAAGGGCACCACGTCGACCGAAGCGACCAGCGCCGACTCGGCGCGGCTCCAGGTGGGGCACCCCTTGGTGCCCGGCATGCGCGAGGCCTTGTCGGCCAGGGCCGCGTACGTCTCGTTCTCGATGTGGGCGAAATTCGTGCCGTCCGGAGGCTTCGGTCCGGAGACGAAGGGCCTGAGCTGGGGCGGGAGCGCCAGGCCTAGCGGCAGGACGGCGGCGTCCCAGGACGCGTTGCCCGCGACCACCTGGTTGATGCCCGTGTTGTCGACCCCCTTGAGCGTGACGTCGGCCCCCACGTCCTGCCAGGCCTTCTGGACCAGCTCGGCCGCGGAGGCGGCCGGCTGGCCCAGCTGGCTGGAGTAGACGAGGGTCAGGGTGAGGCGTTTGCCGTTCTTCACCCGGACGCCATCGGCGGTCTCCTTCCAACCGGCCTCGTCGAGGAGCGACTTGGCCGCGCGCACGTCGTGGGTCGGCAGTTTTCCGGCCACCGTGTCGTCCTTGCAGGCCTTCGGATCGATGCTGATGAGGCTGCGCGACGGCTTGCCGGTCCCCGCGGTGAGCACCTTGCCGATGTCCCCCAGATCGACGGCCCTGGCGAGTGCGCGGCGCACCGGCTCGTCCCGCGTCGGGCGGTCCGGGGCCTGGTTGAACCACATCTCGCCCCGCGCCGAGGCCGAGTCGGCGTGGAACTGGCCGCGGCCCAGGAGGCGCTGCTGGTCGGGTCCGCCGAGGCTCGCGGCGTTCAGTTCGCCGGACAGCAGCAGGTTCGCCGCGGTGGTCTCGTTGGCGATGACGCGGATGTGGACCTTGTCCGGCAGCCCCTTCTGCCCGGCCTTCCATGTGCCCGGGCCCCAGGTGTAGTCCTTGCGCCGGGTCAGGGTGTAGTGATCGCCCGGCACCGCCTCGGTGAGGGTGAACATGCCGGTGCCGTGCTGCCCTTGGGCGAGCGCACCGCGGTCGGCCAGGCCCTTGCGGCAGGCCATGGGCACCATGCCGACGTTGCGCAGCAGGAAGGCGTCGGGGATCTTGCTGGTGACGGTGATCTTGCGGGTCCTGGAATCCGCCTTCACCTTGGTCCCCGGGTTCACGAACACGCCGGCCAGCGGCGACCTGTTCTCCGGGTCGGCCACGAACGCGATGTTCGCCGCCACGTCCCGCGCGGTCAGCGGCGCACCGTCCGCGCAGGTGAGGCCCGGCCGCAGGGTGAAGCGGGCGGTGGTGGTGTCCGCCTCCCACTTCTCGGCGAGGCCCGCGGTCACGCCGCCGTCCTTGGCCACGTGGATCAGCGGGTCGTAGAGGAAGCGGTCGACCTGGATGGCACCCGCCATGACGGTCATCGCCGGGTCGAGCGTGCCGGGATCGGACGGCAGCGCCATGGTGAAGCTCCTGCCGTCGGCCAGGCTGCCGCCCGACGCCGCCGGGCCGCCGGCGTCCGGCGCCCCGCCGCAAGCGGTGAGGCCCAGAGCGGCGACGCCGATGACCGCCGCGGCGATCCGCGCAGATCTCATCCGTGTCTCCCTGCGGTGTGGTGGTTCAGCGGGCGGGCTGCTGCCTCAGCCTCGGGCGGTGTACCGGCGCAGATGGTCGACGGCGAGGCGGGCGGTGCGCCCGATCGAGGCGTCGACGGCGGGGAGCCGTTCGTCGAGCGTGGCGGCCCGGGTGAAGACGGCCACGGCGAAGCGGCGGCCGTCGGCGCAGGTCACCACTCCGGCTTCGTTGCGTACGGCGGGCAGCGTGCCGGTCTTCGCGGCGACCGTGACACCGGACGCGAAGCCGGACGAGAGGCGGTGCGGCCAGATCTGACGGGACATCATGCTCCGTACGCACGCGCAGGCTTCGGGCGGACCGGCCCGGTCGGTCCAGATCGCGTCGAGGAGCCGGGTCGTGTCGCGCGGGGTCGAGGCCGATGTGCGGGCGGGATCGAGCACGGCGCTGCGCCAGATCTGCTCGGGCGTCGCGGCGGCGAGCAGACCCTCGAAGTCGAAGGGCTCATCGCCAGGGGGGCCAGGGCTGCCCGAGCCGCCCGCCCCGCCGGCCCCATCAGCGCCGTACGCCCCGCCGGCAGCCCCCGAAGCCCCCGCCCCCGCCCCCGCCCCGCCGAGATCCGCCGCCAGCGACGTAAACAGGTCCTCGCAGCAGCCGATCAACCGCGTGTGGGAGAGGCCGAGTTCGGTCAGCAGCCCGTCCACTGTCGCCCCTCCCAGTCGGTGGTAGAGGACGTCGGTGGCCGCGTTGTCGCTCATCGTCAGCATGAACAGCGCCGCGTCCCGCCACGTCATCTCCACGTCGTCGGCGCAGCCCGCCGTGCCGATCCCGCCGACCCGGAAGCGTGCGGGGATCCTCGTCCGTTCCTGTTCGTCCAGGCGGCCCGCGGCCACTTCACGGGCGTACGCGACCGCGACGGGGATCTTGAAGACCGACGCGAGGACCACCGGCTCGTCCGCGCCGACCGCCACCTCGGGGCCGTCCGCGCGGCCCACCTCGTGTGCGTGCAGGAAGCCGCGCGTGCCCGACTCCGCGAAGACCCCTTCGATCTGCTCGGCCACCTCGCTCATGGCCCCACCCTGCGGTCGGCGCGCCCCGTGTGCAGGAACTGCGCGTGGCCCTCGCCGTCGTCACCGACGAACGCGTGCAGCCGGTGCATGCCGTTCTCGGGGGCCACGGAGATCAGCGTGTCCTCCCACGCGGACGCCACCAGCTCGATCCGCTCCTGGCCGCCGCCGATCTCGGCGAAGATCCCCTTCGGGGTCCGTTCGGCCCACACCCGGCCCTCGTCGTCCTGGCTGACCACCGTGTCGGCGGCCGACGACGCGTACGTGCCCACGTACCGCGACGCGTCGACGCGCGGCGTCTGGGGGTCCGGCACCGGCAGGGCGGGAAGTTCGATGCCGGCGAGGTCGTGCAGGACGCGGCCGACGATCTCCGCGTAAAGGGCGAGCGGGTCGCCGCCGTTGGTCAGGACCGCCACCGCGATGTCGTGGCCCGGTACGACACGCAGGAACGCGGACTGGCCGATCGTGCCCCCGTCGTGGCCGACGACCGTGCCGCCGGGGAAGTCGAAGATCTCCCAGCCGAGGCCCCAGGAGTCACCCATGAGCCCCAAGGGCGGTACGTCCGCCTGTCGTCGGCGCATGGCGTGTGCGCTGTCGGCGCCGAGCACGCGCCCGCCGTCCGGGCCCAGGCCGTCGGCCAGATGCATACGGGCGAACGTCAGCAGGTCGCGGGGCCGCATGGCCAGCATCGCGCCCGCCGCGGCGTTCGAGCGGGCGAGCGCCCACACCTGGGCCGGCCGCGGCTCGGCGTCCGGGGTGGCCCGGATGTGGCCGACCGCGGCCCGGTGCAGGATCGCCTCGTAGGGTCCTGTGGCCGCGTGGGTGAGGCCCAGCGGGGCGAAGAGGTGCTCGCGCAGACACGCGTCGTACGGCTTCTCGCGCAGCACCTCGACGATCCGGCCGAGCACGCAGTAGGCGGCGTTGTTGTACGAGAACCGCTCGCCCGGCGTGAACAGCTGAGGGGTGTCGCCGAGCGTGGCGACGAACTTCTCCAGGCAGTCGTCGCCCCGGCCGGTGTCGGTGAAGAAGTCGCCCTCGAACCCGGCGACATGGCACATCAGCTGCCGCACGGTGATGCGGGCGGCGGCCTCGTCGTCGGCGAGCTTGAAGTCCGGCAGATGGTCGCGCACGGGCGTGTCGAGGTCCAGCTTCCCGTCGTCGACGAGCTGCATCGCCAGGGTCGTCGTCCAGACCTTGGTGATCGAGCCGATCTGGAAGAGGGAGTCCGGTGTCGCCTCGACGCCGGTGTCCTTGCTGAGGACGCCGGCGGCGGCGTCGATCACCGCGTCGCCGACGCTCACGGCGACGGCCGCACCCGGCACCTGGTTCTCGGCGAGCAGATCGGCGAGGCGTCCGTTCAACCAGCCTTGGAGCGCGTCCAGTCGTCCTCGCGTCCTCGCTCCCGACGGTGTCCGCGCCTTCGACGGTGTCCTCGACATGCGTCTCCCTCGTCTCCCTCGTCCATCGGGTGGTTCGGTCGAGCTGGCAGCGAGGCTAGGCCGCGGTCCGGGGGCGGCGATTCGTCCGCGCGCACCATGCGGGAGGGCCCGTTCCATCGTCCGGCACCAAACCGGTGGGGTGAACTGCTAGGACCGTCGCGCGTGCGGCCACAGCCGCAGTTGCAGCATCGCGGCGAACCGCGCGTCGCTGTCCGTCAGGTCGAGGCCGCCCACCTCCGCGAGCCGCCGCAGCCGGTAGCGGAAGGTGTTCGGGTGCACATGGACGGCGGCGGACGCCGCTGCCACGTCGCCGAACGCGTCGAGCCACGCCCGCAGCGTCTCGACCAGACAGGTGTGGTGCGCCGCGTCGTACGCGCCGAGCCGGGCCACGGGGCCGGACGGCGGGTCGCCGCGTTCGGCGATCACGTCGGTGAGCTCCAGGAGCAGCGACTCGACGAGTACGTCGGTGATGCGGGCCACCGAGCGCTTCCCCTCGCCCGCGCGCAGCACCCGCAGCGCCCGGTCGGCGCCTGCGCGGGAGGCGGGCAGGGCGGTGCTCTCCCGCGCGAGCGGGCCGACCCCGACGAGCAACTCCTGCCGCTCGCCCACCCGTTCCAGGAACTCGTCGGCGACCCGGGCGGCCCGCTCCTCGGGGTCGGGACGCCCCGCCGGTGCCGGGACGATCCCGTAGACGACGTCACCGACGAGCGCGGCGGCCGAGCGGGGGTGGACGGCGGTCAGGTGCATCGCGAACGCGTCGGCGAGGCGCTGCCGTTCGGCCACGTACCGGGCGTGCCGCGCGACGGAGCGCTCGCCGTCCGCGCGGTCCGCGACGGCGAGGGCGAGCACCACGCCCGGCTGTTCGGCGAGCCCGAGGCGGGCGACGGCCTCGGCCGTGCCCGGCCCGCCCTCCAGGGCCGTGCCCACGAGGTCGGCGCGCAGCCGCCGTTCGACGTCGGCGCCCGCGCGCAGTCGCAGCAGATGCAGCGCGACCAGCTTGGCCGCGTCGCGCAGGGCCTGGTCGCGCTCGGCGCTGAGCGGTCCGTGGACCGCGGCCCAGATGGAGCCGAGTATCTCGTCACCGGCGCGCACGGCCAGGGCCACCCGCGGCAGGCTGAGATCGCCGCCCTCCACCTCCACGAGGGGCTCCACATAGACGGGGCGGTCGCTGCGGTACATGGCCTGGAAGACCCCGCGCTCCTCCAGGACGCGGGTGAAGCGTTCGGGCACCTGGCGGCCGAGGATGGTCTCGACGCGCGAGGGGTCGGCCTCGTCCTGCCGGCCGGAGAAGGCGAGCACCCGCCAGCTGCGGTCCTCGATGGTCACGGGTGCGTCCAGGAGCGCGCCCACCGCGTTGGCCAGCGCGAACAGATCCCCGGACGACACCCCGCCCAGCGTCTCGTGGCCCCTCTCGCCGACGTCGCCCTCGGCGATGAGCGCGCGCAGCATCGCGGCGAGCTGTGCCCACGACGCACCGCGCGTCAGGCCGAGCAGCGCGACCCCGGAGCGCCGCACCGCCTCCGTGATCTTCTCGTCGACGGCGACGGGCGCGCGGACGACGAGCCCCGCGGCACCCTGCGTGCCGAGGGCGTCGAGCAGCAGGACGATCTGCACCGGGTCGTGCACGGCGACACCGAGCACGAGCGCCTGCGGGGGCGGCACCGGTTCGTCGTGCGGGTCGTGGATGACGACGCCGCCGATGTCATCGGCGCCGTCGGGGTCGCCGCACACGAGGTCCAGGAGGGTGGGACCCAGGTCCTCGAGCACGCGCCGCAGGCTGGCTCGCGGATGGGTGGTCACCGGTATGAGCACGCTTCCTCCCGTGGGGCGAGAGACGGCTTTCTGGGCGTCACACGTCCTATACGTCGTATAGGCCGGATGGGTGGCGATCTTACGGGGAGTTCCTCGCGTACGACAGGGGTGTGCGCGGCGTCGGCATCAGGCGGGCAGCCACTCCGTGGACACCGTCACCGCGTCGAGGGCGTCCGCGAGCGGCTCCACGCCGATGCCGGGCCCGGCCGGCACGGGCAGGTGGCCGTCGTCGAGGGTGAACGGCTCGGTGATGTCGGTGCGGTAGTAGCGGTCGGAGGCGGAGGTGTCCCCGGGCACCGTGAAGCCGGGCAGCGCCGCCAGGGCGACGTTCGCGGCCCTGCCGAGCCCGGTCTCCAGCATCCCGCCGCACCACACGGGCACTCCGTGGGCCGCGCACACGTCGTGGATGCGGCGGGCCTCCAGATAGCCGCCGACCCGGCCCGGCTTGATGTTCACGATGCTCGTGGCGCCCAGGGCGATCGCGTCGGCGGCGGCGCGGGCCGAGGTGATGGACTCGTCCAGGCAGATCGGCGTACGCACCTGACGGGCCAGCTCCGCGTGGCCGATCAAGTCGTCCTCGGGCAGCGGCTGTTCGATGAGGAGCAGGTCGAACGGGTCGAGCCGGGCCAGGTGGCGCGCGTCGGCGCGGGTGTAGGCGGTGTTCGCGTCGACCTGGAGCAGCACGTCGTCGCCGAACCGCTCACGCACGGCGCGCACCGGGGCGACGTCCCAACCGGGCGCGATCTTCAGCTTGATGCGTACGTAGCCGTCGTCGAGGTACCCCGCGACGGCCTCCAGGAGCTCCGGCACCGAATCCATGATCCCGACCGAAACCCCGCAGGGCACCCGATCGCGCACGGCACCCAGCTCCCGCGACAGCGGTACGCCGCGCTCGCGCAACTCGGCGTCCAGGACCGCCATTTCGAGGGCCGCCTTCGCCATCAGATGCCCCTTGAAGGGGCTGAGCACGGGAGCGACCGTGGACGCGTCGAGCCGGGTCCTGCCGCCGGTGAGGGCGGGGACGAGGAAGCGGCGCAGCACGTCCGCGCAGGCGTCGACGTACTCGGACGAGTACAGCGGATCGCTCATCGCGACGCACTCGCCCCAGCCCTCGGCGTCGGGCGTGACGGCGCGCAGCAGCAGGGCCTCGCGGACGGTCTGCGTGCCGAACGAGGTCCTGAACGGCGCCACCAGCGGCATCCGGACGCGGCGGATCTCGACTCCGGTGAGCTTCATGCCGTGTTCCTTCATGCCGGGTTCCTTCATGACGTGTTCTTCCTTTCGACGATGTACCGGCCCGCCCGGTCGAAGCCGGTGATCCGTGCCCCGTCCGCGAGCAGTCCGCCCAGGACGTCGCGCAGGGCGGAGCGCCAGACGGCGGCCAGGGCGGGGTCGGTGGCGCGCAGCTTCTCGATGTCGCCGGGTACGGCGACCAGGACGGCCGGGCCTTCGAGGGTGCCGAGGACCGGGCGGTCCTCCGGCGAGACGCCGAGGCCGGTGACGGCGCCCGCCGTGCGCGGCGCGGGGCGCTGCCCCGCGCAGGCCAGGACGGCCTCGGGGGCGGCGAGACGCCAGGTGACCAGGAGGCGGTCGGTGTCGTCGGAGCCGTTGATGCCGTCGTTCATCGGGCCGTAGAAGTTGGGCAGGTACTCGGTGGGCGCGGCGGCCAGTTTGCCGAGGTTGAAGTAGGCGTTGCGGCGCACCAGCGGGTCGAACGTCCAGGAGATCTCGGCCACTTGGTGCCGCAGGGCCCAGGCACGCTGGTGCAGCTTCAGGGCGTAGCCGACGTTGCGGCCGCGCATCCCCGCGGCCACGCCGGCGATGTGGCTGTGCAGGGCCGCTTCGGCGGGCGGCGAGAAGAACCCGATGCAGGCGCCGACGAGTTCGCCGCCGTCGAAGGCGCCGCCCACGTAGCTGCCCGCCTTGGTGAGCGCGCGCAGCAGCTCGGTCGTCACGGGCGGGGCCTTCCCGTCCGGCCGCCAGATCCCCTCGTAGAGGCTCTCTACGGCCTCCAGGTGGGCCAGGTCGGCGAGTTGCCGTACGGAAACGCGGGCCGAGCGGGCCGCGGACTCCGCCGCGGCGACCGCCTCACCGGCCACGGCTCCCGCGCCGGCGGGGCGGCCCCTGTCGCTGGACAGATCGCTGGACAGATCAATCACTGGTGTCATCTTCTTTGCCGTGGGGGCGCTGGGCGTGATCAAGGAGTTCCCGCAGCAGTGCCGTGAGCAGGGCGGTCCGTCGGGGCAGGTGGGCCACCTCGACGTGTTCGTGGTCGGCGTGGGCGCCGCCGCCGACGGCACCGAGGCCGTCCAGGGTGGGGGTGCCGACGCCCGCGGTGAAGTTGCCGTCCGACGCGCCGCCGACGGCGACCGCGCGGAGCGGTCCGACGCCCAGGTCGTCGGCGATCCGGGCGGCGCGGGCGAACAGGTCCCGTGACGCGTCGCCGGACATGGGCGGCCGGTTGGGGCCTCCGACGACCTCCACGCGGGCGCCGTCGAGCACCGGGCGCAGCGCCCGCATCGCGGTGTCCACCCGGTCCTGCTCGGCGGTGTCGCGCACCCGCACGTCGACGGCGAACTCTCCTTGTGCGGCCACGGTGTTCGTGGTGGTGCCCGCGGTGAGCACGGTCGGCGTGACGGTGGTCCCGGCGGCGGCGTCGCCGAGCGCCGCGACGGCGAGGATCTGGTGGGCCGCCTCGACGCTCGCGTTCACGCCGAGATGGGGTTCGAGCCCCGCGTGGGCGGCGCGGCCCCGCAGCAGCACGTCGTACAGGGACACGCCCTTGCGTTCCGTCTTCAGGGCGCCGCCGTCCGCCGACGCCTCCAGGACCAGGGCCGCGTCGCAGCCGCGCGCCTCGGCCTCGATGAGCGCGCGGGACGACGGTGAGCCGAGCTCCTCGTCGCCGGTGATCAGCACGGTCACGCCGTCGGTGCTGTCCAGCGCGGCCAGGGCGTGGAACGCCATCACCACGCCGGTCTTCATGTCGAAGCAGCCGGGCCCGCGCAGCACGCCGTTCTCGACGCCGAACGGATGGGTGGCGAGCGACCCGAGGGGCCACACCGTGTCGTGGTGCCCGACGATCAGGACGCGGCGCGGCCCCTCGCCGAGCCGCCAGCGCAGATGGGTGCGCCCGTCGATGACGACGCGCTCGGCGGTGGCGTCCAGATGCGCGGCCCCCACCTCGGCCACCAGCTCGGCGCTGCGGGCCACGGCCGCCAGGTCGGCGGACGGCGACTCGCAGCGCACCAGGAGTTCGATGTCGGCGAGGATCTTGGGCAGCGCGGCCTCGAAGTCGCGTACGAGCGCAGCCGGTTGCGGTGCGGGGACGGTCATGTCAGCCCACCTTCGGGGTGGCGCGGGCGCCGTAGTGGAGGTACGGCTCGCCGGTCGGCAGCGTGTAGAAGGTCACCGGGACCCAGGTCTGCTTGCCGGGCTGCTGGAAGACGAACCGGGATGCGCCGACCGGGACGAGCGTGAACTCTTGGGTGGGCGTGGGGTCCAGCTCGGCCAGCGGCCCCGTCACGGTCTGCCGCAGTCTCAACTCACCGCCTGACGCGCGGACTTCGATGTGCGCGCCGGCCCGCTCGTAGACCCCGGTGTGCCGGGAGCCGTCCACGGTCGGCGGCCGGTCGGCCGGAGCCAGGGGGCGGGGCATGGTGAGCCCCGCCACGTCGGCGAAGATCTCCCGGAACAGGTCCTCGTACAGGTCGAGCGTGTTGCCGCCGTTCGTCAGGAGCGTCACCGCGAGCCCCTGGTCGGGCAGCACCCGCAGGAACGCGGACTGGCCGATGGTGTTGCCGTCGTGCCCGTACAGCCGCTGTCCGTCCCAGCCGAACCGGATCCAGCCCAGGCCCCAGGAGTCGCCCAGGGTGTGCCGGTCCGGCAGGTCGGTCTGGTGGGCGGCCATCTGTGCCGCGCTCTTCTCGCTCAGGACACGGGTGCCGTCCGGGCCCAGGCCCCCGGTCAGATGCAGCCGGGCGAAGGCGAGCACGTCCGCGGTGTCGGCGCTGATGAGACCGGCGGGGCCGACCGAGCGCGGCAGCCCCCACACCGGGGCGGGCGCGGGCTTCGCGTCGCCCTCGGCGACATGGCCGACCGCGGCGCGCAGGAGCAGCGCCTCCTCCGGGAGCGTCAGCGCGCGCTTCAGGCCCAGCGGCGTGAAGAGCCGCTCGCGCAGCGCGGCGTCCCAGGTGAGACCCGTCAGCTTCTCGATGACCCGACCGGCCAGGTTGAAGCCCGAGTTGCAGTACGAGAACGTCGCGCCCAGGGGGTGGCTCTGCGGCGTCTCGTCGAGCAGTTCGACGTAGCGCTCCAGGCAGTCGTCGCCGCGGCCGGTGTCGGTGAAGACGTCGCCGTCGATGCCGCTGGTGTGGGTGAGCAGATGCCGCATCGTCACCTGCTTGGTGACGGCCGGGTCGGCCAGGCGCAGGTCGGGCAGGACGTCGACGAGCGGGGCGTCCAGGTCCAGCTTGCCCTCGTCGACGAGCTGCAGGACGACGGTCGCCGTCCAGACCTTGGTGACGGACCCGATCTGGAAGACCGAGTCGTCGGTGACCTCCACGCCGGTGGCGGTGTTCAGGACGCCGTGATGGGCCTGGAGTACGTCGTCCTCCACACCGTCCGGACCGAGCCGCAGAATGCCGAGGGCCGCGCCGGGCACCTTGTGCGCCGTGGCCAGTTCGGCCAGGCGGCGCTGCCAGTGGGCCGTGTCGAGGGGCACCTTGCGCGGCCGTCCGGGCACCCCGGCGTACTGCTCCACCCAGTCCACGACGCGCCGGTTGAAGTCGGCCCGGTGGGAGGGCAGGCCGTCGAGCGGGAACAGATGCGCGCCGCCCGGGTACAGCACCAGTTCGGTGGGAACACCCCGCGCCCGCAGCGCGGTGAACCACTGCTCGGCCTGCCCGACGGGGCAGCGATCGTCGTCGCCGCCCTGCACGACGAGGGTCGGGGTGCGCACCTGGTCGACGTGGGTCAGCGGCGACTGGCGCGCGTAGTGCTCGCGGTCCGTCCACGGCGGGCCGCCGAGCTCGGCCACGCCGAGCAGATGCGCGGCGTCGGACGTCCCGGCGACGCTGGTCAGATCGCTGACCACGCCGCCCGCGACGGCCGCGGCGAACCGGTCGTCACGGCTGGTCAGATAGCAGGTCATGAACCCGCCGTAGCTGTATCCGGTGACGGCCAGGCGGCGCGGGTCGGCGATGCCCTCGGCGACGAGCTGGTCGAGGGGTTCGGTGAAGTCCCCGGCATCGCGCAGGCCCCAGCCGCCGAGCGCCGCCGTGAAGAACTCCTCGCCGTAGCCGTCGCTGCCGCGCGGGTTGACCAGCAGCACCGTCCAGCCGCGGGCGGCGAGCACCTGGTGGTAGAGGTGCCCGGAGTCGGCCGCGCCGTTCCACGCGTTGTGCGGGCCGCCGTGGATGTCCAGGAGCAGGGGAGCGGGGCCGTCGAGGGCCGGGTCGCGCACCAGCCAGCCGTGCACCACCGTGCCGTCGGAGACGGTGAACTCCCGCTCCTCGCGCACGAACAGCTCGGGTGCGCCGTCGTAGCCGCCGTGCCCGGTGCGGGTGTCCAGCGTGCCGGTGGCGAGGTCGACCGTGGCTATCTCCCCGTAGGAGGTCGCGGTGGACAGCACGACCGCGACGGTGCCGCCCGCGGTGGACACCCCGCTGACCTGGAGCGCGTCACCGCCGACCGCGCACCGCGGGATGCCGCTCCCGTCGGCGTCGGCGACGTACAGCCGCGTGCTGCCGCGATCCCGCAGGCAGACGAGTACGTGGTCTCCGTCGGCGGTGAGCCGGGGCGGCGCGCCGGGGTAGCCGGGCCCGCCGAGCATGACGTTGCGGTCCAGGGCGCCGGTGAGGTCGACGGGCGGTCCTGCTCCTTGCCCGGCGACCGGCACACGCAGCAGCCGGGCGTGGCCGACGGCGGTACCGGTCGAGCCGACGACCAGGAGTGCCTCGCCGTCCGCCGTCCACGTCACGGCCGCCGCCTGCCCGTCGGCCGAGCCCACCCGCACCGGCTCGGCGGAGCGCGGCCCCACGTCGATGACGTACGCCGCGCTGCGGAACGTCAGGTCCGCGTCCTCCTCGCGTGCGGCGGGGAACGCCAGGCGGGTTCCGTCGGGCGACCAGGCGGGGGCGCCTGCGTGCCAGTCGCCGCGGGTGAGCTGCCGGACCTCGCGGTCGGCGACGCGCACCACGTGCAGGTGGGTGCGGATGGTGCGCAGCAGTCCCGCGCCGTCGGCCTTGTAGCCCAGGCGCCGGGCGACGACGGGCGCCGTGGCGCGTGCGCTGTCACCCTCCGCGTGAGAAGCGCCCGGGTCGACCGGCGCGGTGAACGCGAGCGCACTGCCGTCCGGGCTCCACACCGGCGCGCCCGCGCCCAGCGGCAGCGTCGTGAGCTGCTCGGGCTCGCCGCCCGCCACGGGCAGCAGCCACACCTGCGCGGGGCCGTCGCCCGGGGTGCGCAGGAAGGCGAGGCGGGTCCCGTCGGGCGACCAGGCGGGCGCCACGTCCGCCGTGCCGCGCGTCAGTTGGCGGGGTGCGCCGCCGGTGGCGCCGACCTGCCACAGCGTGCGCACGTCCCGGTCGGCGGCACGGTCGGCGGTGCGCAGCACGTACACGATCTCGGCGCCGTCCGGCGAGACCGCGGGCTGCTCGGGCACCGCGAGGTCGTACAGGTCGTCGATGCGCAGGCGTGGGGTCACGGTGCGCCACCTCCTCAAAGGTCGGAAGTCGGGGGCGGTGGTGGTTCAGGAGGCGGGCTGGCCCAGACCCTCGCGGAAGAGACGCAGCACATTGCCGCCCAGGACCCGCGCGACGTCGCCGTGGTCCCAGCCGCGCCGCAGCAGTGCCTCGGTCACCAGCGGAAGCCCGGCGGGCCCTTCGAGGCCGGGCAGGAACTGGTCGGTGCGGACGCCTTCGATGACCGGGTGCGCGCAGCAGGGCGGAATGGTGTCGTCCATGACCTCCTGGACGAAGTCCGGTCCGAGGCCCACGTGGTCGAGGCCCGCGACGTCCGCCAGATGCTCGATGTGGTCGACGAGCCGGTCGAGGGTGTAGTCGCTCTCGTGCAGGAACGGGGCGAAGAAGTTCACGCACACCACGCCGCCGTTCGCGGCGGTCGCCTTCAGCTGGTCGTCGGTGAGGTTGCGGTGGTGGTCGCGCAGCGCACGCGCGGAGGAGTGCGTGGCGATGACCGGCCGGGACGCCAGCTCCAGCACGTGGTCGACCCCGGCGGCGCCGAGATGGCTGATGTCGAACATCATGCCGATGCGCTCCATCTCGGCGACCGCGGCGACGCCCGCCCGCGTCAGCCGGCTCCCGGCCGCGTCCTCGCCGCTGCCGTCGGCGAGCGGCGTACGCCCGAAGTGCGCGAGGGAGGCGATCCGTACGCCCAACCGGTAGAGCGTCTCCAGGAGTTCGACGTCCTCGGCGACGCCCGGCGCGCTCTCCAGGGCGAGCACGAGCGCGATCCTGCCGTCGGCCAGGGCGGCGTCCACCTCGGCGCCGTCGCCGCAGAGCCGGACCGCGTCGGCGTTGCCCTCGGCGAGGCGGTGCGCGGCCTCGATCATGCGCAGCGTCTGGCGCAGCGCTCCCTCGGGCCGGTACGTGTCGTCGATGAACACGGGCAGCACCTGTACGTTCACGCCGCCCGCGTGGAGTTGGGGCAGCCACCGCTGCCGGAAGAACTCCGCCCACCGGTCGACGGGCCGGGCCGTCACCGCGCACAGCAGGTCGTTGTGGGTGTCGGCGACGACGCTGCGCCGGTGCAGTTCGGCGGCCTCGCTCGATGCCGTGGTCATGTCCGGGCTCCCTTCGGTTCGGCGGGTTCCCCCGCGAAGTGACAGGCCGCCCGGTGCGGACGCCGCTCGGCGTCCTGCGCGGGGTCGGCGGTGCGGCACAGGTCGCGGCCGTCCCGGGCGAGGGGGCCGAGAGCGCACCGCGGGTGGTAGCGGCAGCCGGGCGGCGGGCGGTGCGGGTCGCTCGGCTCGGCGTCGGCGGTTCCGGCGACACCGAGGTCCTCGAACAACGGAGTGTTCCAGGACGGGGCGGCACTCAACAGGTCGCGCGTATAGGGGTGTTGAGGGTCGCGGAGCACCTGCTCGGCCGGGCCCGCCTCGACGATCCGCCCCAGGTACATGACGGCGATGATGTCGCTGAGGTAGCGCACGACGGCGAGATTGTGCGAGATGAACAGCATGGACAGGCCCAGACGCTGCCGTACGTCGCGTACGAGATTGAGCACGGCGCCCTGGACCGACACGTCGAGCGCGGAAGTGATCTCGTCGGCGATCACCACCCGCGGCTTCCCGGCCAGCGCGCGGGCCAGCGCGACGCGTTGAAGCTGGCCGCCGGAGAGCTGGGCGGGCAGCGCCTTGGCGCGGCCGGGGTCGAGATTGACCAGTTCGAGGAGCCGCGCGACCTCGGCCCGCTTCTCCTTGGCGCGGTCGCCGCGCGGCATCGCCTCACCGATCGAGGCGCCGACGCTCATGCGCGGGTCCAGCGAGGAGTGCGGGTCCTGGAAGACCATCTGCAACGGGCGGTGCCCCGACAGCCGCCGTACGTCGGTGCCGTCGAGCAGTACCCGTCCCGCGCTGATCGGCGCGAGGCCGACGGCGCTGCGGGCGAGCGTCGACTTCCCGGACCCCGACTCGCCCACCAGGCCGACCACTTGACCGGACGGCACGGTCAGGCTGACTCCGTCGACGGCGGTCAGGCGGCCGCGCCCGCTTCCGTACCGCACGCTCACCTGTTCAAAGACCAGCTCGCTCATACGCCACCTCCGGCGGCCTCGACGTCGACCTGCGCACCGCTTCCGGGACGGATCGCGGGCCCTGCGCCCTGCGGATGCCAGCAGGCCACGCGATGGACGCCGCTGATGGCGCCCACGTCCTCCGGTACCGGGTCCTCGGTCAGGCACCGCTCGTCGGCGAACGAGCAGCGCGCCGCGAAGGAGCAGCCCGCGCCCACCTGGCCGGGCTCCGGCGGCCGCCCGGGGATGAGCGCGAGCGGCGCGTCCCGGTCGGTGTCGAGCGCCGGTACGGAGGCGAGGAGGGCCCGGGTGTAGGGGTGGCGGGCGGCCGTGCGCAGGTCGGCGGTGGGCAGCTCCTCCACGATCCGCCCGGCGTACATCACCAGGACCCTGCGGCAGCTCTGCGCGACGACGGTGATGTCATGGCTGATCAGCAACAGCGCGGCCTGGCCGCCCTGTTGACCGTCCGCGCGTTCGTGCTCCCGCACCTGGGCGAGCAGTCGCAGCACCTGTCGCTGCACGGTGACGTCCAGCGCGGTTGTCGGCTCGTCGGCGATGACCAGGCGCGGTTCGCCCATCAGCCCCATGGCGATCATCGCCCGCTGCCGCATGCCGCCGGAGAACTCGTGCGGATACTGACGTGCCCGCCGTTCGGCCGCGGGCACCCGCACCTCGCGCAGCCGCTCGACGGCCCGCGTGAGCGCCTTTGCGCGCGAGAGCCCCTGATGCTGCTCGGAGACCTCGGCGAGCTGGCGTCCCATCCGCCGGGTCGGGTTGAAGGAGGTCATCGGATCCTGGAACACCAGCGCCAGCGACGTACCGAGAAGCCCGCGCACCTGGGCCTCGGGCACCCCCAGGAGCGGCTTCCCGAGGAACTCCAGGCGGGCCGCGGACACCACTCCGGGCGCCTCGATCAGCCGGGAGACACCGAGCGCGGTCAGGCTCTTCCCGGAGCCGGACTCACCGACCACGCCGACGGATTCCCCGGCGCCGACGGTGAAGCTGACACCCCGCACCGGCGTCACCGGCCCGGCAGCCCCGGGAAAGGCGACGCGCAGATCCTCCACGACCAGCACGGGCCCGCCGTCGGCGGGTTCCGTGGACGCGCGGGCAGCGGAGGCAGGCGCGGGAGCAGGTGCGGCAGCGGGCATCGCGAAGCGCACCGTGGAACGCGCCCCCACCACCCCCGCCACCGTCTCCCCGAACAGGTTGAACGCGAGCCCGGCGACCACCACGGCGACACCCGGCGCGAGGGCGGCCGTGGGATTGACGTAGATCTGGTTGAGCCCCTCGCCGAGCAGCCGCCCCCAGTCGTAGTCCGGGGCCTGCACCCCGATGCCGAGGAACGAGAGCCCGGCGAAGGCGAGCAGTGCCATGCCCGCGCCGATGGTGGCGTTGACCACCAGCGGCTCACCGATGTTGGGCAGCACATGCCGTACGAGAAGACGGAACCGCCCCACCCCCGCCACCCGCGCCGCGGCCACGAAGTCCCGCCCGGCGATCCCCGCGGCCAGCGTCTGCGTGAGCCGGGCGAAGGCGGGCGCCATGGCCAGTCCGATGGCGAGCACCGCCCCCTTGGCCCCGACCCCGAAGATCATGGCGAAGAACAGGGCGAGCAGCAGCCCGGGGAAGGCCACGGCGATGTTCACCACCGAGGTCACGAGCCGCCCCGCCCACCGGGGGAGCACGGAGGGCGCCGTCCCCAGGAGCGTGCCGGCCACCACCCCGATCGCCGTCGCCGTCACGGCGAGCAGGAGCGAGAGGCGCGTGGCGACGAGGACGCGGGCGAGGATGTCCCGCCCCAGGCTGTCGGTGCCGAGCAAGTGCGCGCCGGTCGGCCCCTGTTGGAGGGCGTCCACGTCCACCGCCGATGCCCGGTCGCCCCAGAGCAGGGGCGCGAACAGGGCAAGGGTGAGCAACAGCACCAGCAGCGCGGCCGAACAGGCCCCCACGGGCGTACGCACGACGGTCAGGATCTTCGTACGGGCGTTCCGCATGGCTCAGGCCTCCCGGATCGTCGAGCGTGGATCGAGCACCGCGAGCAACACGTCGACCAGCAGATTCACCGTCAGGACACCGATCCCGTAGACCAGGACGATGCCCTGCACCACGGGGTAGTCCTTCTGCTGGATCGACTGCACGATCGTCGAGCCGAGGCCCGGCCACGCGAAGACGTTCTCCACCAGGACGGTCCCGGCCACCAGGCCGGTCAGCACGAGGCCGCCCATGGTCAGCGTCGCGGTGAGCGCGTTGGGCAGCGCGTGGCGTGCGTAGATCCGCCGGGCGGGCAGCCGTTTGGCGCGTGCCGTGCGGATGAAGTCGTCGCCGAGCACGGCCAGCATCTCGACCCGCACGATCCGCGCCAGGACGGCGGCGGGGCCGACGGCCAGCGCGAGTACGGGCAGCACGTACGAGGCGGGGCCGCCGCGCCCGGCCACGGGGAACCACCCCAGATGGACCGAGAAGACGTAGACGAGCCCGACGGCCAGCAGGAATTCCGGTATGGCCGCCAGCAGCACGCTGGTGGACGTGAACGCCAGCTCCCCGCCCCTGCGCCGCCCGCCGCGGGTCAGCACGGCCATCACCGCACCGACCGGCACCGCCACCACCATGGCGACGGCGAACGCGGCGACGGCCAGCTGCGCGGTCGCGGGCAGGCGGTCGCCGATCTGCTGCGACACCGGCAGATCGCTCAGCACGGATGTGCCGAAGTCGCCGCCGAACACCGACCGCAGGTAGTGCCAGTACTGCGTGAGGAGGCCGTCGTCGAGGCCGAGGGCCTGCCGCCGCGCGTTCACCGTCTCCACCGGCGCCGTCATGCCGAGCGCCGACCGCACCGGGTCCCCGGGCATCAGATGGATCATCGCGAAGGCGGCGGTCACCACCACCCACAGCGACACCACGAACCGCCCGAGCCGCCGTCCGAAGAAGGACAGCCACGGACTTTCCAGCACTCGCGCCCGCGCACCCGGTGGTGCGGGCCTGGCAACCACAGTGGACACCGGCAACGACCTCCGTCGGACTCCGTGTCGGAACCCTGTGAGTGTCGCGTCGGTCGGGCGGCCCGCGATTCGTCCCCGCGCACAAGAAGAACGGGTCGGCTCGTGCCACAGGACAAGGCGGTCACGCGCGTCCGCGGGCCTCGTCCATGCCGCGGTGCGGCTCGATCAGGCGGCCGTGGGGCCCGTCGTCGTCCAGCCGGGGGCCTGCGGGTGCGCGGTGAGGTCGTCGTGGCGCACCTGGTCGCCGCAGGCCGCGCAGGTCACGAGCGGGACCATCTCGTGGCCGCAGACGTGCTCGATGACCATCGGGCGGTCGGCGTCCTTGCGGAGGTGGCGGTCGCCCCAGGCCATCAGGGTCATCAGGACCGGTTCCAGTTCGAGGCCGGCCTGGGTGGGCCGGTACTGGAAGCGCTGCGGGCGCTCGCTGTAGGCGATCTTCTCCAGGACGCCGGCGTCCACCAGGCGGCGCAGGCGCGTCGCGAGGATGTCGCGCGGGGCGCCGATGTTGCGCACCAGCTGGTCGAAGCGTCCGTTGCCGAGGCAGACCTCGCGCAGGACGAGCAGGGAGTACTTCTCGCCGACAAGGGCGAGGGCGTCGGCGATCGAGCAGGGGCGCGCATCCTTCATGCGGGCAGTGTAGAGGAGGGTTTGTTTTTCCAACTCACCGGGCTATGGTGAGTCCAGATTTCCTACTCACTGGTAATCGCCAGGGGGAGCGGGGGAGAGCGACCTCGTGCTGCCCGCCTGGCGCCCTAGGAGGACCGCACCATGCGTGACGCCGTCATCGTCGAAGCCGTACGCACCCCGGTCGGCAAGGGCAAGCCGAACGGCTCCCTCGCCCATGTCCACCCCGTCGAGCTGCTCGCCCACACCCTGCGCACCCTCGTGGAGCGCACGGGCATCGATCCCGCCCAGGTCGACGACGTGATCGGCGGCTGCGTCGACCAGGTCGCCGAGCAGGCCATGAACACGACCCGTTACGCCGTCCTGTCCGCGGGCTTCCCCGAGTCGGTGCCCGCGACCACCGTGGACCGCCAGTGCGGTTCGTCCCAGCAGGCCGTGCACTTCGCCGCGCAGGGCGTCATCTCCGGGGCGTACGACATGGCCGTCGCCTGCGGTGTGGAGTCGATGAGCCGCGTCCCGATGTGGTCGAACGTCCCGGCGGGCGCCGACCCCTTCGGACCGGGCGTCGCCGAGCGCTTCCCCGAAGGGCTCGTCCCGCAGGGCATCAGCGCCGAACTGATAGCCGCCAAGTGGTCCGTCGGCCGCGAGCGGATGGACGTCTTCGCCACGACCTCCCACCAGCGGGCGGCGCGAGCCTGGGACCAGGGCCTGTTCGACGCGGAGGTCGCCCCGATCGACGGCGTCACCCGCGACGAGTCCGTACGCCCCGCCACCACCCCGGAGATCCTCGCGGGCCTGAAGCCCGCCTACGAGGACCCCGCCTTCGGCGAGCGCTTCCCGCAGATCGACTGGTCCGTCACCGCGGGCAACGCGAGCCCCACCAACGACGGGGCGTCCGCGGTCCTCATCACCACCAGCGAGCACGCCGCACGCCTCGGCCTGCGTCCGCTCGCCCGGCTGCACAGCTTCGCCGTCACCGGGTCCGACCCGCTCCTGATGCTCACCGGCATCCTGCCTGCCACCGAAAAGGTGCTGCGCAAGGCTTCGTTGAGCCTCGACGACATCGACCTCTTCGAGGTCAACGAAGCCTTCGCGAGCGTCGTGCTCGCCTGGCTCCAGGAGACCGGCGCGGACCCCGAGAAGGTCAACGTGCACGGCGGGGCGATTGCGTTGGGGCATCCCCTGGGCGCGAGCGGCACGCGTCTGATGACGACACTCGTCCACGCGATGCGGGCGCGGGGCGCGCGCTATGGGTTGCAGACCATGTGCGAGGCGGGGGGCCTGGCCAACGCGACGATCCTGGAGTCCCTGTAGAAGATCCTGGAAGCCCCGGAGCAGGCGAGAGCGTTCAGCGGTCGCGCAAGTGGTGGCGCTTGCACCACGCCACCACCGCGCCCGCCAGGCCCGTCACCGCGATGAAGCCCATCGCGACGAGGAAGGCGGGGGACGTCGGCGTCGAGGCGCGGGCGCCCGCGATGACGTACGCGGCGGTGTTCGGGATCGACCCCAGGCCGGTGGCGAGCAGAAACGGCAGCCATCCCATGCGGGACACCGCCGCGCAGTAGTTGGCGGCCGCGAACGGCACCCCGGGAAACAGCCGCGCCGCCAGCATCGACCGGAAGCCGTGCCTGCTCAGCTGCCCGTCGGCCGCCTGGAGCCAGCGCCCGCGCAGCAGCGGGCGCAGCGCGTCCTGCCCCAGCATCCGGCCGAGCCCGAAGGCGATCCCGGAGCCGAGGACCGTGCCCGCGAGCGCGGCGGTGAGCCCCGCCTGCGAACCGAAGAGGGCGCCTGCCGCCAGATTGAGGATCGGACGCGGTACGAACGCCGTGGTGCACAGGCCGTACGCGAGGGCGAACACCAGCACGGCGGCGGCACCGCCGAGCTGCCGGAGCCCTCCGTCGGAGAGGACCCGCTGCGGCTCGAAGAGCAGCACGCACGTCCCGGCGGCCGCGAGCAGCACCACCAGCAGAGACAGCCGCGACCAGGGCGAGAGCAGGACCCTGGTGCAGCGCACGGCGAGGCCCTGCGGGCGGGCGGCGGCGGTGTCGAGCATCCGGGGAGACTAACCGACAAATGTGTGTGATCGCCGTATGGTGCGTCTCATGAGCGTCACAGTCCCGCGCAGTGACCTGGCGGACACCGTCATGGAGCGGCTCACCACGACGTACCCCAAGGCGGCCGATCCGGAGCGGGCCGTGCGGGCACAGGCGTACATGAAGGACATCGCCCCGTTCCTGGGCCTGCCCTCGCCCCTGCGCCGCGAACTGTCCCGCACGGTCCTCGCCGGGCTGCCGCGCCCCGACGAGGCCGACTGCACGGCGATCGCCCTGCGCTGCTGGGAGCTGCCCGAGCGCGAGTACGCGTACTTCGCCGTCGACCATCTGCGCCGCCACGTGAAGCGCCTCTCCTCGGGGTTCCTGCCGGTCGCCCGCCACCTCGTCACCACGGTCTCCTGGTGGGACACGGTCGACGCGCTCGCCGCGCACGTCGTCGGCGGCCTCGTCACCGCCGATCCGGGGCTCAAGACCGCCATGGACGCCTGGATCGATGACGAGGACCTGTGGGTGGCCCGCACCGCCCTGCTCCACCAGCTCCGCCACAAGGACGCCACCGACACCGGACGCCTCTTCGCCTACTGCCTGCGCCAGTCGGGACACCCCGACTTCTTCATCCGCAAGGCCATCGGCTGGTGCCTGCGCGAGTACGCCAAGACCGATCCGGACGCGGTGCGCGACTTCGTCGAGCGGGAGCGCGGGCGTCTGTCGCCCCTCTCGGCGCGCGAGGCCCTGAGGAACCTCTGAGCACACCGGACTTCACGGACCACGCCGGTCGTCACCCGGCGAAAACCATTCGACGTACCCCCGCCCGTCGGCAATGATCTGCCACATGTTCCGGTACGCCTTCCTCGCAGCTCCGACCGCCCTCGCGGTCGCTGCGAAGGCTGCCGTCTTCCTCTTCGCAGCATTTCCTGTCGACGGCGCCCGACGCTGACCCTCCCCGGACACTCCGGCGGACCCCATAGGGGGAGGGTCGGTCAGGCCCCGGGGGTCCCCGTCCCGAGCGCGCACGCGATGACGTGAGCCCAGGACTTCAGCTTCGAGTTCCGGAGAAGGAACCGCCATGTCCAAGACGGCATACATCCGCACCAAGCCGCACCTCAACATCGGCACGATGGGCCACGTCGACCACGGCAAGACCACCCTGACCGCCGCCATCACCAAGGTCCTCAGCGAGCGCGGCACCGGCACGTTCGTGCCCTTCGACCGCATCGACCGCGCCCCCGAGGAGGCCCAGCGCGGCATCACCATCAACATCTCGCACGTCGAGTACGAGACCGACACCCGGCACTACGCGCACGTGGACATGCCCGGTCACGCCGACTACATCAAGAACATGGTCACCGGCGCCGCGCAGCTGGACGGGGCGATCCTCGTCGTCTCCGCGCTCGACGGGATCATGCCGCAGACCGCCGAGCACGTCCTGCTCGCCCGGCAGGTGGGGGTCGACCACATCGTGGTCGCGCTCAACAAGGCCGACGCGGGCGACGAGGAGCTCACGGACCTCGTCGAGCTGGAGGTGCGCGAGCTGCTCTCCGCGCACGGGTACGGGGGCGACTCCGTCCCCGTCGTACGCGTCTCGGGGCTGAAGGCCCTTGAGGGCGACCCGCGCTGGTCCGCCGCCATCGAGGCGCTGCTCGACGCGGTGGACACCTATGTGCCCATGCCCGAGCGGTACGTCGACGCGCCCTTTCTGCTCTCGGTGGAGAACGTGCTCACCATCACCGGGCGCGGGACCGTCGTCACCGGGGCCGTCGAGCGCGGCCAGGTGCGGATCGGCGACCGGGTGGAGGTGCTCGGCGCGGAGACGGAGACCGTCGTCACCGGTCTGGAGACCTTCGGCAAGCCCATGGAGTCCGCGCAGGCCGGCGACAACGTGGCGCTGCTCCTGCGCGGGGTGCCACGCGACGCCGTACGCCGCGGGCACGTCGTCGCGGAGCCGGGCAGCGTCAGTCCGAGGAGCCGCTTCACCGCCCAGGTGTACGTCCTGTCCACCAAGGAGGGCGGACGGTCGACGCCGATCACGACCGGCTACCGGCCGCAGTTCTACCTCCGCACCGCGGACGTGGTCGGCGACGTCGACCTCGGCGACGCCGCCGTGGCCCGCCCCGGCGACACCGTCACCATGACGGTCGAGCTAGGCCGCGACATGCCCCTGGAGACGGGCCTCGGCTTCGCGATCCGCGAGGGCGGCCGCACCGTCGGCGCGGGCACGGTGACCGAGGTCGGCTGACGGCCGATGCCCGCCTGCCTCGGGGGATCCACCCCCGAGGCAGGCGGGCACAATGGAGCGGTGACCGAGGACGAACACACGGACGAGGCCAGGGCCGTCATCAAGGACGTGGACCACGGCACCGCCAAGCTGATGCCGGACGTGGACCGTCCCCGCGCCTGGCTGCTCACGGTCGACGGGGCGCCTCAGTCGTACGTCGACCTGGACGCGCCCACCCATCTGGAGTTCGAGTACGCGCAGCGGCTCGCCCATGTCCTGGACACCGCCGACGATCCCGACCGCCCGCTGGACGTGATCCACCTCGGCGGCGGCGCGCTCACCCTGCCCCGCTATGTCGCCGCCACGCGGCCCGGCTCGCGCCAGGACGTCGTCGAGGCGGACCGGGGGCTGCTCGAACTGGTCACCGAGAAGCTGCCGTTGCCCGCGGACTCCGGGATCACCGTGCACGGCGCGGACGCCCGGCAGTGGCTGGAGGAGGCGGCGCCCGACAGCACCGACGTCCTGGTCGCCGACGTCTTCGGCGGCTCGCGGGTGCCCGCCCGTTTCACGTCGATCGCCTACGCGCGCGCCGCGGAACGGGTCCTGCGCGCGGGCGGCCTCTATGCGGCGAACCTCGCCGACGGGGCGCCGTTCGGCTTCCTGCGCTCCCAGCTCGCCACCTTCGCCGAGGTCTTCGGGCAGGTCGCGCTGATCGCCGAGCCGACCGTGCTGCGCGGCCGCCGCTTCGGCAACGCGGTGCTCGTCGCCTCACACGAGGCGATCGAGATCGAGGCCCTGGCCCGGCGCACGGCGGGCGACGTCTTCCCGGCCCGCGTCGAGCACGGGGCGGCGCTTCGCCGGTTCATCGGTGACGCGAAGCCGGTGCGGGACGAGGACGCGGTCGCGTCACCCGAGCCGCCCGACGGGGCCTTCAGCATCGGCTGAGGGGTCGACGGGGAGCTCGGCCGGGAGCTCGACCGGCGGTTCGATCAAGGGCTTGACCGGGGGAGCGCCGACGGGAGCGGCCGCCTTGGCGATCTCCTTCGACGCCGTGCGCCGCGTCAGATTGCGTACGTCGGGGACGAAGAGCACCAGCGCCGTCACCACGACCACCAGCGCCGCGCACCCCCACAGCGAGGCCGAGCGCCCGAAGGCCAGCTCCGCCGGACCCGCGAGCGCCGTGGCGAGCGGGACCATCGCGACCGAGCCGAACCAGTCGTACGCCGCGACGCGCGACAGCTTCTCCTCGGGGATCTCCTGATGCATCGCCGTCATCCAGGAGACGCCGAACACCTCGATCGCCACGCCGCTGACGAACATCACCGCCGCCAGACCCCACACCGGCAGCGGCACCGCGAGCGCCGCCGACGGCGCGGCGAGCGGGAAGACGCAGAGGGTGCCCGCGAGCAGCAGGCGCCGCGGCTTCCACCGCATCATCAGGAACGCGCCGCCGACCGTGCCCGCGCCGAACGCGCCGAGCGCAAGGCCCCAGGGCCCGGCGCCGCCCAGTTCGTCCCGGGCGACCAGGGGCCCGAAGACCGCCTCGGCCGCGCCGACCACCGCCACCACCACGGAGAACTGCGCGACGATCGCCCACAGCCAGGGCCGGCCGATGAACTCCTGCCAGCCCTCGCGCAGATCGGAGAGGAGTCCGCCGCCCGGTGCGCGCACCGGGATGTGGCTCACGTCGAGGAACGACCGCAAGGATCCGGCCACCGCGAACGCCACCGCGTCCACCGCGAGCACCCAGCCGGGCCCGATCGCGGCGACCATCAGACCGCCCAGCGCGGCGCCGCCCAGGCCCGCTCCCTGCATCGCCATGCGGTACAGCGCGAAGGCGCGGCCCGCCTGTTCGCCGCTGACGGTCGACATCAGCATGCCTTCGGCGGCCGGTCCGAAGAACGCCTGTCCGGTGCCGCCGAGCGCGGTGAGCAGCATCATCGACCACAGCGGGGGCGTGCCGGAGATGACGAGCACCGCGAAGGCCGCCTGCGAAAGGCAGTTGAGCGCGTTGGCGGCGACCATCACGTGGTGGCGCGGCAGCCGGTCGGCGACGGCGCCGCCGATGAGCAGGAACAGCACGAGCGGCAGCGTGCGGGCCGCCGCCACCAGACCGACGTCCCCGCCGTCGCCGCCGGAGTCGAGCACGGCGAACGCCGCCGCGATCAGGGCTCCGTGGCTGCCCAGATTGGTCACGATCGCGGCGGCGGTCAGCAGGCTGTAGTTGCGCCCGGCCCAGGCGGGGCGGCGCTCGGCGGCGGGTGTGGTCACCAGGGGACTATCGCCGCCGGGACACCGACTTGCCAAACCGATTCTGTACGGGGCAGGACCCCGTCAGCGGCTCAGGACTCCTCGCCCGCGCCGTTCAGCCGCACGGTGGCAAGGATCTTCTTCACCGTCGCGTCGGGAACCTCGTCCTTCACGCCCTTGGCCCCGTACAGCGACCAGGCGACGTACTCGCCCTCGCTGTTCTTGAAGGCGAACGTGGTGGCCTTGCCCTCGGAGTCGCACTTGGCGGACGTGGCGGCGCCGGACGTCGTCGACGTCGCGAGGCTGCCCTTGATGCCGGACTTGGTGGTGTAGGGCTCCACCTTGCTGATCTTGATCTTCTTCTTGTCCGCCTTGGTCTGCTCCGTGTAGCCGCCGTAGACCCACCAGGCGGAGTCGTTGCGCGCGACGTCCTCGGTGTTCTTGGCGCCGTTCTGCCCCTTCGTGCCGACCGCGGCGAGGGAGGTGTCGTCCGACTGACCGTCCTTGTCGTCGTCGGACGTGCACCACTTCTCTTTGAGGACCGCGGGCGCGGACATGATGATGATGGACTTCGCGCCCTCGTCCTTGCGGTCGTCGAAGCCGATCAAGGTGTCCGGGCTCGACACCTCCCAGTCGGCGGGGACGTCGAAGGCGGTGCCCCACTTGGGGTTCACCACGACCTTCCAGCCGGGGATCGTCGGCTTGGCGCCGCCGCCCGTGCCGCGCTCGGTGCCGCCCTCTTCGGTCGGGGTCGGCTTCGGGGACGCGGACTTGACGGGCTTCTTCCCCGGCTTGTCGTTGGCCTCGTCGTCCTTGTCACCACCGAGGACGAGGAAGCCCGTGACGCCCGCGGCCACCACGACGGCGAGCGCCGCGACGATCGCGGTGATCTTCGTCTTGTTTCCGTCACCGCCCTGACCGCCGCCCGGCTGGGGCGGCATGGGCGGTGGCGTGGGCGCCGCCCACTGCGGCTGCTCCGGCTGCGAGTAGGCACCCGAGTGAGGCTGCTGCTGAAAGCCCGGCTGCTGGTATCCCGGCTGCTGGTACGGGTTCGGCTGCTGGTACCCCGGCTGCTGGTACGGGTTGGGATTCTGGTCCTGCGGGTTCTGCTCGCCCCCGGGCGGCTGCTGTCCTGGCCACATGGGCAGTAACCATAGAGGGGCTTGTGGCCTGATGTCATCGCTGGCCCCGCCGGGAGCTCGGCACATCGGGTCACAAGCCCCGCGGGTGCACGAAACGACTCAGGATTCCGTCGGGTCGCCGTGCAGCCGCACCGTATTGAGGATCTTCATGACCGTCGCCTCCGGGATCTCCTCCTCGACGCCCTTGGCGCCGTAGAGATTCCAGGCGACGTACTCGCCCTCGGAGTTCTTGAAGCCGAAGGTGATCGCCTTGCCGTCCGAGGCGCACTTGCCCGTCTGCGGCGTGTTCGTCGAATGGGCCCGCGCGAGGCTCCCCTTGATGCCGGTCTTCGTGGTGAACGGCTTCGCCTTCTTGTCGAAGGAGAGGCTCTTCTTGTCCGGCTGCGTGTACCCGCCGAAGACCCACCAGGGCACCTGGTTCACCGCGACCTCATCGGTGTTCTTCGCGCCGTTCGCGCCCTTGGTGCCGACGGCCCCGAGGGCGGTGTCCTCCTTCGTGCCGTCCTTGTCCTCGTCGGACGAGCACCATTTGGACTTGTAGTACGCGGGCGCCGACATGGTGATGAGCGGCTTGCTCCCGGCGTCCTCGCTCGCGTCGTCGAAGGCGATGGCCGAGTCCGGGGACTGCACCTCCCAGTCGGCGGGGACGTCGAAGGCCGTGCCCCACTTGGGGTTCACCACGACCTGCCAGCCCTTGACCACGGGCTTCGGGCCGTTGTCCGTGCCTCGCTCGTCCTCACCGCCGCCGGTGGCCGGATCGGAGCCCGGCTTCTTGGACGCGGACCCGGCGGGCTTCTTCGCCGCCTTGCCGTCGGCCTCGTCGTCCTTGTCGCCGCCGAGCACCAGGAAGCCGGTGACCCCGGCGGCCACCACGACCGCCGTCGCGGCGACGATCGCGACCAGCTTGGTCCTGCCGCCGTTGCCGCCGCCCCCGCCGGGCTGCTGCGTCCATCCCCCCGGCGCCGTCGGCACGCTCCACTGACCCTGGGGCTGCCCCGGCTGCCCCGGCTGTCCCGTTCCCTGCTGATAGGGATTGGGCTGCTGGTATCCCGGCTGCTGATAGGGGTTCGGCTGCTGGTACCCCGGCTGCTGGTACGGGTTGGGATTCTGGTCCTGCGGGTTCTGCTCGCCCCCGGGCGGCTGCTGTCCTGGCCACATGGCGGGAAACGATACGGGGTGTTGCAGCGGACACGTCACGACCGCCCGCGAGGGGCCGTTCGGGCCGTGGAGGGCTACTTGATCTCGCGCACCGTGCCGAGGATCTTCTTGACCGTCGCGTCCGGGACCTCGTCACTCACGCCCGCGGCGCCGTGGAAGGACCACGAGGCGAACGCGCCATCGGAGTCCTTGAACGCGAACACCGTGGCCTTGCCGTCCGTGTCGCACTTGCCCTCCTTCTTCGCGCCGGAGGACGAGGCGGTCACCACACTGCCCTTGAGGCCCGATGCGGTGGTGTAGGGCTCGGCGGCCCCGGTCCTGATGTTCTTCTTGTCGGGCTGGGTGAAGGCGCCGTAGATCCACAGGCGGGCGTCCTTGCTCGCCGCCTCGTCGGTGCTCCTGGCGCCCTTGTTGCCCTTGCTGCCCGCGGCGGCGAGAGGGGTGTAGTCCTTGGTGCCGTCCCGGTCCTCGTCGGCCCCGCACCACTTCTCCTTGAGGTACGCCGGTGCGGAGATGGCGACGATGGGCTTCTCGTCGAGGTCGTCGGCCTCCGAGACCCAGCTCACCCAGTCCGTGGACTTCAGGACCCACCCCGCGGGCACGTCGAAGGCGATCCCGCGTGCGGGGTTCACGACGGTCTGCCAGCCCGCGATCGTCGGCTTCGGATTGCCGCCGTTGCCACGGGCGTCGGCGTCGGCGTCGTCGGAGCCCGTCGGACTCGGGGCGGCGGACGAGGACTTCGCGGGGTCCGGCTTCGCGTCGTCGTCCTTGTCGCCGCCCAGGACCAGGAAGCCGGTGACCCCGGCGGCCACCACGACCGCGGCCGCGGCAACGACGGCGATGACCTTGGTCCTGCTGCCGCCGCCCCCGCCGTTGCCCCCCTGGCCGCCCTGCGGAACCTGAGGTGCGCCGCCCGGAACGGTGGGCGCGTTCCACGGCGCCGGCTGTTGGTACCCCGGCTGCTGGTACGGATTCGGCTGCTGGTTCGGCCCGCCCCCGGGCTGCTGCTCTCCTGGCCACATGCGCAGCAACGATAGGCGACGGCGATCTACGCCTTTCGGACTCCTGGCCAAAGAACGCTACTCGTGGGTAACATCACGGTCATGAGCGCTGACCAGATGTCGATAGGCGAGATGCTCGCCGCCACCGTGCCGATGGCCCGGACGCTGAACCTCGAGTTCCGCGAGACCACGCCCGAGAAGGCCGTGGTCGCCCTGCCCGACCAGGCCGACTACCACAACCACGTCGGCGGGCCGCACGCCGGAGCCATGTTCACGCTGGGCGAGTCGGCGAGCGGCGCGATCGTGCTCGCCGCGTTCGGGGACCAGCTCTCGCGGGCCGTGCCGCTGGCCGTCCGCGCCGACATCGCGTACAAGAAGCTCGCCATGGGGCCGGTGACCGCCACCGCGACCCTGGGCCGCCCGGTCGCCGAGGTCGTCGCCGAGCTGGACGCGGGTCAGCGGCCCGAGTTCCCGGTGGCGATCGCGATCCAGCGCGAGGACGGCGCCGTGACCGGCGAGATGACCGTCGTGTGGACGCTGCGTCCCAATAACTGAGTCGCGTGCGGGCGTTCGCTTCCGTACGTTCGTTGAACACAGCGGCGTCGCGTCGGCCGGGCCACGGGGGTCCCGACCGGTGCGGCGCCGTTTTTCCGTGACCTCGCCCGACCTCGTCCCGCCGTTTCGGGCGGTGTTCTGTTCAACTCATTGACACGAGTCAACAACGGTCATAGTTTTCCGCCGCCAGTGGGTCGACGTCATCCAGGGGAGCCGCCGCATGAGCCGCAGTTGCCGTATGAGTCGTATGAGCCGTCTAAGAGGTGCGGGGCGCACCACCTCCGCCCTCGTCGTCATGGCCGCCGCCGCGGCCCTGCTCGCCCCGCACCCCGCGCAGGCCGCCCCGGAGGATGCGCCCAGGGCGGGCGGCAAGGGCACGCTCGTCCGCACGGACGCGGGCTGGCTGCGCGGAGAATCCACCGCCGAGGGGCGCCAGTTCCTCGGCATCCCCTACGCGCGGCAGCCCGTCGGCGACCTGCGCTGGAAGGAGCCGCGGCCCGTCAAGTCCTGGCAGGGCGTGCGCGGTGCGACCGCCTTCGGCAACCGCTGCGTACAGACCGCCAGTTGGGACCCCGGATACGAGAACCCCAGCCACACCGAGGACTGCCTCGACCTCAACGTCTACGCGCCCGAGGGGCGACAGAACAAGCAGCGGCCCGTCCTGGTCTGGTTCCACGGCGGCGGGCTCACCGCGGGCGCGGGGGAGGACGTCGTGCCCGACGTCTTCGCCCGGCGCACCGGCAGCGTGGTCGTGACCGTCAACTATCGCCTCGGCGCGATGGGTTTCCTCGCCGGGAAGGGCCTCGACGCCGAGGCGTCCGACCGGGTCTCGGGCAACTACGGCATGCTCGACCAACAGGCCGCCCTGCGCTGGGTGCGCGCCAACATCGGCTCGTTCGGCGGCGACCGGCAGCGCGTCACCATCGCGGGTGAGTCCGCGGGCGGCCGCTCCGTCTGCACCCAGCTCGCCTCGCCCACCGCCAAGGGCCTCTACCGCGCGGGCATCGTGCAGAGCGGCGCCTACGGAGACTGCGCCGCCCGCGAGCGCGAGGAGGCGCTCACGCAGGGCGCCGCGTTCGCGAAGAAGGCGGGCTGCCCCGAACCGGCGACCGCCCTCGCCTGTCTGCGCGAGAAGTCCGCAAAGGAGATCCTCGCGGCACAGGCCGGGTTCGACTGGGGCCCGGTGGCCGGCGGCGACTTCCTGCCGGTCCAGCCCGAGGAGGCGTACGAGAACGGCAGCGCCTCACGCGTGCCGGTCCTGAACGGCGCGAACAGCGACGAAGGGCGCCTCTTCGCCTACGGCCAGTTCGACGGACAGGGCAAGCCGCTCACCGAGGCGCAGTACCCGGGCGCGCTCACCCGGACGTACGGCGCCGAGCTGGGCGCCGAGCTCCTCGAGCGCTATCCGGTGTCCGGGCACGCCTCGCCCACCCACGCGTACGCGGCCACCCAGGGCGACAAGATGTTCGCCTGCACGGCGCTGCGCATGGACAGGACACTCGCGGGCCGCGGCCCCGTTTATGCCTATGAGTTCGCCGACCGCACCTCGCCGCCCTTCGCCTCGATCCGCGAGGCGGGCAGGACGTTCGACTTCGGGGCGACCCACGTCAACGAAGTGCAGTACCTCTTCAAGCACTTCGGGCTCCCGACGCCGCTCGACGCGGAACAGCGGGCACTGGCCCGGCAGATGGTCCAGTACTGGGGCTCCTTCATCCACGGCGGCGCGCCGCGCGCCGAGGGCCAGCCCACCGCCCCCGACCAGCGGACCCGGCCCGGTCAGGTGCTCTCGCTGCGCACCGCGTCCGCCGGGGGGAACGAGCTGAGCGCCACTGTGGCCCGGGAGCACCTCTGTGACCTCTGGGACCGCGCGGACTCCGCCCCGGCCGACGCCGGGTGAGCGGGTAGGCTGCCCGGCGTGCGCGATCTTGGGGGGAACGCGCACGCCGGGTACAAGCACACCAGCACAGGAGGAACCGGCCTTGCACGTCCAGGAATGGCTGGAGACCGTACCGGCCGTCAGTATCTACGCGCTGGTGGGCGTGGTCATCGGTCTGGAGAGCCTGGGCATCCCGCTGCCGGGCGAGATCGTCCTCGTCTCCGCCGCGCTGCTCTCCTCGCAGCACGGCGAGCTCGACCCCGTCGTCCTGGGGATCTGCGCCACCGCGGGCGCCATCATCGGCGACTCGATCGGGTACGCGATCGGACGCAAGGGCGGCCGGCCACTCCTGGCCTGGCTGGAACGGAAGTTCCCCAAGCACTTCAGCGCCGCGAACGTCGGCAGCGCCGAGCGGTCGTTCCAGAAGTGGGGCATGTGGGCGGTCTTCTTCGGCCGCTTCGTCGCCCTGCTGCGGATCTTCGCGGGACCCCTGGCCGGCGTGCTGCGCATGCCGTACTGGAAGTTCCTCGTCGCCAACGTCCTGGGCGGCATCGTCTGGGCGGGCGGCACGACCGCCGTCATCTACTACATCGGTGTCGTCGCCGAGGACTGGCTCAAGCGGTTCTCGTACTTCGGCCTGGCCATCGCCGTGCTGATCGGCGTCGGCTCCATGCTGTTCGTCAAGCGCCGCGCCAAGAAGTCGGCGGCTGCGCACTCCGGGGCGGAGGCCGACAGCGGTGCGCGGACGGCGGCCGAGCCGGTTCCCGTCCCGGCCGCCGACTGACGTCACTTGGCGTGGGCGTCCCGGTGGGCCTTGGCCAGCTCGACGTACATCGTGCCGTTGAGCGTGATGCCCGCGCGCTCCTCGTCGGTGAGGGGCCTGCGCACCTTGGCCGGGACGCCCGCGACGAGCGACCCGGGCGGCACGACCATCCCCTGCGGCACCAGCGCCTGCGCCGCGACCAGTGAACCGGCGCCGATCACCGCGCCGTTGAGGACCGTCGCTCCCATGCCGATCAGGCAGTCGTCCTCGACGGTGCAGCCGTGCAGGACGGCGTTGTGGCCGACCGAGACCCGCTCGCCGATGGACATCGGGAAGCCCAGGTCGACGTGGAGGCTGCAGTTGTCCTGGATGTTGCTGTCGGCGCCCACGACGATCGGCCCGCCGTCCGCGCGCAGCACCGCCCCGTACCAGGCGCTCGCGCCGGCGTGCAGCGTCACCTCGCCGATGATCACCGAGGTGGGCGCGGTGAAGGCGTCCTGATCGATCTTCGGGTCCTTGCCGCCGATCCCGGTGATGAGTGCCTCGTGGCTCATCGGATTCTCCATTCGTACGTGTCTCGCGCCTGGCGGAACCGTACGGGACGGCGGCGGGTGCGCCGCCCTGTGGGGTGAAGATCACAGGGGTCCGGGCTCACCGGGGCGCGCGGGGCTGAGTAACGTGAGCGCGTGCCGAAGAACAGGAACACGTTCTCATCCGCGGTCGCCGACTGGCGGCGCCGCGCGACCCAGCGCGCCGTCCACGCGGGCTGGGCGTGGGTGCAGCGGACGGGGGCCGTCACCGCACAGCGCCCCGGGCGGCTGCGGTTCGGCGCGCTCGGCGACAACACGAAGCTGGCTTTCCCGCAGGGGACCGTCTTCGGTGAGCCGTGGATCCGCATCGGCGATCACTGCATCATCGGCGAACAGGTCACCCTCACCGCCGGGATGATGCCCGACCTGGACCTGGGCCCCGACCCGATCCTGCGCATCGGCAACGGGGTCGTGCTCGGCCGCGGCAGCCACGTCATCGCCGACACGACGGTGACGATCGGCGACGACTGCTACTTCGGGCCCACGGTGTACGTGACGTCCACGAACCACTCGTACGACGATCCCCACACGCCCATCGGCAAGCAGTGGCCACGGATGGAGCCGGTCGAGATCGGGCCCGGCTGCTGGATCGGTACGAACGCGGTGATCCTGCCCGGCGCGAAGATCGGCCGCAATGTGGTGGTCGCGGCGGGCGCCGTCGTGCGGGGCTCCGTGCCCGACCACGCCGTGGTGGCCGGGGCGCCCGCCCGTGTCGTGCGTACCTGGGACCCCGATGCGGGGTGGCAGCCGCCGTTGCGGACGCCCGCGCCCGTGCCTATTCCTGACGGGGTCACGCCGGAACAGTTGCTTGCCCTGGGGGAGTTGGAAGGATAGTCGCGGGTCTTTTCGTCTGCGGGTGCGTGCGGGCTTGTCGCGCAGTTCCCCGCGCCCCTAAAGGGGCGTCCGTCTAGCTGGCCAGCAGGACCGTGCCCACCAAGGCCAGGCCCGCTCCCGCCGCCTGCACCCCTCGCAGCCGTTCCTTCAATACCGCCCGTGCCGCGAGTGCCGTGATCACCGGGTACGTCGAGGAGAGCACCGCGGCCAGCGTCACCGGGCCGTTCTGGGCCGCCATCGAGTACGTGCCGTTGGCCGCCACGTCCGCCAGGCCGACGAAGGCCAGTGCCGGGAGCGCCGCCCAGATCAGGCCCATGCCCGTGCCCTCGGGGAGTGCGACGCCGCCCCGCTTCACGGAGACGAACAGCGCGGCTCCGCCCGCTGCCACGTTCGTCACGCGCTGCACGAACAGGGCGAGGAACAGACCGGTGAGGTTGCTCGACGCCTCGGAGATGAGGGCGAGCACCGCGCCGAAGCCGAAGGCCGCGAGCAGGGTGAGCAGCACCGCCTGGCGCTGCACGGGGGCGCCGCGCAGCTCGGGGCCGCCCGCGAGCACGATGCCCACGATGGCGACGGTGAGCCCGGCGAACTGCGGGATTCCGGGCCGCTCGCCCATGAAGAGGCCCACGCCCACCGGAACGACGACGCCCACGGAGGCCAGCGGCGAGACGACGCTCATCGGGCCGATGGCCAGGGCCTTGTAGAAGGCGAGCATCGCCACCGGGCCGAGGAGACCCGCGGCCACCGCGAACCACAGTTGGGGTCCCCACTCCGTCCAACCACCCGTCGCGACCACGATCGCGCCGAGGACGATGACGGCGATGGTCTGCGAGGCGACGACGACGGTGAGTGCGGGGATGCGTCGGGTCAGCAGCCCGCCGCCGAAGTCGGCCAGCCCGTACATCAGGCTGGTGGCCAAGGCGAACAGTGCTGTCATCGGAGATCCTCGCAGTACAGTGTGGTGAACCTTTAGGTGCACCACACCGTAGTTCACTATCCTTAACTATGTCATCCAAAATATTGGACGGAATGTGTCGGACCTCGACCAGCTGACTCAGTCGCTCGCGCGCAATCTCAAGCGCTGGCGCTCCGAGCGGGGCTTCACGCTCGACGCGCTCGCGGCCCGCGCGGGCGTGAGCCGCGGCATGATCATCCAGATCGAGCAGGCCAGGACCAACCCCAGCGTCGGCATCACGGTGAAGCTCGCCGACGCCTTGGGCGTCAGCATCACCACGCTCCTCGACTACGAGCAGGGCTCGCACGTCCGGCTTGTGCCGCCGGAGCAGGCGGTGCGGATGTGGTCCACGGAGGCGGGCAGCAGCACGACGCTGCTGGTCGGAACCGAGGCGCGGGGGCCCTTCGAGCTGTGGGCGTGGAAGCTGATGCCCGGCGACGGCAGCGACTCCGACGCGCACCCGCCGGGGACCATGGAGCTGCTGCATGTCGCGGCGGGCGAACTGACGCTCCTGGTCGACGGCGTGGAGCACCTCGTGCCCGCCGGGTCGGCCGCGTCGTTCGAGGCGAACGTGCCGCACGGCTATCACAACAAGGGCGACGAGCCGGTCGAGATGACCATGTCGGTGTCCGTGCCGCCGGCGCACGCCTCCTCGTACTGAGCGCTGGCGCGCCTGTTAGCGTGCGGCCATGCGTGCACCCATGGGAGATTTCGACGACGCCCGCCCCGCGCCCGAGGCCCTGGACCTCCTGGTCGCACCCGTCGCCGACGCCGTGCGCGGCTGGAGCGGGACCGTCCCCGCCGATGAGGTTCTCCACGTCGACACCGACCCCCGGTGGGCCGACACCGTCACCTTCGTGGAGCACTACGGCCAGGACATCCTGGAGCAGTCCGCGAACTGCGTCGTCGTCGCGGGCAAGCGCGGCGGCGAGGCATCGCTCGCCGCGTGCCTGGTCCTGTCCACGACCCGCGTCGACGTGAACGGCGTCGTGCGCCGCCGACTCGGCGCCCGCAAGGCCTCGTTCGCGCCGATGGACACGGCGACCGGCGAGACCGGCATGGAGTACGGCGGCATCACCCCGATCGGCCTGCCCGCCCACTGGCCGCTGCTCGTGGACGCCGCCGTCGTCGACCTGCCGTACGTCCTGATCGGCAGCGGCCGCCGCCGGGGCAAGCTCATCGTGCCGGGCAAGGCGTTCGCCGAACTGCCGAACGCGGTGGTGCTCGAAGGGCTCGGCGTCGCCTGACGCGGGGGCCTTGACCAGGCATCACACGCCGCTCACCGGCAGACGCCCTCCGCCCGCAGCCGGGCGATGTCGTCCGGGCCGCGCCCCAGCTCCCCGAGGATCCGCTCGGTGTGCTCCCCCGCGGCCGGCACCGGATCCATGCGCGGGTCCACGCCGCTCAGGTTCGCGGGCGGCACCAGCGCCTGCACCGGAGTCGAGCCGCCCGGGATCGCGACCTCCCGCCAGCGGTCGCGCTCGGTGAGCGCGGGGTGGTCCAGGAACTCGGCGACCGAATTGACGCCCGCGTTGGCGATGTTGGCGCGGTCGAGCAGCTCCATGGCCTCCTCGCTGCCGAGTTCGGCGAAGCGCGCGGAGATGATCGCGTCCAGCTCGTCGCGGTGCGCGACGCGGTCGGAACCGGTGGCGAACCGCGGGTCGGCGGTCAACTCGGGCCGCCCGATGACCTGTTCGCACAGGGCGGCCCACTCGGGCTCGTTCTGCACGGACAGCAGGACGTCCTTGCCGTCGGACGCGGTGAACGGGCCGTAGGGCGCGACCGTCGCGTGCCGGGCGCCGACGCGCGGCGGCTGTGTGCCGCCGTAGCGCGTGTAGTAGGCGGGCTGGCTCATCCACTCGGCGAGCGCGTCGAACAGGGAGACCTCGACGGCCGGTGCGCGCCCGGTGGTCGCCCGGGTGAAGAGCGAGGTGAGGATGCCGCTGTAGGCGTACATCCCGCCCGCGATGTCCGCGACGGAGATGCCGGCCCGCACCGCCTCGTCGGGCGTGCCGGTCAGCGAGAGCAGCCCGGTCTGGCACTGCACGAGCAGGTCGTACGCCTTACGGTCCGCCCAGGAGCCGCTGGTGCCGTACCCGCTGACGGTGCAGGGGATCAACGACGGGTAGCGGGCCTGGAGTTCGTCCGCGCCGAGACCGAGGCGGTCGGCCGCGCCGGGGGCGAGGTTCTGCACGAACACGTCGGCGCCCGCGAGGAGTTCGTGCAGGATCTCCCTGCCCTCCTCGGACTTGAGGTCCAGGGTGAGGGACTCCTTGGAGCGGTTGAGCCAGACGAAGTAGCTGGCCTGGCCGTGCACCGTGGTGTCGTAGCGCCGGGCGAAGTCGCCGCCGACGGGGCGCTCGACCTTGATCACACGGGCACCGAGGTCGGCCAGCTGGCGGGTGGCGAAGGGAGCGGCGACCGCCTGCTCCAGGCTGACGACGGTGATGCCCGCCAGGGGGAGCTGACCGGCCGGTTCGTGGTGCGTCGTCGCCATGACTGCCTCTCGTTCGCGGGTGCTGCTGCCTGAGTCTGTACGGTCACACGGGGCGTGGGGCGGGCGGGTCGCGGGGGGTTGCGGGCCGTTGTGGGTGGGGCGAGCTGGGCTGCGGCCGGGGCCCGCTCAATCGCCCTCACCCTCGCCCTCCCCCTCTCCCTCCCCCTCGTTCTTGTCCCCGCCCTCTCCCACCACCGACTTGGACACGAGCCGTCCGTCGGCGAAGCAGAGGCGGTAGCCGTCGGACGACATCAACCCCGTGCTGTAGTACGCGCAGTCCTGGCCGCGCGGTGTCGCGGGCGCGCCGTCCGGCGGGCCGTCCCTGGTGAACCGCGGCAGCCGGGATTCGACCGCGCCGCGCGGCTCCCCGGCCGTCAGGCCCGCGTACACGTCCCGGTCGAGCACCGACAGGGAGGAGCTGACGAGGCTGACGGGGATCATGAGAAGGAGGATTCCGGCCAGGACCGCGAGCGGGGCCACGACCGCCTGGAGGAGCCGCCGCCTGATCCGGCGCCTGGCCAGCTCCAACTCGCGGGCGGAGGTGGTCGGCCGGGGCGGTCCGGCGGTGCGCGGGGCGGCGCCCGCCGCGGGCAGCTCGGCGGTGACCGCGAAGCCGCCGTCGTCCGTGGGCTCCGCGCGCAGCGTGCCGCCCGCGAGGCGTACCCGCTCGTCGAGGCCGACCAGGCCGCTGCCGCCCGACGCCACCCCGGGCAGGCGCCCCGCGGGGGCCGGGTCGCTCTCCACCGTCAGGCGCAGCGCGTCGCCGTCCCGCGCGATGCGCACCCGCACCGCCGCGCCGGGCGCGTGCTTGGCGGCGTTCGTCAGGGACTCCTGGAGTACGCGGTGGACGGCGAGGCCGACCATCGGCGGCGGGTCCTCCGTGGCCCCCGAGCGTTCGAGCGTGACGTCGACCCCGGAGGCCCGCGCACGCTCGACCACGGCCTCCGCGCTCTCCTCCGAGGGCGCCCGCGGCGGGACTTCGTCGTCGGCCCGCAGCACGCCGATGATCTCCCGCAGCCGCTCGGTCGCCGCCCCCGCCGCCTCGCGCAGCTCGCCGACGGCCGCCTGCTGGCGGGCGTCCAGGGTGGGATCGACCTCCAGGGCGCCCGCCTGGACCGCGATGAGCGTCAGGTCGTGGCCCAGCGAGTCGTGCATGTCGCCCGCGATCCTGGCCCGTTCGCGGATGCGGGTGCGGTCCGCGACGGCCTGCTGCTCGTGCTCCATGCGCTCGGCGAGCCGCCAGCCGGTGGCCATCAGGTCGGCGTACTGGCGGCGGTAGCGGCCGAGCAGCCAGGGCAGCACCACGGCGATCAGCAGCGTCAGGAGCATCGAGGGCCAGCCCCACAGGTCGCTCGACACGACCGCGCACAGCACCAGCCCGGCCGCGGCGACTGCCCCGCAGAACCACAGTGCGGGACGCACCGCGACCGTACGGCTGCCCGCGAGATACCCGAAGAGGGCCAGCGCCGCCCAGTACACCGGCGTCAGCATCTCCGGGTCCGTCATCAGACTCAGCGCGACCGGCACGGCGAGCGCGGCGAGCGGCCGGCACCTGCTGAACGCCACGGCGCCCCCGAGCAGCGGGACGGCCAGGGCCGCCACGACCGCGTCACGTCCGTCGAGACGCAGGGCGGCCGAGACCGGCGGCGCGCACACCACGAGCCACAGACCGATGTCGAAGAGCCGGGGAAGCCAGCCGTTTGCGCCGCGCATCCGCCAAGCATCGCCGATCACCCCCGGCCGGCGCGCCCCCCGACGAAGGCAGGGGATCGCCACGCGGCATCAACTGCCGGTCGCCCGCCGCTCACTCCCCGCCGACGAGCCCCGCCTCGTACGCCAGGATCGCGGCCTGCACCCGGTTCTTGAAGCCAAGGCGGGCCAGGACCTGGCTGACGTACGCCTTCACCGTGCCCTCGACGACGTGCAGCCGCCCGGCGATCTCCGCGTTCGACAGCCCGGCACCGACCAGCGCCAGCACCTCGCGCTCGCGCGCCGTCAGCTCTTCGATCCGGGCCCGCGCGGCGGCCTGCTTGCCGAACTGCCCGGTGCCGAGGTGGGAGATGACCAGCCGCGCGATCGACGGCGAGAGATACGCGCCGCCATCGGCGATGGCCCGGACACCGCTGATCAGCTCGCGCGGGTTGCCGGACTTGAGGACGAAACCGGCCGCGCCCGAGTCGAGCGCGGCGGCGATGTACTCGTCCTCGGAGAACGTGGTGAGCATCGCCACCGCCGTCCCGGGCGCGGCCTTGTGCAGCTCGGCCGCCGCCCGGAGGCCGTCGAGCCGGGGCATCCGGATGTCGAGGAGGCAGACGTCCGGGCGGTGCCTGAGCGCGAGGTCGACCGCCTCGCGCCCGTCGGCCGCCTCGGCGACGACCTCGATGTCCTCGGCGCTGCCGAGGATCGCCCGCACTCCGGCCCGGATCAACGTCTCGTCGTCGGCGAGAAGCACTCGGATCATGCGAGCACGCTACCGGGCCGCTCGGGACCTGGTGTCTGCCGTCGCAGTTCACCTGATGCTCATGAGTGTCCTGACCGTCGGCCTCGCGGCCATCGTGCGCAGTTCAGCCGGGACCATCACCGTGCTGTTCGTGCCGCTGCTCATCGTGCCGCCGATCCTCCCCTCGACTCCCCTCGACTTCCTCACGAACCTGGCGCGGTTCCCGCCCCGGGCGGCGGGCACGCAGTCCCTCACCGGCGACGCGGATCTCTACGGTCCCGCCACCGGGCTGCTGCTCCGCGTGGCCGGACAGCCGCCTCCCCGACCCTGGCCACGGTGATCCTCGGGCGCCGCGACGCCTGAGCCTTCTCCGCCGACGACCTGCCCTCCCCGAACGGAGCCCGGATCTGTCATGCCCTCGACATCCGCTGCATCGGCATCCGCCGCCTCGAAGCCCACCGCTCGCACCGCCCCCACCGCCCCCACCACGCCCGCCGCCCCCGCCGTCCCCAGCGCGTACGTCACCTCCATCGCCGACTCCGAGGAGCAGATCCGGGCCGCGCAGCGCCTGCGGTACCGCGTCTTCGGCGAGGAGATGGGAGCCACGCTCCACACCCCCCTGCCCGGCCACGACGTGGACGACTACGACGACCTCGTGGACCACCTGATCGTCACCGACACCACCACCGGCGATGTCGTGGGCACCTACCGCCTGCTGCCTCCCGGGCGGGCCGAGCGGTCCTACTCCGACAGCGAGTTCGACCTGCGCGCCCTGGAGGAGCTGCGCTCCTCCACGATCGAGGCGGGCCGCTCCTGCGTGCACCCCGACCACCGCTCCGGCGCGGTGATCAACCTGATGTGGTCGGCGCTCGCCCGCTACGTCCTGCTCTCCGGCCACCGCTACCTGGCCGGCTGCGCCTCCGTGCCGCTGTCCGACGGCGGCAAGGCCGCGTCCAGCGCCTGGCTGCTCGGCACGTCCAAGCACGCGTCGCCGCCCGAGCTGCGGGTGCAGCCCAGGCGCCCCTGGGTGCCCACCGCGCCGACCGTGGAGCGGCCGGCCTACGCCGACCTGCCGCCGCTCCTGCGGGGCTACCTGCGGCTCGGCGCGTGGATGTGCGGGGCGCCCGCGCACGACCCCGAGTTCGACGTCGCCGACTTCTTCGTCCTGCTCGACATGGACCGGTTCGGCGACCGCTACCGCCGCTACTTCCTGGGGGAGACGCCATGAGCCCCGCGGCAGCCACGGCCGCGCTCTGCACCCCGGCCTGCGTCACCCGCTCGGCGTCGCGCGTCCCGCCGCCCGAACTGGCCCGCCGGTACGCCGCGTTGTCGTACGAGATCGGCCTGGGCGTGGCCCAGGGCGCGCGGCTCGCCGAGCCCCACGCGCTGCGGGCGCGGGCCCGGGGAATCCTGGGCGCGCTGGGCGTGCGCCTCGACGCGGGGCCGGAGAGGCTGACGGTGGACCGTGCCGGTCGTTCTCCCGGGACCCTGATCGTCGCCAACCACATCTCCTGGCTCGACGTCGTCAGCCTGCTCGCCGTCGAGCCGGTGACGGTCCTCGCCAAGCGGGAGGTGGGCCAGTGGCCGGTGATCGGCGCGCTCGCCCGGCGGGCGGGGTCCCGGTTCATCGACCGTGACGGCCTGCGCCAACTGCCCCATGTGGTGGCCGACCTGGCGTCGACCCTGCGCTCGGGCCGCTCCGTCCTCGTCTTCCCGCAGGCGACGACCTGGTGTTCCGTGTCCGGCGGCCGGTTCCGCCGGGCCACCTTCCAGGCGGCGGCCGACGCGGGGGCTCCCGTGCGGCCGGTGACCATCCGCTACTACCAGCACGGCGCCCGCAGCACCACGGCCGCCTTCCTGGGCGACGAGACCTTCGGGGCCTCGCTGCACCGCGTCGCCGGTGCCCGGGGACTGGCCGTGCGGGTCACCGCGCACGCCCCGCTGCACGGCTCGGACCGCCGGGAGCTGGCCGCCGAGGCCCAGGCGGCCGTCGGCGCCGATGAGATGCCCGCCCACGGTGGGGTGTCGTAGGCCTCAGGAGCCCCCGAGCGTCCTCACCGGCGTCACCTCACGCACATGCACCACGGCGTCGAACCAGTCCGCGAGGGAGCCGCCGGACAGATGGTGGTCCGCGTCCTCGTTATGTGCGGCACGGGAACTGGAGCCCCTCCGCGGCCGACTCCTGAACAGGCGCGGACGTGACGGTTCCGCGCTGTCTCGTTCACGAGTGTCAGGAGAGCGGCGATGAGCGATCGCCCCCAATTGCCCCTGCTCTGCGGTTTCCTCGCGCTGCTCGCGGTGATCTTCGCGGTGTCGTACGCCGTGGGCACGGCCGTCGGACCGGTCGCACCCGGGATGCAGCGGACCGAGACCGAGACCGGGACCGGGACGGACACGGAGAGGGGGCAGGGCGATGGCGGCGGCGGGTCGCACGGAAGCGGCGGTCACTGACGTCGTCACCGATCTGACCGTGGGCGGGATGACCTGCGGCGCCTGTGTGGGACGCGTCGAGAAGCGGCTCGGCAGGCTGGACGGCGTGAGCGCGGTGGTGAACCTGGCCACCGGGCGGGCCCGCGTGACCCATCCGGCCGCCGTCGCCCTCGGTGAACTCGTCGCGGCGGTCGAACGGGCGGGCTGTACGGCGGAACCCGTCCGGCAGCCGGAGCCGCTCCCCGAGCGGGACAGTGGGCCGACGGACCCCGAGCCCGTGCCGGAGTCCACGAACCCCGAGTCCACGAACCCCGAGTCCACGAACCCCGAGCCCACGAACCCCGAGTCCGCGAACCCGGAGCCCGCGCGCGATGACCGCGTACGAGGCGACCGTGACCGCGACCGCCTCCTGATCGTCGCCCTGCTCGCGGTCCCCGTGCTCGTCCTCTCGATGGTGCCCGCCCTGCAGTTCCGCAACTGGCAGTGGCTGTGCTTCATGCTGGCCGCGCCGGTCGCCGCCTGGGGCGCCTGGCCGTTCCACGCCCGCGCGCTGCGCGGACTGCGGTACTCCGCCGCGACCATGGACACGCTCGTCTCGCTCGGCGTGGCCGCCTCGTTCGCCTGGTCCTCGTACGCCCTCTTCCTCGGCGGTGCGGGCGACCCCGGCATGCGGATGCCGTTCAGCCTGCTGCCGTCCACGGCGGACGGGGCCGCGCACATCTATCTGGAAGCGGTGGTCGGCGTACCGCTGTTCGTCCTGGCGGGGCGGTACCTGGAGGCGCGGGCCCGGCACGGGACGGGGGCGGCGCTGCGTTCGCCGGCATCCCTGACCGTCAAGGACGTCGAGGTCAGGGACGGTGACACGGAACGGCGCATCCCGCTCGCGCACCTCCGCGCGGGCCAGAGCTTCGTCGTGCGGCCGGGGGAGCGCGTCGCCACCGACGGCGTGGTGCGGGAGGGCGGTTCGGCCCTGGACCTCTCGCTGATCACGGGGGAGAGCGAGCCCGTCGAGGTCGGCCCCGACGACGCGGTGACCGGTGGCGCCGTCAACGTCGGCGGGCTGCTCCTGGTGCGGGCCACGGCAGTCGGCGCCGACACCCGGCTCGCCCGCATCACCCGACTGGTCACCGAGGCCCAGGCCGGCAAGGCGCGCGCCCAGCGGCTCGCGGACACGGTGGCGGGCGGATTCGTGCCGGTGGTGCTCGCGCTGGCCGTCACGGTGCTCGGCTTCTGGCTCGGCGCGGGAGCCGCCCCGCAGTCCGCCGTGACGGCGTGCGTGGCGATCCTGGTCGTGGCCTGCCCCTGCGCGCTCGGCCTCGCGACCCCCACCGCCCTGCTCGCCGCCACGGGCCGGGGCGCCCGGCTAGGCGTCCTGGTCGGCGGACCGCGGGCTCTGGAGACCCTGCGGCACATCGACGCCGTCGTGCTCGACAAGACCGGCACGCTCACCTCGGGGCGGATGAGCGTCGTCCGGGTCACCGTGACGGCGGGCGGCATCGCACGGGAGGAGGTGCTGCGGCTCGCCGGTGCGGTGGAGCGGGGCGCGGAACATCCGCTGGGCCGGGCGGTCGTCGCCTACGCGGAACGCCCGCTGCCGCAGGTGACCGAGTTCCGTGCCACGCCGGGCAGCGGGGTGAGCGGCCGCGTCGAGGGCCGTTCCGTCGAAGTCGGCGCCCCCGAGGGCGAGTTGCCCGACGACCTGGCTCATGCGCTGGCCGCCGCCGAAGCCGCCGCGCACACCCCGGTCGTGGTCCGTGTGGACGGCGTGGCCCAGGCCCTGATCGCGATCGGCGACGTCGTACGCCCCGGAAGCTACCGAGCCGTCGACCGGCTGCGCCGCCTCGGCGTGCGCCCGGTGCTCGCCACGGGAGACCGCGAGCCGACGGCCCGCGCGGTCGCCGCGGAGCTGGGCATCACCGAGGTCCACGCGCGCTGTACGCCCGAGGGAAAGGCAGACCTGGTGAGGGAGTTGAGGGGCCAGGGCCACCGTGTCGCGGTCATCGGGGACGGCGTGAACGACGCGGCGGCCCTCGCGGGCGCGGACCTCGGCATCGCCATGGGCGACGGAACCGACGCGGCCATCGGGGCCGCCGACGTCACGCTCGTACGCGGCGACATCGAGACCGTCGCGGACGCGGTCCTGCTGGCCCGCCGCACCCTGCGCACGATCCGGACGAACCTCGTCTGGGCCTTCGGCTACAACGCGGTCACCGTGCCCCTGGCGGCCGTCGGCCTGCTCAACCCCATGGTGGCGGCCGCCGCGATGTCGGTCAGCTCGCTCCTGGTGGTGGGCAACAGCCTGCGGCTGCGCACCTGGCGGCCGGGTCCGGTGCGCGGCAGGACGGCCGGTGTGCGATGAGCAAGGACTTCCGGTCGGCGGCACGCGGCCTCCGCGGCCCGCTGCTCGCCGCGCTCGCGCCCGTCACGGCGTGTGCCGTCGCGCTCGGCGGCCTGACCGCGTGGGTGGGCGCGGGCGGTGCGGGCAGGCCCGCGCGGATCGAGGTGGCGGCGGGGCGGGTCTTCCTGCCGTACGGGGACACGCAGGACACCTCGGCCTACTTCCGCATCACCAACAGGGGCGGCTCGGCGGACCGGTTGACCGGCGTCACCTCGGACTCCCCGGCCGCCGACCAGGCCATGCTGGGCCGCCACCGGACCACGGGCGGCCGGGCGGCGTACATGAGCGGCACGGGATCGGCCGAGGTCCCGGCGCACGGCACCCTGGCGATGTCGCCGCTCGGCGTGGACGTGATGCTGCGGGCCCGCGGCCGGTGGCAGGTGGGCGACACGGTGCCGTTCACGCTGCACTTCCGGGACGGCGGCAGCGTCCGGGCCGAGGCGGTCGTGGTCCGGCCGGGCGCGGAATCCGTCCGGGGCGGGAACCGGACGGGCCCGCCGTCCGACTCCTGAGACGTGTCGCTGTCATGACCAACAGACTTGCTGGGAAAGGGAGTTGAGAAGAGATGGGCGCTGATGGACTCGGGGTGGGCGCGGGCCGTCGTCAGGTGCTGCGGGGCGCCGTGGCCGGGACGCTGGGCGCGGCCGGACTCGCCGCCGCGTCGGGCCTTCCGGCGCACGCGGCAGAGCGTCGGGCACCCGGCGAAGAGGCCGCGAAGTCGCTGGACGTCGCCGTGCTGCTGTACGACGGATTCACCGCCCTGGACGCCGTCGGCCCGTACGAAGTGCTGTGCCGGGTACCCGGCGTGCGCGTGACGACGGTGGCCAGGAAGGCGGGCCCGGTCCGCACCGACACCGGCGAACTGACGCTGGTGGCCGAGCGGGCCATGAGCGACGTCGGCAGGGCCGACGTACTGCTGGTGCCCGGCGGCGGCGATCGCGGGACGGTCGCCATGATGGAGGACGCCGACGCCCACCGGTGGATCCGCCGCATCCACCGCCACTCCACGTGGACCACATCGGTCTGCACGGGCTCCCTCATCCTCGGCTCGGCGGGCCTGCTGCGCGGACTCCCGGCCACCACCTACTGGGCGTCGCGCCCCTACTTGAAGGAGGTCGGCGCCGTCTACACCCCCGGCCGCTTCGTCGAGACCGGGAAGATCATTACGGCGGCGGGCGTCTCCGCGGGCATCGACATGGGTCTGCACCTCGCGTCCCGGCTCTCCGACGAGAAGGTCGGCCGGGCGATGCAGCTGGCCGTCGAGTACGACCCGGACCCGCCGTACGACACGGGCAGCCCCGAGAAGGCCGACGCGGAGACCGAGGCACTGGCCCTGAAGCTGCTCGCGGACTCGGCGCGTTGAGTCGCCCCCTCAGGGGTCGGAGCGGAGGTCCGCCCAGTTCCCGCGGTCGTGTGTGCCGTGGCTCACACCTGCGGGGCGGGTGAGTGGACCGGGTTCATTTCGCGTACCCGCCCGTGAAAGGAGTGGCGCGAATGCAAAGATGTCCCCGCCATGACTGCTGGGTGGTGTTCTCGCGCGGTACGGGCTGCGGTGTTCGCGGCCGCCTGTGTGCTGCTCGCTGCCCTGGGGCACGTGATGATGTCGGGGGCCCCGGTGCCCTGGTGGACGCTGGGTGCCGGAGCCGTCGGAGTCGGCGCCACGGCATGGGCGTTGGCCGGGCGCGAGCGGGGGCTGCCGGTGGTCGTCTCCGTGACGGTGGCCGCGCAGGCCGCGCTGCACTCGGGGTTCTCCCTGGCGCAGGCCGTGGCGCAGCCCTCCGGCGGAGTCCCGCTCGTACGGCGGTGGGCGCAGCACGTGCTGTGCGCGGCGCCGATGGGCGCCGACTCCATGGGCAGGGGACAGGGCTCGGCCATGTCCGCCCCGATGCCCGCCTCGGGGTCGATGTCGGGCGGCATGCCCGCCGCGCCCCCCGTGCCCGCTGTGCCCTCTGTGCCCGCTGTGCCCGCTGTGCCCGCTGTGCCCTCGGTGTCCTCGGTGTCCTCCTCCATGGAACACATGGATCACATGGGCGGTGGCCACGACATGAGCGGCATGTCGCCGCTCGGCATGCTCGCCGCCCACCTGCTCGCCGCGCTCCTGTGCGGCCTCTGGCTCGCGCACGGCGAGCGTGCGGCCTTCCGGATCGCGCGTGCCTTCGCCGGGTGGCTCGTCGCCCCGCTGCGGGTGCCTCTCGCGCTCCCGGCGCCCACCCACCGTCCCCGCATCCGGCCCCGTCGCCGCCCTGCGGCGGGCCGGCCGCGGCAGTTGCTCCTCGTCCACGCCATCACTTCTCGGGGTCCGCCCACGGGGACCGCTGTCGCCTGACAGCCGGCTCCCCGACGCCGTTCCCGCGCGCCACGTCGCGCGGCCGGGCGGCTCGGGCATCGGTCGTACGCACTCGCGCGCGGCCGTACCCCCCTCACCGGACCCGCCGGACGCACGTATCCACCGCGTACCCGGGTCCCGGATTCCCGAGAAGGACACCAGGTGATCATTCCTGCCCTGCCCAGCTCACCCGACGAGTCGATAACGGCCTGGGCGCTCGCCGCCCGCGCCGGTGACCCCGAGGCGGTCGAGCACTTCGTACGCGCCCTGCACCGCGACGTCCGCCGGTACGTGACGTACCTCGGTGGCGATCCGCAGGCCGCCGACGACCTGACGCAGGACACGTTCCTGCGGGCCCTCGGCAGCCTGCACCGTTTCGAAGGGCGCTCGTCCGCCCGTACCTGGCTGCTGTCCATCGCCCGGCGCGCGGTGATCGACAGCCTGCGGCACGCCGCCGCCCGGCCCCGCCTCTCCGACACGGACGACTGGCAGTCCGCCGCGGAGCGGGCCCAGCCCAGGGGCCTGCCGGGCTTCGACGACGGCGTGGTCCTCGCCGACCTGCTCGCGACGCTGCCCGACGAGCGGCGTGAGGCCTTCGTCCTCACCCAGCTCCTGGGGCTGCCCTACGCGGAGGCCGCGCTGCTCACCGGCTGCCCGGTGGGCACGGTCCGCTCGCGGGTGGCGCGGGCCCGCATCTCGCTGATGGAGCGGCTGCGGGACGCCGAGCGCCCCGCGCTGGTGGGCGCCGCGGCCTGACGCGCCGTGCGGCCGCCCGGTGGAGACGCCGGGCGGCCGCACGCGTGCCCCGTCAGAGTGCCGTCAACGTCCTCGTCACCGGCGCCAGAGCCGCGTCAAGGGCCGCCTCTTCCGCGTCCCGAGGCGGTTCGGTGGAAGCCGGTGATTCCGGACGAGGGAACAGCGGTGATTCTGGACGAAGGCACAGGGGTCGAGCGCGAGCGCGTGAGCGGCGTACGGCCCGGCACGACCTACTGCCGCAGCGACGACAGCGACCGTGGCCAGGACCCGGAAGGCCGCACGTCGGTGACCCGGGTGCTGGTGGTGGAGGACGATTCCCGGCTCGCGCGGGCTCTCGTGATCAACTTGCGGGCGCGCGCGTACGCAGTGGACGCGGCGCCGGACGGCGCGACGGCGCTCCGGATCGCGGCGACGCGTCGACCCGACGTCGTCGTCCTGGACCTGGGGCTCTTGGACATGGACGGCGTGGACGTACTGAGGGCCCTGCGCGGCTGGACCAGGGTGCCGGTCCTGGTGCTCACCGCGCGCCGGGCCTCCGCCGAGAAGGTCGCGGCGCTCGACGCGGGCGCCGACGACTACATCACCAAACCGTTCAGCATGGACGAGCTCCTGGCCAGGCTGCGCGCGGCCGTCCGCCGCACGCGGGCCGCGCCGGACGACCCTGCCGCCGAGGTCGTGACGACGGACGAGTTCAGCGTCGACCTGGTGGCCAAGAGGGTGCGGCGGGGCGGACGCGACGTACGCCTGACCCCGACCGAGTGGCAGCTGCTCGAAATACTGATCCGCAATCCCGGGCGGCTCGTCAGCCAGCGGCAGCTGCTGCGGGACGTGTGGGGCCCCTCCCGCGGCAGCAAGACCAACTATCTGCGGGTCTACATGGCCCAGTTGAGACGCAAGCTCGAAGCGGACCCGTCCCATCCGCGCCACCTCGTCACGGAGCCGGGCATGGGGTACCGCTTCGAGAGCTGACGGCCTTGAGCTGCGCGGGAGAGAGACGGTCCTGTCCGGCGCGGCGCAGGGCGGCGGACACCCGGTCCGCGGGCCAGCCGAGGGCTGCGGCCAGGGCGCACTCCGGGAGGGGAGCGCCCGCGTGCCGCAGCGCGGCAAGCACGGTCAGGGCGTCGTCGACGGCTCCGGTGCCGCCGCTCATGTCCTCGCTGAGGGTCGCGAAGAACTGGCTCATATGGGCAAGGCGGGCCCCCGCGGGCGTCGCCGGGTCGAGCACCTCGACGCCGCGCTGCGCGGTCCGCGCCCACGTCGCGTGCTGCTGGGCGCTCGTCAGCCACGCCTGGAGCCAGACGTCGTCGTCGATGACGTACCGCTGGCGACGCTGTCCCGGCTCCCGTACGCGGCGGATCACCTCAAGCCCCTCCAGATAGCCGACGGCCAGGGACACCGACGCCGGGCTGACCCGCAGCCGCTGGACGAGGTCCGCGGCGGTGAGGCTGCCGGAGTCGTCGGTGATCAGGCACGTGAGCACTCGCGCGGCCATGCGGGGCACCCCCGTGCTGACCATCAGGGCCGCGAGCCGCTCGGCGAAGTCGCGTACGGCCTCGGGGTCGCGTCCGTAGGGGTCGGCGGGCGCGGCGGGCGCGCGGCGCGGGATCTTCCTGCGGCGGCGGGCGCGCCGTTCGGTGGCGAGGTGGGCGTGGTCGACGCGGTAGGCCTCGGGGCCGCCGTTGCGGGTCACCTCGCGGCTGACGGTCGACGTCGGCCTGCCGATGCGCCGGGCGATCTCGGCGTACCCGAGCCCCTCGGCGAGGCCCGCGCCGATGCGGCGGCGGTCTTCGTGGGTGAGCCTGCCTCCGGGCATGCGCGTCGGCCTCCTTGCGTTCATCGGCAAGTCCATTGCAATGAATCCGCGAATTCCCCTACTGGAGCGACTGTCTCGTCCAGTTATTCATTGATGGCTGGTTGAACGCAACGTAGCTTCGCCGACATCTGAACGGATTCGGATTCGGATTCGGATGCGGCTATGGCTATGGACAGGGCGAGGAGTTGACGTGACGACGACGAGCGAGGACGTCGTGCTCGATGTCGAGGGGCTGCGCATGCGCTACGGCACCGCCGACGTGCTGCGCGACGTGACCTTCCAGGTGCGGCACGGCGAGGTGCTCGCGCTGCTCGGACCGAACGGTGCGGGCAAGACCACCACCATCGAGATCATGGAGGGGTTCCGCATGCGCTCGGCGGGCCGCGTCCACGTGCTCGGCGCGGACCCGGCGTTCGGCACCGAGGCCTGGCGGGCGCGGATCGGGGTCGTCCTGCAGTCCTGGCGCGACCACGGCAAGTGGCGGGTGCGTGAGCTGCTCGCGCACCTGGGGACGTACTACGCCCCCTACTCCACCGGCACGATCCGGCGGCCGTGGGACACCGATGAACTCATGGCGGCGGTCGGCCTGAGCGCCCACGCGGACAAGAAGATCAAGACGCTGTCCGGCGGACAGCGGCGCAGGCTGGACGTGGCGATCGGCATCGTGGGCCGCCCGGAACTGCTGTTCCTGGACGAGCCCACGGCGGGCTTCGACCCGGAAGCCCGGCAGGAGTTCCACGAACTGGTCCACCGCCTCGCCGACGACCACGCGACCACGATCCTGCTCACCACGCACGACCTGGCCGAGGCGGGCAAGCTCGCCGACCGCATCCTGATCCTGTCCGGGGGACGGATCATCGCGGACGGCTCGCCGGACGACCTGGCGCGGCGCACCGCGGGGCGGGACGAGGTGCGCTGGACGTACGGCGGGCGGCACTTCGTGAAGGCGACGGCCGAATCGACGGCGTTCGTCAGGGAGTTGTTCCGCGAGCACGGCGATGCCGTAGGTGAACTGGAGGTCCACCGGGCCTCGTTGGAGGACACCTACCTGGCGCTGGTACGACAACAGGGCGAGGCCGAGGAGACGCGCGAGACCGGGGCGACCCGCGAGACCGAGGAGACCCGCGGGACCGGGAAGGCGGTGGCCCGGTGAACGCGACGAGTGTGGCGGTCCGGGCGGGCTGGAGCCGTGGGCTGATCGAACTGCGGCAGTCGTTCACCAACGGCGGCGACGTGCTGTCGCATCTGCTGTGGCCGGTGCTGATGCTGACGGTCATGTTCTTCATGCGGGACACGGCGTTCGGCACGAGCGGACTGCTGCTCGGCACCCTCGCCCTGCCGAGCATCCTGGGCATGAACGCGGCGATGGGCATGGTCAGCATGAGCCAGGCGCTCACCGCCGAACGCGAGGACGGCACCTTGCTGCGCGCCAAGGCGACGCCGAACGGGATGCCCGGCTACCTCATCGGCAAGGTCGTCTCCGTCTCCGGCGGCCTGCTCGCCGACCTGGCGATCCTGCTGATCCCCGGGATCTTCGTCGTCGGGGGCCTGGCGATCGGCGGCCCCGGCTCGTGGCTGACGCTGACCTGGGTCCTTCTCCTCGGCATGGTCGCCACGCTGCCCATCGGCGCGATCCTGGGCTCGGTGTTCACCAGCGCGCGCAGCCAGGGCCTGATCCAGCTGCCGATCCTGGGCATGATCGCCATCTCCGGCATCTTCTACCCGATCACCGCGCTGCCGGACTGGCTGCAGTGGACGGCCCAGGCGTTCCCCATCTACTGGCTGGGCCTCGGCATGCGCTCGGCCCTGCTGCCGGACGGCGCGGCCGCCATCGAGATCGCCGGCTCCTGGCGCCCCTGGGAGACGGCCGGGGTGCTGGGGGCCTGGGCCGTGCTGGGCCTGCTCGTGGCCCCGGTCGTGCTGCGCCGCATGGCACGCAGGGAGTCGGGCTCCAGCGTGGCTGCGCGCCGGGAGAGGGCGCTGCGGCGGGTCGGCTAGCCGGCCTGGCCACAGCGCCCGCTCCCCGAACGCCTAGCGCAGCATGGGCAGTTCGATGGCCGGGCAGCGGTCCATCACCATCTCCAGGCCCGCTTCCCGCGTCCGTTCGTACGCCGCCTCGTCGATGACGCCCAGCTGGAACCAGACCGCCTGCGCGCCGATCGCGACGGCTTCGTCGGCGGCCTGGCCCGCTAGGGCGCTGTTGAGGAAGACGTCGACGACGTCGATCTTGAAGGGCACGGCTGAGAGGGACGGGTAGCCCTTCTCGCCGTGCACCGTCTCGGCCTTCGGGTGGATGGGGACGATGCGCTTTCCGTAGCGCTGAAGGACCCCCGCGACCCCGTACGCCGCTCGCTCCTCGTTCGTGGAGAGCCCCACGACCGCCCAGGTGTCTCCGAGCTCCGTCAGGATCTTGCGCACTGTTGCCGGATCGCCGTACACGTCCCGCTCCCTCTGCCGCCGTTGGTCGGATGACTGCGCGGCGACTGGTGTCGCCGTGGCACCTCGGACGTGCGCGTCCGACGCGTACGTCGATCGGACGCGTACGTCAGACGTGCACTCCTCAGACGTGCACTCCTCAGACATTCACGCCAAAGTCCGACGCGATGCCGCGCAGCCCACTGGCATAACCCTGGCCGACCGCGCGGAATTTCCACTCCGTGCCGTGGCGGTAGAGCTCGCCGAAGACCATGGCGGTCTCGGTCGACGCGTCCTCGGTCAGGTCGTAGCGGGCGATCTCCGCGTTGTCCGCCTGGTTGACCACGCGGATGAAGGCTCCCCGGACCTGGCCGAAGCTCTGGCCGCGGTTCTCGGCGTCGTGGATGGAGACCGGGAAAACGATCTTCGTGATGGTGGCGGGGACCGCCGCGAGGTTCACCTTCACGGCCTCGTCGTCGCCCTCGCCCTCACCGGTGAGGTTGTCGCCGGTGTGCTCGACCGAACCGTCGGGGCTCTTGAGGTTGTTGTAGAAGATGAAGTGCTCGTCGGAGACGACCTTCCCCGAGTCGTCGCAGAGCAGTGCGCTGGCGTCCAGGTCGTAGTCCGTGCCGGTGGTCGTGCGGACGTCCCAGCCCAGGCCGACCAGGACGGCGGTGAGGCCGGGGGCCTCCTTGCTGAGCGAGACGTTGCCGCCCTTGGCCAGGGAAACTCCCACGATGTCCTCCTGAAGTCCTGAGGTGAGGTGCGTACCGGCCGTGGTCAGGGCCGGAGAGAAAAATCTACAGCACTGTAGAAGTGACCGGGGTGCCGCGTCCCGATACCGCGTCCCGTTACGATGTGGCGCCCCTCGACGGGCCGTCAAGAGAGCCGTCAAGACAGCCCCGGGAACGGGCGTCGGGAACAGGCGTCCAGGTATCCAGGAGGGACACGGGCATGGAGCGGCATGAACGCGAGGCGCGGCAGCCCCGCCTCCGGCGGCGCGCGCAGGGCGAGTTGGAGGCGCAGGTGCTCGCGGTGCTGCACGGTGAGGCGGGGCCGGTGAACGCGGCGTGGGTGCAGGAACGTATCGGCGGAGACCTCGCCTACACCACCGTGATGACGATCCTGACCCGGCTGCTCGCCAAGGGCACCGTCACGCGCGAGCGCGTGGGCCGGTCGTTCGTCTGGCGCTCGGCGGCGGACGAGGCGGGTCTCGCCGCGCTGCGGATGCGCAAGGTGCTCGACGGCGAACGCGACCGCGGCGCCGTGCTGGCCAGCTTCGTCACCACGCTCTCGCCCGCCGACGAGCGGATGCTGCGGGGGCTCCTGGGGGCGGGCGGCGCCGGCGGGTGACCCCGTCCGCCCCATGCGCGGCCTGACGGTCGCGGCCGTGTCGGAAATCGAGAACAGGGGCCGAAACCAGAGGCCGGAATCAGGGGCCGAATCCAGAGGCCGGAATCAGGGGCCGAATCCAGAGGCCGGCATCAGAGGTCGAACTCGTGCGGCGGCAGGTCGAGCGCGAAGCACGCCTCCCGCACGACGGCCCGCTCCGCCGGGTCGAAGTCGCCGTCCGCGCCGCCGATGACGATGCCGATCTGGATCACGGCACGCGCCTCGGCGGGCTTCTTCTTCGCCTTGGCGACCTCCTGCAACACGCTGACCTTGCCGAACGCGAAGTCGGCGGTCAGCTTGTCGACGTACTCGTCGAAGCGGCGCCGCAACTCGTCGGCGGGGAAGTTCTGCAGCACTTCATTGGTGGCGATGAGCTGGGCCACGCGCTGGCGTTCGGACGGATCGATGGTGCCGTCCGCGGCCGCGACGAGGGCGCACATCGCCATACTGGAGTCGCGGAAGGCGCCGCTCTTGAGGTCGTTCTTCTTCGCCATGAGCTGGGTCTGCATCGTCGATGCGGATTCCTTGACGCGGTCCCACAGGGCCATGAGAGCTCCGTACGTTGGTTACTTGTTTCTACAGCACTGTAGAAACTAGCAGGAGTGCTGAGAAGTTCCGCCGAGGGCAGGGAGGACGGACGATGACACGGACCGCAGAGGAACTGCTCGACGCCGTGGCGGTGCAGCTGGCCCCGGATCCGGCGGCCAACCCGCTCGTCCCGCGGGTCGCGGACGGCACCGCGAACCGTTCCGCGATCACCGCTCTCGCTCTGGAGCAGCGCTCCGTGATCCCCGCCGACCGCCGCTCCTTCCTGCACCTGGCCGAACGCTCGGCCGCCTCCGGAGAAGCAGAGTGCGCCGCCTTCTTCCGCACCCTCGCCGAGGGCGAGACCCTCGCCCTCGACCGGCTCGACGCCCTGGTCGCGGCGTGCGGCGTGGACAAGGCCGACGCCGACGCGTACGAGCCGCGCGCGGGCTGCCAGGCCTACCCGGCGTACGTGGCCTGGCTCGCCCTGAACGGCGCCCCCGTCGACGTGGTCCTCGCCCTGACCGCCAACTTCGCGGCCTGGGGCGCCTATTGCGCGACGCTGGCCCGCGCGCTTCCCGCCCACTACGGCTTCAGCGAGGAGGCCTGCGGGTTCTTCGCCTTCTTCGCCGAGCCCGCGCCCGACCTCGAACGGCAGGCGCTCGCCGCGGTGCGCGCGGGCATGGACCGGGGCCTCGACGCGACCGGGTCCGCCCTGCGCCACGGCAAACTCCTCCAGCGCTACGAGGCGATGTTCTGGGAGACGCTCGCCGACCCGGCGCGCGGCCTCTGACCTCCGCCGCCGGTAAGCCGGGTGCGCCTACTCCCCGCGGAACTCGGCGAGTTGAGCCACGAGCCCGCGGATCAGCGCGTCGAGCCCCGACGCGAACGCCTCGTCGGCCCGCGCCGCCTTGCCGCCGCCCACGGCACTCTCCAGGGCGGCGGCAAGGACCGGCACCCGTGGCGCGTGCCCGGCCGGGTCGATCATCAGCGGCGGCGCCACGAGGTCGAGCGCCGAGCCGAGCAGGAACGACTCGACGCTGGTCAGGGTGGTGACCAGCCGTTCCTGCGGCCAGCCGCCGCGGGCCAGCGCCGCGACCACCGCCTCGTACATGCTGAGCGTGGCCGGTGAGCTGATGGTCGTGGTGGCCAGCAGGTCGATCGCCTGCGGGTGCCGGGCGAAGGCGTCGCGGTACGAACGGGCCCACGCGGCAAGGGCCTCGGGCCACGGCAGCGCCTCGAAGGCGGAGACGTCCATCTCCTCGACGATCAGCCGCCGCACGCCCTCGATGACCTCGGCGCGGCCGTCCAGGTGGTTGTAGAGCGATGCGGTCCGCACCCCGAGCCGCGCGGCCAGGCGGGGCAGGCTGAACGCGTCGGCCCCCTCGGCGTCGATCAGCGCGAGGGCCTCCCGCGCTATCAGGTCCGCGCTCAGCACCGGTATACGCGGTCTTCCTCTGCCCATCGCCTGGCAACTCCCCTCTTCGGACGGGGTCTTCACAGCCGCCCAGGTGCAGAGTACGGTCCTGCCCAGCTCTGACTAAAGGCTTTAGTTTTCGGACCCGCCTGGCCGACCCCTTGGAGTGCCCGCGTGACCGCACCCACCTCCCGACCCGCCAAGGGCCTGAGCGGCGGCGCCGTCGGCACCGGCGACCTCGTCTTCTTCGTCGTGGCCGCCGCCGCGCCGCTGACCGTGATGGCCGGGGTGGCCCCGCTGGCCATCGGTATGGCGGGCCGTGCCGCGCCGCTGGGCTACCTGCTGTCGGGGCTGCTGCTCATCGTCTTCGCAGCCGGATTCACCGCGATGAGCCGCTTTGTCCGCAACGCGGGAGCCTTCTACGCCTACATCGGCCGCGGTCTTGGCCGCCCGGCGGGAGCGGGCTCCGCGTACGTCGCGCTCTTCTCGTACAACGCCATCGGGGTCGGACTGCTCGTCGCCTTCGGATGGTTCACCGAGTCCGGGTTCGAGGACCTGACCGGGGTCCGCGTGGCCTGGTGGATCTGGGCGCTCGCCGGACTCCTCGCCATCGGCGTGCTCGGCTATCTGAAGGTCACCTTCAGCGCCAAGGTCCTCGGTGTCGCGCTGGTCCTCGAAGTCCTCGTCCTGCTGGTCTTCGAGGCCGGTCTTCTCGCCCACGGCGGCGGGCCGCAGGGCCTCGACCCGGGCACGCTCTCGCCGCACCACCTCGGCGCATCGGGGGTGGGCGGCATGTTCGTGCTGGCCGTCGGCGCCTTCGTCGGGTTCGAGGCGACGGCCATCTACGCGGAGGAGGCGCGGGAGCCGGAGCGGTCGGTGCCGCGCGCCACCTACATCGCCGTGGCGTTCCTCGCGCTCTTCTACACCTTCACCGTGTGGATGATCATCAACGCGTACGGCTCCGGCCGCGCCCAGGCCGTCGCCGATGGCGAGGGCGGCGCCGACATGGTCTTCACCGCCACCGAGCGGTTCGCCGGGGCCTGGGCCGCCGACTCCATGCACGTACTGATCATCACCAGCGCCTTCGCCGCGACCCTCGCCTTCCACAACGGCGCCGCCCGCTACTTCTACGCCCTGGGCCGCGAAGGGCTGTTGCCGCGCCGCCTGGGCACCGTGTCGCCGAAGACGCGGGCGCCGGCCGCGGCGGTCGTGACGCAGTCGGCGCTCGCGCTTGCCGTGGTCGCCGTGACCGTCGTCGGCGGCGCCGATCCGTACACCGTGACCTTCCTGTGGAGCAACGGCTCCGGCATCCTCGGCGTGATGCTGATGCAGGCGCTCGCCGCGCTCGCGGTGTACGGCTTCTTCCGGCGCGACCGCAGGGGCATGCCTGCCTGGCGGGTGGTCGCGGCGCCGCTGACCGCCTGCGCGGGCCTCGCGGTCCTCATCGGCCTGGTGTGCGCCAACCTCGATCTCCTGACGGGAGCTTCGGGCGGCGTCAACGCGGCACTGATCGCGCCGCTGCCCGTGCTGTTCGTGACGGGAGCGGCACTGGCCCTGCGGATCCGACGGCGTGATCCGCAGGCCTACGAACGGCTGACGACGGTGGACGCGGAGCGCGTGTGACGGAGAGAGTGCGTGTGACGGAGGGGCGGGACAGCATGGCGGACGAGACGGCGGTGACGCGGGTCTTCCTCGGGGCGGTGCGCACCGGAAGCGACGCCCACGGGGACACCACGGCACTCGCCGTACGCGGCGGACGCGTCGTCGCGCTGGGCGACGCGGCCCGCGCGCTCGCCGAAGTGGCGGACGACGTCGTCGAGTTGGGCGACGGACTGCTCCACCCCGCCTTCGGCGACGGGCACGCCCACCCCCTCTTCGGGGGGCTGGAGAGCTTCGGCCCGCAGATCAAGGACCTCACATCGGTCGACGCGATCGTCGCGGAGGTCGGACGCTGGGCCGCTGCGCACCCGGACGCGGAGTGGATCGTCGGCGCCTCCTACGACCCCGCGCTCGCGCCCGACGGCGAGTTCGACGCCCGGTGGCTGGACGCGGCGGTGGCCGAACGGCCCGTCGTGCTGCGGGCCTACGACTACCACACGGTGTGGTGCAACACGGAGGCGCTGCGCCGGGCAGGGGTGCGGGACTCGACGCCGGACCCGCGCCTGGGCTGGATCATCCGGCGCCCCGACGGCTCGCCGCTGGGCACCCTGCGCGAGTGGCACGCCTGCGACCTCGTGCTCGACCAGGTGCCCGCACGCGAGGAGGCCGAACTGGTCGAAGCCGTGCGCCGCGCGGGGGAGGCGTACGCGCGAGCGGGCATCACCTGGGTGCAGGACGCCTGGGTCGAACCGGAGATGGTGGAGGCCTATCTCGCGGCGGCCCGGCACGACGCGCTCAGCGTCCGCGTCGACCTGGCCCAGCGTGCCGATCCCGACCGCTGGCGCGAGCAGCGGGGGCAGTTCGACGCGGCGCGCGGGCGCGTGGCCGCCGAGGGCGGCCCGCTGCTGTCCGCGCGCACGGTGAAGTACTTCAGCGACGGCGTCATCGAGGGCGGTACGGCCGCCCTGCTCGACCCCTATCTGGACGCTCCGCACAGCTGCGGCATGCCCGTGTGGGAGCCGCGTGCGCTGGCCGAAGCGGTGCGCGCGTTCGACGCCGACGGCTTCCAGACGCACATCCACGCCATCGGCGACGCGGGCGTGCGGGCGGCGCTCGACGCGGTGGAGGCCGCGGTCACCGCCAACCCGGCCTGGGACCGGCGGCCCGTGATCACCCACGTCCAGCTCGTCGACCCTGCCGACCTGCCGCGCTTCGCCGCCCTCGGCGTCATCGCCAACTTCGAGCCGCTGTGGGCGCAGCCCGATCCGCTGCAGACCGATCTGTCGATGCCGCGGATCGGTGCCGAACGCTCCGACCGGCAGTACCCGATGGGGGAGTTGGCGCGCGACGGGGTGCGGCTCTCCTTCGGCAGCGACTGGCCCGTCAGTTCGTACGAGCCCCTCGAGGGCATCCAAGTCGCCGTCACCCGGCGGACGTTCGACGGTGTCCCGGAGGGCGGCTGGACCCCGCACCAGCGGCTCACCGTGGAGCAGGCGCTCGCCGCGGCCACCAGCGGCGTCGCCCACCAGGCGGGCGCCGACGACCGGCTCGCGCTCGTTCCCGGGGCGCCCGCGGATCTGGTCCGGCTCTCCGCCGACCCGCGCACGGTCGACCCGATGGCCGTCCGGCACGTGCGGGTGCTCGGCACCTGGCTGGGCGGCGTGGCTACGTACCGGGCGCCGGAGGAGTGAGGGGCAGGACGATCGCGGTGACGGCGATGCCGTCACGTATCAGCCAGGTGCCCCGGAAACCCTTCAGCTCACGCCCCGCCACCGTCGGTCCTGACACGCGGAGCGCCGCGGTGAACGTGCCGTCCGGGTCCAGGTCCAGTCGCGCGTCCTCGAAGCCGAGCCAGCGTCCGGTGAGCGGGAACCACGTCTTGTAGACGGACTCCTTGGCGCTGAAGAGCAGCCGGTCCCAGGGGACGTCCGGATGCCGGGCGCCGAGCCCGGCCAGGGCCGTGCGCTCGCCCTCGTCCGCGACCAGCGCGAGGACGCCCTCGTCGGCGAGCGGAGCGGCCGGCTCCGCGTCCACGCCGATGGAGGTGACCGCCGAGGAGCGCGCGACGACGGCGGCGCGGTAGCCCGCGCAGTGCGTCATGCTGCCGATGATGCCGTCGGGCCAGCGCGGCGCGCCCTTGGGGCCCGGCAGGATCGGCACGGCCGGCACACCGAGCTCGGCGAGCGCCGCGCGGGCGCACTGCCGGACCGTGGCGAACTCGCGGCGCCGCTTGTCCACGGCCCGCGCCACGACGTCCGCCTCCTCGGGAAACAGGAAGGGATCGACCGGGTCCTCACGGGTCTCCACGACGGTGACGGACACGGCCGCGAGCAGCGAGCCCAACACGTCGGTGCCGCCGGGGACTTGGCGTACGGGATTCGAAGGTGACGTCACAACGGATCACCGTACCGGGGCCGGGGTCCCGGCGGGGGCCTACCCTGGCGTGATGCACGACGAGTACCGCACAGTGGCCCGCGAGGCCGTGCACGAGACCGAGATCAACCGCTCGCGCTTCCTGTGCGCCCTCGCACCCGCGGCCACCGAGGCGGAGGCCCAGGACTTCGTCGCGCGCATCCGCAAGGAACACCCCTCCGCCTCGCACAACTGCTTCGCGTACGTCATCGGGGCCGACGCCGGGGTGCAGAAGGCCAGCGACGACGGGGAGCCGGGCGGCACCGCCGGTGTGCCGATGCTCCAGATGCTGCTGCGGCGCGACATGCGGTACGTCGTGGCCGTCGTGACCCGCTACTACGGAGGGGTCAAGCTCGGTGCGGGCGGGCTGATCAGGGCCTACGGAGGCGCGGTCGGCGAGGCGCTGGACGCGGTCGGCACCCTGACCCGCAGGCGCTTTCGGCTCGCCACCGTCACGGTCGACCACCAGCGCGCGGGCAAGATCCAGAACGATCTGCGGTCGGCGGGGCGCGCGGTGCGCGACGTGCGGTACGGGGACGCGGTGACCATCGAGATCGGTCTTCCGGACGCCGATGTCGAGGCCTTCACGTCCTGGCTCGCGGACGCGACCGCGGGCAGCGCGGTGTTCGAGCTCGGGGGAGAGGCGTACGGGGACGCCTGAGGCCGGGGCGCGCGAGCCCAGGCGCAAACGCCTGTGAATGGGTAGAATTCGGGCATGGGAGAGCGGCCTGTAGCGCCGACTGCGCCCGAACTCGTCCTCGAGACCGACACCGGCTCCACGGTGATGAGTCCGAGCCGGGACTATCACGTCGGGCGCGACCCACTGAGCGACATCGTCATCGACGACGCCCGCGTCTCCTGGCACCACGCCGTCCTCCACGCCGAGCTCGACCACTGGACGATCGAGGACGAGCACAGCACGAACGGCACGTACGCCGACGGGCGGCGCATCCACGAGTGGGGCGTCGGACCGGGCAGCGTGTTGCGCTTCGGCAGCGTCGCCGACGGCCCGCGCGCCGTGCTCGTCGGCCGGGAGCCTTTGCCGCCCGCCGCCCCCGAGCGTCCCTCCGCCGTCCGCACGCCCTCGGCCACCGGTACCTTCCGGCGCCCGACCTCCGTGCGCCCGCTGCCCGCCCGCACCGTGCGCATCGGCCGCGCCGCCGACAACGACCTGGTCATCGACGACCTGGTCGTCTCCCGCCGCCACGCCGAGCTGCGGGTCCTCGCGGACGGCGCGTACGAGATCGTCGACCTCGGCAGCCACAACGGCACCTATCTCAACGGCCAGCCGGTCACCCGCGCCCCTGTCCTGCCCGGGGACATCGTCGGCGTCGGCCACCGTGCGTACTGCCTCGTCGGGGACGAGCTCCAGGAGTACGTCGACACGGGTGAGGTCTCGCTCGACGTACAGGACCTGACGGTCGCCGTCGACAAGGGCCGCAAGACGCTCCTCGACCGGATCTCCTTCCCCGTCGGCGAGAAGTGCCTGCTCGCGGTGGTCGGACCCAGCGGCGCCGGGAAGTCCACCCTCCTCAACGCCCTCACCGGCCTGCGCCCCGCCGACGACGGCACCGTCCTCTACGACGGCCGCGACCTCTACCGCGACTACGCCGAACTCCGCCGGCGCATCGGTCTCGTGCCGCAGGACGACATCCTGCACGCACAGCTCACCGTGCGCCGCGCCCTCGGCTACGCCGCCGAACTGCGCTTCCCCCAGGACACCGAGAAGGCCGAACGCCGGGCCAGGGTCGACGAGGTCATCCACGAGCTGGGCCTCGAACAGCGCGTCGACCAGCCCATCCACAGCCTCTCCGGCGGCCAGCGCAAGCGCGTGAGCGTCGCCCTGGAACTGCTCACCAAACCGTCGCTGCTCTTCCTCGACGAACCGACGTCCGGGCTCGACCCCGGCATGGACCGCTCGGTGATGCACATGCTGCGCGGCCTCGCCGACGACGGCCGGACGGTCATCGTCGTCACGCACAGCGTGCTCAGCCTCGACGGGTGCGACCGGCTCCTGGTGCTCGCGGCGGGCGGCAGGATCGCCTACTACGGGCCGCCCCAGGACGCCCTCCCGTTCTTCGGCTTCGAGGAGTGGCCCGAGGCGTTCGAGGCCTTCGAGGGGGACCGCGACCGCGACTGGGCGGGGGAGTACCGGCGCTCGCCCTTCTACCAGCAGTACATCGTCAACGCCTCCGCGCAGCCGCCCGTGCCGCAGGGCGCCGGGGGCGTGGCCCCCTCCTTCGCCCCGCCGCCGAAGGCGCAGAGCTGGGGCTCCCAGCTCCGGACGCTGGTGCGGCGCTACGCGGCCGCGCTCGGCGCGGACCGTACCTTCCTCGCGATCATGGTCGCGCTGCCCTTCGTGATGGGCGCCATGGCCCGCGCGCTCGCCGGGAGCAAGCTCACGCAGGAGACGGCGATGAACGCGCTGCTCATCCTCTGCGTGGGCGGCGTCCTGACCGGCGCGGCCAACGCCGTGCGGGAACTGGTCAAGGAGCGGGTCATCTACCGTCGCGAACGGGCCGTGGGGCTCTCCAGATCGGCGTACCTGATGTCCAAGGTCGTCGTCCTCGGAACGATCACCGTGCTACAGGCCGTCGTGCTGACCCTGGTGGCGCTGCTCGGCGTCGATCTCAACGCACCCGCCGGCAAGGGCGTGCTGCTCCCGCCGCTGGTCGAGATCACGGTGGCGGTGGCCCTCCTCGCGTTCACCGCCATGATGCTCGGGCTCCTGGTCTCGGCCCTGGTGCGCAAGGAAGAGGTGACGATGCCGCTGCTCGTGCTGCTCGCCATCGTCCAGGTGGTGTTCTGCGGCGCCCTGCTGAAACTGCACGGGGTGCCCGGCGTCGAGCAGCTGGCGTGGCTCGTGCCCTCGCGGTGGGCGCTGGGCGCGATGGCGGGGACCATCGGCCTCGGCAGGATCGTGCCGGGGGAGCTGACGGCCGACCCGCTGTTCCGGCACTCGGCGGGCGTCTGGCTGCTCAACATGGGCATGCTCGTGGCTCTGTCGGTCGTCTTCGGCTACGTGGTCGCCAGGCTGCTGCGACGGCACGAGCCTGCGGTCATGCGGAAGCGGTGAGCGCCGAACGGGGGCCGAAGCGGGAACAGGCACAGGAGCGGGAGGCAGGAGCGGACGAGATGACCACTGCGGACTTCCGGCCCACCCACGTCGTCCCCCAGGACGGTCTTCCCGCGTGGGAGGCGCCGGACGCCGACCTCCCGACGACGCCGCTCGACGCGCTCCTGCCCGTGCGACTGATCGACCGGCTCGGCGACTGGGGCCGGATCGTCTGCGCCAACGGCTGGTCGGCCTGGGTCGACGGCCGCCTCCTGGTCGCGGTCCCGCAGGACCCACCGGCCGCGGGGCACCCCCTGACCCGATCGGCCGACCCGGGCCCGCTCCTGAAGAGGACCGAGGACGCCCTTGGCCGCTACCGCCGGGCGACGGAGGAGCTGGCGGCGGGCGACGGCGACGGCGAGTCCTTCCGGAGCCGGACGCGCGGCCTGCGTGTGGGCGTGGTCGTGGACGGCGAGTCGATGTGGCTCTACGACGCCGAACACGAGCGGTGGGTGTACTGCGACGGGACCCGGCTCAGCACGTACGCGGCGCGGGAGGGCCCGAGCGTCCACGGCGAGGGACCGGTCGGGGCGCCGCCGGCGGGCGCCGGGGGTCCGGAGCCGACGCAGGTGGTGGGCGGAGCCGTGAGTCCCGGCGGCACGGCGGCTCCGGAGCCGACCCAGGTGGTCGAAGCCGTCTCCGGCACGGAACCCGGCGACGCTCCTGCCGCGTACGGCGAAGGCCCTGGCCGCCTCCCCGACCCGTACGCCGATGAGGAGACCCGTCGCATCCCGCCCGTCACGGTCGATCCCGGTCCGGCGGCGGGCCGGGACGGGGGCGCGTGATGGAGGCCGGCACCCATTCCGGGCGGCCGTCCGAGCTGATCGGGAAGCAGATCGCGGGGTACCGCGTCGAGAGCGAGATCGGGCGCGGCGGCATGGCCGTCGTCTACCGGGCCAGGGACCTGCGCCTGGACCGGACCGTCGCCCTGAAGCTGCTGGCCCCCGAGCTCGCGCGCAACGACACCTTCCGGCAGCGCTTCACGCACGAGTCGCGCGTGGCCGCAGCGATCGAGCATCCGCACATCGTGCCGGTCTTCGAGGCGGGCGAGACGGACGGCGTGCTCTACATCGCCATGCGGTACGTTCCCGGGCTCGACCTGCGCCATCTGCTCGACGACTCGGGCCCGCTCCCCGTAGGAACCGCCTTGCGCGTCGCAGCGCAGGTCGCGTCCGCGCTCGACGCGGCCCATGGCCACGGCCTGGTCCACCGCGACGTCAAACCGGGCAACATCCTGGTGGCCGAGGGCACGGACAGCGACCACCCGGAGCACGTCTACCTCACGGACTTCGGGCTGACGAAGAAGTCGCTGTCGCTGACCGGGTTCACGACCGTGGGCCAGTTCGTCGGGACCCTCGACTACGTGGCGCCCGAGCAGATCTCGGGCCGCCCCGTGGACGGCCGTTGCGACGTCTACAGCCTCGCCTGCGTCGTCCACGAGACCATGGCCGGCGGGCCGCCCTTCCAGCGCGACGACGACATGGCGCTGCTCTGGGCCCATCAGTACGACCGGCCGCCCCGCCTGACCGAGAAGCGCCCCGGCGTCCCCGCGGCCCTCGACGCCGTCCTCGCGAAGGCGCTGTCCAAGAGCCCCGACGACCGCTACGGCTCCTGCCTGGAGTTCGCCGCCGCGCTGCGGGCCGCCGTCACGGGAAGCACGGAGGGGCACGCTCCTACGCAGGTGGCTCTCCCGGTCGTGGGAAGCGCGGAGGACCCGGGAGGCTCGGGGGAGTCGGGGGAGTCGGGGAAGCCGGGGGAGTCGGGGAAGTCGGGAGATCCTGGGGCGCCTCCGGAGCCGCCCGGCTGGGCTCGGCCCGTCTTCCGGCGGCTGTCCGGCTAGGGCCTGCGGGGTGCGTCCGGCGCCACCTCGCCGCGCCGGTGGACCCGCCGCGCGAGCACGCCGCCGATGAACCCGGTGACCAGACCCCAGGCCACGGCCAGGATCAGCGCGGTGCCCAGGTTCGGGTGCAGCTTCACCAGGCCGGAGAGGCCGCCGCCCAGGTCCCCGATGCCCAGGAGCGACAGGCCGTAGTGGGCGTCGACGCGGGCGAGCAGGCACACGGCGAGCACCGTGAGGGTCAGCGCCACCGCCATGTGCACGGCGTGCTGCCAGGACCGCATCCGCGCGGGCGAGCGCGCCGCCATCAGGAACGCGGCTCCCAGGACCATGACCGCCGCGACGACAAGGAGCCACCACACCCGGCCGTCGTGTTCGGAGAGCGTGCGCAGACTGAGCGTGGAGTCGGCCGGAGTACGCAGTACGTCGTCGAGGACGCGCGGCATGGGCAGCCCGAACGGCCCGTCCACGCGGCCTTCCCAGGACGCGCCGAGCCCGATGGTGAAGGCGAGCCAGACGAGGTTGGGCAGCCCCAGGAGCAGCACCGCGAGGGTCTCGGCGGCGTGCCCCCGCGTGGCGGCCACGACCAAGCCGACGACGAGCCCCAGGGCGACGTACGCGAGCAGCAGGACCACCATGGCGTAGGCGGTGGGACGCACCGATTCCTGGAAGCGCACCAGGCGGGCGGGGAGCGGGGCCCCGCGCGCGACCAGCAGCGCCACGGCGAGCACGCCCGCCAGCCACAGCAGCCCGAACACGAGGGTCAGCGGCACGTCGGTCTCGAAGCCGACCCTTGGCGTGGCCCCCAGCAGATCGCCGACGTCGGCCGCCGCCCCCTCGCCGAGCGCGACGGTGAACCGGTGGCGGGCGAGCAGACCGAGGCCGATGAGGAGCAGGACCCACAGCACCGCGAACCGTGCGGCCCAGCCGGTCAGTTCCTTCGTGTCGGCGACGGCGCGGTGCCGCAGCGGCCTGAGGAACCCGGCGGCGATCACCAGCGCCCCGGCGAGAGCGACCGAGAGGGGGAGCACGGAGAGCCCCGCGTTCGTCTCGGCGATCGCCCCGGCGTCGCCGGAGAGCCCGACGGAGCCGCCGACCGCCATCACGACGACGGCCGCGACGACGCTGGGGAACGCGCCGCCGGGCAGGTCGGCGGCCCCGGCGGCCCACAGGCCGAGCGCGGCGACGACGGCCATGGCCACCAGCGCGGCGAGCACGGTGACCACGGCGTGGAGCCAGCCGTGGGGGGCCCGGCGGATCTGTGGCGCGCGCTGCGCGCCTGCTCGGCCGTGCGGTTTCTGGTCGCTCACGTTGTCACGCTAAGCAGCGCCGGGGCAGCCCGCCCCTCGGGAGGGCCGACCGCGTCGGCTTGCGGTCCTCCGGGAACCGGGACACACAATAGGCGCGTAACGGTGCACAGCGTGCGGAGCGGTATAAAACGCGCTTGGTGCCGTGCGCCGCAGCAGATCCCCTACGCAGGGAAGAAGTGTTCGTGAGCGTCGAACCGCCGTCGTCAGGACGCCCCACAGGACCCCCGTCAGGCCCGCTCTCGGGCCCGTCGCAGCCGGGGGCGACCCAGGCGGGTTCGACGCCGCCGCCCAGCGGTGAACGGCCGTCGGGCCCGCCGGGCGGTCCGCCGGACGGCCCTGCCGGCGGCGAGGGCCGGGGCGGCGGACCCGGCGGGCCGGACCAGGGCCCCGGCGGGAGCCCGGAGCCGGACCGCCCCTGGTGGAGGTCGGCGCCGCGGGTGGCGGCGATCTCCCTCGTGCTCGTGGCCGCGGTGGTGCTGACCGTCGTCCTCACCCGGCCCGACGGCTCCGACGGCACCCCGGAATCCGCCGGCGAGGTCATCCTCCAGCCCGCGGGGAAGCCGGGCCCCGACCCCTTCACCGAGTCGACGGCCCGGGACGACGCCACACCGTCGTCCCCGTCCGCGCTGCCGAGCTCATCGGCGTCGGCCAACGTGACGCGCGGCGTCGACGGCTCCGCCCCCGGCCTCTACGGCGGGACGCGCAAGGTCGGCAGCTGCGACGTGGAGAAGCAGGTCGCCGCCCTCAAGGAAGACCCGCTGAAGAACAAGGCGTTCGCCTCGGTCCTCGACATCGACGCGTCCGCCGTCCCCGCCTACCTGCGCGCGCTCACCCCCGTGCAGCTGCGCATGGACACCCGCGTCACCAACCACGGCTACCGCGACGGCGCCCCCACCGCCTATCAGGCCGTCCTGCAGGCCGGGACCGCCGTGCTCGTCGACGACCGGGGCGTGCCGCGCGTGCGCTGCGCCTGCGGAAACCCGCTGCTGCCTCCCGTCGCGCAGAAGAGCACCCCGAAGCGGGCGGGCGAGGCGTGGCCCGGCTACCGGCCGTCGAACGTCGTCGTCGTGGCGCCCGCCGTCCAGGTCGTGAACGTGTTCGTCATGTACGACCCGAAGAGCGGGGACTGGTTCGAACGTGACAAGGGCGACACGGGCGCCGGTGACACGAAGACCCGGCCGCCGGTGAACGAGCCCTCTCCCTCCCCGTCTGTGTCCGACTCGTCCTCCTCGTCCCCTTCGTCCGCCGCTCCCTCCGCCTCCTCCGGTGAGCCCTCCTCGCCGTCCGCCTCGTCCTCCGCGCCCTCGTCGCCCTCCTCGGAGCAGGAGCAGCCGTCCTCCTCGCAGCCCCCGCAGCCGCCGTCGTCGCCGGTGGCGGATTGAGGTTCGTGATCGAGCAGGGGCCGACAGGCGCTAGCGTGGTGGGTGCTGTCGGCGAGGCCCGTGCTGGGGCGGTGCTGGATCCGGGGCGTAGGAGGGGTGAGCGAGCATGCGGGCCGGAGCGGCGTCTTGAGAATTCTGCACACGTCCGACTGGCATCTGGGCCGGTCCTTCCACCGCGTGAACATGCTCGACGCCCAGGCCGAGTTCATCGGCCACCTCGTCACCACCGCGCGTGAGCGCGAGGTGGACGCCGTCGTGGTGTCCGGGGACGTGTACGACAGGGCGGTGCCCCCGCTCGCCGCCGTCGAGCTGTTCGACGCCGCGCTGCACCGGCTCGCGGACCTCGGCGTCCCGACGGTGATGATCTCCGGCAACCACGACTCGGCGCGCCGCCTCGGTGTCGGCGCCGGACTCATCGGCCGCGCGGGCATCCACCTGCGCACCGCGCCCGCCGCCTGCGGGGAGCCGGTGGTCCTGGCCGACGACCACGGGGACGTGGCGTTCTACGGCCTGCCGTATCTCGAACCGGCGCTGGTCAAGGACGAGTTCGGGGTGAAGCGGGCCGGTCACGAAGCGGTGCTCGGCGCCGCCATGGAGCGGGTGCGCGCCGACCTGGCCGCCCGGACACCGGGCACCCGGTCCGTCGTCCTTGCCCATGCCTTCGTCACCGGCGGCGAGGCCAGCGACAGCGAGCGGGACATCACGATCGGCGGGGTGTCCGCCGTGCCCTCCGGGGTCTTCGAAGGCGTCGACTACGCGGCCCTCGGCCACCTGCACGGCAGCCAGGCCATCAGTGAGCGTGTGCGCTACTCGGGCTCCCCGCTGCCGTACTCGTTCTCCGAGTCCACGCACCGCAAGAGCATGTGGCTCGTCGACCTCGGCGCGGCGGGCGAGATCGAGGCCGAGCGGATCGACTGCCCCGTGCCGCGGCAGCTCGCCCGCATCCGCGGCGACATCGCGACCCTCCTCGACGACCCGGAACTGGCCCGGCACGAGGACGCCTGGGTCGAGGCGACGCTCACCGACCCGGTGCGCCCCGACGACCCCATGGCCCGCCTCTGCGAGCGCTTCCCGCACACCCTCAGCCTCGTCTTCGACCCCGAACGCGCCCCCGAGGACCCGGACGTCTCGTACGCCAAGCGCCTTGCAGGCCGCAGCGACCAGCAGATCGCGGAGGACTTCGTGACCCATGTGCGGGGCGCGGGGCCCGACGAGCCCGAACAGGCGGTGCTGCGGGCGGCGTTCGACACCGTCCGCACCGACGACACGCTGCGCGAGGTGGCCCGATGAGGCTGCACCGGCTCCGGATCACCGCGTTCGGCCCCTTCGGCACCACCCAGGACATCGACTTCGACGACCTCTCCGCCGCCGGGCTCTTCCTGCTGCACGGGCCGACCGGCGCGGGCAAGACCTCCGTCCTGGACGCCGTCTGCTACGGCCTGTACGGATCGGTGCCGGGCCCCCGGCAGGGCAGCGGCCAGGGCGTGACGCTGCGCAGCGACCACGCGCAGCCCGCCGTGCGGACGGAGGTGTGCCTCGAACTCACCGTCGCCGGGCGCCGGTTGGAGGTCACCCGGCAGCCGCCGTGGGAGCGCCCGAAGAAGCGCGGCGCCGGCACGACCATGGAGAAGGCGCAGAGCTGGCTGCGGGAGTACGAGGCCGACGCCGATGCGGGCGGTGACGGCGGTGCGTGGAAGGACCTCAGCCGCTCCCACCAGGAGATCGGCGAGGAGATCACACAGCTGCTCGGCATGAGCAAGGAGCAGTTCTGCCAGGTGGTGCTGTTGCCCCAGGGCGACTTCGCACGCTTCTTGCGGGCCGACGCGGAGGCCCGCGGCAAGCTGCTCGGGCGGCTCTTCGACACGCGCAGGTTCGCCGCGGTCGAGCAGCGGCTCGCCGAGCAGCGGCGCGATGCCGAGGGCGCGGTGCGCGAAGGGGACAGGGAGCTCCTCGCCGACGCGCACCGGATGCAGCAGGCCGCGGGCGGCGCCCTGGAGGACGCCGAGTCGCCGCTGCCGGAGCTTTCGCCCGGCGATCCGGGGCTCGCCGAGTCCGTCCTGGCCTGGGCGGCAGTGGCCCGCACCGGCGCCCGCGAGCGGCGCACGATCGCCCGGTGCGCGCTCGCGGCCGCCGAGTCCGCGCAGGCCGCCGCCGGGCGCCGACTGGACGACGTACGCGAACTCGACCGGCTGCAACGGCGGTTCGGGCAGGCCCAGGAGCGGTCCGGCCGCCTCGCGGAACGCGCGGACGAGCACCGGCAGCTACAGACCCGGATGGAGCGGGCGCGCAAGGCCGAGACGGTGGCCCCGGCGCTCGGGCTCCGCCAGGCCACCGAGGAGGAGCACCGCCGCGCGACCGCCGAAGAGGCACGCGCCCGCGGCCACCTGCCCGCCACGTTCGCGGACTCGGGCGCGTCGGGACTCGCCGCCGCCGCGCGCAAGGCGGCCGAAGAGCTCGGCGGCCTCGACTCCGCCCGCCGCGCCGAGCGGCGCCTGGCCGAACTCGGCACGGAGCGCGCGTCCCTGGAGCGCGAGGAGCGCGCCGACGACGAGCTGCTGCGCGAGGCGGCGGGCTGGCTCGACGGCTGGGAGAGCACCCGGACCGCGCTCCAGGAGCGCATCGAGTCCGCCCAGGAGGCGGCCACGCGCGCCGAGCACCTCGCGGGCCAACTGGAGCCCGCTCAGGGACGGTTGGACGCGGCCCGCCGCCGTGATCGCCTCGACGGGGAGGCGACCGCCGCGTACGAACACGCCCTCGCGGCCCGTGAGCGCGCCACCGCGGCCCACGAACACTGGCTGACCCTGAAGGAACAGCGCCTCACCGGCATCGCGGCGGAACTGGCCGCGGGCCTGACCGACGGCGCGCCCTGCGCGGTCTGCGGAGCCACCGAACACCCCGCGCCCGCGCCGAGGACCGCCGGTCACGTCGACCGCGCCACGGAGGAGTCGGCGCTCGCCGCGTACCGGCAGGCGGAGGAGCGGCGCGCGGAGCAGGAGCGGCATCTGGGCGAGGTGCGCGAGTCGCTGGCGGCGGCGCGAGCGGCGGCGCAGGGGCTGTCCGGCGGGGAATCCGCGGCCGCGGCGGCGGAGAGCGTCCCGGCGGGGCCGTCCGTCGAGCAACTCGCCGAGACGGTCGAGCAGCTGCGGGCGGAACACGCCGAGGCGCGGAGCCGCGCCTCGGGTCTGCACGCTGCCCGCGAAGCCCTCGCCCAGGAGCAGCGCGAGCACGACCGCAGAGTCGCCGCGCGGCAGGAGGCCGCCGTGCGGGCCGCGTCCCGCACCACCCTGCGCGACAGCCTCGACCGCGAACAGGCTGCTCTGGACGCCGAGTTGACCCGCGCGCGGGGAGCCAGCGCCAGCGTCGCGGCCCGAGCCTCCCAGCTGGAGCGGCAGGCCGCGCTCCTGACCGAGGCGGCGGACGCCGCACGCGTCGCCGACGACACCGCCCAGCGGCTCAAGGACGCCGACGCGCGACTCGCCGACGCCGCCTTCCGCGCGGGGTTCGACACGCCGAGGGCGGCGGCCGAAGCCCTGCTCGACGACGCGCGCCACCGCGAGCTGCAACACCGTATCGACGAGTGGCAGAACGAGGAGGCGGCAGTGCGTTCGCTCCTCGCGGAGCCGGACGCGGCCGGCGCCGCCCAGCAGCCGCCGGCCGACCTGCGAGCGGCCCAGGAGGCCGCCGAGCACGCCGACCGGCAGGCCCGCGCGAGCGCCTCCGCGCTCGACGCGGCCACACGACGCTGCGCCGAACTCGACCGGCTCTCCGACCGGTCGGCCGCGGGGGCCCGGCGGCTCGCGCCCCTGCGCGCCGCCTACGACCGCGTGGCGCGCCTCGCGGGCCTGGCCGCGGGCACATCGGCGGACAACGAACGCAAGATGCGCCTGGAGTCCTACGTGCTCGCCGCCAGGCTCGAACAGGTCGCCGCCGCGGCGACCGCACGCCTGCGGCGCATGTCGTCGGGCCGCTACACCCTGGTCCACTCCGACGACCGCACCGGGCGCGGCCGTTCGGGCCTTGGCCTGCACGTGGTGGACGCCTGGACGGGCCGCGAGCGCGACACGTCCACGCTCTCGGGCGGCGAGACCTTCTTCGCCTCGCTCGCCCTGGCGCTGGGCCTCGCCGACGTCGTCACCGACGAGGCGGGCGGCGTACGGCTCGACACGCTCTTCATCGACGAGGGCTTCGGCAGCCTCGACGACCAGACCCTCGACGAGGTCCTCGACGTCCTGGACTCGCTGCGCGAACGGGACCGCAGCGTCGGCATCGTGAGCCATGTCGCGGACCTGCGACGCCGCGTCCACGCGCAGCTGGAGGTCGAGAAGGGACGTGCGGGATCGGTCGTACGGCAGCGCGGCGGGGTCTGACGAACCAGGTCAGCGGCCCAGCGGGCGCCTCGGCAGGGGCGAGGAGTAGACGATGCTCGTGGTCACCGACCCCAGCGCGCCGATCTTCCCCGCGACCTCCTCCAGGTGACCCATCGAGCGCGCGGCGACCTTGATGACGAAGCAGTCGTCACCGGTCACGTGGTGCGCCTCCAGGATCTCGGGGGTCACCTCGACCAGGTCGTGGAACGGCTTGTAATGGCCGTTCGGGTAGCGCAGGCGCACGAACGCCAGGATGGGCAGACCGAGACGCTCCGGATCGACCACGGCCGCGTACCCCTGGATCACGCCCGCCTCCTCCAGGCGGCGGACCCGTTCGGTGACGGCGCTCGCGGACATGGAGACGGCACGGGCCAGCTCGGCATAGCTGGCGCGGCCCTCACGCTGGAGGACGTCGAGGATGCGCCAGTCGGTGGCGTCCGTGGAATAACCGGTCATGCCTGAGAGGTAACAGGGGAATCCCCGGCGGATCAAGAGGTAGGCCGGGGATCGGATCTTCTGGGGCGGCGGCTTCGCCCGTAGATTTCTGGCCATGAGCACAGTGACGAACACCGAGCCGACGACCGCCCCGACCACGGCGGCCGCCGCCCCCGGCGCCCCGAACCCCGTCCTGCGGGTCGCCCCCGCAGCCCCGGCGGCCGCCGCCGCGTACTTCGGCGCGAGCCTCGCCTTCCACGCCGACGTGTCCGACGTCGCCTCCGCGCTCGCCGCCGACGGCGACCCCGGCTTCGTCGTGCTCGACTCCCGCTCGACCGAGTCCTGGGACCAGGGGCACATCCCCGGCGCGATCCACCTGCCCACCGCGCTCATCGCCGAGCAGGCCGGGCAACTCCTCGACCAGTCCGTCCCCGTCGTCACCTACTGCTGGGGTCCGGGCTGCAACGGCGCGACCCGCGCCGCCCTCGCCCTGGCCCAACTGGGCTTCCAGGTCAAGGAGATGCTGGGCGGCTTCGAGTACTGGGCCCGCGAGGGCTTCACGTTCGAGACCTGGGAAGGCAGCGAGCGCCGTACGCCCGACGCTCTGACGGCCCCGCTGGACGCGGACGACTGCGGCTGCTGAGGCCCATCAAAGGACCGACGCGAAGGGCCGACGTGAAGGGACGGCTCAAAGGGCCGACAACTCGTCCACCAGGTCGTCGAGGCCCAGCGACCCCTGCGACAACGCGGCCATGTGCCACGCCTTCGCGTCGAAGGCATCGCCAAGGCGCCGCCGCGCGTTCTCGCGCCCCAGCAGCCAGGCCCGCTCGCCCAGCTTGTAGCCGATGGCCTGGCCGGGGATGGAGAGGTAGCGGGTCATCTCGCTGGCCACGTACTCCGTGGGACGGCTGCAGTGCGCGTCGTAGAACTCCTGCGCGAGGTCGGGGGTCCAGCGTTCGCCCGGGTGGAAGGGCGCGTCCGCCGGGATCTCCAGCTCCAGGTGCATGCCGATGTCGACGATGACGCGCAGCGCCCGCATCATCTGGGCATCCAGATAGCCGAGCCTGCGCTCGGCGTCCGTGAGGAAGCCGAGCTCGTCCATGAGCCGCTCGGCGTACAGCGCCCAGCCCTCCGCGTTGGCGCTTACGATGCCGATCGTCGCCTGGTAGCGGGAGAGATCCTCCGCCACGTGCGCCCACTGCGCCAGCTGGAGATGGTGGCCGGGCACGCCCTCGTGGTACCAGGTGGAGACCAGGTCGTAGACGGGGAAGCGGGTCTCGCCCATCGTCGGCAGCCACGTCCGGCCGGGACGCGAGAAGTCCTCCGACGGGCCCGAGTAGTACGGGGCCGCCGCGCCGCCCGGCGGGGCGATGTGGGACTCGACCTTCCGCACCCGCTCGGCGAGTTCGAAGTGCGTGCCGTCCAGCGCCTCGATCGCGTCGTCCATCAGCTCCTGGAGCCAGACCCGCACCTCCTCCACCCCCTCGATGTGCGTGCCGTGCTCGTCGAGGTGCGCCAGTGCCACCCACGGAGTGGCCGCGCCGGGCAGGACCTTCTCGGCCTCGGTGCGCATCTCGCCGAGCAGCCGGTGGAATTCGGCCCAGCCGTACGCGTACGCCTCGTCGAGGTCCAGGTCGGTGCCGTTGAAGTAGCGCGACCAGCGGGCGTAGCGCTCGCGGCCCACCGTGTCGGGCGCGCCCTCGATCGCGGGCGCGTACACGTCCCGCATCCAGTCGCGCAGCGCCACGACCGACGCGGTGGCGGCCCGCGCCGCCTCGTCCAGTTCGGTGCGGAGCGCGTCCGGGCCGGCGGAGGCGAACTCCTCGAACCAGCCGCGGCCCTCGCTCCCGCCGGGACCCGCCCACTCGCCGAGCTGCTCGATGAAGGTGGCGGTGGGTCGGGGAGCCGCGAACAGCTTGCGCTCCAGGCCCAGTTCGAGCGAGGCGCGATAGCCCTCGTACGCGGCCGGTACGGCCCGCAACCGTTCGGCGATCGCCGTCCAGTCCTCGGCCGTCTCCATCGGCGTCACGGTGAAGATCTCGCGCACCGCGTGCGGAATCGTGTGCAGATTGCCGACCGCGCGCAGCCCCTCGCCGACCTCGTGCACCGCGAGTTCGGCGGTGAGCCGCTCCCGCAGCAACCGCCCGCACCGGCGCTCGGCCTCGGTTCCGGCGCCGGGCAGCCGCTCCGCCTCGTCGAGCCGGGCGAGCGTCCTGCGGGCGAGCTCCGCCACGGCGTCCTGGCCCGCGGGCGAGGTGTCCGGGAGCTTGCTGTGGCTGGCCTTGACGCCGAGATACGTGCCGTTGATGGGGTCGAGGGCGATGAGCTCGTCGACATAGGAGTCGGCGACCTGGCGGGGCAGCGGGCTCGTGTTCTCGCCCGCGTTCGAGATCTTCATGTCTGACATGCGGACATCCTCGTACGCGGAACATGCTCGCGTCATCACGATTGGCCGGAGCTCTGCCCTTGGTCATCGGCCCCGGGGCCCGGCGGCAGGAGCGGTCCGCACTCCCACTGCTGGAAGATCAACCGCGTCTCCACGCGGGCCACTTCGCGCCGTGCCGTGAACTCGTCGAGGACGAGCCGCTGCAGGTCCGCGGTGTCGGCCACCGCCACGTGCACCAGATAGTCGTCGGGCCCCGCGAGATGGAACACCGACCGCGACTCCGGCAGCGCCCTGATCCGGTCCACGAACGGCCCGACGAGCTCCCGCCGGTGCGGGCGCACCTGCACGGAGAGCAGCGCCTCAAGGCCGCGTCCGAGCTTCGCCGGATCGAGCCGCAGCTGATGCCCGAGAATCACACCGGAGCGGCGCAACCGGGAGATACGGTCCAGACAGGTCGACGGGGCGACGCCGACCTGGGCCGCGAGATCGCGGTAGGTGATCCGGGCATCGTTCTGCAGCAGCCGCAGTATGCGGAGATCCACCGGGTCCAGTACGACAGATTCAGCCACGCGCCGAACGTAGCACGGCCTTCAACTACCAGTCACCGGCCTTTGTTCAGGCTGTGGGGCATGGACACGAACACGGAACCTCGCACCGGATCCGGCCACCCGACCCCGACCCCGGCACCACCCGCCCCGCGCGCCCTCGCCACCGAGGCCGTGCACGCCGGACGCGACGACCTGGCCGGGCTCGGCCTGCACGCCGCGCCGATCGACCTGTCCACCACCTACCCGTCGTACGACACCCGCGGCGAGGCCGCGCGCATCGACGCCTTCGCCGCCGACGGCGCCCTGGACGACGGACCGCCCGTCTACGCCCGCCTCGCGAACCCGACGGTGGCCCGCTTCGAGACCGCCCTCGCGCGGCTGGAGGGGACACAGAGCGCGGTCGCCTTCGCGAGCGGCATGGCGGCGCTGACCGCGGTCCTTCTCGTGCGCGGAGCGGCGGGACTGCGCCACGTCGTGGCGGTCCGCCCGCTGTACGGCTGTAGCGACCACCTCCTGACGGCGGGGCTGCTGGGCTCCGAGGTGACCTGGGTCGATCCGGCCGGGATAGCCGACGCCATCCGCCCCGACACGGGCCTGGTGCTCGTCGAGTCGCCCGCCAATCCGACCCTGGCCGAGCTCGATCTGCGTGCGGTGGCCAAGTCCTGCGGCACGGTGCCGCTGCTGGCCGACAACACCTTCGCGACGCCCGTCCTCCAGCGGCCCGTCGAGAGCGGGGCGCGGCTCGTGCTGCACAGCGCCACCAAGTACCTGGGCGGGCACGGAGACGTCCTGGGCGGAGTGATCGCGTGCGACGAGGAGTTCGCGCGGCAGCTGCGGCAGGTCCGGTTCGCCACCGGCGGAGTGCTGCATCCGCTGGCCGGATACCTGCTGCTGCGCGGTCTCTCCACGCTGCCGGTGCGGGTGCGCGCCGCGTCCGCGAACGCGGCGGAGCTCGCGCGGCGCCTTGCCGCCGACCCGCGCGTGCGCCGCGTGCACTATCCGCGTCTGGGCGGCGCCATGGTCGCCTTCGAGGTCCGCGGCGATCCGCACGCGGTGACCGCCGGGGTGCGGTTGATCACCCCGGCGGTCAGCCTCGGCAGCGTCGACACGCTCATCCAGCATCCGGCGTCCATCAGCCACCGGGTCGTGGACGCGGCGGACCGGCGCTCGTCGGGCGTGAGCGACAGCCTGCTGCGTCTGTCGGCCGGGCTTGAGGACGTCGAGGACCTGTGGCAGGACCTCGACCGCGCCCTCGGGAGCCCTCGGCCGTCCGGCACCGGCACAGGTGCCGACGCCGGCGCGTCGGCCGATGTGCCCCGGGTCAGTGCTGCTCGGCCCGCCCCTGCGGCTGGTCGTACGGCAGTCGCGAGCTGACCGGCGTCGCTTCGAGGCGGGCGGTGATGACCAGCGTGCCTTCCTCGATCTGGTAGTCGAGGGGAAGGCCGAGGCCGCGCATCGCGGCGACCATGCCCGTGTTGGAGGCCTGCGTCACCGCGTACACGCTCTCGCAGCCGGCCTCGACCGCCAACGCCACCAGGCGGCCCAGGAGTTCGCTGCCGATGCCGCGGCGCTGCCAGTCGTCCTCGACGAGCAGCGCGATCTCGGTCTCGTCGCCGTCCCAGAGCAGATGGCCGATGCCGACGATGCGCCCGGACGCGGTCTGCACGGCCAGGGTGCGGCCGAACCGCGGGCTGAGCAGGTGGTTGAGGTAGCGGTCCGCGTCCCGTACGGGGCCGTGGTAGCGCATGCCGAGGGTGCGCTGCGAGCAGCGCTCGTGCATGGCCTTGGCCGCGTCGACATCGGTGGTGTCGGCCCGGCGGACGGTGATGGGGCTGCCCTCGGCGAGGGTCAGTACGTCCTGGCTGCGCGGCATGCGCGGGCCCAGCCGGGTGTCGAGCTCGACCAGGGCACGCGCGCGGGCGAACTCGGTGGGCGTGAACGGCAGGTACGGCCGCTCCACGGTGATCACTTCGCCGTCCGGGGCCTGTAGCCGCAGCACCGTGCCCTCGCCCTCCAGCGCGCCCTCGACGGGTGCGCCCTCGGCGGGCTTGGCCGCCCGCGGCCCGGCGGTGGACTGGGCCTTGGCGGGCAGGGAGCGGATGGTGCAGCGGCCCAGCAACTGGCGCAGGGCGAGCGGCAGTTCGGCGGCGTCGAGGGCGGTGCGGGTGGCCAGGCTCAGGATACGGGTGGGGGCGTCCACCAGGTCGTGGGCGTCCGCACGCTCGATCCAGGTGCCCGATCCGCCCGCGTGCGCGACGCCCCGGGTGATCTCGGCCGCGGGCAGGTCGGCGGGGGCGCGCAGCAGGAACTCGTCGACGGTGCCTTCGGCCAGCGGGTGCGCCTGGAGGCTCAGGATGTCGACCCTGCCGTGCGCCAGCGCGGTGCACAGGGCGGCGAGCGAGCCGGGCTCGTCCCGCACCGTGGTGCGCATCCGCCACAGCGTCGTCGCCCCTGCGGACGACTCCGTGGCGATGGCCCCGGCCTGTTCCATGGCCGTCATGGGGCCGCTCCGCGGCCCGCCCTGCTGGCTGGTCCGCTGCCCGGCGGCGTGCGGCCGGGCGCCGGTATCGTCCGCTGTCGGGGGTGCGTGGTTGTGGCGGCGTGCCCACCATGTGTGGAACCCGACCGTGGCGAGCAGCACCACGGCCGAGATCACGAGCAGGGCGGGGCCGTCCGGGCCGTGCCCGATCATGTTCGCCACCGCGTCCGCCACGGCCACGGCCGTGAACAGGGCGGCGAGTTCCACCAGATCCCGCCGCCAGTGGTGAACGGGACGGCCATGTTTGGTTCGCGTCACATCAGACATGTCTGTACTCATACGGCCACTGTGGAGGAAGGGTGTTGCGTGATCACGAACGTTTTGTGACTGATGGGTTAAGACGCCTTCTGTCCGTTTAGTTCAACTTTGCTCTTCCTTGGTATCCGGACATGACCTCTTGCTGTCCCTTCGGGGGTGAAATCACTGCTGTCCCACCTGGCCCGGCCGCAGTGCCTTGGAGAACAGCACCCCGCCGCCCTCCTGTCGCAGCCGCACGGTCAGCTCGCCGCTGGCCCCGTCGATGTCGACCTCGCCGAAGTACTGCGGGGTCTCGGCCGGTGAGGTGTTGGCGCGGTTCGGCGCCTTCACGAAGCGCTGCTCGGCGCCGAACGTCCCGTCGAGCTTGAGCGCCTGGAAGCCGCCCGCGGCCAGCGGCCCCGAGACGAACTCCCAGAACGGCGCGAAGTCCTTGAACGCCGCACGCGAGGGGTCGTAGTGCTGGGCCGAGGTGTAGTGCACGTCGGCGGTCAGCCACACCGTCCCGGTGACCTTGCGGTGCTTGATGTGCCGCAGCAGCTCGGCGATCTGCAGCTCGCGGCCCAGCGGCGCGCCCGGGTCGTTCTGCGCGACGGCCTCGAAGTTCGCCGCGCCGTCGGGCACGACGAGGCCCAGCGGCATGTCGGACGCGATGACCTTCCAGGTGGCGCGCGAGCGCGACAGCTCCCGCTTGAGCCACCGCAACTGCCGGGCGCCCAGGATGCCGGTGGTGTCGTCGGGCTGGCGGCCGGGCGAGTTGGCGTTGCGGTAGGAGCGCATGTCCAGGACGAACACGTCCAGGAGCGGCCCGTGCCGCAGCACGCGGTACACCCGGCCGTCCTCGTCGCCCGGCGGGAGCGTGGAGATCGGGTAGTACTCGCTGAACGCGCGCAGGGAGCGCCCGGCCAGGACGTCCACGTTCTTCTCCGTGTAACGGGGGTCGGTCAGGATCTGCCCCGGATACCAGTTGTTGCGCACCTCGTGGTCGTCCCACTGGACGATGGAGGGCACCTGCGCGTTGAAGCGCCGCAGGTTCTCGTCGAGCAGGTTGTAGCGGAAGGCGCCGCGGAACTCCGCCAGCGACTCGGCGACCTTCGACTTCTCCTCCGTGGTCACGTTCCGCCACACCCTGCCGTCGGGCAGGGTGACGCTGGGCAGGATGGGCCCGTCGGCGTAGATGTTGTCGCCGCTGCACAGGAAGAAGTCCGGGTCCCTCTGGCGCATCTCGTCGAAGATGCGCCAGCCGCCGCGGTCCGGGTTGATGCCCCACCCCTGGCCCGCGATGTCGCCCGACCACAGGAAGCGCACGCCTTCCTTGCGCCCCTTCGGCGTCGTACGGAACGTGCCGGTGACCGGCTCGCCGGTACGTCTGGGGTCGTCGGGGTCGGCCAGGATCACGCGGTAGTGGATCTGCTCGCCCGCGGGCAGTCCGCGCAGCCGTGTCGTCCCGGTGAAGTCGGTGTCCGGGCCGAGTACCGGGCCCTTCCAGCGGGTGGGGTTGCGGAACGACTCCGTGGCGGACGTCTCCACGATCATGCGCGCCGGTCGGTCCGAACGCACCCACACCAGGCCCGCGTGCGCCGTCACGTCACCGGCCTGCACACCCCACTCGGCCCGCGGACGCCCGGACCGGGCGAACGCCGGAGCGGCCCCGGCGAGAGACGGCACGGCCAGTGCCGCAGGCACGGCGAGCGAACCGCGCAGCACACTGCGGCGGCGAGGGGACGGGCTCGGCTCAGGGTGTGACATGAATGCGCCTCCAGTGACAGGTCCGACCAGTGTGCAGGGCCACAACTAGTGGTGCGCGGCGGCGCACACACAAACCCCAAGTGAACAACTGCCCATGGGTACAAGGGAACCGGTGTGCGAACGGTATGTCGCCCGTGCCGTCTCCTACATCTCCGGTCGCAGGTCCCCAGTCGCGGCACACCCGCCGTGCGCCCGAGGCCGGACGGCCGATGTCCGAAGATCGTTCGCTGGCTACGCTCGGGAGACAGGGGTGCGCGGCCGAGCGCGCCGCGTCCGAAGGGGGAGTCCCATGCCGGTCAACGGTCAGAGCCACATCCGCATCGCCCGTCCGTCCCGCGATCTCGCCGCGGCGGAGCGCTTCTGGGTGACGGGCCTCGGCCTGGACGTCGTATGGCGGTCGGAGGGCGGCGGCGCGCCCGGCGAGCACGACCTGCTCATGGTCGGATGGCCGGACGCCTCCTGGCATCTCGAACTCGTGCACGAGGCGGACAAGCCGGTCCGACCGCGGCCCACGGAGGAGGACCTGCTCGTCGTCTACCTCGACGAGCCCGTCCCCGACGAGCTGGTGGCACGCCTCGAAGCGCACGGCGGCACCCGCGTCCAGTCGCCCAACCCGTACTGGAACGAGTGGGGCGTCACCGTCGAGGACCCGGACGGCTACCGCCTGGTGCTCTGCACGCGCGCGTGGTCCAACTCCTGATCAGGCGCTCCGGGCGGCCTCGGCGACCAGCCGTACTCCCTCGGTGATCCTGGCGGGCGTCAGATGGGCGTAGCCGAGGACGAGGCGCACCCCGGAGCCCACCGCCGAGCCGTCGTCGCTGCCGTAGGCGCTCAGCGGCCGGACGGTGACCCCGGCCGCCGCCGTACGCCGCAGGAAGTCCTCCTGCGGCCCGCAGTGCTCGGGCAGCCGGGCGATGACGTGCAGTCCGGCGGCGATCCCGGTGACCTCCGTGCCGGGCAGGTGCTCGTCGAGCGCCGCGACCAGCGTGTCCCTGCGCTCCCGGTAGGCACGCTGGCAGCGGCGCAACTGGCGGTCGTAGTCCCCGCGTTCGACGAACCGCGCGAGCAGCGCCTGGTCGAGCGCCGGATTGCCCAGGTCCATCATGCGCTTGCGGGCGACGACCTCGTCGGTCATCGACTCCGGCACCAGCAGCCACCCCAGGCGAAGCCCCGGAGCGAGCGACTTGCTGACCGAGCCCGTGTACGCGACGTGCCCCGGGTCGAGCCCTTGCAGCGCGCCCACCGGGGCGCGGTCGTAGCGGAAGTCCCCGTCGTAGTCGTCCTCGATGATCAGACCGTCCACGGACCGCGCCCAGTCCAGGAGTTCGGTGCGCCGCCGTGCCGAGTAGCCGATGCCCAGGGGGAACTGATGGGCGGGCGTGGTGAGGACCGCACGCAGCCCCCGCTCCCTCAGTACGCCGGTGACCATGCCCTCGTCGTCGAGCGGGACCGGCACCGTGCCGACGTCCGCCGATGCGAACAGCTCGCCGTGCTGCGGGCTTCCGGGGTCCTCGACGCCGACCGTGCGCACCCCGCGCGCGTGCAGCACGAAGCCGACCAGGGCGGTGGCCTGCGCCACTCCGGAGCAGACGACGATCCCCTCGGGGTCGGCGACCACGCCCCTGCGGCGTACGAGCAGTTCGGCGAGGGCCGTACGCAGCCGGGGCAGGCCCCGCGGGTCGGGGTAGCCGAGTGCGTGATGGGGCAGTTCGGCCAGGACGCCGCGGTGCGCGGCCGCCCACGCGGCGCGCGGGAACAGGGACAGATCGGGGGTGCCCGCGATGAAGTCCACGCGCGCGTGGACGGGACGCGGCGCCAGATCGCGTGCGCCGCGTGCGGCGGTCCGGGCCGCCCCGCCCACCCAGGTCCCCGCGCCGCGGTCGCTGCGCAGGTAGCCCTCGGCCGTCAGCTGCTCGTACGCCTCGGTGACGAGCCCCCGCGAGACGCCCAGATCGGCGGCGAGTTCACGGCTGGACGGCAGCCGCGTCCCCGGCGCGAGCCGCCCGGCCCTGACCGCGTCGCGCAGCGCCGACTGGAGACTGCGGCCACGGCTGCGGGCGGGGGCGGACGCGGCGGGGAGCAGCAGCTCCCAGGCGGCGGTGCCCGGTGCCCGCCCCGATCCTGACGTCATCGGGTGCGCCTCCTGAGCGTGACGGTGGACGGGCGAGGCGAAGTGGTCCCCGAAAAGGCCCCGGAAGTGGACCTTAAACCGGTCCGCGTCCGTTCCTAGCGTCAGGGACATGAACACGAACCCCACCCGCGGAGCCGGCGGAGCCCATGGATCCCTGCTCGCGGCACTCGCCTGCCTCCTCGTCGGCGGCTCCTTCACCGCCAACAGCCTCCTCGGCGACTACCCGTACGCGGGCGGCCAGTTCCTGCGCTACGGCCTGGCCTGCCTGCTGCTCCTGCCGCTGCTCGGGCGGGGCGCGACGGCGCCGCTGCGGCGTCTGACGGGGCGCCAGTGGGGGCGGCTCGCGGTGCTCGCCGCCGTCGGCATGGTCGGCTTCAACCTGGCGATCCTGGCCGCCGAACGCACGGCGGAACCTGCCGTACCGGGTGTCCTCGTAGGCTGCGCCCCGGTCGTGGTGGCGGTCATCGTGCCGCTCCTTGAGGGGCGGCAGCCGCAACGGACGGTCATGTACGGGGCGTTGATCGTGGCCGCCGGTGCCTTCACGGTGCAGGGGTGGGGCCGTACGGACCTGGTCGGCATCCTCTTCTCCGTGGGCGCGCTCGCGGGCGAGGTCGGGTTCGCCGTCCTGGCCGTGCCCGTGCTGCGGCCGCTCGGCCCGAAGCTGCTCTCCGCCACGGTGTGCGGGATCGCCGCCGCCGAGTCCGCCGTCATCGGGGTCCTGGCCGACGGCGGGAACTGGCTGCGGGTGCCCGACGCCACCGAGGCGGCGGCCCTGCTGTGGCAGGCGGCGATCGTCACCGTCATCGGGTTCGTCTGCTGGTACTCGGGCATCCAGCGCATCGGCGCCGAGCGCGCCACCCTCTTCTCCGGGCTCATTCCCGTCGCGGCGGCCTTCACCGCCCCCTTGGTCGGCACCGGCACCTACGGCGTTCCGCAGGCCGTGGGCAGCGCGCTCGTCGGCGCCGGGGTGGCCCTGGGCTCCGGGGCGCTAGGCGGCCGGTTCGCGGCGGCACGTGTCCAGGACCACGCGCGCGACCAGCGCCGGATCGTCGTTCATCGGGACGTGCCCGCACCCGGGAAGCCGCACCAGGCGGGCCCCGGGGACGGCGTGCTTGGCGCGCACCCCCTGGCGGCGCAGCAGGATGCGGTCACGTGCGCCCCACGCGACGGTGACCGCGATGCCGGGCACGTCGTCGGCGAAGAGCACGTCGCGCCCGGCGGCCAGGGTCTGCTCGAACCCCGTGGCGTCGCGCAGCGCGAGCGTCTCGGCGACGACGGCCTCGGGTGAACGGCGGCCGGGACGGGCGTAGATGGTGCTGGTGAGCGCCGCGCGCCCGGCCGCGGTCCGCGAGAGCCGCTGGATCAGCGGCAACGGAAGGAGCCGCGCCCCGTGCCGCATCGCGAGCAGGGTGTTGAACGCGTACCGCCGCTCCCCGGGCGTCCAGAAGCCGGCCGGGGACAGTGCGGTGACCGAGCGCACGAGCTTCTCGCGGCCGAGCTCCAGGGCGAGCAGACCGCCCAGCGAGTTGCCCGCCACGTGCGGACGCTCGATCCCCAGCGCCTCGCACAGCGCGCCGAGCACGGACACCACCGTCGCTATGTCGTAGGGAAGCTCGTCGGGAAGCGCGGGGGACTCGCCGAATCCGGGCAGGTCCACGGCGATCACGTCGTACTCGGCGGCCAGAATGTCGAACACCGGGCCCCATGCCTGGCGGTGGTGGCCGATCCCGTGCAGCAGGAGCAGCGGCTCGCCCTCGCCCGCGCGTTCGTAGGCGACGGACAGGGTCCGCGGGCCGCCGGACGTCTCGACGCTGAAGGACACCTCTGCGGCCATTGCTGCTCCAGTCCCCGCCGCGTGGCGACGTTCCTCAGACACCTTAGACACCTTGTCAGCAACAATTACCGCTCAGTAGCCTCCAGTTCAAGGGGGAGGGGGCAACGGCCGCCGGTCCGGTGTGGGGCGCGCCGCACTCATTTCGCCTGGACACCGGGGAATCCGTCGGCTGGGATGGAGAGGTGGCAACCGACACCGCGACCGACGTCTTCGAAGAGCACCGGCCCGTCCTGATGGGCGTGGCCTACCGCATGCTCGGCCGGGTGGCCGACGCGGAGGACATCGTGCAGGAGGCCTGGCTGCGCTGGTCCTCGGCCGACCAGGCGCAAGTGCGCGAACCGCGCGCCTACTTGGTGCGCGTCACCACGCGGCTCGCCATCGACCGGCTGCGCCACGTGCAGTCGCGGCGCGAGTCCTACGTGGGCCCCTGGCTGCCCGAACCGCTGGTCACCGACTACGGGCCGACCGTCCCGGACACCGCCGAGCAGGCCGTGCTCGCCGACTCCGTGTCCATCGCCGTCCTGGTCGTCCTGGAGTCCCTCTCGCCCCTGGAGCGCGCGGTGTTCGTGCTGCGGGAGGCCTTCGGGTTCCCGTTCTCGGAGATCGCCCTCACGCTGGACCGCGGCGAGCCGGCGGTACGGCAGCTCGCGGCGCGCGCCCGCAAGCACGTCGACGAGGGAAGGCCGCGCTACGCGGTGGATCCGGACGAACGCCGGAACCTGACCGAGCGGTTCCTCGCCGCGGCGACCAGTGGCGACCTGGACGGCCTGATGTCCCTGCTGGCTCCGGACGTACGTCTGGTCGGCGACAGCGGCGGCAAGACCAGGGGGCCGCTGCGCGTCATCGAGAGTGCCGACAAGGTGGGCCGTTTCCTGGACGGTGCGGTCCGGCGGGGCGTGCCGGAGGGGGCGGAGGTGGAAGCCCGGTTCCTGGAGATCAACGGCGCGGCCTCCCTGCTGCTCCTGGTCGACGGCAAGCCGGACTCCATCGTCCAACTGGACGTCGTCGACGGGCAGATCGCGAACTTCTACATCATCCGCAACCCGGACAAGCTGGTCGGGTTCGCCTCGTAGACGCCAATTGGCAGACCCCCGTCCACTCAGGGCGGGGGTTTTGTCTTGTTCGCTACGTGTACGTGACCCGACGCCAACATCGCGTGAATGCTCTGTGGCATCGTCCCTGTGCGGGCTGTAACGGATCGAGGATTGGTCTTGACCAAGGGTGGGTGCCGCTCTATCGTCGCAGAGATAGTGCAGGAACCTTTAATAAACAAGGGCGCTAAAAAGCCGCCGGTACACGGCGATTGCGGAGGACAGGGTGGGGACCACGCAGCTGGAAACGGCACCGGAGCCGAAGTACTGGCACCTCAAGACCGTGCTCAGCGAGGCACTCGACTCCGAGTTCACCGTCGGCGAGATCCTGCCCAACGAACGTGATCTCGCGGCCCGCTTCGGCGTGGCCCGCGCCACGCTCCGTCAGGCACTCGAACAGCTGGAGCTGGAAGGCAGGCTGCAGCGCCGCCGCGGTGTCGGCACGACCGTCGCCCCGCCGCGGATGGGTGTGGCCGTCGGATCCGCACAAGGCACCTGGCCGGGCGAGGTCGGCGACGCCTGGCAGCCCGCCGACTGCGCACCGGCGGTCCCGCCCGCCGAGGTGGCCCGCATGCTGGAGGTCCACCCCGACGAACAGGTGCACGTCGTGCGGCGTACGCGCGTCTCGCACGGCCAGCCCGTGGCCGCCGAGCTGCTGTACGTGTCGACGGCGTCCGTCCCGGAGCTCTCCGCCATAGACGCCCCGTCCGGACCCTCACGCGCGCGTGGCGTGCTGCGCGAGCTGCACCGTCTGGGCCTTGAAGGACAGGACCGCGCCGTCGAACTCGGCTCGGCCCGCGCGGACGACGCCAAGGCGCTCGACCGGCTGCCGGGAGCCCCGGTCCTCGTCGTGACGACCCGCTTCCTCGCCGAGGGACGCACCGCCGCGGTCTCCGTGGCGACCTACCGCGCCGACACCTGCCGCCTCACGTTCGGCGACGCGGGCGGCGTGGAGATCCACCACGGCCCGGAGCGCCAGGCTTCCTGACCCCGCTCTTCTCGTGCACGGCGATCTTCTTGTGCACGGCGCGTCGCCTCAGCGGCGCGCCGTGACCGTTCCCTCCACCGCGAACAGCTGCTCCTCGACATGGTCGAGGGCCAACCGCAGCGCGCCCGTCGCGACGGCGGCCTCGCCGAGCACCGACAGGGCCACCCGCGGCGGCCGCAGGCAGTAGCGGGCCAACTCCCGGCGCAGCGGCTCCAGTACGCCGTCCAGACCGGCCGCCCAGCCACCCACGACGACCAGTTCGGGGTCCAGGGCGAGCACCAGCGCCGCCACGTCGTGCACCAGGCGCTGGATGAACCGCTCCACGGCCTGCCGCGCCCGCTCGTCGCCCTCGCGCGCGTGGGCGAACACCTCCGCCACCGCCTGCTCGTCGAGCGGGTGCAGCGGCTCGTCCGTGGTCGAAAGAAGCGTCTCGGGGGTCACGTCACGGCCCAGCAGGTGCAGGGCGCCGATCTCCCCGGCGGCGCCGCCGTACCCGCGGTGCAGCCGCCCGCCGATCAGCGCGCCGGCTCCCGGGCTGAGCCCCGCGAGGACGAACACCATGTCGTCCACCTCGGTCGCCGCACCCTTCCAGTGCTCGGCCACGGCCGCCGTGTTCGCGTCGTTCTCCACCAGGACCGGGCACTTGAAGGACCGGCGCAGGCGCTCGCCCAGCGGGAGTCCCGTCCACTCGGGCAGCGCGGTGCCCAGGCGGACCGTGCCGTCCGCCTCCACGATGCCGGGGCTGCCGACGCCCACCGCGCGCAGGGAGCTGCGGGCGATCTGGCCGCGGCGCAGCAGATCGGCGACCGCCGTGCGCAGCCGCTCGATGCGTTCGTCCGCCGGGGCCGTCTCGTCCACGTCCCTGGCCACCGTGCCCATCACCCGGCCGTCCAGGTCCGAGAGGACGGCGGCCACCCGGTGCGGGCCGATCTCCAGGCCCAGCAGGTGCCCCGCCTCGGCCCGGAAGCGGAACCTCCGGGCGGGCCGTCCCTGGCGTCGGGCCGCGCCTTCCTCGGCGGCGGTCTCCACCACGAGCCCGGCCTCGATGAGCCCCTCGACCACGCCTTCGACGGTCGGCCTCGAAAGCCCGGTCACCCGGGTGATCTCGGTCAGTGTCGCGAAGTCCGCCGCACGCAGCGCGTGCAGCACCACCGCGGAGTTGATCCGCCGCAGCAGAGAGGGATCCCCGCCGGTCAGCCGCCCCAACGTCCGTCCTCCCAGCTCGTGCGCATGTTGGGCGGATCGTACTCGCCGGGGCCCACCGCTGCGAGTGCCGGGCCCACCTGTGACACAGAGTGCCGGTCAGCGGTGACTCACCGCGGTGCGTCTCCCGCGCCGCGCCGCGGGCCCTCCCGGGGCGCCATGGTGTCCGCTCCTTGCTCCGCGGGGGCCAGGAGAGTTGCGAACACGGCACGCAGTTTGCCCGCGGTCTCCCGGGAGAACATGCCGACGAGCGCGCCCAGCGCGGTCACGCCGTACGGATTGATGTCGCTGGACGACGCCATGGTGGTGGTGAGGCCGCCGCGCAGCACGAAGTACACGACGAGGGCCAGACTCGCCCCGGCGAACGGCTCGACGACATACATCAGCACCCAGCTGCGCCGCAGCCCTCGGTTGCCCACGTACCAGTAGAGCGAACGCAGCGTGTGGATCACCGCGCCCAGGCCCCCGGCAGCGGCAACGACGATGAACAGCCTTGTCTCGCGGAGCAGATCGGGGGACCAGAACAGCACGCGCACCTGTGCCGCCTTCTCCACCCGCTGGGCCGCTCCGGGAGTGGGCGGGGGCGGCCATGTCTGGACGAGCGTGACACCGAGCGTCGACGCCATGAGGATCAGCAGGCCGGCCAGCAGGACGATGTCCCGCGTCCCGGCGTACTGCGTTCCCACGGTCGACGGGGTGGGGTCATCGGCCATCGCGGCTCAGGCGCCGCATGGCGACCGCCGTGGCGGCCAGGGCGCCGACCTCGTCGTGGTAGGGCTTGGCCGTCAGGGTGACGTCGTCGCCGGCCGTGGAGAAGGCCTGCTTGCGGACCGTCTTGTGCACGGCGGTCATGAACGACCGCGCCGATTCGAATTCGCCGTCCGAGACGAGTCCGGCGGGTCCGTAGAGCACGATCCGGTCGGGGTTCGTCAGGTTGATCAGAGCCGAGAGGCCGATGCCTAGCGCCTCGCCGGTCCTGCCGAGGACTTCCTCGACGTACTTGCGGCATTCGTCGTTCGACAGCAGGGCCAGGGCCGCGTCCAGGCCTTCGGCGGTCCGGCCGGTCAGGGCGCGTATCTCGTCGGCGATGGCATCGGTGCCCGCGACGCTCTCCAGGCAGCCGCGGTTGCCGCAGCTGCACAGCGGGCCGTCGGAGCGCACCACCACGTGGCCGATCTCACCGGCGGAGCCCGCCGCGCCGTGGTGTACGCGGCCGTTGAGCATCAGGCCCGCACCGATGCCGTGGTCGAGGATCACCGCGGCATCGGTGCGTCCGGTCCCGGGTCCGGTGAGCGTCTCCTCCAGCTGGGCCAGGGCGTTGGCATCGTTCTCGAGCACGGTCGGCAGCCCGGTCGCCCTGCGCAGTGGCTCGGCCAGGGAGAAACCCGTCCAGCCCGCACCGGTGGCGTAGTTCGGGGCGTAGACGACGGTTCCGCGGGCCGCGTCGACATGGCCGCCGATCTCCACTCCGAGTCCGACCCGGCCGGCATCGGCCGGGGCCCGCGTCGCCGGGGCCTCGGCGAGCAGGTCGTGGACGAACGCGGCGAGCACCGTGACCGCCGCGTCGGCGTTCCAGACGGGCTCCAGGTCGCGCTGGGCGCGTGCGATGGCCGTGCCCCGGGCGTCGGTCACGACACCCGACAGCCGTCCGGGCCGAACCTTCACTCCCGCGAAATACTCGAAGTCCCCCAGCTGCGGCCGGGGCAGCGGCGCCGGATCGGGCTCGCTTCGACGAAGGCCGGACTCCTCGAGGTAGTGCTGGCCGCGCGGCGTGATGTCCCAGGCGTTCTGCCGCCACGCGCGGCGCTTCCAGGCGACGTCGGCATCGACCATCTTGCGGCCGATCCGGCTGATCTCGGTGATGTCCACGTCGAGTCGAGCGGCGAGCTGGGCGTTGCTCTGGCCAGGCTGCCGGGCCACCTCGACGAGGAACCGCGCCGCGTGACTGGTCGGGTCGAGGGAGAGTTGCAGCGCGGACGGCAGGCGGCGAAGCGCCCAGTACGTCACGTCGATGAGGCCCAGCAGGCGGCCGCGCAACTCCGCCGCCGCGTCGCCCTGGCCGTCGCGCAGTCGACGTTGGCGTCCGTACTGGCGGCGGAGTCCTTCATGGGCCGCCTCAAGCGCCTCCTCATCGCCCGCGAGCGAGGCGTCGGTGACCATCATGCCCAGCGAACTGAACAGCCCGTCGGATATCTCTTCCGAGGACTTCATTTCGTCCATCAAGCTCTGGATCTCGGTTGCCCGATCGTATCGCTGGCGCCTTCCGTCACTCATGTCACTCTCCTGTTCCGGCTCCCCCAATTGACGGACCTTTCCAGCGTGGAGCCATGTCAAGTGAGTGTCAAGTGAGGCCGCCATGATTCTTTTCCGCCCTTTTCAAGATCCGTACTTGCGGCCACTCCGGCTTTCTTCTGTTTCTCGGTGAATATGCCGCCTCCTTGCGTTAATATCTGGTTACGCGAAACGGCCTCGGGGGGGACCATGAACGGAAGTGTGTCGGCGAGCGGTGGCACCCATTCGATCAAAGGTGTTCTCTTACCCAAGGATCCGGCGGACCTCTTCGTCGTTCTCTACGACCTTCTCCCGGAGCGCCCCTTCCTCGGTCTCACGGCGAACCAGTGGCACGGTGACCTGTTCGTGCATCAACTGGCCGACGAAATCTGCGAGGAGGCAACGGCGAATGGCACGGTCGACACCGCCCGGGTCGAAAAAATATTCGGGCAGCACGGCGAGAAGGGCATCTTCGCCGCACTGACCGGCCTCGACCAGGTGCTCGGTGCCGTCAATCCGTTCAGTGGCGCACGCTGCCCGTCCGCCTTGAACAAGATCGCCCGCCGATACAACGAGAAGAATCAGCTCAATGATCCGGAAGGCCCGACGACCGGTTTGCTGCTGCCCCGCTGCACGCGGCCCGGGAAATTGCTCGCGCAGCCCACGGGCAGGCCCGACTTCTTCAACGTGCATCGGGTCACCGCGGACGACTGCAGGAACGTACGCCACATCGGATTCAAACAGCGAAACGGTGCGCATTTCTCCGGGAAGAAAGCGATTCCTATAGGGTCTGCACCATTACTGGAGAGCTACGACGATCTGAAGTTCGATTTCCACCAGGTGGACGGAACAACCTTTTACAAGGTGTCGACGCGGGACGAACGGCTGCGCGACCGCATCGATCACGTGGTCAAGAATCTGGACGAATCAGGTGCGGAGATCGGAGTGATGCCGGAGAGCACCCTGTCGAACGCGCTCTACGACCATTGGAAGACGCATGTCGGCACAGAACCCGAAGGCAGCCGGCTGCGGTGGGTGCTCCTGGGGACCGGTCCGCTGGGCGAGGACGACCCGCCGCCGAACCGTGCCGTCCTGGTGGACCGCTCCACCGGGGAGACGATCCTGACCCACGACAAGGTGCACGGATTCACCATGGGCAAAGGCCAGGCGGACAGGTGGCAGCTGCCGCGCCGCCCGGAGCACGAGAGGGCCGCGGAGTACCTGGAGCGCGGAGAGGGCGTCACCGTCGTGGAAACCGCCATCGGCCGGGTCGCGGTCCTGATATGTGAGGACATCAAGCAGTCGACCGACTGGGAGGCGCCGCTGCGGGCCTTCGGGGTCTCCCACCTCTTCGTGCCGCTGCTCTCCTCACCGATCAGCAGGGCGATCCGCCGTTGGGACCGGCTGGCCGCGGAGCGCTGCGTCGAGGTGATCGGCGCCTGGGTGGTCCTCGCCAACAGCCTCGCCGTGGGCGACCGCATGAACCTGCCGCCGGAGAACCGCTTCAACACGCTCGTGGTCGGACCGAGGCTGCCGCGCTCGCTGGACAACGGCGACCACGTCGCCCAGTTCGCCCGGTCGGAGAACGGCACGGAACTGGCCCGCGTCGTGGAAGAGGGCCAGGAAGGCGGGGAGATGCGGCGCGACCCCGAGGGCGGCCCGCTCCCGACGATCGTCCGAGGCGGTACCGCCTAGAGGACGCTCACCCCGGTGCGACGAAACCGGACTCGTACGCGGCGATGACCGCCTGCGTCCGGTCGCGCGCCCCCAGTTTCGCCAGCACGGAACTCACGTGCGACTTGACTGTCTCGGCGCCCACGACCAGCTCGGCGGCGATCTCCGCGTTCGACAGGCCGCGCGCCATCAGGCGCAGCACGTCCGCCTCGCGCTCGGTGAGCGCGGCCCGGTCCAGGGCCGCCCTGGCCTGCGCGTTGCCGGGCCGCTGCCCGTACGCGCACGCCAGTTGCCGCACCGCCGCGGGGAACAGCAGCGACTCGCCCTCCGCGACGAGGCGGACGGCGTTGACGATCTCCGCGGGACGGGCGCGCTTGAGCAGGAAACCGTCGGCACCCGCGCGCAGCGCCTCGTACACGTACTCGTCGTTCTCGAAGGTCGTCACCACGAGGATCTTCGGCGGGTCCTGCACCGTGCGCAGGACCGCGCGCGTGGCCTCGATGCCGTCGAGCAGCGGCATGCGGACGTCCATGGCGACCACGTCGGGCCGCAGTTGGCGCACCAGCGGAATGACAGCGGCGCCGTCGGCCGCCTGGCCGACCACCTCGATGTCGGGCTGCGCCTCCAGGACGGCGCGCAGCCCCGCGCGTACGAGGGGTTCGTCGTCGACGAGCAGGACAGTGACCGGCATCCGGCCAGCCTAGGTCACGCCAGGGGAAGCTCGACGTGCACCTGCCAGTCGCCCTCGCCGGGGCCCGTGGTGGCCCGGCCGCCGAGCAGCGTGGCCCGTTCGCGGATGCCGCGAAGACCGCTGCCGCCACGGCCGGTCGGCGGTGTCCCCTGGGGCAGCGGGTTGCGCACCTCCATGCCCAGGACCCCGTCGCCGACCGCGATCCGCACCCGTACCGGAACCGGTCCGCAGTGGCGCAGCACGTTGGTCAGCGACTCCTGGAGGATGCGGTAGCCCTCGCGTGACACCGGGCCCGGGACGCTCTCCAGGGGGCCCGTCACCTCGGTGTCGACCTTCGCCCCCGACGCGCGCGCGGAGTCCAGGAGCCGGTCGGCGTCGGCGAGCGTGGGCCCTCGGCTCGCGGGCCGCTCGTCCTCACGCAGCACCCGCAGCACCCGCTCCAGGTCTTCGAGCGCGGCCCTGCCGGTCTCCTCGATCGCGCCCAGCGCGCGGTCGGTGAACTCCGGGTCGGCGGCGGCCCGCGCGGCGCCCGCCTGCACGACGGCGACGGTCAGCGCGTGCCCGATGGAGTCGTGCAGTTCGCGCGCGATGCGGGTGCGTTCCAGGAGCTGCTCGGTGCGCTCCTCCAGGGCCGCGAGGCGCTCCTTGGGCGAGGGGCCGAGCAACTGCCGGGCGGCCGAGGTCATCAGGCGGCCCCCGACCACCATGACCCCTAGGAGCACCGCGAGCGGGATGGGCACGAACAGTGCGTTGAGGGGGTTCTGGTCCGGCAGCGGGACGAACAGACCGGACGCGTCGCCGGGTTCGGCGGTCGACCCCAGCAGGGCCAGCGTCATCCCCAGGAGCTGCACCGTGACGAAGGCCGCCGCGCAACCGGCCTCCAGACGCAGCACGGCCCACAGCGCGGTCCTCTTCCGGTCGCGCCACGAAGCGGAGGGAGCCACGGAGATACCGGAATCCTCGCCGTCGCCCCGCACGCGCGCGTGCTGCCCCGGGAACAGCATCAAACGGGCCTGGAGCCCCTCCGCCCGACGCAGCGACGGCAGCAGCAGAGCGGCCGCCACCACCAGCGGGATCGGCTGGAGCGCGATCAGGATCCAGTCGCCGGCCGATGGACTGCTCAGGCCCGGCGTGACGAACGCGGCCGTCAAGGGGATGACCGAGCCGATGAGCACGTGCAGCCAGCGCGTGTAGGTCACCGCCTGCGTGAGCGGCTTGAGGAAGCGGGGCATCACGCCATCGTGCCAGCGGGCCGGGCCGCACGGCTCCCCCGCGCGGGGGAGAGGAACTCCCCGGGCGGGGGAAGACCCACCGCACGGGAGACCGCGAGTCTTGGCCCATGACCAGCATCGACGTCCAAGACCTCACCAAGGAGTACGGCACCACCCGCGCGGTGGACGGACTGACCTTCACCGTCCGCCCGGGGAAGGTCACCGGGTTCCTCGGCCCCAACGGCGCCGGCAAGTCCACCACCATGCGCCTCGTCCTCGGCCTCGACCGGCCCACTTCGGGCACCGCCACGGTGGGCGGCCGCCCCTATGCGGCCGTCGACGAGCCCCTGCGTCACGTGGGAGCCCTCCTCGACGCCCAGGCCGCGCACGGATCGCGTACCGCACGCAACCACCTCCTCGCCCTCGCCGTCAGCAATCGCATCCCCGTGCGCCGCGTGGACGAGGTCCTCGAAGAAGCCGGGCTCGCCTCCGTGGCGGGGCGCAGGATCAAGACGTTCTCGCTCGGCATGCGCCAGCGCCTGGGCATCGCGGCGGCGCTGCTCGGCGACCCGCCCGTCGTCATGCTGGACGAGCCGTCCAACGGCCTCGACCCCGAAGGCATCATCTGGATCCGCGAGTTGCTGCGGCGCCTCGCCCGCGAGGGCCGCACCGTCCTGGTGTCCAGCCACCTCATGAACGAGACCGCCACGTTCGCCGACCACCTGGTGGTCCTGGGCCGGGGCAGGCTGCTCGCGGACACCTCCATGGCGGACTTCATCGCCGCGCACAGCAGCCCCCGGGTGCGGCTGCGCACCCCTTCGGCCGACCGGCTGCGGGGCCTCCTGACGGACAAGGGGTACGTGATGGCCGCGGGGGACGACGGCCGCTGGACGGTGGACGGCGCGCGGGCCGAGGAGATCGGGTCCATCGCCGCCGGTCACGGCATCCCCCTCCTCGAACTCTCCGACGAGCAGGCCTCCTTGGAGCAGGCCTACCTCGCGCTCACGGCCGACGACACCGAGTTCGCCGCCGCCACCCCGATGTCCCGCCAGGAGGCCTGACCATGTCGACGACCGCCGTGCTCCACTCGGAGTGGATCAAGATCAAGTCGGTGCGCGCCAGCCTCGGTTCGCTGATCGCCGTCTTCGCCGCCACCCTCGCCATTACCGTGCTCGCGTTCGCCGCGGTCGGCACGGCCGAGGCCGACAACGCCGACTACGAACCACTCTTCGGCGCCTTCTACGCACTCAACTTCGGCCAGATCGCCGCCATCAGCTTCGGTACGACGGCGATGTCCTGCGAGTACCTGAACGGCGCGCTGCGGATCTCGCTCTCCGCGGTGCCGCGCAGAGGGCTCTTCTACGGGTCCAAGGTCGCGGTGGTCGGCGCGCTCGCCCTGGGCGTGGGGCTCGTCACCAGCTTCGCGGGCTTCCTGGCCGGGCAGGCCTTCCTGGGGGAGTACGCCATCGGCCTCGGCCATGACGGCGCCGTCCGCGCGTGCGTCGGCGGGGGCATCTACCTCGCGCTCATGGCGCTGCTCGCCGCGGGCCTGACCATGCTGCTGCGCAGCGGGGTCGCCGTCCTGAGCATCCTCATCCCGTTCACGCTCATCGTCTCCTTCGTGGTCGGGGACGTCGCGAGCGGCGTCGCGGGCTTCCTGCCGGACCGGGCGGGGCAGCAGGTGCTGCACGAGAACCCGACGGGAACTCTCGGCCCCTGGACGGGACTTGCCGTCACGGCCGCGTGGGCGGCGGCCGCGCTGCTCGCGGGCTGGTGGGCGGTGCGGCGGCGCGACGCGTGAGGCTTCGCGGGAGTGTCGCGAGGGGGTGCTCTGAGGGGGTGCCGTGAGGCAGGTGTCCGGATGGTGACGGCGGGGGCCTGACGGCGGGCCAGTTGTCAGTGGCGGCCGGTTTACTGGGTGTCATGAGTAGCGCAGAGCATCTCGCCACGATCGACCTGCTGCGCTCACGGGGGTTCCCCGCGGAGCGCGGCAGGTCGCCCTCCGGCGTCGGCGGTCCCGGCTATCACATCGCCGAGTTACTGACGAGCGGCGACTTCTGGGAGGACGACGGCACGCGGTGGGAGGCGACATCGGATCAGTACGACGCCGAGCGCGACGGCCTGACGGTCCTGCTCGCCGAGCGCTGGGGAGCGCCCCAGATGTTCAGCCTGGCGAGCGTCTTCGAGCGGGCCCAGGGCGACGGGTACGACGACGTGGGCGAGGAGATACCGGAGCCGTGGAGCTCGCTGAGCTCCTCGGTGCCGGACCTTCATCTGTGGCGGGTCGACGGACGGTGGATCGCCCTCGGCGTCTCCCAGTGGGACAAGGAGCTGCCGTTCCAGCTGCTCGCCGTCGTCACGGAGATCGATCCACCGTGACGTCCGGCGGGCCGGGGGCGTTCAGGGCGTGGACGCGGACGGCGCGCCCGCAGTAGGGATCGAGGGTGGCGCGCTCCACGCGCATGCCGAGCTTGTTCATGATCCGTTCCGAGGCGACGTTGCCCACCTGGGCGACGCTGACGATCCGCTCCAGGCCCCGGTCGGCGAAGCCGAAGTCGAGGGCGGCGCGTGCCGCCTCGGTGGCGAGACCCCGCCCCCAGAAGGGGCGCCCGAGCCGCCAGCCGATCTCCACCGCGGGCAGCACCTCGGGCAGGTAGTGCGGCACGGAGAGCCCGGTGAACCCGGCGAGTTCACCGGTGGCGCGGACCTCCACCGCGAACAGCCCGAAGCCCTCGGTCTCCCATCCGCGCTCCCACATGGCCATGGTGGAGCGGGTCTGCTCCTCCCCGTCGTGGACGGAGCCGTCGCCGATCCACCGCATCACCTCGGGGTCCGCGTTGATGACGGCCATGGGGGCGACGTCCGACTCGCGCCAGCGCCGCAGGACGAGGCGGGGCGTCTGGATCAGGGGCATCGCGGGGCAGCCTCCGGGGCGAGGCCGAGCTCGTCGCCCTCGCGCGGCGCGAAGTGGCGTGCCACCTCCGCGTCGGTCACCTGAGTGAGCTCGGCGGGGGACCAGTGCGGATCGCGGTCCTTGTCGACGACCTGGGCGCGGATGCCCTCGACCATGTCCGGCGCGGTGATCGCGGTGGCCGATACGCGGTACTCCTGGTCGAGCACCTCCTCCAGGGAGGCGAGCGCACGGGCCCGGCGCAGCGAGGCGAGCGTGACCTTCAGGGAGGTCGGCGACTTGCCGAGGATGGTCTCGGCCGTCTCCTTCGCCGCCCGTTCGCCGGAGTTGTACAGCCGGTCGACGATCTCCTCCACGGAGTCGGCGGCGTAGCAGGCGTCGATCCACGCGCGCTGGGCGGCGAGTTCGCCGTCGGGCGCGGTGGTGGCGTACGCGGCGACCGCCTCGCCCACCTCGGTGTCGGCCAGCGCGGCGGTGAACTCCGCCAGCCGCTCCGACGGCACGTAGTGGTCGGCGAGGCCGCACAGCAGCGCGTCGCCCGCGCCCACCGCCGAGCCGGTCAGCGCCAGATGGGTGCCCAGTTCGCCGGGCGTGCGCGTCAGCAGATACGTACCGCCGACGTCCGGCACGAAGCCGATCCCGGTCTCCGGCATGGCGATCCGGGAGCGCTCGGTGACGATCCGCACGCTGCCGTGCGCCGAGACGCCGACCCCGCCGCCCATCACGATGCCGTCCATGACGGCGACGTACGGCTTCGGGAAGCGGGCGATGCGGGCGTTGAGGCGGTACTCGTCACGCCAGAAGGCCACGGACGCCGCGCCGCCGCCCGCGCGGATGTCGTCGTGGATGGAGCGGATGTCGCCCCCGGCGCAGAGCCCGCGGGCACCCGCGCCGGTGAGGACGACGGTGGCGACGGAGTCGTCCCGCTCCCATGCCGTGAGGGCCTCGTCCATCAGGCCCACCATCGCGTGGTTGAGGGCGTTGATGGCGCGGGGGCGGTTGAGGGTGATGTGCCCCGCACGGCCTTGGACGCGGGTGAGGACGGGGGCTTCGGCGGAGTCAGCGGGGGACATGGGGCAGGTGGCTCCTTCGAAGACGGGTGATTCGCTCGGCCGGCACGCAAGGGCTGTGCCCGCACGGATCGAATCTACGTCGTGGGACCGGCGAACGGCGGCGGGGGCCTTCCGGTCCCGTCGGGGTGCGTGCCGTCGGGGTGCGTCCCGTCAGGGTGAGTGGAAGGCGACCTCCGGGTTGGCCTTCGAGGGGCCGTCCAGCAAGGGGCGGTTCCGGTCGTTCAGGTGCTTGTCGAAGAAGGCCGTGACATAGGACGTCGTGATCTGCCCCGAGCGCTCGCCGGAGAGCGGGGCCGACGGATCGGTCCTGCCGAGCTGGCCGCCGAGGACCGGCAGATCGGTGAACGTCAGGTGCCCGGAGTCCGCGACCGTGAGCCAGCGCTTCCAGCCGTCCAGACGGTGCCACTGGCGCGGCCACGAGGCGTCATCGGTGGAGGGGGCGTGGTCCTTGCGGGTGCCGAGCATGAGCACGGGGCGGCCGGTGCCCGCGGCCGGGACCGGGGCGAAGAAGGAGCCGTCCAGGTTGGCGGCGGCGCGGATGCGGCGGTCCGTGCCGGCGGCCACGGCCGCCGCGTTCCCGCCGAGCGAGTGGCCTGCGGCCCCGATCCGCCGGGTGTCGATGAGCGCCGCGTAGTCGGGGCGCCGCCCGTCGGCGGTGCGGGACGGCTCGGTCAGCTCGTCCACGACGAACGAGATGTCCGCCGCCCGGTTCCGCGCGGCCTCGGTCAGCACCTTCTTCCCCCCGGCGTCACCGCCGGGTGCCTGCTCGACCTTCTCGCACGCGACACAGGTGCGGACCCGCGAGGAATCCCCCTTGCCCGGGAATCGCGTGCCGAAGGACTCGTAGGCGTGGTCCACGAGAGCGACGACGTAACCGTGGGAGGCCAGGTTCTCCGCGAGGTTGCTGAGGGTGGCGCGGTGCAGCGAGAAGCCCGGGGAGAGGACGACGAGCGGGTGCCTGCCTCCCGCGGGGCGCGCGCCGGTGCGGGCGTTCGTGCGGACGGAGGTCAGCTGCCCGGCCTCGTACAGTTCGTCCAGTTTCAGCCCCTTCAGGAGCAGTTCCGCCTCCTCGGCCGCCAGGTACGGGGCGCGGTCGCCGTCCCGGTCGCCGTCGCCGCCGCCGTGCCGGGTGGGATGGAAGACGGACACCATCAGCTCCCGGGACCCCGCCGAGGGCACCCACGGGTCACGGCGGGTGTCGTCCACGAGGTGGAGGGTGTTCCGTCCGACGCCGTAGGACCCGGTGGGGCGGGGAAGGGAGAGCGCGGCTTCCGTAGCCGGCGGGGAAGCGCGGCGCGCCGGCGCGGAGCCGCCGTTCTCGGCGCAGGCCGCGACGGTCGGGGTGAGGAGGGAGAGGGTCAACAGGGCGGTGACGGCGCTGCGCCGTGTGCGGATTCTGTTCATGCTGAGGAGCGTATGAACCGCGGAAGCCGCCCGGCACTGACGAAGGTGCGGGGCAACCCCCTACTTTCGTAAGGGGTTTCGGACGTCGGTGCCGGAACCGAGGCACCCGGTCGCACCGACTGCCCTATTCGGCCCCGGCTCCAGGGCTCCCGGCCCCGGACCCCCCGTCCCCCTGAAACGCCTCCAGAATGCGCTCGGCAGCCATCGTCGCCGTCAACGTGCCCTCGCGCACCCGCTGTTCGAGCCCCGGTGCCAGCTCCCGCACCGCCCCATGCCCCCGCAACCGGTCCAGGAGTTCGTCCCGCACCATCGTCCACGTCCAGTCGACCTGCTGGTCGCGCCGCTTGGCGGCCAGGCGGCCCGTGGAGTCCAGAAGCGTGCGGTGCTGTTCCAGGCGGTCCCAGACCTCGTCGAGGCCGCTGGACTCCCGCGCGCTGCAACTGAGCACCGGCGGCGTCCACGCGGCGTCCGATGGGTGCATGAGCCGCAGAGCGCCCGCCAGTTCACGCGCCGCCGAACGCGCGTCGCGTTCGTGCGGGCCGTCCGCCTTGTTGATGGCCAGGACGTCCGCCAGTTCCAGTACGCCCTTCTTGATGCCCTGCAACTGGTCACCGGTGCGGGCCAGGCTGAGCAGCAGGAACGAGTCGACCATGTTCGCGACCGCCGTCTCCGACTGGCCCACGCCCACCGTCTCCACGAGCACCACGTCGTAGCCCGCCGCCTCCATCACCACGATCGACTCGCGCGTCGCCTTCGCGACCCCGCCGAGCGTCCCCGCCGTGGGAGAAGGGCGCACGAACGCCGCCGGGTCCACCGAGAGGCGCTCCATCCGCGTCTTGTCGCCGAGGATCGAGCCGCCCGTCCGGGTCGACGACGGGTCGACGGCCAGGACCGCCACCCGGTGCCCCAGGCCGGTCAGCATCGTGCCGAGCGCGTCGATGAACGTCGACTTGCCCACGCCCGGCACTCCGCTGATGCCGATCCGCCGCGCCCGCCCGCTGTGGGGGAGGAGCTGGGTCAGCAACTCCTGTGCCAGGGCCCGGTGTTGTGGCCGGGTCGACTCGACGAGCGTGATGGCGCGCGCGATCTGCGCGCGCTTCCCGTCGAGCACGCCCTTGACGTACGTGTCGATGTCGATCCGCGGCGCCGCCATGCTCACAGCTCGTGGCCGAGGTCGGCCGCCAGCCGCTTCACCAGGTCGTACGCGGCGTCCGGGATCACCGTGCCGGGCGGGAAGACGGCCGCGGCGCCCATCTCAAGCAGCGTCGGCACGTCCTGCGGCGGGATCACACCGCCCACCACGATCATGATGTCCTCGCGGCCCTCGGCGGCCAGCTCCGCACGCAGCGCCGGTACGAGGGTCAGGTGCCCGGCGGCGAGCGACGAGACGCCGACGATGTGCACGTCCGCCTCGACCGCCTGGCGCGCGACCTCCGCCGGGGTCTGGAAGAGCGGGCCGACGTCCACGTCGAAGCCCAGGTCGGCGAAGGCGGTGGCGATGACCTTCTGGCCGCGGTCGTGGCCGTCCTGGCCCATCTTGGCGACCAGGATGCGCGGTCGGCGCCCCTCGGCCTCCTCGAAGGTCCCGACGAGCGTGCGGGTGCGTTCCACGGACGGGGACGAGCCTGCTTCGGTGCGGTACACACCGGAGATCGTACGGATCTGCCCCGCGTGCCGCCCGTACGAGGCCTCCAGGGCGTCGGAGATCTCACCGACCGTCGCCTTGGCGCGGGCCGCGTCGACCGCGAGCGCGAGGAGATTGCCCTCCAGGCCCGGGCCGGGGTCCCGCTCGGCGGCCGCCGTCAGCGCCCGCAGCGCGTCCTGGCAGGCCGCCTCGTCGCGCTCCTCGCGCAGCCGCTTCAGCTTGGCGATCTGCTGGTTGCGCACGGAGGAGTTGTCGACCGCGCGGACGTCGATCCGCTCGTCGGTCTCCACGCGGTACTTGTTGACGCCGATGACCGGCTGGCGTCCCGAGTCGATCCGCGCCTGCGTCCGGGCCGCGGCCTCCTCGACGCGCAGCTTGGGGATGCCCGCGTCGATGGCCTGCGCCATGCCGCCCGCCGCCTCGACCTCCTCGATGTGCTGCCAGGCGCGCCGCGCCAGGTCGTACGTCAGCTTCTCGACGTACGCGCTGCCGCCCCACGGGTCGATCGTCCGCGTGGTGCCCGACTCCTGCTGGATGAGCAGCTGGGTGTTGCGGGCGATGCGCGCGGAGAAGTCGGTGGGCAGGGCGAGCGCCTCGTCCAGGGCGTTCGTGTGCAGCGACTGGGTGTGGCCCTGGGTGGCCGCCATCGCCTCGACGCACGTACGCGTGACGTTGTTGAACACGTCCTGCGCGGTCAGCGACCAGCCCGAGGTCTGCGAATGGGTGCGCAGGGAGAGCGACTTGGCGTTCTTCGGGTCGAACTGCTTGACGAGCCTCGCCCACAGCAGGCGCGCCGCGCGCAGCTTGGCGACCTCCATGAAGAAGTTCATGCCGATGGCCCAGAAGAAGGAGAGCCGCGGCGCGAACGCGTCGACGTCCAGGCCCGCTTCCTGACCCGCCCGCAGGTACTCCACACCGTCGGCGAGGGTGTACGCCAGCTCCAGGTCGGCCGTCGCGCCCGCCTCTTGGATGTGATAGCCGGAGATGGAGATGGAGTTGTAGCGCGGCATCTTCTGCGAGGTGTACGCGAAGATGTCGGAGATGATCCGCATCGAGGGCTTGGGCGGATAGATGTAGGTGTTGCGGACCATGAACTCTTTGAGGATGTCGTTCTGGATGGTCCCGGCCAGCTTCTCGGGCGGTACGCCCTGCTCCTCGGCGGCCACGATGTACAGCGCGAGCACGGGGAGCACGGCGCCGTTCATCGTCATCGAGACGGTCATCTTGTCCAGCGGGATGCCGTCGAAGAGCTGACGCATGTCGTAGATCGAGTCGATCGCCACGCCCGCCATGCCGACGTCGCCCGTCACGCGCGGGTGATCGCTGTCGTAACCGCGGTGGGTGGGCAGGTCGAAGGCGACCGAGAGACCCTTCTGGCCTGCCGCGAGGTTGCGGCGGTAGAAGGCGTTGGACTCCTCGGCGGTGGAGAACCCCGCGTACTGGCGGATCGTCCAGGGCTGGTTGACGTACATCGTGGGGTAGGGGCCGCGCAGATACGGCGCCACACCGGGGTACGTCTCCAGGAAGTCGAGGCCCTCCAGGTCGGCGCCGGTGTACAGCGGCTTGACCGCGATGCCCTCCGGGGTCTCCCACAGGAGGTCGTCGTCGGCCTTGCCGGTGGTCTCCTTGACGGCGCTGCGCCACTGGTCCTTGGAGACCTCGGAGGGGGCATCCGGCGTCAGGTCGACACCGGAGAAGTCGGGGATCGCCATTACGCCACTCCCATGTGGTCGAGGGTGGAGGAGAGCACGGACACCGCGTCGCAGCCCGCGAAGACGTACGCGTCGACAGCTGTGTACTCGGCGGGCCGTCCCGCGAGGAACACCCGTTGCGCGCCCGCCGACTTGAGCGCTTCGGCGACCGCTTCGGCCTGCTCCTCGTAGAGGGCGTCGCTGGAGCAGAGGCATGCCACCGTGGCGCCGCTGGCCGTGAACGCGTCGGCGGCCGTCGTCGCGTCCACCGACACCGGGTCGTGCACGGCCTCGATGCCGCCCGCCTGGAAGAGGTTCGAGGCGAAGGAGGCCCGCGCGGTGTGCGCGGCGGCGGGGCCGAGCGCGGCGAGGAACACCCGGGGGCGGGTGCCCGCCGACGCGAGGTGGGCGTCCGAGCGGGAGCGCAGGATCTCGTACGCCTCGTCGCGGCGCACGCGCGGCAGGCCGCCCGATACCTCGGCGGGCGGGGCCACGCGCTCGACCGGACGCTCCGTCAGGTTCGGGAACTCGCTGACACCGGTGATCGGTTCACGCCGCTTGGCCAGCTTCTGGCTGCGCTCGGCCCAGGTGGCGGCGAGACGCTCACCGATCAGACCGGAGCGCAGGGCCGCCGCCTGGCCGCCCGCGCGCTCGATCTCCTGGAAGAACTCCCAGCCCGCGTGGGCCAGTTCGTCCGTGAGGCGCTCCACGTACCAGGAGCCGCCCGCCGGGTCGATCACCCGGGCGAGGTGCGACTCCTCGATCAGGATCGTCGAGGTGTTGCGGGCGATGCGGCGCGCGAACGCGTCCGGCAGGCCGAGCGAGTGGTCGAAGGGCAGGACGGTCACGGAGTCGGCGCCGCCGACGCCCGCGCCGAGGCAGGCCACCGTCGTGCGCAGCATGTTCACCCACGGGTCGCGCCGCGACATCATCACCGGCGAGGTCACGGCGTGCTGGCGCTGCGCGCCCGCGTCCGGGGCGCCGCAGACCTCGGCCACGCGGGCCCACAGCCGCCGCGCCGCGCGCAGCTTGGCGATGGTCAGGAACTGGTCGGCGGTGGCCGCGTACCGGAACTCGATCTGGGCGCAGGCCGCTTCGACCGTGAGCCCGGCCTCGGTCAGCTCGCGCAGGTAGGCGACCGCCGTGGCGAGCGATGCACCGAGCTCCTGCCCGGCCGAGCCACCCGCCTCGTGGTAGGGCAGGGCGTCGACGGCCAGCGCGCGGAGGTTGGGGTACTCCTGCCCGCACAGCCGGGCCAGTTCGATCGCGGCGGCCGGGTCGAGCCGCTCGCCGGTGCGGGCCTCGTGGCCCAGCGGGTCGGCGCCGAGGGTGCCGTGGGCCGTGTCCTTCGGGATGCCCCGCTCCTCGTAGAGGCGGAACAACTCGCGCGCCGCGGGCCCGACTTCGCCGCCCGCGTCCAGGGCGATGGGCGCAAGGTCGAGGAAGACGCCGTCCAGGGCGCGCTCGATGCCGGACACCGGGAGCGCGCCGGGGCCCACGCCGAGCCACAGCGAGGTGACGCCGTTCTCCAGGTCCGCGAGCACGGTCTCGTTCGTGCCGGCGGGGTCCGTGGTCGCATGCCGCTGGCGTACGTCCCAGCCGGCCGCGGCACTGCCCGCGGCGGTGCCGCCCCTCACAAAGGGGGCGAAGCCCGGATATCCGGCGTCAGGCGCGGTTTCCCGGGCGGTGTACAGGGGGCGGGTGCTGAGCCCGTCCTCGAGTGCGGTGGAGAGCGCATCCTCGGCGGCCGACCCCGATACGTCCTTACCCGATTTGCGCAGCACGCCTTCCACCAGGCGCTGCCACTGCTCATGGGTCGCATCAGGGAACTCGGCGGCCAGGGAAAGCCCGTCGTCAGGCAGGACCGTCATGGGCATGATGCTAGGGCGGAACCCCTGGCACTCGGTGCCGTGTAGGGCTGTGACCTTGGCCTCTTCCGGTCGCTCTTGATCTCGAACGAGCGGGCGGCTACGGCGGGGCGGGGGCCGGGCCCCTCCGTGCCCGATCCGGAGTCACTCCAGGCCAGAGGCCCGGAAGACCCCCTCGGCCGTCTCCCGGTCGATACGGTCCGAGAGTCGGCGCAGTGCGGTCGCCCCGCACAGCAGCGAGCCGCGTGCGAGGGACGCGCGGGCGCCGTCGGACACGAGGTGCCAGAGCGCCGGATTGACGACGAGCACCTCGGGGTCGAGCACGACCTCGCCGCCGGCCGTGTCCCGCAGGATCAGCCGCGGCGAGATGCCGTCGGAGCGGCGCACCGCCACCAGGTGATCAAGGCGCACCGAGCGGACGCGGAGCGGGCCGCGCGAGACGAGCGTCGTGCCGTGCGCCGCCACCCGCGGCGGCGTCAGCGCGGCGAACAGCAGGACGCCCAGCCCCAGCCAGAGCAGCGCGCGCCAGGGAGTGAGCCGGCCGGCCGCCGCGTCCAGCGCGAGCAGCAGTCCGAACAGGAGTGCGGCGCAGGCGGCGGCGGAGCGCGCGTCCCCGGCCCAGGTGCGGTCGCGCGTCCAGGGATCGTGCGTCTGCGGGCCGTGCGTCCGTGCGGGGCGTTCCGGGAGCAGGGACGTCGTACGGACGCCGGGGGTGCGCCGTGCGGGGCGCGTCATGTGTCGGGCCATGAGAGGACGCTAGGCACCCTGAAGGGGCGGGACCGGCGCCGCGCCGATCCTTGATGCGTCACTGACGCGGCCCGCGGGGACCTTTACGGACGCCTGACGGTCGCTCGACGGCCGGGCGTCAGGGCGCGCGGACGGGCTGCCGGTGGCGTACTGGACGTACTCGCGATGGAGCCGGAACCCCGCGGTCCAGGCCAGCAGGCGGCTGGGCCGGTTGTCGCGCGCGCAGGACCAGCTCGCGGTGCGTCCGCGGGCGGCGATGTCCTCGCACAGGGCGGTGACGCAGGCCAGTGCGAGGCGCTCGCGGCGGTGCTCGGGCGCGGTGATGACGGCGACGTCCTCGTACGTGTCCCCGGTGAAGTATCCGCAGGCGACGGCGGCGATACGTCCGTGCCGGTCGACGGCGGCCCAGGCGTGGCCGGAGGCGGCGAGCCCCTCGGGGCCGCCCCAGCTGGCGTGGATCCAGGCGGAGTCCGCCGCGCTCCCGGTGAACGCCGCGAGGGCCGGGCCGTCGGCGCCGACCAGGCGGCGCACCGTCACGCCGTGCGGCGGACGGGGCGCGGAGACGGGTTCGCTGTGGACGTAGAGCATGCGCTCGACGGGCACGACACGGTCGAACGCGGCGCCCAGCAGCGGCAGGAAACGCCCCGTGGCCCCGACGTGGCTGCGGGCGAAGGGGGCGAGCTCCGCGGGAGCCACGGCGCCCGGCTCGCCGCGCAGCAGCACGTGCCCCGCACAACTGACGGCCACGACCCGCGGGCTCGGCACCTGGTCCGCCCACCAGGTGCCCACGCCGCTGGTCAAGGCGTGCTCGGGCAGGGCGGCGACACCGGGCGACCCGGCGGGGAACCAGCGGGCGAGCGCGGGCAGTTGGCGGGGCGGGAGCTGGATCACGGAACGGTCCTCCTGGGCGGTGGGGATCGAACGGGGAGTGCCTTGGGAATCGAGCATCGAGCGGGGAGTGCCTGAAATGCGGTAGCCGTGGGCCGGCGGGCAGGTCGGCGGGCTGGTCGAGACGTTCGACGGTGCGGTCCTCCGTGGCGCCCACGGTCGGTTCGACGCACTTGTCGCGCTCGTAGTATGCGCTGTCGGCGATCTCCGTGGCCGGGCGCGGCGGCGCGCCACCGGGGTGTCAGCGCACCGTCGGACGAACAGCGTGCGGGACCGGCGCCGCCGTAGGAGGCGGCCGGTCGGCACGGCGCGAGAAGCCGTTCGCGCCCTCCGTCCAACTGGCGGGCGGGCCGGGCCTCAAGCGGGCGGGCCGGGCCTCAAGAGGGCGAGGGAGCCCCGGATCGGCCCCGCGCGGCCCTCCGTCAAGCCCTCGTCAACGAGGACCGTGTGGACGTCAACGTCGCGTCATGGAGGGTCGGGTGGCGCCCGGTGCCGGGCATAGCGTCGGCACAGGCCTCCGGGTTCCCGCCCGGCCCCGGGGGCCACCGTTCAGCGAACAGGATCCTCAAGGAGGAACCCCCATGTCAGAGCTCCAGTGCGCCGAGGACCCCGAGCCCTCCGAACCCGGCCCGGCCGGACCGCTCTTCGTCCCCGTCCGGCCGGGACCCGCGGGCTGTGTGGCCCGCCTGTTCCGCACGCCCGTCGGCGGCCGTACCGCCGTCGCCTTCACCACTCCGCAGCGCCTGAGCGCGGCCCTCGGCGGCCGGCAGGCCTGGATCAGGCTCTCCGAGCCCGCGCTGCGGGCGCTCACCGAGCCGCTGGGCGTCCGCGAGGTCACCGTCGACCCGCGGCTGGCCGCGCACGCCGTCGCCGCTCCCGAGCGGCGCACCCGCGCCTGGCGCGAGTGGGACCCGCAGGCCGTCGGCGCCCTGCGCGTGACCGGGGCCGCCGCGCTGGTCGGCGCCCTGACCACCTGGATCGGCTGAGGACCAGGCCCAGGAGAAGGGCTCCGGAACAGGACCCGGACCAGGACCCAGGACCCAGGACCCAGGACGAGGCGAAGAGAGAAACCTGCCCATGACCACCCTGCACGAACCCGTGACCCCGAGCGCCACCGCCGACGACGACCTGTCCGTCTGGCCCGCGTCCACCGGGCGTCTCGCCCACGGCGACCTCGCCGTCGGCGGCGTACCGCTCACCGAGATCGCCGAACGCTTCGGCACCCCGGCCTACCTCCTCGACGAAGGCGACGTACGGACCCGCTGCCGCACCTACCTGCACGCCTTCCCCGACGCCGAAGTGCACTACGCCGCCAAGGCGTTCCTGTGCCGCGCGATGGCCCACTGGGTGGCGGAAGAGGGGCTCGGCCTCGACGTCTGTTCCGCCGGGGAGCTGGAGCTCGCCGTCACCACGGGCTTCCCCGCCGAGCGCATCGTGCTGCACGGCAACGCCAAGAGCCCGCACGACCTGGAGGCCGCGCTGCGGCTCGGCGTCGGGCGCATCGTCATCGACAGCGCGTCCGAGATCGCCCGGCTCGCCGCCGCCGTGCCGCCGGGCAGCCGCCAGAAGGTGATGGTCCGGGTGGTGCCGGGCATCGCGGCCGGCGGCCACGCCAAGATCCGTACCGGGACCGACGACCAGAAGTTCGGCCTGTCGATCACCGACGGCTCCGCGCAGCACGCCATCGCCCGCATCATCGGCCAGCCCGGCCTCGAACTGACGGGCCTGCACTGCCACTTGGGCTCGCAGATCACCACCGACAAGCCGTTCCTCGCCGCCGTCCGCCGGCTGGTCGGCCTGATGGCCCGCGTCAAGGACCAGCACGGCATCACGCTGCCCGAGCTGGACCTCGGCGGCGGCCACGGCATCGCCTACCGCCCCGGCGAGGCAGCCCTCGACATCACCACGCTCGCCCGCCGGGTGCGCGCCGAACTGATCGAGAGCTGCGCGGCGGCCGGGCTCACCGTGCCCAAGCTGCTGATCGAGCCGGGGCGCGCCATCGCGGGCCCCGCCGGAGTGGCCCTCTACCGCGTGCTCGCCGTCAAGCGCACCGGCGGACGCACCTTCGTCGCCGTGGACGGCGGGATGAGCGACAACCCGCGGCCCGCGCTGTACGGCGTGCGGTACGTGCCGCGTCTGATCGGCCGGCACTCCACGGCCGCGTCCGCGCCGGTGACCGTCGTCGGGCGGCACTGCGAGGCGGGCGACGTGCTCGCCTCGGACATCGAACTGCCGGGCGACGTACGGCCGGGAGACCTCCTGGGCGTGCCGGTGGCCGGTGCCTACCACCTGTCCATGGCGTCCGGCTACAACCTCGTCGGGCGCCCGCCGGTGGTGGCCGTCGCCGACGGGCGCGCGCGGCTCCTGGTGCGGCGCGAGTCACTGGAGGACTTCCGCAGCAGGGACGTGGGCCTGTAGGCGGAAGCGGGTCGGCGGAAGCGGGGCATCGGCGGCCGCGTGAGTTTCCGCGCGCCGCCGGAGCTCGCCTCGCCCGGCAGGCCGTGGGGCCCCCCCCCCCCCCCGGGGGGCCCCGGGGGGCCCCCCCCCCGGGGGGGCCCCCCCGGGGGGGGCCCCCGCGGGGTGGCCGCCCGCCCC